>JAOARD010000074.1 GCA_025210735.1 Bacteroidales bacterium
TAAGTGGATTTTTTAAATCATTTCAGGGTGCTACTTCTTTTGCTATTATGAGATCTATTATTGATACTGCAATCAAAAATTCAAAGAATCCTTTTGAAGCATTGACTTTAATTGCAAAATATCAACCTACTGAATAGTTACGTAATTTAAATTAGTAAAACATCTATCTGGTCAGATCTCCTAAAGATAACGTATTATCGTATCATTTTTTGAGCCTTATAAATAAAATTATTATTATTTAATAGATATCACACCTCAACACAATAAACAAACTGAAAAACAACATATTACACTATACGTGTATTAATTTTACAACATGAATAATTCTATATAAAAATGCAATAGATTCTATACTTCCTTGATTCTTCCAAAAAAAATTCATAAATTTATTGTAATAAACAATACTGATAATTAAATGAGTATCAAATTCTTTTCTAACACATCACTCAACAAAACAGATAAATCAAACTTTATTATTCAATGAAACATAGCTATAATAAGCATATGCATAAAACTATAATTACATCTGTAGCTTACTGTTTCATTTTGTTAAAGCCTTATATGATAAAAACACTCTGCAACTACATTGTAAATACTATATATTCACAAAACAGATACTCAAATAGGTTTAATTTACACTCTATCTGAGATATCGTAATATTGTTACTATAACCAATATATTATTTAGGTTATAATGCAATATGTAAATAATAAAACATGACAAATATTAGATTATTCACATCACAAGAAAAACCTGACACTGTTGTTAAAAATGATATAACAGATTTTCTGTTTAACCATCTTGAACAATATGGCGACCCTATACAAGATATAGAGAAATCAATTACATATGCTTTAAATGACAGCCCTACACATGGTGGTTTTGTATTGGTATCTGAAGATAATAATACTATAACAGGTGCTGTGGTGGTAAACAGAACCGGAATGAAAGGATATATTCCTGAAAATATACTGGTTTATATTGCTACACATAAAGATTACAGAGGTAAAGGCATTGGTAAAAAACTGATGGAAAAAGCTCTTGAAACAGCAGAAGGAGATGTTGCTCTGCATGTTGAGCCAGATAATCCTGCCAGATTTTTATATGAGAAGATAGGGTTTGCAAGCAAGTATTTAGAGATGCGTTTTAAACAAAACTAACAGAGATGGCTTTTATTACACTAAATCCGGATAAACTAAAAGATAACTACAACTATCTTAGTAATCTGTTTAAAGAGAAAAATATATCGTGGGCTGTTGTAACTAAACTACTTTGTGGCAATAAGGTATTTCTTGAGGAGCTAATTAAACTGGGAGTAAAACAGGTATGCGATTCAAGAGTGTTAAATCTGAAGACAATAAAATCATTAGATAGCAGTATTGAAACCATATATATAAAACCTCCGCCAAAGAGGTCGATAAAACAGATTATTAAATATGCCGATATAAGTATAAACACTGAGTTTGAGACAATACTGTTACTCTCTGAAGAGGCTAAGAAACAGGATAAGATACATAATATAATTATTATGATTGAACTTGGAGAGCTAAGAGAGGGTGTTATGCGTGAGGATTTTATTCACTTCTACGAAAAGGTATTTAAACTACCAAACATAAAGGTTGTAGGCATTGGAACTAATCTTACATGCCTGTATGGCGTATTGCCAAATCACGATAAACTTATTCAGCTAAGCCTGTATGAGCAGCTGATTGAAGCTAAGTTCAACAGAGAGATTCCTTTTGTTTCGGGTGGAGCATCTGTTACAATACCTCTGATATTTAACAACCTTCTGCCTTCCGGAATAAATCACTTTAGGGTTGGCGAAAGTCTGTTTTTGGGTACCGATGTATATAACAACAACACCCTTGACAATATGCATAACGATGTTTTCAGATTGTATGCAGAAATTATTGAGCTTATAGAGAAACCAACAATACCAATGGGCAATATTGGGGTTAACGTTGAAGGAGAGAGTTATGAGTTTGATGAGAATGAGATTGGTAATACATCATATCGTGCTATCTTAGATCTGGGATTACTTGATGTTGAGGAGAGCCATCTGAAGATAGTAGATTCTGATTTGGAATTTGCCGGAGCCAGTTCAGATATGCTGGTTGTTGATCTTGGTACAAACCCTAAAGGCTACAAAACCGGTGATCTTATTGAGTTAAAGGTTGACTATATGGGAGCTCTCAGAGCCATTAGCTCAAGGTATATTGAGAAAAAAGTTGTTGTTGAGGAGGTTTTTGCGTAAAATATGTACTGCTCATAAAACATTAACTATATTCGGTTCATTAATTGAGTATAGTTTATTATAAAACAGCTTTAATGAAACTCTGGACAATACACCCCATTGATGTTTATGAAAAACTTCTGGATAAAAAAGTTTTAAGAAACAGTATTAAATATGCCAGCCCTGATACCAACAGAGGTTACAACTGGATGATAAATCAGATGGAGAGAAGAATAGGAAACAGACCAGTAGATTGTTATCCTTTGTGGGCCTGGTATCAATGTATATCTAAGAAAAGAGCGAAACCTGATTTAAGAGAATCTACGCATCTTAAGAGAGGAACAAAAGGTGTACGAATTGAGATAGAGAAGGATGAAAAATCTGTTCTGTTATCTGACTTTGAATTGTGGCACTATCCACTATTATTTAGAGGTTATATTGCTGACTCAGATAATGATATTACAAAATATAAAAAACTGCTAAAACAAAATGGGATTCATTGTTGTGAGTTTGATGATTTACCTGAAGATCCAATTGAGCTAGAGGAATATTTGAAGTTAAGAAAATCATCCCCTTTTGAATTCGATGATTTTCCTAAAGAAATTCAGAACAAGATGAGTAGTAGCTGGAATAAGATATTTGATATGGATTTTCATGCAAAAGATATTGCTTTGCCAAAAGACGAGAAATCTATTCAGGCAACATTTTGGGAGTTAAAGGTTGAGGATATTATAAAAGTAGATTACTTTACAGCCAGATGATTCTACACTTAGCTTCTGGTCTGGTAGCGAATTTATTTAATCTGATTGAGAGGGGTATTGATATTATATAATAATAACCAGAATGTTCATCATTTAAAGGTATATTTACGTTTGGTTTTAAAGATACTTTAGGCAGATAAAAGCAATTATAAACAGATGAACAATAACGGAAAAACATTAGAGACATTCTGTCCGTCAAACAGAGATGATTGGCGCAACTGGTTAATAAATAACCATAAAGATAATCACTCTGTTTGGGTTGTGTTTTATAAAGCCTCATCGGGCAAATCAAACTTAACATGGAGCGATGCTGTTGAAGAGGCTCTATGCTTTGGGTGGATTGATAGTACAAAAAAGAGTATTGATAATGAACGATTCATGCAGTATTTCAGTCATCGTAAACCCCAAAGCACATGGTCCAGGGTTAACAAAGACAAAGTTAAACTCCTGATTAACGAAGGACTTATGACACCCTCAGGTTTAAAGGTTATTGAAAGGGCAAAACAGGATGGTTCATGGACTATTCTGGATAGTGTTGAATCTCTGACTATACCTGACTGTCTTGAAGCTGAGTTCAGTAAATATAAAGGCTCAAAGGAGTTCTTTATGAGTTTAAGCAAATCGGTTAAAAAAGGACTTCTGTATTGGGTTATAAGTGCAAAACGTACCGATACAAAACAAAAAAGAGCTGCCGATATAGCTAATTCAGCAGCCCAACACCTGAAACCTAAACAGTTCAGGTAACAATATAAAATCTGATAACTTAAATTCTATTTTACTTGTTTACAGGAACTACGCTGTTAAGTTCTGCCCTTTTATCCCATGCTTTTTTATACATAAGAAACTGTACATAACCATAAATTGCAGGATTCTTAGCCAGTTCGCGATAATTTTTATTAAAATACTCTTTATCAAAGTTCTTTGGTACAGAGGCTTTAAGATAATTCATAAGCTTTGTTGTCTGTTCAATAAAACTCCTTAATTCTGCCTCTTTACCACATTTTAACCAGAACGCAACAGCAATCTCATTAGCCTGTATTTCACTATCCCATCTGGTAGCATTGGTTGGTTCTACTCCTTTTTGTGTCTTCTGTAAAAAATGACCTAATTCATGAGCAACCAGAAACCAATTAAAATTTTTCTTAAAGAACTCCTCGCCTGAATACTTACATCCTGACTCTTTCATCCATTTATCAAACATCTGTTTCATTGGCACAGGCGCAGCCTTCCAGTTTGGTGCTACAACAAATCCCTCATTGGTATCGCCGGCAAAAAACATAAGGTTACTTGTAAGAATAACCTCAACTTCGGGCACATATTTATTTTTATGTCCCTCCTGCTCTACAGCTTTAAGAAAAAGATCACGAATCTCAACCACCTGTCTCTTAACCAACCTTACATCCGGCAAACTCTGATCTGATTTAGATTTTATCATCTCTATAGCTCTGCGTAATCTCGATTTCTCCTCTGTTTTATTGTTGTTATACTCAACCTCATGGTTAAAAGCATTAAGATTTGTACTTAATAAAGACAACAAAAGAAACAGAGAAATAAATAGTGTAATTTTTGCGATACGTTCCATCTACTTTATCATTAATTCATAATTAAAATATCTGTAGCAAAATTACACGTTGTGTAAGCTTACCGGTAGTCAAAAAATGTCAAAACAGCGATTTGTAAAAATCGGAAGGGCTCTGGTTATATTGTGTTATAAATGATTTACAGAAGTGCGACAGATCATTAAAACCCGCATCCAGATATACATCTGAGGCTGATATCTTACGTATCATCATCTGACTTCTGGCATATTCCAATCGTTTTCTCTTTATCCATCTGTGTGGGGTATCGGTAAACAGTAATCTGAACTCTCTGTTAAAAGTAGACAGACTTCTTCCTGACATCTCAGCAAGGTCAGACAAAGGTATATCATACAGATAATTATGATTCATCAGTGCCTCAATATCGGCTCTCTCAGATATTGCAAACTCTTTAAAAACATTAAGCAATTTATTATCAGCTTTTGTCATTGCACTCAGAGCTTCTGCGGTTTTTATCTCCATCTCGGCCAGATTCATATCAATGGCACTATCAACATAACTCTTAATTGATTGCATTAGTGCATCTAACTCTCCTGTTGCACTAATATTTATAAACCTGTCTGTTATTATATCGCAATTCTTAGAGATTTTAAACTTATTTATAACCTTCCGGATAAATTCATTTGGCAAAGTTAGCACATATACCTTTGCATAATTCTTGTTATCTATAAATGTTTTATATGTAGCCGTTTTAGTAAACTTACGTAATAGGCCGAAGTGTCCCTTCTCTACTCTGTACTCCGATTCATTAATTCTGAAATGCAGAATTCCCTCCTCTGTATATACCAACGATGTTGATGGTTGATATATATCTGTAATAAAACTTCTGTTGGCCTCACATGATATTGCAACCTGAAAATCTTTACACGTTATATGCCTTATATACGACTTTTCCATCCTTACCCAAATAATAATTTACCTTACAATACGTTATTGTACATACACATAACCTTAGATAAGAATTTATCTGTAGGTTTAATGTGCAGTTACTCTCAAACAAACGTTTACTCACATTCCTACAACTAATAATTCCGATTCAACACAACAAACCGTCAACCATAACTCTGATTTTCAACAAAAACACATTTTACCTAACACTACAAACATATTATTCAGTATTTGCTTTAATTTGTTAAAAAACACAATATGCAACATAAGCTATAACTCTCCGTAACACAATACTACTGTAATAAAGTAGTATATTTGGTTCACTTTTCTGAATATTATGGCAAACAGAGTTATATACATATTAAAAAGATTTACTACAATACTATTTATTGCATCTGTTGTTACATCATGCACAAATACTGGTACAAAAAACACACCTGTTTCAGATAAAGAGTTTACAAAACAGCATATAGAAGATATGCTCTCTGATACAGACAGCCTTATGGGCATAGGAGAATTTCACGAAGCCATTAGTAAACTCAACAGTATAGAATCATTCGTAGAAAAAAACGATACATCTGCATATATAAAAGTACTGTTCAGGCTGGGAACAAGTTATTCAAACATTGAGTTACCGGCAAAAGCGCTACCTTACTTTCATAAGGGTGCAGAAACGGGTAAAGTTCTGAAAGATTCTCTGCTCACCATGCAGTTTATGGCAAACAAAGCTATATTATACTCCAGTGTTTACGATACAACTAATGCCCTTAAGATATTCAGATCTATTCTAAACCAATTCAACAACACCAATAACAAGATAAACCTTGCACCAGTAAAAAACTCAATGGGAAAGATATTCAGAGATAATTACAGGCTAGATACTGCATTGTTATTATACAAAGAAGCTCTTGAGGATGAAAAGAATCCACTGCACAGAGCTGGAATATACAACAATATAGGAACAATTTACAGATTAACAGGGCAGTATAATAAGGCACATAAATATACCGATATTGCTGTTAGTATGGCAAAAGAGAGTAACCGGAACGATAACCTGATATTCTTCTTCTGCAATAAGGTGCGTATTCATATAAAAGAGAACAAATTAAACCATGCCGCCAGATATATTGACTCTATTAAGGTATTATATGACAGTACATATCAATATAAAATCTTAAAGAACTATCTTGAGATACAGACAGATTTTTATACAGCATCAGGAAGATATAAGGAGGCTCTTGATGTTATGACCAGGTATCAAAAAAAGGAGTCGGAAGATCAGAAGGTAAACAGGTCGTTACAATTCTACAATGCAATAATAGAGAATCAGGCAAGAGATAAACAGCAGAAGATAGATAGATTTAAAACACAAAGCAGGATTGATAATCTGCAATTAAAGAATCAGCAATCAGTAATTGTATTTACTATTATAATAATCGCTCTTCTGGTTATATCACTAATTCAGATAGTAAAACGCCACAACAAGGTAAACCGCCTTAACAGAAGTCTGGTAAAAAAGAATCTGGTATTACTTAAAGAGAGTGCTACAGACAAATCTTTGCTAAATAAAGACATAAAGAGAGATGTAAAAACAGTAGATATAAATCCTAAATTACGTTCAAAGCTGCTTATACAGTTAAACAATATTGAGAATAGTACAACAATTCTGCGCGATCCGGAACTTTCTGTAGATAAACTTGCTCGTAGTTTTAATACAAATCAGAGATATCTGTCGGCAATAATAAATGAGGAGTATAACTGTAACTTCAGCTCATTTATAAATCAGAAACGTATTAAGGAGAGTTGCCGTCTGTTTATGCAGGAGAAGTATCGTAATTATACCATAGAGGCCATAGCTTCTGAGGTTGGTTTCTCTAATAAAGCTACATTTAACAGAGCATTCAAGCGATATACCGATGTAACACCATCTGTATTCAGAAAACATTGTAACAACTCTGAATCTGACAGTTAAAAAAACAGATAATCTGTAAAACTGTATAGATTCCTGAATCTACACATCTTACTTTTGCAGCAAAGTCTATTATAGGCTTCATTTGTCAGACACAAGAGTAATAACAAAATCTGATAAGAATGAAGCAAACAACATTTCTGCTACTATGTATGCTATTTGTAATGTCTTCGGCATGCAGTAAAAAGAGTAACAATCCTGCAAAAGAGGAGAAATTCATAAGTGGTAAGGTAGAGAGATTATCTCCCGGAACAGATAAAAACAACAGCTTTATGGTGCTGTTACAATCGGCAGATGACAAAACATACGAGGTTATTGTTAATGATACAACTCTTATTAAGAGCTTTACATTAAACAAAAACGCAACATTTAAAGGAGAAGTAACTGGTAATATTATGTTTGTTACAAAGATAATAAGCACCGATAACGACAACTTTAAGCTTCAGGGAATCATAAAAATAAAGGAGAATAACAGATCGGGTTACACTGCAATGGTAAATAGTTCTGTTAACGAAGAGTTTGTTGCACTATTCAGTATTACCAATCTTGCAAATAGCTATAAAGAGTATAGTAAGGGCGATACGCTATCTGTATCAGGGGAATTATGGACAGACGGATACAAACTAAACCTGACTGTAAAAGGCGTTAACAGATAGTATGAAGAGGTTTATATATATAATTATTGCTGTATGTATGTTGAGTGCTTGCAGTAAAGCAGATCCGTTTACATTTAAAGCTGATCACGATATAAGCATAATGTCATTCAATCTCAGGTACGATACCGATGAGGATGGAGATAACAGATGGGACAAAAGAAAGGATGCCTGTATTAATATGCTTAAAGAGACCTCACCTGCTATTATAGGCATTCAGGAAGGGTTGCAGCATCAGGTTGATCTTATTAAAGAGAAGCTGCCGGAATACGATTATGTAGGTATAAAAAGCGAAGGGGGATATTATGGAGAGTACAAAGCCATATTCTACAACAAACAACAATTTAATGTAGTAAAGAGTAACACATTCTGGCTCAGCGAAACTCCAGATATGCAATCGTACGGTTGGGATGCTAATAATATACGAATAGTTACATGGGCACATTTTACCGATAAAAATAATGGTAACAGATCTCTGTATGTATTCAATACTCATCTTGATCATAAAGGTAAGCAGGCAAGAGAGGAGTCGGTGAAACTACTAATTAAAAAGATAGATGAGATAACAGACAGAAACAGTCCGGTGTTTATTACAGGCGATTTTAATGTTATTATAAGAGATAAAGCCCTTACCCCACTGCTTAACCAGTATTATAGTGCCAGACGCTTTGCCGAGTATACAGACAATACATACTCTTTTAATGCCTTTGGCAGATGGTACCTGAGCAGGAATATAGATTTTATATTCTACAAAGGAGTCAAAGCTATATCGTTCAGAACTGTCAGAGAAGATTATGGTACTGAATATATATCAGATCACTATCCTATTATTACACATTTTAACTATAAATAATATACAGATATGTATTTAAACATAAGGAGAACTTTATTAGCAATAATAATATTGTACACCTTTTCTTGTAATCTTAATGGTCAGCAAGGAGGTAAAGGTTGGTTTCGTATTCCCGGATTTGGTCCGGAGAGTCCGGCTACTCTTACTAATGAGAATACATTCTGTATAGTTGCCGGAGCCGCACTGTTATCGTATACACTCTCTGAATTTCTTTTCAGAGACAGCGTTAACATTAACTATTATCAGACACGTGCAGGAATGAACAATGAGTATTTCTGGGGACACAGAAAGGTGTTTCATCAGAATTTTGGTGTTGAGAAACGTCTGTCGTCATGGTTTGCCGCAGCAGCGGAGTTTAATCTTCAGCAATGGAGTGATATTACACCTTATACGGACAGTAAACATCAGTTTGGTATTGGCGCAGGTTTAATGACATATTACAGATGGTACATACTCGGACGCAAAAGGTTAAGCCCATATATTGAGTATGGTGCAGGTTTGTTCTATGGATTTAAAAAGTTTCCGCACAATGGAACCAACTTTACATTTAACCTGTCTACACAACTTGGTATTGAGTATACATTAAAAAACCGAAGTAAGATAAGGTTAAGTTATGGTCAGTTTCACCAATCAAACAACAATCTGCTAAACAGAAATCCGGGATACGATGCAAACGGTTTCAGTATTGGATACTCCTGGTTTTTGGGAACTTCTGGTTGGTAACAAATATACCACACACATATGCCCAATGATTCTTTCGGAGAACATTGGGCTTTTTAGTATACCTGCTAATTGACTAAATCAATCAGAACAATCTCTGGTCGGCAGAAGAATCTGAGAGGTGGGGTTATTGTACCAACACCAGATGAGATATACGACTGCATATTACCAAACTTTTTTAATCCATATCTGTATTTCTGCCCATATTCAGATGGCAGCAGTGGTGCCCACAATCCAAACAGTGTTATCTGCCCGCCATGGGTATGTCCGGACAGTGTAAAGTCAATTAAATCGGTTTGTAGATTCTCTAAATAATCGGGGCTATGTGAGATAAGAATACTAAAATCAGATTTATCAAGGTCGGATATAGTATTATCTATATTCTGTGTATCTTCCCATAAATCGCCAACTCCTCCTATCTTAATACTATCACTGTTTATTTTTACCCAATACGATCTGTTGTCACATACCTTAATACCATTTCTTACCATCAACTGTCTGGTAAGTTCTGCATCTTCCCAATGATCATGGTTACCCAGTACCGCATATATACCATATCTTGCTTTTAGCTCCCTGAACTCATCAAACAGGGGTTTTATATACTTTGGTTCGCGATGTACATAATCGCCACCCATAAGTATCAAATCCGGTTGCAGATTGTTAATTCTTTTTACAAGCCTTTTGACTCTCTCTATAGAGAAGTATGGACCGTGATGAATATCGGTTATAAATAGTATCTTCTTACCAACAAATTCTTCCGGCACATCTTCTGATACAAGTTCAACTTCTTCGGTTTTTAACCAACGAGACTCTAAATGACAATAAACAAGAAACACTGCTCCCGCAACTATCAATAACAAAAATCTCTTAATTATTTTTTTTGGTTTCATTTAAAGGTTGTTAAAAAGAGATAAATCAAATTCTATTGTAAGCCTTTGAGTAAACAATATATTATTAGTTTCTCTTTATTTCATCAAGAGTTTTACCCTCTTTATTTTTCCATTTTGTCCATCCATTAGTTGAACGCCCCAATAATACTCCACCAGCTGTACTCGGAGAATTAAATATATAATCCTGAGTAAATTCATAATAACTATCTCTATCAATCAAAATTTCACTTTTTATAAGTTTATTCCTCAAATTGATCAAATATTCATGACAAGACGGTACCGTATTCTTATTTACTTGGGAACCTTTAAAAACAACAAATCCATCATCAATCAAATCTCCTTCTGCTTTAATATCTCTACCCTTAAGAAACAGTAACTCTTTCATGGTCATCTGCTCCTTTCCTATTTTGTCATAAACAGGAAAACCAAGAGTAGATAAAAGTATTTTTATCGTGTCAAAACTATCAAGAAGATCTGCCTCCATAGATTCAGTAACAAAAGGTTTTCCTGGGATTACCTGATTCTCGGTTTCATACCTATTTACAATGTTAGCCTGATCTATTGCAACATGTTCTAAATACTTAATATGCGATTTTGTAAACGCATTAATCTTAGATATCATTACAACTGCATGACTCCAAAACTCTTTACTCCTATTATGTTGCTTGAGCCTATCTAAACAATCCTCAGCTTCACCAATATATACAATCGGTTTTGCTTTTTCTGCTAGTTCTCCAAACAAGAAATATACTCCAACATTACTTAGCTCTTTTCTGGTGGAAATATACTCAAGTTTATTTCTTGGAACTAATACAGCCTTTACAACTCTGTTTGTAATTTCTGCTATCTTAACACTACGAGGAGAACCATCTGGTAAAAAAATCTGTATTGTTTGAGGTCTATTCATCTAATCTCTAAAATAATAGTACAACATCTTTATAAAGATATAAGTACACCATTTTCTGTATTACTTGCTATCTTTATTTAAGAATTTATATCACTTAAATTTGCTTTGCACAAATATATAAAACAGATAACACTAAACATAACAATGTATATTTTTGTTTATTTATATAATTACATACTGTTAAGCTTTATTATCATTTTTTGTATCAAAGATATCCTTTTAATCTGTTCTGAATGGATATTCAATAGTGTCTGATATAAACTATCATATACCAATCAGGTTTATGGTACTATATTTCCATCACGATCATACCCATTCAAACGATTTCTGTAGAAATTAAGATAATACCTTACTGATACAACATGTCTGTTATACCTGTTAAAATCATTATTATAAATTCCAATATTATAACCATAGTTTATATCAAGATTCCAAAGTCCAACACCAATCTCTGGTCTCAACTTAAAAGCATAATCCTTTTTCAGATCAGTATAATATAAAGCTGATAAACTTGCATTGAAGAATAGAAAATGAACCCTCCCTTGAATTTTTGGTGCTAAAACAAACTTATCAAAATAGGAAAATTCAGCCCCATAACTCATAGTTGATGATAAAACAGGAAATCCTCCCGCTTCCCAAATATAACTTCTGTAATAACCAACCTCTCCATACAAATATTTAGAGAAACTAATTCCCATCACCGCTCCGTGATCAATCCAGTCTGACGAAACAATTTCTTTGTGAAAAATAGTATCTGTTTGAGTTGTATCATTTTGTGCATCTGTATTTACACAAATATGAAAACAAAACATAAGTGCTAATACTCTATATAATACCTTCATCTATTCTTTATTTTCAATTTTTATATGGAACCTTTCATAATAACACTCTATGCTTTGTCTATTTTTATTCATTGCCCCCATTCAATACCCCCTTTGTATCATCAGATTCAGGTTTAAAAAACTTAAACATATTTGTTTGTCCTATCTCTATTGCAATACGACCACAATTCTGACACTCAAAAATTTCCTGTACTACCTCGTTTAAACTCAGCGAATCGTAAATCATAGAGGATTCTTTTAAATCTGTTGGGTATGGTGGTACTTTAAAGTGATTCTCTATCCACTCAAGCCTCTCTCCTTTCTTTGTCGCATCAATCAGGGAATCTATATTAGATGTCATATTATCCGAAACTTTATCAACATGAACATCTGGAAGAATATACCCCTTATATGGTATATTGTCTGTCTGATCCACAATAATATGTCCGCATATACACCTCATTTTTGCCATATATATTAAATTACCTGATTTATACTCTGGTTACAATCTCTACTCCTTGCTGCCTCAAACTGCTCTATCAACTCATCTATCTCCTCTTTGTTATACTTACGTGAAAAATGTACAGGTATAGCTCTTTTTACATTACTATCTTTCATTATCTGACCTGACATTGAGGCGTAACTATGACTATTCCGTTCTGCAAACTCTTTATCTTCATCTTTATAAAAACACTCAATATAAACCTCATCGCACTCCCGGAATTTACTCTTAATTTTTTGGTGATTTAAAGGGGTTGCAGCATGATCCATAATAACACCTACTCTCTTTCCTTTTTCGGTCTTTATCATATAAAACAGATCCTTCGCTAAATAACTTACTCCATCAACCTCAATTACAGCATCACCATTATTGGTTTCATACAGTTTTTTAAGATCGGCTACCCATCTTCCGCTTTTAAAACCACTGCTTAGTTCTATTTTGGTTTTATCCTCAGCCTTAAAGAGATATGAAACAGAATCTGTTTTATGATCAAGTACCTCAAACTCTACACAAAAACCTTTCTGTTCAAACACTTTAGTATCTATTATTGTCTCGCCATCTTTTTGCTCCCACAACGGAGGTTCTAATGTTACTGTTCTTATGGTTCTGTTATCTTGTATCTCCCTTACTTCATAAGATATTGCTCCCTCCTCTATCAAATTCCAACAATAACTCTTTATTCTGTTCTGAACCTGATTTATTATTCCTTTTGGTCCACAAATCACCACTGTTCTGCCTGTACCAATCTGATGCCTGAGTATGGTATCAAAATTTACAAAATGATCTATATGTGTATGACTTATTAAAATTGCTTTTGTATCCTGACACTCTCTGACAGTCAGATTTTTTGCCTCTCCACAATCGCATATATAATTAAATGAGTGATTCTCAACCTGCACTAATATGCATATATCTTCATCTTGTTCACTCTTTACCTTTGTCTTAAACATTACTTTTAAAGTATTTTATTGTATATCAATGATTCAAAATCATTAGAATGCCTAAAAGGAAACTCTTCATTCCTATTCTTACTATATTTTTTATCCTTTAACAGATCATATGTTTTGCGTAGCTGAAAATAGAATGTAAGTATAAGTTGTCTTTTAGACATAAAGAAATCAGCTACTTTATTATACTCTTTCGCCTCCTTTTCATACGATTCTACAAAATCCTCTATTATTACGTGCATAATATCGTGTCGCTTTTCTAATCTTTTAAATTCAAACCTGCATCCACCCGGCTCTCCGTACCATATAAACGAGACATTATCTTTATCATTCATTAGTTTCGTTAACGAGCTTATCAACTCATAGTACGGATCATTATAGACATGAGTAACAGCCATATCAAACAAACTATCCTGAACATATAGTCTGAATGTACTCCAACCATACTTATTCAGAGTCAGCAAAAAGTCAACATCATCAATAATCTCCGACACCATTATCTGTTGATATTTTATTCTTATTTTACAACCCTACTTACTAACAAGTTTTATCTCATTTATATCAATATCAAGAACTCCGGAATTTAAATAACTCGCTATCAATAACCCTTCGTTATAACTATATCTATCAGATAAAACTAACTTTCCACTCCCTATTGTAGAAGTAACTTTAGGACATATATAAACTGTATTATCAATCATAATAGCTACTGAAAGTCCCACATTTTGTGTTGTGAGATCCTCTAGATTACTATAATACTCCTTTTTAAGCTTTACGTTAACATCATATTCAGTCTCATTACAACCTTGTAACACATATGACTTTGCAATCATATTATGTGTTATAGGGGTATCTTCTGACTTCTTTATTGATATAAGAGGGAATACATCTTTCCCTATTTTGACTCCCCATTTAAACCTTAAACTACTAGGTAAATATTTTCCATATTTATCAACCAATTTCATTACTGAACTAGTATCTTCTTTTGCACAACATCCTACTACAGGAGCATCAATCAAATCTCCGTTACTATTAGTAACAAGGCTTAATAGCTTAAAAAGAGTAGAGTCTTCGTTAATTTCATTATTCTGATCCAGAATCATTCTCTCATTATTTTCCAAAATAGGATAAATCTCTCTAATACTATATGTTCTCTCTACACTAAACTTACCCTTTTTACTAAGTAATTCTCTAATAATTGCCGTATCAGAATAATCAGGTATTTCAATATCAAACAGATTATCGTCTCTATCTTTAATTTTACAATCCTCTAAATTCATAGATTTTAACCTGCTCTCTATTACCTGTATCTTATTCTGTTTATCATTACCTAAGTCAGCAACAACTATAATACCTCCGTCACTATCAACTGATTTAGTATCACAAGACACTAACAGTATTACACTTAATATCAATAAAATTCGTTTCATATGTTTATAATTATTTTTTCATTTGCCATATGGAACTCCGCATTATAATCATTCTCGTGTGTGTGAATGACTATTACCATGCTTCGTTTCATATCTATGTTTATTTTTTTAAGGTTTATATAAAATTCACATTTATGATTATTTCACCTTGTGTGTAGAATCAATGTTTATCACTTTTCAAGCCTCTATTCTTATTCATATTATCCAATTCAAATTCTATTATTACATCAGGTTATCCTTATTTAAGTTTATATTCTTGACAATTAGTATAAGTGAATATTAAAAGTTATAAAAAAGAAAAAACTTTTGTTACCACAAGTGATATAAAACAGGAATAGCGTATGATAATGTTATTAGTATTATTACAAGTAAGTTTTATCACTCACTCCGATCACTTTTTTATCTGATGTTCTCTGCTAATATATTCTGGTATTTTAGTTTAGTTCATTGCAAATATATTAAAATAGGTATTTATAACACATAACAAAGTATATTTTTGTTTGCTGTATTATTAGACATGTGCCTTACTCTTGTTTAACACTTAACTCAAATATTATTTATTAAACACCTTGTATTCACTGTTAAACATATGCTGTTTTCTGTTTTGCACTGTAAAGAACAACCCCTTATCATGTATTGTATCACTATTAACAACCCAAAACCTGTCTGTTGTTAATCTTATATGAATTGAATCTTTATTATAAACTACTATCAAACTATCATAATCTTCAGTTGAGAAGCCAAAAACACTATGATGTGTTCTTTCTGTAATTACATCTTTCTCCACAATCTTTAATATTGACGATCCCATAGGGCCTTGAATACTACTTTGAATTCTAATATCCTCATTATTAAAAAGTATCTCTTCTGCCGGATAAAAAAGTTTCATACCAAATGTAAATATTGTAAAAGCACCCAGAAACGGTATTAGTGCAAACAATCCAAGTACTACAGGGAGATATCCTGATACAATAAAATATATCCTCTCTAGCCTGTTAAGTACTGATTTATTTACCAGTTGATATATTAGTAATCCGGTAATTACATAGGTTATGATAAAAATTCTCGATGTCCATAAACCTTTGTAATGATATTCAGTTGTTGATATTAAGATTAGATCTATAACAACTATTGTTATAAGAAGGTAATGCATTCTCTTCAGCCAGGTACTAACCGGAATATTTAATCTCCAATTAATCCTTTTGCTGCACAAATAATATAAACAACCATATGTTATGGTAAGTATAGTAAATATAACAACTATTAAATAGTACATTGGTTTATACGTGTTAATTTATTGTATAAATAGGTAATTTACGATCCATTACCCCTAAATGTTCTAATCCATTCCGCATTATTACGTGTTTGCCAGTATTTATCTTCAGGTATAGTATCGTAGATAAGAGTTTTTAACATACTATCTCTGTTAATATTTAATTTATTAGTTTTTTCAACTTCAAAAATCAGGTTATAGGCAGAGTGTTCTAAACCATATTCTTTTAGTTTGTTAAAGTAATCAAATACTACTTTATTCAACTCAAAAGTATCACATTCGTTTAGCTTAACTTTATACTCTATAAGAGTATATAGCGTATCATTAAAAAACTCTTTGTTTATATCAGGAGTATTGTTTGAGTTATAAGTCAAATCCACTTGCTTAAGGATCTCAAATACAGCACTATCATTATTCTCCACCCTTCTCCTGTTCCAGAATTTATAGTAATAGTTTGATGTATCTTTCTCTGAATTATATGAACTAATCATTCTTACAACAATGTCATTTAACGATAATCCATTCCACTCGTCTCCCCTATAATTATCTTCAGAGAATTTTATTCTGTAGTCATTCTCGGGCAACAGACGTTTAATTCCAACCTTTTGCAGAACAGTAAATGTGGTTAACAGGTTTTTATCATCTCTAAGCCAATCATAATACCTCTTATCTTTGCAACACCACTTTTCTACTGAAATCAACTCATGCATACTATACCAAGTTCTGTAAGATATCAAGTCAGAAAAACCTAAATTTGTCTCTTGCCAATTACCCAAATAATATGTTTTCTGCCTTTGAGTAAAACATGCTGTTAACACCAGTACTACAACACTAATTATAACTATTAATCTTCTCATCTATTAAACAGTATAAGAAACTATTTAAAATTTATCCTTCAGTTTCTAAATTATCATAAAACCACTACAAGACCCAACTACAAACAATATTATCTATCAAATCTGTAACATCTAAACTATTATACTTTGTCATCCATACGTCCGGTACTACCTCTGTTCCTTTCAAACTACCAATTATCTGACCTGTCATTGAGCATACAGTATCAGTATCGCCACCAATCTTTATCAGATCGGTAATAATATCCTGAAAATTCATACTGCCAATTTTCTGAGCTGCAAAAACCGATAAAGGAACCGAATCAACAACATAACCAGTGGATTTATACTTATCAGAAATATCTTGTATAGATGCATCTTTTAGTTCATCCAGCTCTATCAATCGATCTCTTACTCTTGTATCAGGTAACAGATCAACAATTTTGCTGATCAAGGTATTGTCTCCACTCCATCTGTTTTCTATTGCATATTTAATAGAGTAATAAATTGCCAAAGCACCAACATAGGCCTCATCATTTTTATGAGTAATTGAACAGATATCTTTAATGGTAAGTCTGTCTATATCCTTTTTAAAGGCTAATGGTGCTATCCTCATTGCAGCACCGTTTCCTGCAGCGTACTCTCCAGATCGTCCTACCAATGCCCAGTGACCACCAACCTGCAACTCTCTTAATGCTTTTAGTGTACTGGAACCTAATCCGGTTAACCTTCTGCTGTTAAACCAATAAAGGAATCTGTTTGCAATATTTGCAGGATCAACACTATTGGTATTATATATAGCCTCACATGTTGCCAGAGTCATTTGTGTATCATCAGAAACAGACCAATCAAAATCAAACAATAACTCATCAACACTATCTCTTCCTTCGTAGTATCCACCAAGCGAGTCGCCTATAGCTCCGCAAATCAAACTTCCCTTTAGTCGTTCGGTTATAGTCATAAATGTAAAGTGTTAATTGGTTTCTAGTTTCATACAACCTATTATCTTTTTCTCCTATCTGTTAGTCTTAATTCACCTTCAATCCATATTCTGGCCTTAAAATTTGGCCAGATAAGAAAAACAAGTGTCATTGGTATAAGAATCAATAACAAAACTCCTAAGCTATTCAAGTTATCGGTTAGTTCAAGTGTTCTTAAAGATCCATTTATAACAGCTCTTTCTCTAAATATTATTATTACAGGAGCTATAAACCATAAAGATCCAAAGAGAATCATTCCTAAAACAGAAGGGCAAATTCTAATTTTAATCCTTCTTTCGTCTGAGATATATTCACCAATAATTTGTGACGAAAAAAATTGATGCTTATTAAGTTTACGTTCCCTTATTCTGAATCCACTACTCGTAAGTTTTGTTACATATCTCTTTATCCTAAAAACAGGAATCCTCTCATTTGATATCTCTTTAACCCAATCATTAATTTTTTTCTGGCTTAAATATGTTTTATATGTATAGTTTAGTATTATCATATTATTACGTAATCTTAAAATTCTAACTGATACGCTCTGTTCTTAGAATTAAATTCACATTGTACTGCTCAATATCACTCAGATTTACTGATACTTTTTTTGTAACAGACTTATACCAATTTAGTCTTGAGAAGTAGTTATCCATCTCGCCGCCCTTTTTAAAGATATATCCGTGACGAGCAAATATCTCGTTTCTCATTATCTTTAATTCTGATTTTGAGTAGCTCTTCAGATCATTATCAGAGAGTTTCACAAAGCTTGTTTCAGGATATGTTCCAGGAGCCTTTTTCAGACCTTTTGTATCAGGGTTAAATTGCTCCTCCTGTTTTACTGTGTTTTCATCAACATTATCAACTATAACAAATGATACCAGCCCTTTTGTTCCTTTATCTAATGTATATGGAGCTGTTTTAACACACTTGTATAACGTGTACAAATACTCATCAACCCAGACTGCTCCTTTTGAGTATACAATTGGTAACCTCTCAATAACTCCTACCCAACCATTCTGTCGCCACTCACTATAAACTGTTCGTGCATATAACTTACCATTGCTGTGTAATATCTCCAACTGAGATTCACCTTCAGATTCTCCAAAATGGTAACTACCCTGGTATGCTTTTGCATCGGGATTAATCTCTTTTTTTATACTTGAATGGCTAATTTCATAACTCTGAACAGATACATATGTAAAATATACAGTATCTATACTCTGGCTACGACCATTGATATTCATTAGAATGAAAAAAGCAATACACGCTATAAGTCTAAGGTTATTTTTATAATTTATTATCATCTGTTTCCTACCATTAATTTAGCAATCTATTAGCGTTATCAATACTCATCTCCTTTAATACTTTTGATATTTGTTTTTCAAACCTATCTATACATATCCTGATAGTTTTAATCTCATCTAACAAAATATGTTCTGGCAGTATATGTTTAGCTGATATATCTTTAAAATCATCCAAATTATAATCTGTATAATCTGAGAATAGAATATTACCATTATTTTTTTTGTAGAACAACCATGGGTGTCCAATCCACAACTGTGTCCATATATTCTGTTGAATATTTCTTATCTCTTCCCAACTCTTTATATCTGATAAACCACCACAACATGAAGGTTCTATTATAACTCTGTTATTATTCTTAACTACTACTCCACCAATTATCTCGCCAACATACTCCTTATAGTCAGATAAGTCAATATCATATAACTCCTTTTCAAGTATAATCTTAAGCTCCCGATCTTTAATATCATCTACATCAACTAAATAAGATCCCGGTTCAACTGGTTTTAAATTCTGAAGATTACTATCCGAAATACATTTATACCAAAACACACTACTCTCCTTAGGATTCTCTTCTCGTAACACTTCAGGAGGTTCATATTCTCTTTTGCAATAGTCCCAGGGATCTATCTCAATAGTAGTTATTAATTGCATTTATTCTATAGTTCTTTTTTCATTTGTGAGATGAAATTTACATCTACAAATCGTCTAGTAAGTGATAAATCCTTTTTAATTACCTTTACGATAAGTCTTCTCAATTATATCGTATTTTACTTTTCTGGATTCCCATCGTTCCCGTGCATACTCACGCATATCTGTTACGGTATCATTCTCATCAACAATCTCAAGTCCTAACAGTGTCTCTATAACATCTTCAAGTGTTACTATTCCGGCTAATCCTCCATACTCATCAACAATAAGAGCAATATGTTCTCTATTCTCTAACAGACGCTCCCATAACACATACAACACTGTGGTATCTGAGAATACCATTATATCGCGCTTAATATCTTTTAAAGATAGTTCGTGTCTGTCCTCTGCCAGATTCTCAAATACCTGCTGTCTGAGAACATATCCGGTTATATTTTCGTCATCATTAGAAAATACAGGTATTCTTGAATAGTTCAGGTAATTTTTATTTGTAAGAAACTCATTAAGCTGCATATTCTCATTGGCTACTGCCACAACAACTCTGGGAGTCATTACATCTGTTGCTTTAACATTTTTAAGCTTAAGTATATTCTGAATAACTCTGTTCTCTTTATCAGAAAACAGTCCTTCATTAGCACCAATACTGGCCAGTGCAGCTATCTCCTCTCTGCTGGTAGATTGCTGATTACCACCTTTAGAGAATATACGTGTAATAAAAGCCGACATAACTACAAGTGGATATGTAATAACTATCATAGCTTTAATTACATAAAACGATACCTTTGAAAGGTTTCTCCAATATCTTGCCCCAATTGTTTTTGGTATAATCTCAGTTATTACAAGAATTAAAACTGTTAGTATTGCCGAAACTATTCCGAACGATGCCTCTCCAAAAACCTTTATTGCCTGTGCACCAACACCCGCTGCACCAATAGTATGAGCAACCGTATTAAGTGATAATATAGCAGATAGTGGTTTATCTATATTCTCTTTTAAATTTATAAACCGTTTTGCCCAGTTAAAGCCCTCTTCTCTCTTAACAAAAAGGAACGATTGTGGTGTGGAGAGAAGTACCGACTCCATTATTGAGCATAGAAACGAAGTAAACAGAGCTAAGAATAGATATAATATTAGAGCAACCATTTTTTCTTTCAAATATACAACCTTAATTCGTGATTTGCCTTACTCAGGTATGCAAGAATAACACCAAATACATAAGACATTAGTACTAATCAAATTGTAATATTAACAAATAAATATCAATCCCTGAATTTGAATTTCATCAATTATTATGACTTTTTATCTCTGAATATATACATTCATTCCTGACTTTAATCTGATTTGACTCAAATAGTTCCTTCATTTCTAACCAAGTCTTATCATTTAACGTTCCTGCGCCATATAACTTTGAATGATACTTTTTTGTTATAACTCTCAGACAATTTGGCCACTTTTCTCTTGTTTCATAAACTACTTCATGAATCTCATCCAGCCTATATACCCTATTCTTTAACGGATTAAAATGATTCCTGATAACAAGATATTTATCTGATAGTCCAAAATAATGTACAAATATCGTATTTAACAGAAGCCATAGTGAACTAACTATCATAAAAGCAATCCAAATTTTACCTGATTTTGTTTTACTTATCAAAGAAACAGCAAAAAAGAACAATACTGATCCCCAGGTTATTATCCCTCTAAAACTAAAGATAGCACTTCCTTTAAAAATATTAAATTTCTCGAACCTAACTTCACTACTTTTTACAGGTTTATCATTAAAATTATCAGGAAACTTCTTTGTATTATAGAATGTATACAGAGCATATTTTATCAGATGAGGTTTTACAAGAAACATATCATAAAGGACAACATCCCTGTTCTTAGTTTTTATTACCACCCCTTCCATTGAATAAGGCAGTATATATCTGAAACGTACTTTACCGGTAATTCTTACATTTTCAACCTCATCCCATGTCAGCTCAAAATAATCAAACGCAGATTTTAGCTTAATTACTTTATCATTAAGGCTAATTGTATATACTCTTTTAAAATAAATCCATGGTGTATATATGCTTAGAAAAAATAATAAAAAGACAAACAATAGAAATAATATTCCTTTTAGTCCGCCAATATATTCACTTAAGTAAATCTTCAACATAAAAGACCCTAATGCCAAAAAGAACCCTACGGCAAAAAACAAGACTAAATAAAACCTCAAAAAACTCTTCCTACACTTTATCACTTCCATAAACAGTCTGTTAAATAATTCCAATTTATATATAAAACCCAATATTGAAACTGAATAACAGCAAACAATAACACTATTTCAATTATCTGTAATATCTGTTTTATATTTTACGCGCAAATATATCAATTATATAATCAAAGCCATAAAACATACAAATAACATATACATACATTAATATTAGTGTGTGTATATGTTATTTAAGAAGAGTTACTATAAGTTATGATCAATAAAGATGTTAACTAATCCATTCATTAAGTGTTTTTACCAATACCCATCTCCTGTTTTCCTTTTGGTAAATTCTGATTGATCCTACTCCATTAGTAGGTCCATACATTGTGTATTCGTATACTAAAGCATAGTCGTAATTTTCTGAAAAACAGGAATAGAGATCCCAGATATGCATCTATATTTTTCAACTAATTGATCCCAATATGCAGTATTGTTATTTTTAGATTGCTCTACAAACAAATTAAACTCAGTAATTGATACTTGATTATCTGCTATTCTAATTCTATTTTCAAAAGATTTACTTAAATCCCGTTGTATCTTTATTCGTTCCCAAACATT
Organism: Bacteroidales bacterium; assembly: GCA_025210735.1. GTDB lineage: Bacteria > Bacteroidota > Bacteroidia > Bacteroidales > UBA6680 > UBA6680. The sequence goes on from JAOARD010000074.1 coordinate 23,031, forward strand.
GTTCCCAATATAACAAGACAACTCTTTTTCTAAACGCTCTTTTGTAATTAACGGCGGTATATATGCTCCATATGAATGAATTACAAAAGTACATGAACTATCACTGAGTTCCGAATGTATTTAATTCACAAGTATCTCAGAATCAACACAGTAGCCTCTTTTACTGTTACATGAAATAGTATTGTATTCCTCAATATAAATGCCTCCAAATATCTGGCTAAGATAAATAATTAAACTAACCACACTGCCAAAGAATAGCTCCTTCATGTTCATCTTCGCATACAAATATATAGGCAACACCATCTCCACCTAAATTTAGCTCCTCATCAAACTCCGAAAACTGTGCAACAAATGTCATTTTCTTATTACACTCAGGACAAACGGGTGTCTGATTGCCCTGATACCATGTAGGGTAACCTCCACATTTATCATGTATATCTAAATCTTCAGCATCTTCGCTGGTTGGGTCTGTCTCAAACTTTTCTGTATAACTCAGAGTATTTGGTATAAGTTCATATTCAACATCGTTATCTTCGCTGCCATCCTCTAACCATCTCTTCTTAATATCTTTGCTATACTCACTGTTTAATATAACTCTGTTTGCATCTGAAAAAGCCTCCCATGTTTCGCAATCGCCATCAGGATTTGGACACATATATGCCGATACTGATTTGTTTAGTTTCAAATGATCAACTACATCTGTAGTAATTACATGTATCATCTCCTCTCCACAACTACATGTAGGAGTAGCCTGCTGTGGTAATTTACCTCCAACAAAATCATTGCCTTTACCACCTAATATCCAATGATATGTTTTTTTTCCTGGCAGAACAGATGCGTCTTTTCCTTCTGGTGCATCCCAATAACCTTTATCTATTTTAGCCAGAACTTTTTTATTAAACTCTTTTATAGCTTTCTCTTCTGTATCGCAGCTATAACTTCTCCTCTGTCCTTTTGTACCACGTTTACCCCAATGTAGTTCATATGAGTTATCTTTGCGCTCTGCAATCCAGAACTTATCAGCTCCATCTTCAGTAAACCTTAAGTATCTATTTGGTTCTGTCTCTTCTTTTATTGTATCTTTTGTTGTCTTATCTGTCTTTGTTTTCGGTTTAAATTCAGGCAGATCACTAAGAATATCACCTATATACATACTTGACAAACCATCGTTAAGACAAAACAATGTTTGCGATGATGCATCATAACTTAACTCTCCCGCTCGGTTTAGTTGTAGTATTGTTTCAAAACGCCCCTCACCGTGATAAACTGCAACATCCCAAAGACTACAAGCAATTATCTTACCTATTTTAGGATCAAAAGTCAGAGACCCAATGTCTGATATAAAATAGCTTGTAGAGTAGTTCTTCCAACTCTTACCATCCCACTCATATACATTTTCATTCTCTTTGTACGACTTTTGTTTACCTCCAACCAAAACAAGTCTTTTTCTTTCTCTGTCCCATTCCATTATAGATTCACGAAACGCAGGCTTTTTACCCTTAGGAGATAATTTCACCCATCCCTCTTTAGCAGAAAACTTAAACAGATCTGTAAGAAATCTACCTCTCGATAATGGTTCGCCACTTGTTACATACATACACTTATCGTGGCTATCCCAGGCAACAGCGGCTCCAATACGTGGAATAAACTCAACATCACCCTTGCTAATCTCTGCCCAGTTCTCTTCCTGAAGTGTATATACAGAACCATCTCTCTGTAATAAAAGAGTGTTATCGGCATCAATACAAACGCCCATAACTCCTTTGTCAAATACAGGAACCTCAACCCATTTGCCATTTATGAATTCAGCCATAGCTATAGACCAGTCATCACTAAAAGCAGATATCATTCCATGAGTAAATACTCTTCCTTGCGCTGTTAAAAAACCACTTGAAGGTGGTATTATTGGTCCGTAAGGGGTAATCTCTGTTCCGTCAAACTTTGTGAACTGATAGTTTAATCTGTTACTTGCAAAATGACATCTAATAAACATAGAGTGCCCGTCATTAGGGAATATTAAACCATGGTTGCAGTCCAGCCCATCACCAAGAACTATATCTCCGGTATTAATTTTGTTCCATTTAGTTTCGTCCAGTTCATACATTATTGTTTTTTGAGAGGTAGTGCGTTCTCTATGCATCATTGTAAGTCTGCCGGATGTTGGAGAGGTTATAAAATGCGATGGAGAGCATGAACCAGTAGGATGTTTCGGAAGATCTATCCAATCCTGGCCGTCCAATCCAGCGCACCGACCATCAGCATCAACAACTACTACCATTTTTCTATATTCATCAAATCCTGCCGACAAATATTGAGTATTAAAGTGCTCTTTAATCTGAGCGTTATGCCAAATAACACCATTTAATAATCTGGCTCCTACAGCTTGCTCATATTCACCTTTCATTCTTTTAACATGTACAAGCTGATTAAGATTACTGTCCCAAACTAAACAGTCACTCGCAGATGAAGTATCACCAGATTCCAGTTCTATCTTATTAAACTTTCCGTCTTGCAATCTGTAAAGTTCTACAGCACTATTGCTATACCCTTTAATTATTGCTATTGTTAAACAATCTGTATTTGTATCCCAATAACACTCACAAGCAGTTATATATGAATCATATATATCCAGATTATCATAAACTACTGTAAAGGTTCCGGCATTATACTTATAAAGAGTATCTCTTAAAAGAGAAAAAACATACACTTTCTGATCTTTTGAACTTCTGATAAACCAGGCAGGTAGTTCTATATTTGGTATTGGCGCCGTTAGTTGTTTCCAGTTCCGCATATGGCTATATTTTTCTTTTTACTAATCTCATTAATAATAGCATTCAATTAAGTTATATTGAGATCAAATTATACACCTCTGTTATCTCCGTAATATTCTTATCCCAAACCTATCTGTACGTTCAGTTTCATTATCTCTCCAGTAACTCTCATTAGTTAGCTTCTCATGTATAATCTCCGGATTTTTAACAGCTTCAATCTGCGGTAATTTACCCAGATCATGTTTAGCAAACCAACCTTCAAATTTAATCCCACTCTGATCTTTATCAATCAGCTTTCCGTCCATTATTATGTAAGTTTTCCCTACTTCTGCATTAGTCAGAATCTCCTTCATCTCTTTTACCCACTCAGCAATCTCCTCTTCGCTAATATCTCTTCTCAAAAGATTTGTCAGGTCATCCTTAGCAATCTTCTCATATGTAGATTCTACCTCTATACACTCTGCAAATGTAAATGGCTTTCTGCAAGATTTACAGGTAAAAAGCCAACCACAACCACACCACGGACAATCTGCCTGAGCAGGATAACTTATTAATCCATCGTTACACGAGCAAAATGAGATAACATCATCATTTGCTTTCTTCAAATACTTAATTTTATTCATTATATTTTTTTTACATATAAAACTCCTTGCACTTTCTGGTATACCTCACTATGCAAAGAGTTTCATAACCAATATCCTTTAACAATCAGGTTATTTAATCACACACTCTACCTTTCGCTCTTCGTTATAATAGAGTCTTGTTTTAAGACGTATTTTATCGTTAAAATTATTCAGGTTACCTTTCTCTATTGAGAAATAGTATGCTATCTCTTCCAGATCTTTTAACATACAAACTCCATTTTTATCCTTACTTCTGCTACGGAAACTATTTCTTTTTGTAAGAAAATCGTCTTTAGTCATATATATATTAATAATGCCACCCCGTTGAGTCTCCCCATTACTATTTAAAACTCTGAATAGTAATATTGGTTTTACAGATATATCATCATACTCTTTATAACATCCACTTAATATCACAAACAACCCAAGTATCATGATAGATATGAACATCCTAAACTTTATACTATTCATTTTCATTAAAACTGCCTTTTAATAATATAACTATTCCGATAATAGTATTGATGATAGTTTTCTTACACCCAAACTATCTCCTTTTTCATATAATATAATCTCTTTGCCATCTTTAGTTAAAAGATTTATCCGGTGTAGTTTTTCTCTATTTTTCATTATAATATACCAAACCGAGAAGGCTACAGGTTTTGGATATATTGCAATCTCTTTGTTACTTATACCTATATTATTATTCCAACTACCACCATCAATATAAAATGGCATTTTTATACCTAAAGAATCTAGTAATGTAAGGGTTCCGTATAAGGTATCTTTTAACGAAATACTTGAACTAATAAGTAACTCATAACCTTCGCATTTATCTGTTTCAAAAGGAAATAGTACCGGATACACCTCTCCATTTAATATTGGTTCTACACGATTTTGAAAACTATCATCTACGTGTTTCTGTTCTGAGTTACATCCAAATAGTATAAGCAGACCAGATATATATAAGTAGATAAATTTTATACGTTTAAGTTTGCTCTTTAAACTCCACATAGATCCACTATATTTTAATGGTTTCTGCTTATAAAAAAATTCTATATCAATGCTCATTTTATCTACTATAATTACAATAATTATATAAACTGAAGAGTGTTTACTTGCACAATATAAAAAAATAGGTAATCTCTTTTAATAATATAAAATGAATGGCTGCTCTGAGTTTATGAGTAACGCTAGTTTTATATGAATGGCATTTATAATGCAAAATATAGCTTAACTACATGTTATTAAAATATAACAATTAATATAAAAAATTATATTGATGGTGATATTAGACTGGCACATCTGGTACTTGGAAATGATTCCTCATTGTTAAAACGGGTTTAGATTCCATTATTCATGGAACCATTATATATAATGCAACAGCCAGACTTTCACTCTGACTGTTACACCTTAAGCAGTTATCTATTAACCTTCAACAACATCTGCATACTTAAATTTCAGATACTCATTTAAGTTATTCTTAAATACCTCTACACCATCAGGTAACTTGTTTTTATCAAACCCTATTGGCAGTATCTGAGGAACTGAATGAGCCTTAACAATTATCTCAGTAAAATCTTTTGGAAACATAAATGATGCCAGACGTTTATTCTCTAACAAGTTAATAATCTCTTCTCCCGATCCTACTGTAATATCATAGTCTTGTCTTAGAACGTCAATTAAATGTTCATGTGTTACCTTCTCCTCACAAACCGGTCTTATCAGTTTAGCTCCACGCCCTTCTGTCTCGTTCATTATATTTGTGCATATAATCTCTGCCAATTTATCAACTCCAATTACCTTAAAGCAAAACTCATTAACTCTTCCGGAATTTATAAACATATCTATTACATGCCATAGCGAGTATTGTACAGGGCATTTATTATTCTGCTCTCCACCTAACACAAGCGGAATATCATAAATGCATCCCTGAAGGTTCCCTCCATATGCTTTTCGTAGAATTATTTCTGCAATCCACTTAAACCCTGAATAACCAGAATACCATGCACAGGAATCCTGTCTTTTAAAATCATCATCGCAGTTGTAGAAATGGCTGTTATATGAACAAGGATAATGCAAACGTTTAGGGTAGTCCTCATCTCCACAGTAATTAATCATATTCTCAAGATCGTGTAACCAGTTCTCCTGATAATAACTATATGGTAAATTGTATCTGGCTTTTAACGCCATATGAACTACAGTACCTGTATTATGTTTCAGCCTTGTATAACTTTCGTTATCTAACCCCCAGTTACTTTTACTAAAATCTCCCGGAATTACTATAATAGTAGATGTATCAACAGGATTAAGTCCCCATAACTTACAACTCTCCTGTAACCTTGAGATTCCATGTTCTACCGACTCTGCACGTATAAGGCAATAGATAGAACCACTCCACTCCTTAATTAATCTGTGCAGAAGATGAATCCCAATAAAGGAGTTAGATCCGGTTAATAATAGCCCTTCCGAATACTTGTTGTTGTCCTGTGGCTGAAACACAAACTCTTTATTTAATATTGGTTCATGTCTTAAATCAAAATTTTCTTTCATACTCATTCTTAATATTTAGTTTATAGATATTGTTGAAGCTCTATTATCTCGTTAACAACTATTTTACTGCATTGATTCCTCAATTATCTCCTCAAAAAAATCGCCCAATGGCATTCCTAACTCAGTTACTTGCTGAGGTACAACACTCTTCTCACTCATTCCTGGTGTTGTATTTACTTCTAACAAATACGGTATATCACCCTGAATAATATAGTCTATACGAATAACACCCTTACAGCCTATTAAATCGTAAATTTTTGATGTAGTTTCATCACATGCCCGTTTAACTTTATCTGATATTCTGGCCGGTGTAATCTCTTGTGTTTTTGAGTCTATAAATTTTGCTTCATTATCAAAAAAATCTCTATCAGTAACAATCTCTGTAACCGGAAGGATTAACTCTTTCTCAGATGTTTTAAGTATTCCACATGTTACCTCTGTTCCTACTAAACACTTCTCTACAATAACTGTATCACTTTCTGTAAAAGCCATTTGAATGGCAGGATATATATCTTCGGCTTTATTAACTTTTGATACACCAAAACTACACCCGGATGTATTTGGCTTTACAAAACACGGGAACCCTATCTCTGATATTATTCTCTCTGTTGGTATATTGTTCTTATCAAGAATAAGGATTGAATCAGAGACATTAATATCAAACGATTTAAGAAACTTATTGCATTTATATTTATCAGATGTTAAAGATGATGCCAAAACACCACATGTGGTATAAGGAATACCCATTAATTCAAAATAAGATTGCAATACTCCATTCTCTCCCGGATCTCCGTGTATTGTAATCAGAGCGCAATGAAAACTGACTCTTTCTCTATTTATTGTAACTGTAAAATCTTCCTTATTAACGTTATATTTTTTTGTGCTATCCGTCAACAAGTACCACTCATCTTTATCTATAATAATCTGATATATATCATAATCCTTAGATTTAAGCCAACCTGCTATCTGTTTGCCACTTTTTATTGATACTTCATATTCTGATGAGTAACCACCCGATATTATCGCTATATTTTTGTTCATTATTATAAAAATTGTTTTACTACATAACAACTATTGAATCTCAGTTCTTTTTTCCTAAACAGTAGAAGTATGAGTCAAGCAGAAACGTCTCTTTTTTAACATCTTTCAGATTCTGAATCATAGCTAACGATATATCTGTACTATTTTTATGTCGTTTATATGTTCCACCATATTTTTTTGATATATAAACTGTTAATGGATTAAACACTGATTTCCATCCTTTAGCCAATTGCATATCGCTAATTATAATCTCACCATCTGATCTGATGTTTGACAAAAGATTTTCATAAGCACTCATTGCTTTTGGTATTACAGACATGCCAAGCGTACAGACTCCGGCATCAAATTTTATATCATTATATAGTCTATATTTGGTAATATCGGCACCTATAACCTCAACATTATTCCAGCTATTTTTGTCTATGTTATTTCTTGCCTGATCCAGCATTATTTCAGAGAAATCGACACCTAGAATATATCCCTCAGAACCTATTTTTTCTAAAATATAAGGAAAGTCAAGACCTGTTCCGCAACAAAACACCAATACTCTGTCGCCTTTTTTTAACGATGATTCTTCAATTGCTTTTCCCTTCCAGTCTGCAAAAAACTTTGTTGACAATTTTTCATATTGCTCCCCCACTTTACCGGTATAGATATCAAGCACCTGATTTGATTCGTTAATTATACTCATGATTATTTTGATTTTATTACTGTTCCATAAACAAATTCATGGAACATCTTATTTAAAAATTTATGATTAATTAGTTTATAAATAGTCTGATTTACAGCAAAAGAGAATATCTTATGCTCTTTTAATTGATTTATCAATATTGAATTATACAGAATAATTGTATTATCTCGGCTTTTGTATTCTGGTGATTTAATCAACTTAATCATATTTGTTCCGTTTCATTGTAAATATATAAAACAAGAATACAATACACAATAGTGTATAGTTCCATATACCCTTATTAAAGATATTTTAACAGTAAAATACGGTAATATCACTATACTCAAAAAAACATAATCAGACTGATATTACATTAATAAACTACAACTTAGCCCTAAATTATACTCTGAATATTTTCCGTTTCAATGTATAAACGGCACCATTTAATATAACAAACACCAAAACGGTTTTGGTTAATCATAGTATGAATATATAACTACCAGCATATTTTTTAATAAAAACCACTATACTTTAACTGTTTAGTCAGACCACTATTTAACAACATAAAAAAGGTCTGATAATTAAGATTACCAGACCTTTACTCTAACTAATACGACCTTACTTCACAGACAATTATTCTTGATTTGAGGCATAGGAACGAACCACTCAATACTCTTTCTTAATCTTTAATAGTTCGTCTTTATATTATACTTTTCAGCAATCAACTCCTTCTGTTCGCTATTCAACGATTTAAGATAGATTTTCCATTTAGGACAGAACTTTATATGCCATCGCCAAAAACGTCCTGCTAACGATTTTGGTTTCTCATCATATTTCTTGCGCAGCGGGCATTCTCCACATTTTATTGTAGCCATTGTACTCTTTATTTAATATTTATATTCTCTAAATAAATCTATGCAAATTAAATTACAATTCACAAAACATACACTTATCAAATGTTAAAAAGAGTAAGACTATCAGATGGTACATTTACAGCCATGTTTTATCAGTTTCTGATATACACAATCTGATTTATATCAATTCGGAATTTAAATGTATAACTTTACAAAACATTAGATTTAACAGATCACTTAAATATAATTTATCAATGAAAATAAAGTTGAACTTATTGACTATATTAATATTTGTACTATCTCCTATATTCGGACAAGATGATGATTATTCTATTAAACCAGGATTTGGTGTAAAAAATCTGTATATAGGTATTAATATAACTGATATTCTTATCAATATTGGTGAACCTGACCATATAAGAACATACGAAGAGACAAAATTGTGGTTTGATGAGTTTGGTTATAATACAGATACTATTCCTGAACTAAAACTTGACTTTGATACAGCATATTACTACAGTTGGGGAGCATCATACACTCCTGCTCCGGTTTTTTCACTGTTTACGAAGAACGGCAAAGTTATATACATCAGATTATCTTATAAACCATATAAATGGAGCTGGTGCAAAAATTTCAGGATAAAAGATGATATGTCTGTTGGTTTTAAAACAAAACTATCAGAAAACAGAGGGATATACAGCGTTCCGGATGAAGTTATAGATACATCAAATGATAGCATAGAGTATTCTTACCATATCTTCTACAAAAAAGGTATTGGTTTTACCTATTATAAAGATAAGATAATAACTATTGATATCTTTAAACCCATAAGTAAAGATTAGAGATATGTGGTTAGCGGGTGTTGATCTTGCATGGAATGGTGAGAAGAACCCATCGGCTATTGCAGTTGGTGAGTTAAATGGTAAAAAGCTTAGACTTGATAATATATATGGTGCTGTTACAGGACTAGATAATATTTTTAACACAATAAAAGAGAACAGATATATAGAGGGTATTGCTATTGATGCATCGTTAATTATAAATAACAAAACAGGTTTCAGGGAGTGCGAAACAGAACTAAATAAGGTATACCGATCTAAATGGGCTGGATGCCACCCTACAAATCAGAGGTTATATCCCGATGCTTTTAGTGTAAAACTATCGCAACTACTGTTGTCAGAAGGCTTTAACTATGTATTTGGTAAAAAATGGCAAATAGAGTGTTATCCTCATGCATCTATTATTGAGATTTTTGGATTAGACAAAAGACTTCTGTACAAAAAAGGCTCAGTATCAGAAAAACGCAACGGACAAAAGATTCTTCAGGAACATATTCTTAGGTTATGCAACTCTAACATTCTAGAGCTGGTTATACCAGAACACCAAAAAGAGTTATATCTTAACCCGGATATAGTTAACACACTTAAAGGTCAGCAACTAAAATCAAAAGAGGATGCTCTGGACTCTATAATATGTCTGTATACAGCTGCTCTGTATGCATTAAAATATAGCGGGCACAGCTTTGGCAATGCCCGTAACGGGTATGTGTGGGTTCCTGATAAACAATGCGTCAGATAATAGAAAGATAAACTCTCTCAAACAGTTTAAATTTGCAAATTAATTACACTAATACGCTACCCATGATATATTATTAATTGTCACAGGAAAACCATTCTGATCAACAAATTCAATTGCTGCAATTGGATTGCTTACACTTATAGATGATATATCAATATAACCTCTCATTTCACTCTCCATATAAAAATCATTACTCTCCGATATTCCTTTGGCAAATATAGTAACCTGTTTATTATCATAATCAGTAATCACAGATAGTTCAAATCCAATATGACCTCTTATACCCGATGGGAAGTACAGGAACTCAAACTTTGTATCACCTGTTCTTCTTTTAGTTTCTGTAGCATAAGTGTTAACATTAGTATAATCACTTTTTGCTCCATATATCATTTTAGAGAAGAGATAAGACAGATTTATTGTATGATAACTATTTGATGCTGTCTTCAACTTTATCTCTAAACTACTACTATTTCTTGTATAAGTTGTACTTCCGGCAATCTTTATAGAGTAAGGTATAGTTCCTTCATTGAAGCCTAAAACCGAAATACTCTTTGCTTTTCCGCCATTGGTATTATCTGGTTTATTCAGTATCATAGCCGGACCTGATGTGGCATTCCAATCTGGCTGTATATTAGCCTCTGCTCCTGCCTGAATACCTGCTAACTTTATTTTGTCGGCATCAGGATATGTCTTTTTTGTTGTATTGGCATTTATCGCATTTGCCTGTGCTGTGGTTATTGTTGTTGGTTTATTCAATATTTCAGCATCACCAGAGTTGGCTGCCCAGTTTGCATTTACATTCTTATTAGCTCCGGTCTCTATTCCTTCAAGTTTTGTCTTCTCTGCATTGGTAAACCTCTCTGCAGCTTTTGTTGTGGCTATTGCCACTACATCGGGTTTATTGTTTATAAATGCATCACCATTAGTGGCATTCCAATCAGCTTGTACATTTACCTGTGCCCTCTCCTCTATTCCTGATAGTTTTGTTTTACCATCAGTTATGTTTTTCGCCTGCTCTGCTGTTATTGTTGGTGGTTTATTCAATATTTCGGCATCGCCGGAGTTGGCTGCCCAATTGGCTTTCACATTCTTATTGGCACCAGCTTCTATTCCATCTAACTTGGTCTTATAATTATCGTTAAAACTCCTCTTTAATGTATTTCTTGATATTGCTGTTGCCTGCTCAGGGCTTATGGTTACAGGTTTGTTTATTATCATGGCATCGCCACTGGTAGCATTCCAGTTTGTCTGTACATTACGCTGTGATCCCGTCTCTATTCCTGCCAATTTGTTTCTGTCTGCATCAGGATACGATACCTTATTTGTGTTGGCTATTATACTGTTTATCTGTTCCTGCGTTATTGTAAATGGTTTATTCTGTATATAGGAATCGCCATTTGTTGCATTCCAGTCTAACTGCACATTACGCTGTGCTCCCACCTCTACTCCTTCAAGTTTCTGACGATGATTATCAGGGTAACTGTTCTTTGAACTATTTGTTCGTATTGCATTTGCCTGCTCTTCGGTTATTGTCTGAGGTTTGTTTTTTATATATGAGTCGCCTGTAACTGCCTGCCAATCGGCCTGTACATTTTTATTGGCACCAAACTCTACCTTCGATAGTTTAAATCGTTCGGCATCAGTCATTGCTCCTTTATTGCTATTGTCCTCTATAGCCTGTGTCTGCTCTGGTGTAATTGTCACAGGTCTGTTTACAAGATTATTATAGTCTAATGCAAAGGCACTTTTATTGCTTATTGAGGTTACATCATTAAAGGTAAGCGATGCTGCAGGAGAGTTGATAAACAACGGATCTGACTCTTCTGTTTTTTTTGCATAGTCAGAGGTTTTTGAGTGCATTGAGTAAGGCACGGATAACAATTGACTTACTGCTTTAATCGTATATCTGGTTCCTCCTGAAGGGTCTATCTCTGTTTTAATATAATATGGTCCGGACGACCAATCTATTTCACTAAAGTTTTTTGCTGATACTCCGGTTCCTATCTCTATTGATACTAAACCTGCTGCATTGGTTTGAGGAACCTGTACCTCTGTATATATCTCCGACCCGGTTGGGGTTCCTTTTACTATTGATATACGTATCCCTATATTAGAGTTCACAACAAGTCTATCATCACTATCGCGCACTACTGCCTGATAACTCATTTTATCCGGTACCTGTGAGTAGAGATTCACACTTACCAAGAGTATTAATATTATGTATAATTTTTTCATTGCATGTTGTAGTTTATATTCAACTATAATCGGCTATACTTATATTAATTTGTTTTTATTTGTTAAAAGTATTCGCATTACAATCATTCACGCATGTTTGAATGACCATTCTCATGCTTCGTTTCATCTGTTTATAATTGTTTTTTCATTTGCCAGATGGAACTCCGCATAATAATCATTCTCGTGTGTGTGAAAATTCTTTTTCATGCTTCGTTTCATATAATATCTGCTAATGTAATCCCCATGATACATTCTTAATAGTTACAGGGGTATTTGCATTATCAATAAATTCAATAGCTACAATAGGATTACTGTTACTCATTGATTCTATTGTAACACTCCCTCTCACCTCACTTTCCATGTAAAAACTGTCATTATATGTTACCCCTTTCGTAAACACTGTAATTCGTTTTTTATCATAATCAGTAATAAATGACAGTTCAAACCCCACATCTCCTTTTATTTCAGATGGGAAATTCAAAATTGGAAAATCTGTATCATTTGCAACTTTATACACATATGGTTCATACGTAGTTATATTATTTACATTATTTTTATAACCATTTATCATTTTATAAAACAGATAACTTAGCGTTATGGTAAAATAACTGTTTGTTGCTGTTTTTAACCTCACATAAATTCTGGTTTTACCATTCGCATAATTCAAACTACCATTAATCATTAAATTGCGAGGTATACTACCACCCGAAAAACCTATGACAGAAACGCTCTTTGCCTTTCCTCCATTAATATTATCCGGTTTATTAAGTATCATAGCATCACCTGAGGTAGCATTCCAATCTGCTTGTACGTTCTTATTGGCACCACTCTCTATTCCGGCAAGCTTTGTTTTGTCTGCATCAGGATACGTTTTCTTTGCTGTATTGGCATCTATTGCATTTGCCTGTGCAGAGGTTATTGTTGTTGGTTTATTCAATATTTCAGCATCGCCACTGCCAGCATTCCAATCTGACTTTACATTTACTTGTGCTCCTGCCTCTATTACATTTAGCTTTGTCTTCTCTGATTCGGTAAACCTCTCTTCTGCTTTTGTAATGGCTATTGCCGCTACATCAGGTTTATTACTTATAAAAGCATCACCTGAGGTAGCATTCCAATCGGCTTGTACATTTACCTGTGCTCCCTCCTCTATTCCGGCAAGTTTTGTTTTAGCATCGGTTATGTCTTTTGCCTGCGCAGCACTAATTGTTGTTGGTTTATTCAGTATAGCTGCATCACCAGAGTTTGCTGCCCAGTTTGCTTTTACATTCTTATTGGCTCCGGCTGATATACCATCAAGTTTTGTTTTGTAATTATCATTGAAACTCCTCTTTAAAGTATTTCTTGATATTGCTGTTGATTGCTCAGGGGTTATGGTTACAGGTTTGTTTATTATCATAGCATCTCCTGAGGTGGCATTCCAGTTTGACTGTACATTTCTGTTTGCCCCTGTCTCTAATCCTGCCAATTTGTTTCTGTCTGCATCAGGATACGATACCTTATTTGTGTTGGCTATTATACTGTTTATCTGTTCCTGCGTTATTGTAAATGGTTTATTCTGTATATAGGCATCGCCTGAGGTAGCATTCCAGTCTGACTGCACATTGCGTTGTGCTCCCACCTCTACTCCTTCAAGTTTCTGACGATGATCATTAAAGTAACTGTTTTTTGAACTATTTGTTCGTATTGCATTTGCCTGCTCCTCAGTTATTGTCAGAGGTTTGTTCTTTATATACGAGTCGCCTGTAACTGCCTGCCAGTCGGCCTGTACATTATTATTGGCTCCAAACTCTACCTTCGATAATTTAAATCGCTCAGCATCGGTCATTGCTCCTTTATTGCTATTATCCTCTATAGCCTGTGCCTGCTCAGAGGTAATTGTCACAGGTTTGTTTACAAGGTTATTATAATCTAATGCAAAAACACTTTTATTGCTTATTGAGGTTACATCATCAAAGGTAAGCGATGCTGCCGGAGAGTTAACAAACAGAGGGTCGGACTCATCTGCTTTTTTTGCATAGCCTGAGGTTTTTGAATGCATTGCGTATGGCACAGACATTACCTGACTTACAGTTTTAATTATGTATCGTGTTCCTCCAGAAGGATCAATCTCTATCTTTATGTAATATGGTCCGGACGACCAATCTATATTGCTAAAGTTTTTTGCTGATACTCCGGTTCCTATCTCTATTGATACTAAACCTGCTGCATTGGTTTGAGGCACCTGTACCTCCGTATATATCTCAGATCCGGTTGGGGTTCCTTTTACTATCGATATACGCATTCCTATATTAGAGTTTACAATCAATTTGCCATCACTATCGCGCACTACTGCCTGATAACTCATCTTACCGGGTACCTGTGAGTATAAATTCACACTAATCAGAAGTATTAATAATATATATACTTTCTTCATCTGTTTATTTTTTCTTTTTTATGATCAGATGGAACTTCGCATAAAGATCATCTTTGTATACTGGTAAAGCCTTTCTCATGCTTCGGTTCAACAAATTCTATTACTATGTTTTTTAATACAGTCCCCATGATATATCGTCTATTACTATTGGGGTATTTGTCTCATCTACAAAATATACAGCAACTATTGGGTTACTTGCTCTCATTGACTGAATAGAGACAGTTCCTCTAATTTCACTTTCCAAATAATAACTATTATTCTCTGATATCCCTTTGGTAAATAATGTAACTCTCTTACTATCATAATCCACAATTAACGAGAGATCAAATCCAACATTTCCTTTTATGACAGATGGAAAATTTAAAATCTGAAACTTTGTATCATTTGTAACTCTGTATACCCTTGTATTATATGTATTCTTATTATCATTACTTTTTGATCCATATATCATTTTATAGAATAGGTAAGCCAGAGTTATTGTATAATAACTACCCGACGCTGTTCTTAATTTTATATAAAAGCTATTATATAACGAAAAATCTGTACTCCCGGTAATTTTCACATAGTTAGATACTCCTCCTGAGAGATTTATAAAAGAGACGCTCTGTGCGTTATCTCCATTAAGGTTACTTGGTTTATTAAGTATCATAGCCGGACCTGATGTGGCATTCCAGTCTGGCTGTACATTCTTATCGGCTCCACTCTCTATTCCTGCCAATTTTGTTTTGTCTGTATCAGGATATGTTTTTTTTGCGGTATTGGCATTTATTGCATTTGCCTGTGCAGAGGTTATTGTTGTTGGTTTATTCAGTATAACAGCATCGCCACTGGCTGCATTCCAATCTGACTTTACATTTACTTGTGCTCCCTCCTCTATTCCGTTTAGCTTTGTCTTCTCTATATCAGTATACCTCTCAGCAGCTTTTGTTGTGGCTATTGCAGCTACATCGGGTTTATTATTTATAAATGCATCACCACTAGTGGCATTCCAATCAGCCTGTACATTTACCTGTGCCCCATCCTCTATTAAGTTTAGCTTTGTTTTAGCATCGGTTATGTTTTTTGCCTGTTCAGCTGTTATTGTTACAGGTTTATTTAGTATCACGGCATCACCTGAGTTGGCTGCCCAGTTTGCATTTACATTTTTATTGGCTCCGGCCGATATACCATCTAGTTTTGTTTTGTAATTATCATTAAAACTCCTCTTTAATGTATTTCTTGATATTGCCGTTGTCTGTTCTGGCGTTATGGTAACTGGTTTGTTTATTATCATGGCATCGCCACTGGTAGCATTCCAGTTTGACTGTACATTTACCTGTGCTCCCGTTTCTATCCTTGCCAATTTGTTTCTGTCTGCATCTGGGTACGACACCTTATTTGTATTGGCTATTATGCTGTTTATCTGCTCCTGAGTTATTGTAAATGGTTTATTCTGTATATAGGCATCGCCTCCGGAAGCGTTCCAATCTGATTGTACGTTGCGTTGTGCTCCTACCTCTACTCCTTCAAGTTTCTGACGATGATTATCAGGGTAACTGTTCTTTGAACTATTTGTTCGTATTGCATTTGCCTGAGTCTCTGTAATTATCAAAGGTTTATTCTTTATATATGAATCACCTGTAACTGCTTCCCAATCTGCCTGTACATTCTTATTGGCACCAAACTCTACCTTCGATAATTTAAATCGTTCGGCATCGGTCATTGCTCCTTTATTACTGTTATCCTTAATAGCCTGTATCTGCTCCGGGGTAATTGTTACAGGTCTGTTTACAAGATTATTATAGTCTAACGCAAAGGCACTTTTATTGCTTATTGAGGTTACATCATTAAATGTGAGCGATGCAGCCGGAGAGTTAACAAACAAAGGGTCGGACTCTTCTGTTTTTTTTGCATAGTCGGAGGTTTTTGAATGCATTGAGTATGGTACAGACATTAACTGACTTACAGCTTTTATTGTATATCTGGTTCCTCCTGAAGGATCTATCTCTGTTTTAATATAATATGGTCCTAATGACCAATCTATTTCACTAAAACTTTTTGATGACACTCCGGTTCCTATCTCTATTGATACTAAGCCCGATGCATTGGTTTGAGGCACCTGTACCTCTGAATATATCTCAGATCCGGTTGGCGTTCCTTTTACTACTGATATGCGCATTCCTATATTAGAGTTCACAACCAAATTGTTATCTCTATCACGCACTACCGCCTGATAACTCATCTTATCAGGCACCTGTGAGTAAAGGTTCAGGCTTGTTAACAGTATTAATATTATATATAATTTCTTCATCTGTCTAAATTTATTTTTAAAGCTCTTATGGAACTCTCTTTAATATCTTCTTTGTGTACTAATAAAGCCTTTGCTCATGATCATTTTCATTGCATATTGTAGTTTATGTTCAACAAGACATTTTGGGATTAACTTATCTCTCTTTTACAACTGTAATTGTCTGATGGTATCTTTTATCTGATTCTGGTCTTTTATAGTTAGCTCTTATAACATACATTCCGGCAGGTAACCAAGATATTGGTAACAGAGTTTCTCTATCTCTTATTTTTCTATTATAATATACTCTTCCCCACATATCGGTAAGTTTGCAATAGATATCTTCTGCCTCCTCATCCTCTATTTTTACATAAACATTATCTGGTGCCGGATTGGGGTAAGCTGACATTACTGTAGGTAATTCAGGTAATTTGGTCTTTACCGCAAGTAATGGCTGAATAACTCCTGCAATAATAACTCTATCTGCTCCGTCTTCTAGTGTTGTGTATGCAACCTGCCCAACAGAAAAATATACTGATCCTGATTCTGTTTCTCCAAATCCTCCTCCTCCATCAATAGTTGATTGAGCATTCACTGTAGATATTATAAATAGTAGCGCTGAGAAGATTATAAACGTTCTGTATTTCATAATATTCATAGAGTTAGTTTATCACTATTAATTAAGTTACAAACTATTTCACAACGTGTCAAATAAACAATATGCAGAGTTAATTTTTTTTACTCTTAGCCAGAGTAAAAGGCTTTTTTATCAATAAATATATTTTGTTAGCATGAAAACTATATTTGTAGTAACTTCATGTTTGAAATAAACTATAATAACAATGGAAGATAATCCGGAACAGAAATTAGCATACAGTTTTGTAGAACATACAAACAGAAATATTTTTCTTACCGGAAAAGCAGGAACCGGAAAAACTACATTTCTGAAAAGGATAAAAAAGTTATCTGACAAGAGGTTAGTAGTGGTAGCTCCTACAGGTGTTGCCGCAATAAATGCAGGAGGCGTTACTATACACTCCTTTTTTCAAATGCCATTTGGTCCTGTTGTTCCTGAGATTATAGAGAGTCAGCTAATTAATAAAAAGTTTAACAAACGTAAGATTGATGTTATAAGAACCATGAATCTGCTTATTATTGATGAGATAAGTATGGTGCGTGCTGATATGCTTGATGCTATTGATAGTGTTTTACGAAAATATAAAAGAAACAATACTCCTTTCGGGGGAACTCAGGTACTTATGATTGGTGACATATATCAATTATCACCCGTTGTAAAGAGAGAGGAACAGCATATTATAAAACGATATTACAGTACTCCATATTTTTTTAGCAGCAAGGTTTATAAAAAGTGTAATGCTATTGGTATCGAGCTATTTCATGTATTCAGACAAAAAGAGAAGAAATTTATAAATATACTGAATGAGATAAGAGAGAACAGATTATCAAACAAATCTCTTGATATTCTGAATACAAGATTAAATCCGGATTTTATTCAGAAAGGTGATGATGGTATTATACAGCTATCAACTCATAACTCAAATGCCGACAGAATAAACATCTCTGAATTACAAAAGTTAAAGGATGATGATTACTGCTTTAAAGCTGAGGTTTCAGGTACATTTCCGGAGTACTCCTATCCTACCGATGTAGATCTTAAACTTAAGGTTGGTGCGCAGGTTATGTTTGTGAAAAACGATAGTTCTTCTGACAAACTATATTATAATGGTAAGATTGGAAAAGTTATATATATTGATGATAGTGTAATACATGTTAAATGTGAGAATGATGAGAAACATATTGCTGTAATTAAAGAGCGATGGGAAAACATAAAGTATACTATTAACAAAAATAGTAAAGAGATTGCCGAAGATATTATCGGGAGTTTTACTCAATATCCACTTAGGCTTGCCTGGGCAATTACAATACATAAAAGCCAGGGGTTAACATTTGATAAGGCAATTATTGATACCGCATCGGCATTTACACATGGTCAAACATATGTAGCACTTAGTAGGTGTAAATCATTAGAAGGTTTGTTTTTAAGCAGTAAGATATCATACAATAGTATTATCTGTGATAGCTCTGTGATTGCTTTCAGCAAGTATATAAAAGACAATGTACCCAACAACAAGGTATTACAACAGTCAAAGAGAGATTATATGTTTGTATTACTAACAGAGCTTTTTGATTTTAATGATATACTGAATAAAATTGAGCGATGCAGGGATATATTTTTTGCAAACGCAAAAAGTGTCATGGGTAATATGGTTAACGCTATTGACGACTCTTACAATCTGCTTAATAACGAACTTATTTCTGTAAGTAATAAGTTCAAGTCGCAATTAAACAACATAATAAACAGTGATCATTCAGATAATGACAACTTGTTACAGGATAGGGTAAAAAAAGCCGCTGCATATTTTCATAACAAGGTTCTTGAAGGTATAAAAAGACGAATATATGACGGTGGGTTTAGTACTGATAATACAAAGATATCAGAAACACTTACAGAGTGTGTATCAGAAATTAAAGAATTGGTAAATATTAAAGTGCATACTCTGGAATATTGTATTAATGGTTTCAATACTGTTGGTTATAATAAAGCCAAAGCAGAAGCTATACTTAACAAACATACGCGAATACCAAAAAACACTATATCTGTTGTTCCGGTTAATACCAACCACCCAGATCTGTACAAAGCTCTTCATAAATGGCGTAGCGAGAAGGCCGCTAAAAGCGGAAAGGTTTTATCAAATATACTTACACAGAAATCTCTACTTAAAATTGTTGAAAAATTACCCCAAACAGTGAAAGAACTACAAAGTATAAAAGGTATAGGGAACAAAACTGTTAAGAGTTTTGGAGATGAGATAATTAAGATTATTGATCTATATCTGAACAATCTGCATTAACCAATCTTTGATATTGTAAAACATATTAATCTGCAATAATTAAATTTTTGTGTTAAACCTTAGTGCTGTTTATTATATCTATTTTTGCATATAGTAATTTATAGTGGATTCATATGAGCAGGAGAGTTATTGAGAATATTGCAAATACCTTACTGGTTATTTTACTTTTAGCCGCCGTTGTTTCATATAACGGAAAACTATTAGGAAAGAAGAGTGAAGAGATTTTCGGCAATAAAAAGAGTGAGTCTGAGGTTGAGGCTCCGAGTATAGAACAACTAAGTGAAGCTGGATACAATGGTTGTACTGTTGAGGCAGATACCAAAGGTATCTGGAATATAGTTGACAGCAATGATGATGAGGTAGGAACAGTTATATCATCTATAGTCTTCAGTAAAAGGATATATGGATATGCCGGACCAATTCCGCTACTTATCTTTATCGATAATAATAGTGTAATAAAGAAAGTTACCGTTCTTGAAAACACAGAGACTCCGAGATTTATGAAACATGTCATTAAAAAAGGCATTGTAGATCAGTGGCATGGTAAATCTACTGTTGAGGCTATTGCTATGAAAGCAGATGTAGTTTCCGGAGCAACAATGTCTTGCGATGCTATAAATAAATCGGTTGTTAGAAGTATTAATGCTTTAAATAAGAATAACAGAGGTATACTTGACGAAATTAAAGATTGGAATCTTAAAGTTTGGGCTGCGCTCCTGGTAGTTATATCTGGTATATTTATGTCATTCTATGCAAGGAAGAGAAAGTCATTAAGACTATTCCAGATAATACTGAATGTTGTAGTTCTTGGTCTGTGGTGCGGACAGTTTATATCAGTAAGTCTTATTGTTGGGTGGTTAGGCAATGGTGTAAATCTCATTGCCAAAATATCATTAACCGCAATGATTGTGTCAGCTCTTATATTACCAATCCTATTTAAGAAACGATCTTTTTACTGCACATGGGTATGTCCGTTTGGAGCAGCACAAGAACTTGCAGGAAAGATAACAAAGAAGCGCTGGAAGATACCATATAGTGCAATGAAATATCTGAAATATTCGCGAAGGGTAATAACAATAGCTCTTTTTATAAGTATGTGGTTTGGAATTGGGTTTGATATTATGAATTACGAACCTTTTGCTGCGTTTCTGTTTAGTCATGCTGGTTGGGCTGTTTTATCCATTGCTATTATAAGTATAATAATGTCTGTTTTTGTTGATCGCCCATGGTGTAGGTTTGCATGTCCAACAGGACAAATTCTTAAATGGTCTGAGAAACTCAAATAATAAATTCCCATTATTACAAATTCGTATATTAAGTATCTCTTGTAACATTATTATGGTGTTACAAGAGATATTTTTTTGTTATATATCCAAATATCAGGTCAAATCACCAAGAAAAACAGACAAGAAAACAAACACAACTATACCCCTAGTAATCAACACTATTCAAGTTACGAATACTATCATTTAGATCTACAACTATTTATATTCGCGCACTTTTATCTGATCAATTATCCTTTTATAGTAAGATAATAGTATAAACTGAGTACAGTATTTCGTATTGTGCATGAGAATGGCAATTCACACAAACAAAACGAATATAATAAACAAAGCATTTGATACATTTTTCACACACAATAGTGATTCTCAGGAGCTGTTCTATCCGGTAACTAAAAAACAAACTCATAACAATAGAGCTCTAAAATAATGAGAAATAATAATCCTGTTACTACACCTATATTTTATATATTTGTACGTATAGTTTTACTTCAGAAGTTTTAATTATGGCAGACGTAAAGATTGAACATAGCTGGAAAGAGAAGCTTAATGATGAGTTTCAGAAACCTTATTTTGAAAATTTAATTTCATTTGTAAAATCAGAATACTCTAAACATAAAGTGTTCCCACCCGGAAAACTTATATTTAATGCTTTTGACAGATGCTCTTTTGACAATGTAAAGGTTGTAATTATTGGTCAGGATCCGTATCACGGTCATGGTCAGGCTCATGGTCTGTGTTTCTCTGTTAACAATGGAATAGCTTTTCCGCCCAGTCTGCAAAATATTTTTACTGAGATAAAATCTGAGCTTGGTATTGATGCTCCTGAGTCGGGTAACCTTGAACGTTGGGCAGATCAGGGTGTACTCTTACTAAATGCAACATTAACAGTAAGAGCTCATCAAGCGGCATCTCATCAGAACAGAGGTTGGGAGATTTTTACCGATGCTGTTATAAAATGTTTGTCTGATAATAAAGAGAATATTGTTTATATCTTATGGGGTGCTTCTGCACAAAGAAAAGGAGCAACTATTGATACCTCTAAAAATCTTGTTCTTAAATCACCACACCCTTCGCCATACTCAGCTGACAGAGGATTTTTTGGAAATGGTCATTTCATTAAAACTAATGAATATCTGAAAAGTAAAAATTTACCACCAATAGTCTGGTAATTGCACTATTTACACACAAACCTATATCCTACCCCTCTGATATTCTCAATCTTTATTGATTTATCAGAGGCAAGAAACTTACGCACTCTGGTTATAAAAACATCCATACTACGTCCTGTAAAATAGTCATCATCACCCCAAACAGAATCAAGTATCTCTTTTCTCTTAATAGTTCTATTCCTGTTTAAATTCAGATATTTGATTAACTCACACTCTTTTTCTGTCAGAACCCTTTCATCGTTATCATATACAAGCTTAAAATCATTAGGATAGAATATGTAATTACCAATCAGTACAACATTATCATTATTATCTCTATAGGTTCTTTTAAGTATATTTTGCAATCGTAGAACCAGTTCGTCTGGTTCAAATGGTTTGGTAATATAATCATCAGCACCAAGTTTAAGACCTTTTACTCTGTCTTGTTTCTGATTTCTTGCAGTTAAAAAAACTATTGGCATATCAGGTATCCTTTTTCTGATAAACTGAGCTGTTGTAAAGCCATCTTTACCCGGCATATTTATGTCTAAAACACATAAATCCGGGTCAATATCTTCAACCTTTTCGCATGCCTCATTACCATCAGTAACCAGAGTTACAGAGAATCCGTTCATCTCAATAAACATCTTAAGTACATTACCTAGGTCAATATCGTCCTCAGCTATAAGTATCTTATAATCGTTCATTTATAGTTGGTATTTTAAGAATAAATCCTGCTCCGTCTGTATATGTTTTATCTAATGTTACTGATCCTTTATGTGCCTCCAAAGCTCTTTTAACAATATATAACCCCAGGCCTAACCCATCCTTATTACTCTTGTTTTTTCCTCTGTAAAACTTATTAAATATATGTTTCTGATCCTCTTTACTAATACCTGTACCATTATCTCTGTAATGTATAACAAAACTCTCTTTACTCCTTATAGTATTAATAGTTATAGCTACATCTCTACCACTATTATATTTTATTGTATTATCAATAAGATTATTAAGAGCTGATTTCAAATAGAATACATCAACAAAAACCATGTCATTCTCAGCACAATATTCTATTATAAACCGAATATCAGAGTATTCTGACCTGTATTGGTTCACGCAGTTATCTACCAGTGAATTTAAACTTACATATTCCCGGTTTAACATCTGCTGCTTATTCATAAACATAGACAGATCCACAGCATTATCAATCATCTTTCTAAGCCTGACTATCTGTCTTTTAATAATTTCAGCATTAACTTTTACATTTTCTTTATCTATGTTATTATTTTGCAGTATGTCAGAGGCCAGATTAATGGTGCTTAATGGAGTATTAAATTCATGTGTAATATTATCAATAAAATCACTCTTCATATCAAAAAGATATCTCTGTTTAATAAGATTCTTAATTATCAATATTACCATTAATACTATAGCAAACAATAGTATAGAAGATATAATTAATTTATCAATCATTGCATACAATAAAGCACGTCTCTTTACCGGAAATAGAGATCGCAAAGTAATCTCCATATAGTTGTTGTCCTGATAATAGTAGAAACTATTCCTAAAGCTATAATCATTTATATTGTTACCTGCACCATAAAGCAATAACTCTTCTATATCTGAATTATCTCCAACAACTACAATATCGTTATTACCTGATTTAACTCTGAGTTTTGTAATTGCAAACTGATAACTATAATTGGTATACACCATCTCTTCACACATTCTGGCATTAACCAATGAATCAATTATACTAAAGTCAATCATTATCTCAGAAACTATCTCACCCAACCGTGCTTCACTTATATCAGATTCTGATCCTCTGCTTACTTCTGTGATTACATCCTTTATATCTGCAAACTTATCATTAACCTTTCTTGATTCTTCGTAAAATACACCACTTACAATACTACCTGATGCTATATCAAACTCCTTTAGTTCTGTTAAATACGACTGACGTACAAACAAAACAAGTGTTGATATTAATATCGCCCCTATAATTATAATTATGCCAAAAAGATATCTATGTGAAATACGCATACTAATAGTTTATTATACAAATATATCCATTATAAATGGTAAACTATAGTTCTATAACTTCCGTTAACAAACCATTAACAAACATATGTATACTACAAAAAAATACGGCGAGAAGAACCTCGCCGTAAAACCCCAGAACATTTATGAAAACCTGTTGTATTCAGGTTAGTTGACACTAATATGCAAGCGCCGTATCTTTAACTTCTTTTCTTCAATACTCACACACCTTATAGGTATTAATGCTTATGCAATTTAGTTTTTGTTTTGTTTCTTTCCAAACATCTCTCATACTTTTTTTGCTTTTAATGATATATATCACCAAAAATGAATATTTAATCACCTACTGTTTGCTATTTGCAATAATTTTTATACTACGTATTTGGTCAGCTTAAAAAGCTATATACAAAAAAATACGGCGAGAAGAATTCCCGCCGTAAACCCCAGAACATTTATGAAAACCTGTTGTATTCAGGTTAGTTGACACTAATATGCAAGCGCCGTATCTTTAATCTCTTTCTTTCAATATTTATCTTAATTCTGTATCAAAAATCATCATTGTGATCATTAATACATATGCAATATAATAGTTATTTATAACTACTACAAATTTTTTTTTAATAAAATTTATACTCAATTACAGGCGCATAACTAAACCATTAATTATCAAAACTATAAACAATACATATTTAATCAATCTCAAGCATACAATATCTGAGTAATAATATATTGTAATTAGCATCTGGTATAAAGCCGAGAATGATTACTTAAACACATACAACTATTAAGCTAGCTTGTATCCCGACTTATATTATAAATTATTCAATAAGTGTAATCAGATTTTTTAAGCGACCGAAAACGGCTTAAAGGTCAAAAAAAATACGGCGAGAAGAACTCTCGCCGTAAACCCCAGAACATTTATGAAAACCTGTTGTATTCAGGTTAGTTGACACTAATATGCAAGCGCCGTATCTTTAATCTCTTTCTTTCAATATTTATCTTAATTCTGTATCAAAA
>JAOARD010000075.1 GCA_025210735.1 Bacteroidales bacterium
AGATGAGATGGTTAATGAATATTTGGAGCATCATCGAAAATCAGGAGATACCGATAATTCCAATTTTATATTGGAATGAGGGGATGACTTTCAGTCATCCGAGTTAAACCTATGGACTTTCAGTCCATAGTGGTTTAGTTTGTCTTTTACATCATAAGCAAAGCCACAATGAAGCGTTTTATCTTGTTTCATATAGGAGTATAATCCATATTGCTTTTTAAGATGCATTAGTACCTGATAGCTACTGGAGTTTATTATTGAGAATTTGTTTAACTTCAGTTGCGGACACTCAATATTGTATCCCGGAGCAATCTTTGTCAGGATGGTTTTTAAACTAACCTCTTTCCAACTAAGGTTGTAACTATTCTTTTTTAGCAGATACATTTCATCATCAAGATGTACTCTGATAGGCTCTTCAGCTTCTATCTCTCTTATATAACCAGAAAACTCTTTGTGTAGGTTTTCATTGGTTCCAAGGTATATTGTAGCCGGATCACCTACATTCAAGACATCCAGAACAGACTTACCCATCATGGACTTGTAATTACGTGGAATAGTTACCGTAGCTTTATCTGAAAGCTCGGTTACTGACTCTTCAATATCGGCAGTTGATATCTGATAATCAACTCCGTTTATCTCTATTTTTGCATGTAAATTAAGATACATTGCAACTGTTATTAATAATATTAATACTCTTTTCATAATTCAAATTCAATTGGTTTTATAGATTTTGCTGCGAGTGTATATTTTATTGTATCAGGATACCCTTCAACTCCTGAAAGGTCTATTGACGTAAAATAAATTGAATCAATACCTTTATTGTTAAAGAGCTCTGACGTTACATCAATTCTGTCCTGAATTTCGAAGAGCTCAATAAGCTGTTTCTCCTGATCAAAAGGATAGTTGTGTTCTTGCAGATCTATAAGTACACCCTGAAGCTTAATTGCCCAGGGGCGCATGCCATAATTCTCAACAACAACTCCGTCACCACCTGCAATGGGTGTCTCCTTGATATTTTTTTGTCGTGAGAATGAGAGCATGGGAGGAGGTGCAAAAATATTATTAGCTGCAACCTCCTTACCAAACAAACCTTTTAACACACCATGATTTCCGCCTACAAAAGGAACAGAGCCAAACTTCAATTCAATGCCTGAAGCTTTCAGTATCATGTCCTCAAACTCAGCATCATTAATTGAATAAATCTCAATATTTGCGTACAGACCTGAATTTGACAGCCCGACATTAAGAATCTTCCCGGAGAAGTTCTTTGCAACAAAACCGAAAGCATTCTGATATCTTGTTACTAAATCTATCTTATAACTATTTGACATTTGTCTCTGTTTCTTTTGCTCCTAATATTCCCTGATCGGCAAGCCACTCAATTTGTCTCCATTTTTCAAACCATACATCATCCGGCAGTTCCTCCGGGAATGGTATTTTAAAATGGTAACTCATAAGAGCGTTGCCTTTTCTTATAAAATCGCACTCATCCGCCGTTAATATTGGCGGATAGTGCTCTATAAGTTTTTTATTACAGCCTTTCTGATTGGTATAAGTTCTGATACAGCATCAAAAGCTGCTACCATTGCATCCTCATTAGTCTTCACTTGATCTTTGCCTGAAAGAACGCAGGCATTGATCATTATATCCTTTGATTTAACCGGATTTTTATCCATCCATTTTTCGAATTCGCCAAGTGTTTTACGGTCAGGCACTCTAACAATGATATCCATTGTTTCCTCACCATCTTCGTCAAGTGGCAAGGTTGCCAGTTTTACTTTGGCAGCTCCATATCTCTCTTTCCAAGCTGAGATCATCTCTTCGGTTACCCCTTCAGGTAGATTAATTTTCTTCTTTTCAGCCATAACTGTATATTTTTACTATTTGATTAGTGATTAATTACTGATTAAACATTGTTGTATTCTATACTCATCACAAACATTTCGAACTGTTGCGAGAGACCCATTTCGCCGTTTACGTTACGCCCTTGTTTCTGAAATTTACAAGTAATAGTATCGTTTATAATCTCATTGTAGTCATCAACGAACGTTACATTGATATCAAATGGTTTTATAGATAACAGATCACCACCCGCAGCTTTTTCTATCCCTACAACTTCATCCATTGGCAAAGTGAGTGTGCAGGTATCATCTATTTTTCCCATACTCCAGCCGCGGGCTCGTCGTTTTAAACCGTAGTTCTTTTGATGCTCCTGTGTTGTTTCGTAACTAATTTCGGTTACCTCAACATCAGGGTTACCAAGCATATTAACGATAACATCACCGCTATCGTAGGCTTTACCATTCTTTCTGATTTTTGCCATCTCTATATCTTGTTTTTAAGATTTATGACTCCTTTTATTTTGTTGATAGTGCCGTAAGGAACTGCCACAAACGAAGCTTCAAGAGCTTTGTCTCCGGAGAGAAGATTACTCTTTGGATTTACAGTTGTTTTACCTTCTGTAAGCTCCTTATTTGCTTTCATAACCTCAAATGCATCATTGCCTAACCCCTCAAAGTATTTTACTACACCTACAGGAAGTTGCCCTGTCCCCGCATCTACAGGCTGCGTAGTTTTAACCTTAGGAAGCAGTTGAGCTCTCAGTAATCTGGCAGCTTTATCAAGCACTCTGCCAAGTGATATTGAATGCTCATTAATATTACCATCTGCATCTATTTTGGCTTCAACACAGGTATGATCATTATTCCAACGCAGTCCTGATAATCCAATCTCACGAACAGGAAACAGATAGTGTTTACTATCAAGCATACTCCATGTGTGCTCAACATCCTTGATCTTTGAGTGGTCAGATAAACCACCAACAAGAAAAACATTCACTCCGGCGTTGGTAATATTCATTGTCTCATTCTCGCCAATATTTTTACTTACTAGCACCTGAGCTACACAACCAAGCGCAGTACCTACAGCAGCGTATTTCTTTCCAACAGTATCTTGTGATTCTGCAAATGTCCAATCCTGACCAATTACAACTGATACTTTTGGTGCTGGAGTATCCGGGATCTTACACAGATCAATTGCAGTTCCTGCATCTCCACCATATCCACGACCTTCAATAATTACTTGTAGTGGTCTGAACCTGTTGTAGCAGTTCTCAGCAAAAAGCTGTGCTTTTGCTATTGCTGCACGTACATCGGCGTTAATGCCATCTACAGATGTATCTGTGTAGTCTGATGCCGGGTTAAGTGATAAAGCCAATTGTCTTATCTCACCATCTGCTTCGTTTACCAATTTTTCAGCATACACCTTATCAGTAAGAAGATCAACAAGTGTTTTATCTTGTGGAGCAATCATGATATGAAGCTTCTTTTCATCTCCTGCCATTCTGAAGAACTCAGAAATATGATGATGTATACGTACTTTATTTGTAGTATCATAAGAAGTCACTATTCCAAGCTCTTCAGCCATCTTAAGATTACTTACCAGATAAGATTTTCCATACTCAACCTTTCCTGATATTTCTACTCCTGTGAAAAGTATAGCTGAAGTACTATCGGCTGATCCGGTAACATTAGCACCTATATCACCTTTTTTTATATCAACTCCACTCATTACTGCTCCTCCTCTTTTTCAATCTCCTCTTCAAGCAGAGCAGCCTGCTCTTCTAATTCGTTGACTTTTTGGGTTGCCTTAGCAAGATCATCATTAGAATCATAATCAGCAGCTTCAAGCTCATCTATCTCCTGACGGATCTTTTGCAATAGCTCCGACTTTGATAACACTGTGTCTTCAGTATCTTCTGGATCAGCATGTGTGTATTTGCATACCTTATCTTTTTTCTGATTTACTGACAACAGAGCCAGATTGTCTGTTGTGAACATATCGCCATCTACATTTATCCAAAGCTCTGAATATCCATTGTTTTCACAGATATCATGAGCCTGCTCTTTTAATTCTTTAGTTAGTTTCATTTTATCTCTTAATAAGTGAAATTACTATTGTTGTGATTATAGAAGAGATAACTGCAACAATGCCTGCATAGACCTTGTTCTTTGTCTCAAGATTGCTGACTCTCTCCTTTAAACTGGCATAGTTTTCTGTTATCTTCTTGTTCTCCTGTGTTTGTAATTCAAGGGTTTTCCCCATCATCTCAACTTTAGAGTTAAGAAGTATAAGCAGCTCTTTTTGCGTCAGCTTTGTCATGTCTACAATTTCATTGTTGCTCATCTCTAATAATTAAGAGGTTTATACTATAGCTCCAATACCCTCTTGCTTGATTGGTAGAGCAATATATCTGTGTCGGAAGTTTATAAAATTAGCCTGTGTTCCCGGATTAGTTTTAGCAGGAGAGTAATACATCCTTGTCGTACCTTTTGCATAACAAACTCCATCTACAATAAACGATACAGATGCTTGCTGATCACCGGATGCAGGAATAGCCTTAAATGCTTTCTTAACCTTTGTTGCAACAGTTATATATGGTGACGATACAGTATCGTAAATATCAAATCCATACATAGTTGTGATCTTTCCAGTTATGTGTTTTGCATACTGAGCCTTAAATTCTTTATCTTCAAGAAGAAGGTCGGTACAGTGCTCACTAGTTAACACAAGTCTGCGACCTTCTTTATCAAAGCCTGCTTCGTCATATGCTGCTCTAAGCCTAATTACATCAGCTCTTACAAGTCTCCTACGTCCATCAGGTAATTCTTCTCCGGAACAAATAATTACCGGAGTCTTATCCGTATGTTTTGCAGGACACAAAGCGTGAAGTGCCTTAGCATATTTACTTTTATGTATTGCTTTTGCATGCTTATCTTTTGCTAAACCTATCTTATCATAGGTGCATGCTTCTAACTCATCATCCGTTATCCTTGTCTGCTTTGTAACAAACTTATCAAGACTGATAGGGATGTCGCTGTCCTCGAAATCCTGAATTGGAATAGGATAAGTTGTGTTGTTTATCAATACCTCAGGGTCAATAGTTGAATCGGTAAGATGCAACACGTTATTCTCTGCATACTTGGAGTAATTAGTTACACCTTTAAGCCAAGTACCTTCTTCTCTTTGATTAAGATGTTTTACTACGCCTCTTACCCAAACTTCTGTTTTTACACTCATCTTATGTTATTTTTTGGTTATTAATCCTGTGGTAGTTCTCCAAACTCTGCCTTATACAAAGCGTTGAACTGCTCCTTGTTATCTTTCTCCATCTTCTCAAGAGTAGTCGGATCTTTCTCTGCATAATCGTTCCAAGTCCAGTTCTTTCTGTCATTTTCACCGCCTGTCCCTGAACCACCAGACCCCTGAGATCGGATTGTTTCCGTTATCGTTGCTCGTGGTGTAAGCGTACCAAGAGTCATTCTCAGAGCTTCAATGCCAGAAGTCTCACCAATCATTTGGTAGGTCTTCTTTTGCTCTTCTGTCATCTCTACTCCGGGTTCTTTGGCTTTTGCCTCAATCATAGAGGTTATCTCACTCTCTCGCTGAGTTTTCAGATCACTCTCAGCTTTGATTCGTTTATCTCTTTCGGAGTTAAACTTCTTATCAATAGCCTCCATAATAGCAGTATCACTGCTCTCTGCCGTTACTCCAGTTAATGAGTAACGGGCAATCATTAATGCTTTATCCATTTCTGATATATTTTTGTTTTTTGGTTGATTCGGTGGTATTGTTGTCAGGGCTTGAAAACGGTTGTATACAGCTTCAATACCCATACTTTGTGCTTTAGCTTTATCCAGTTTCTGAATATCAGCTACTTTATCAATAACTGCATTTACAAGACCTAACTCTTTTGCTTCTTGTGCATCAATCCAGTGATCGTTACCGTCGAAATACTTTGCTACCTGCTCTTCGCTCTGCCCCGTTTTAGCACAGTACTTCTTGATGAAGTTCTTCTCCATACTGCGCAATAGCTTTGCAGCTGACAGGTGCGATGCAGCATTACCGTATACTCCTCCTGATGGGTTATGAATCATGATATAGGCATTCTCAGCCATCCTCAGCCTTACGCCTGCAAGCATTATTATACTACCCATTGATGCAGCTACACCGTCAATGATTATTGTTACTTCAGCTGAAGAGTTAAGGATTGTATTATAAATTACATTACCCTCAAATACCTCACCGCCGTAGCAGTGCAGCCTAATTGTGATCTTCTTATATTTACTCTCAAGTTCACCGAACAGCTGCGAGAAGTTTTTACCATCCCGCAGTGTCCAGCGTCCTATCTCTCCATAGAACTTAACTTCTACTTCATCCTTACTAACCTTTTTAATCATTAACCAATTTTTTCGTTTCTGAGTCACAAGTTTAAAGGAGAGATTTGCCCAAAACAACTAATAGTCCAGACCTTGGACTGATTAGTCCAGCCGTTGGACTGTTTTTTCTTTCAGCAGGATGAGCTTGGCATATTCGCATAAAACAGAAGAATATGTCAGATATAAGCAACAAGAAAAAAAGAGAGATAGCAGAGCGAATGTTTATTGATCAGGGTGCAACCGGTAAGGCTATTGCCGAGCAGCTGGAGGTCTCTGAACAGACAGTAAGCAGATGGAAAAAAGATCACAACTGGGATGATAGGCGCAGACAGACACTCACCGCACCACACAAGATAAAGGAAATATTGCTTGAGGAGCTGGAGAATGTCGCAAACGGTCAAAAAGCTAAAATAGATGCCGATGCACTTGCCAAGATTAATAAGGTAATAGACACACTTACCGATAAGGTATCTGTACAGGTTGTAATCACAGTGTTCAAGGAGTTTGATAACTGGATGGCTGATCAGGAACCCGATGTGGCTATTAGCTTTCTTGAATGGCATAAACAGTTCATACTACATAAAGCAACTCAGGAGTCTTCATCATGTTAGAGCGTAAGTTTGAGAAATATATAAAAGACTACGAACAGCATTGTGGCAAGATTCGCCAGAGTACACAGGTAGATATAAACGAAGAGCCAAAGTGGAAACGAGCGAGAATGAAAAAGCTCGAAAAGAGCTACACTCGTTGGTTTGAATATTACTTTCCTATGTACGCCAAAAGCGAATGTGCTCCTTTCCATAAGAAACTTGCAAATACCATAATAGACAACCCTGTCAGTAGTACGCTTGCTGAAATCTACAGATCAGGGGCAAAGAGTGTACATGTTGATATGGGTATACCTCTGTATATGTATGTAAAAGGTGAACTTAAGTATATGTTGCTAGTTGGCGAGACTGAGCCAAAAGCCGCACAGCTGTTATCTGACATTCAGGCTCAGCTTCAATTTAACCAGCGCTTCATCAATGATTATGGCAAAAAGTTTCAACATGGTTCCTGGGCAGAGGGAGACTTTACAACAACAGATGGTGTTAAGTTCAAATCCTTGGGTTTTGGGCAATCACCTCGTGGTGTCCGTGAAGGCGCAGAACGACCTGACTATATTGTAATAGATGATATTGACAATAAGATACGCTGTAATAACGACAAAAGAAGTCGTGAAGCGTACGAGTGGACATGGGAGGATCTGCAAGGTTGTTTTGATGAAGGTTCTGAGCGCAGGAGATTTGTATGTGCCAATAACAACTTCCACAAAAATACTGTTATTAACCAACTCAAAACAGAGTTTAAACGCACTATAAAGGAGTACCAAGAGGAGGATATTCCTATTGAACACTTTATAATTACTGTTCCGGCAGTTAAGGATCTTGTAACATTTGAACCAAGCTGGCCAGCTAAAACAGATGCTGAATACTGGAAAAAGAAATTCAGAGGGACTCCTTACCGATCTTTTATGCGAGAGTACATGCATAAACATATTCAGGACGGTACAGTATTTAAGCACGACCAGATACAGACGACAAAGATACTACCGCTGCATAAATATGATGCACTTATAGTATATGGTGACCTCTCTTATAAAGACAACGGCGACTTTAAAGCACAGATATTAGTAGGTAAGATTGGTAATGAGTTTCATGTTATCGACGCCTTTGTACGGCAATCATCACGAACCAATGCGGCTAAGTGGCTGTATGACCTTTACGAAAACAGGAAACTGGAGAAGGTTTATGCAAAGTATATGATCGAAGGATTGTTTGCAATGGATGACTTTGTGAACGACTATGATCTGGAGGGAGAGCTTAGAGGTTACCTGATACCTGTTGTTGCCGATAAGAAGAGTAAAGCAAACAAGTTTGAGCGTATTGAGAGTATGTCCGGCTACTTTGAGCGTGGTGATGTATTCTTTAATGAAAGGCTGATCCAGTCGACAGACTTCCAGAATTTGATTGATCAGTTATTGGCATTTGAAAAAGGATCTGGCGCACATGACGATGCTCCGGACGCATTACAAAGTGCAATATCAAAACTTAACACAGAGACTTTTGTAGAGAAGTTTAAACCACGCATTCCCAAACGGCGAAAGAGCGGAAGAAAGAGATATTAATAAACAATAATACTATGAGATTTATAAAAGACAGCGACTATAGCATGCTAATACTGCAAGAGATTAGAAATCTGCTTGCTGCTGATTACAACGATCACAAACTCGTACAGGCTGAAATAACAGCAATATCGCAGATAAAGAATCATATAGCAACAACCTTTGACACCGATAAGATATTTGATCCTGAAGGTGACAGAGATGCATATATGATAATGATAGTTATTGATCTTGCACTATATCACCTCTACAGCTCAAAGGCTAAAGTACAGATGCCGGATCACCGGAGTCTCAGATATGAAGACGCTTTTAAATTTATCAGAGAGGACATATACAAAAGTTCATTGCCTCGTCTGAATGAAGCAAAGGGAAAGGTTAGAATCAAGAGCAAACCTAAAAAAAACAATAGATGGTAAAGAGCAGATTTGGTTTAGGTAGTTTCTTTTCAAAAGCAAAAGAGACTAAGGCACCTACAAAAAAGCAGACAGAGAAACTTTTTGCAAAGATTCTGGCTGAGACAAAAGATATGTCTGCAAAAGACATTAAGACATGGCGTGATGCACTTGAGTCTATGGATGGTGAGAATCCAAAATATACAGAGTATCATGACCTGATACACTATCTGAGCACAGATGCACATATGCAATCTCAGAAGCAGATCAGGGAACTTGCTACACTATCAACACCTGTACAGGTTATTGATACAAGGACTGGTAAAGAGATACCGGAAAGAACGGCTTTTCTTAATAGTAAATGGTTCAGATCATTTTGTAAACACTCTCTTGAATGGGTTACCTCAGGATACAGAGTACTGGAGCTTGTTGATACTGATAAGATGGAGTTTAAACTTATACCTCCTCGTAATGTAATTAATACCCGCAGAGAGGTGTTACTTGATACTACTGCTGAAAAAGGAATCAGTCTTGATGCACCGGATCTACAAGACTATATTGTTGAGGTCGGCGAACCTGAAGATATAGGCATAATAAACAACATTGTGCAGGATCTTATCTTCAAAAAAAATGCAAAACAGTCCTGGGCAGAATATGCCGAAAAGTTCGGAATGCCGATAGTAGTAGCTAAGACAAATAGAAGCGATGATAAGCACCTGAACGAGATTGAGCAACAGATAGAGGATATTGGCGAGAACCTCTCTGCTGTATTACCTGAGGGTACATCGTTGGAAATAATCGCAAATACTAACAGCGATGCTTACAGGGTATACGATAAAAAGATTGAGAGATCAAACTCAGAGATATCTAAACAGTACCTGGGCGGAACAATGGTATCTGATAATGGGTCATCGAAGTCGCAATCGGAAGTACATGAGCGCACACTTGATAATAAGATAGCAGAGAGTGACAGATTTTTCATGGAGGATCTGTTTAATGATTGTCTGCTGCCTCTGTTACGTAAATGGAAAGGATGGGGTGAAAACGAAAAGATAGTTTACAACCGCACCAGAAAGATTCCTCTGAAGGATCACTGGGGAATTGTAAAGGATGCTCTTGAGAAGTATGAGATTGAGGATAGCTGGGTTGCTGAGACGTTCAAAATTCCTATTAAAGGCAGAAAAAAGGAGGTAACAAATTTTAATAAGCCTCTGCCAAAAGAGCCAAAGGCAGAGGCTAACGGAGGTTTTAACTTCCCTTTTTATGAGGCTGTTACTAATAACATGTTTACCGCTGAAAGTGGCAGTATCTTTAAAAAAATAGAGATACTTCAGAAACAGATCACCGAAAAGATATTCAGAGGTGAGGACTGTTCTGAAGAGGTACTGACTAAAGCGGTTGCTGTTGGCAAATGGCTTCGCCAGGGACTGTATAACGGATGGGGAAGTAAGCTTGAGATAGACTATAATGCCACTGACCACAAAGCTCTGGCATATATGGAGTATAACCTTTTTCATTTCTCACATGCTCGTGAGATGGCAGGGTTACAGAAGCTTAACAGCCTTCTTATAGATAAGGATAAACTTAATATAAGAAGCTTCTCAGATTTTAAAGATCATGCAGAGCCGTTTCTCAACAAGTTTAACGGCAACTGGCTACGCACAGAGTATGATTTTGCAATTGCCGTAGGTCAGAATGCATCAACATTTAACAAGTTTCTGAGCGAAAAAGATACTGTTACAAGATATGTAAAATATCAGACTGCAGGTGATAGTGAGGTAAGAGCCGAACACGCAATATTGGATGGGTTGATATTTGATATTGACGATATGCAGGCTCGTAGACTCTGGCCACCTAATGCGTGGAAGTGCCGTTGTGAGTTTGTACAGTACCTGGGCAAACCAAAGAACATTGCTAAAGGATCAGAAGCAATAAAGATACTTGAGAAAGAACTGGGCGATAAGCAAAAGAAGATCATGCTGCACAACCGTGGAGATATAAACAAGGTCTTTACATTCAATCAGTTTTACATGAGCTATAAGCAGAAGGATTTTAATAAAACTATCAATTCTCTTGATTTTAGCAATTACAACCTGAAGGATTATAACGATATAAAACCTGATAGAGCAAAGATCAAACTGGACAAAACTATTACTGGCGATAATGTTAAGGAGCTATTTAAAAAGGCTGGCACCCGCAAAAAGGGAAACGGCAATGTTGATATAATGGCGTTTAAAGACCATTTAAACAGAACCATAACAATCGACAGAGATGTGTTTGATAACCACACAAAAGGTCACTATCTGAATGATAATGAGCAGCGACATCAGCTATTCCCACATATTAAAGATGTACTGAAGAAACCCGATGAGGTGTATATGACCAAACATGGCAGGAAAACCATTCAGTTGCGATACATAAAGATGTATGGTGACAGAATGATGGTTATTGATTCTTCAATAAAGAATAACACTCTTGAGATTCAGAACTGGTACAACGCTAAAGACAAAATTGCAAAGGGTAAAAAGGTAGCGGATATGAATCATGTACGCAAAGGGCTTAAGATAGATTAAGGTGATCAGGTAGAGCAGCCTCCCATATATGGGTTATTTAGGGCTAACCACCTCAGATGCCCGTATTTCACAGGGTGCTCTACCATACAAATATACGTAAATTTTAACTAAATGATACAATATGACAGGTAAAGCGAAAATAGAACTCCTGCTTGAGTTAAAAAACAAGCTAAAGAGTGGATTTTCAAAAGCTAAAGAGAAGGTAAATAGCTATACCTCTGATATGAAAAGCAAGTTCACAGAGCTTAAAAATCATCATGTGAAAGCCTTTAAGGCAATGCGTGATGAGATTCCCGGACTTGACAGAGGTTTGAAATTATTAAAGAACCGATATGTGTTACTGGCGGCTGGTCTGGTTGGTTTTGCAGTACTGTTTGGCAAAGTCACCAGTAAAGCTGCTGATTTCAATCATGAGTTCTTACAGATTAAAAATCTTAATCTGGATAAATCACAAGAAGAGCTCAAGAGGTACAGAAATACTGTAGCAATGACCTCACTAAGAATAGGTACAGACCTTAAAAAGACCACGCAGGCATATTACGATGTTCAATCTGCTACAGGGTATTATGGCGAAGCTGCCGGAAAGATTGTACAGTCAGTTGGAAAATTCTCAATTGCAACAGGAGCAGAACTCAACGACTCTATAAACTCCACTACAAAGGCAATGAAAGCTTTTAAACTTGGTGTTAAGGATATTGACAGTTATCTGGAGAGTAATGCTAAAACGGTACAGGTTGGTATTACAACATTTGAGGAATTGGCGAGGGTACAAACAGAGTATGCCGGAGCAGCTGCCGGAGCCGGGCAAGATTTTAATACAGCAAACAAAATATTTGCTGCATTTACATCTATAGCTAAAGATAGTGTTACCGCTGCTACAATGACTAAAACGGCTTTTCAGGGGTTAACACAGAAGCAGACCATTGAAGGGTTAAGAAGTGTTGGAGTAAAGATGTATGATGTAAATGGTAATATGCGCAACCTCTCTGTAATATTAAAAGAGGTGTCTGCAAAGTTTAAGACAATGAGCCCTAAAGCCATTGATGAGACAATAAATAAGATAGGAGGTCCCGAAGGATTACGTAACCTCTTTGTTACGT
Organism: Bacteroidales bacterium; assembly: GCA_025210735.1. Classification (GTDB taxonomy): domain Bacteria; phylum Bacteroidota; class Bacteroidia; order Bacteroidales; family UBA6680; genus UBA6680. The sequence continues at coordinate 12,448 of JAOARD010000075.1, forward strand.
TGAAGACAGGTGCAGATAGTTTCTTCAGTACACTCGAAAATTTTGATAACTCAAAGTTTAACTTAGATGCAGCCCTTAAGAATGCAAAAGGTGATTTTACAACGCTTAAGAAAATAGTAGGAAATCAGTTAAATACGGTAATGGCAACTTTAGGACAAAGGATATTACCATCACTTGCCCGTGGATTACACAAAATAAATAAGATTATTATATATGCATCAGATAATTGGGATATAATAAAATCTACACTCACTCTTGTTACCAAGGTTGTATTAACAGCAGTGACAACATGGAAACTCTGGACAGCAGCCCAATGGGCTTTGAATATCGCGATGGATGCAAATCCTATAGGAGCAATAGTAGTTGCTATTATGGCATTGGTGGCAGCAGTAATATGGTGTATTAATCATACCGATGAGTTATCCGCAAGTTGGGAGGAGTTTAAAATAGCTATGAGTGCCACTTGGGATCAGAACTTAGCAATATTCAAGTATTACTGGGCTAAAATAAAAAATGGCTTTACCAGCACAATAGATACTATTAAATTGAACTGGGATAAAAGCGTAAGCTCATTTAGCTATGGGATTGATCTGTTGAAATTGCGATTTAAACACTTTGGTGAGTATGTTGCCGCGATAATGCAAAATATTAATACATCAATGAGCCTTGCTATAAAAGGTAACTTTGATGCTGCCAAGGTTGCAATTAACCGAAAGGTTACAACAAGAGCAAGTATAGAGATTGAGGAGTTGAAGAAAAACAGACAGTCAGAACTTGCCTCTTTTGCAGAGAGGGAAAGAGATATTCGTAATACAAAAAAACAGAACAGCTATAAAATTGCTGTTGATTATCTTAAAACAACTCTGGCAAACGAAGAGACAATTAACAATGTAAAAGATAATCTGCACGGTATCTGGAATAAAGAGGCAGACAAGGAAGATGCAGAACTTTCCGGATTATCAGGCTCTCTTTCCGGATCACTTGGAGGGTCAGGTGAGTCAGGTTCCGGTGGATCAGCCTCTGGTGTTACAGAAGCTGAAGCAATATCTAATGTTGTTGGCTCTGCAAAACAGGTAAAAAGCATAACAATAAATATTGAAAATATACATAAAGGCGATCTGGTAGCAAATGAAGCTGATAGCAAAACAATGAGTATTGAGGAGATGGGAAGAACATTTAATGAGATGATTCTGCGAGCTATACGCAATATTGAAACCTCATACTAATGGCAACAGATTTTTTTACAAAGATTGACAGGTTAACAACTTTATATCCGCTTATTCCTAAAAAAGCGGGTATAGTTGCTGTCAATTTCTCTAAGGATAGGTTCAGAGATCAGGCGTGGCTGGATAGAACTAAACACAATTGGGAACGCCGAAAAGATACCAGGATTAAATCCGGAACATTGATTAGGTCAGGACGACTTAAACGATCAATCCGAATAGTAAGAGCAAATCAGAACATGGTTATAATTGGTACAGATGTGCCATATGCAAAGATACACAATGAAGGTGGTACAATAGATAAGGTTGTACAGGTAAAAAGCCATACACGAAAGGCTCATACCCGATACCGGAAAGGCAGACGTGAAAGTGTATCGCAGCACAAAGTATCTGCTTTTACACGTAATATGACTCTTACAATGCCACAACGGCAATTTTTAGGAACATCATACACTTTAGAGAGAAGAATAGAATTATTAATTACTGCCGACATCATGCGATGTTTCAGATAAAAAGACAAAAAGATGGATAAACTTTATACAAAAATAGTAGACACACTCGATGAGAATAAAGCATTCTTCATAAAGAAAGGTTGCACACCAATACAACATATTGATCTGTACAGAGGACAACCTATTGCTCCGGATAGATTCGAGATCTTCAACCTCCCGGCACTATTTCTTGAATATGCCATTGACTGGCAAAGAGAGGTATTAACATTATCAGTTCATGTGCTTGTTGATCCTGTTGCAGATAGTAGCTCTATTTCGCCAAACAGATTACAAGCAATGGAGATCTTCTCTCTTTATAAACTGATTAAACACTTTTTAAACGATCTGTCGAGCGAGAACACGGGTAAACTAAAACTTACCAGTGAGAGACCTGTTGAGAGTGATATTATTAATTACCAAATACTGGAGTTTGAATGTACAATTGAGCGTGAGTATTATAATACTTCGCATGAAGAGATTAGCATTAAAGATGTGAAAACAAGAAAGAGAGGTGCTTATCAGGTATAAAAAAAAGGCTTACTAAAATGTAAGCCTTTTAATTTCTTTCTTTATTAATAAAGTATCAATAAACCGGACATCATATAATTTCGCTGCTCCTTTAATATTCTCAAACTTCCCACAAATAATTATATCAGCTCCCTCTTTGAATTTACTGAAATCTATATTGTCTAACAGTTTACATTCAATCCCATATCTATCATCACCAATGAACAGATAACCAGCATTAGCGACTTTAACGTTAGCTCTTATAAATTGCTCCTTTGCACCAACCATATTCTTTAATCTATTCGGCTCTTTCTTATTATACAACCATAAGTGATGACCATCCCAAGAATCAGTTCGGCAAGTACTAAGAATATTGTTTAACTTAACTTTAACAACACTATCGTTATCGGTTTCTAAGGGGAAAACTGAAGCACTTTTCTTCTCAGCATAGTTGTTATTATTATTAGAACATGAAACAATAGTTAATAATAATAAACAAGCAAATGATATTCTTTTGGTTTTAAATACCCAATGATTGTGTGATAATTTCTTTAACTCTTTATTCTTCATAAATATAAAATTTAGTTTAAAAATTTGATTTAAAACAACTTAGTCTGTAAGTTTTCTATTTGTTCAATTTGTTTAAGCTCAGCTCTTAACCCGTGTTTTGCAAGATACTCATAATATGTTGATCTGCCGATATAAAATTTTGGTGAAATAATATTGTGAAATACCCACTCTTGAGACACTCCTTTTCTTGTATACTCAAGAGTGATATCCTGAATATCTATCTGCTTTTTAAGAAGTCTTTTGCGGGTATATGCCATTACTTTTGTCTTTTTACAAAAATAGTGACTCTATAAGTTATATTAAAAAATAGTTTTCTACCTATATGTTGAAAACGTATAAGTATTAATAACAAAAGAAACCTCCTCATAAAAATGAGAAGGTTAAAGTATCTGTTATTTATCTGAAGGGAATAACCTATTATACTTTGTATAGGTTATCTCTGTTACATCTGAAGGTGGTATATAGTCTAAACCATCCTTTATCTCTACTCCGTAATACTCTTTGTGTTTTGTATGTAATCCAATACAGTAAAATACATCATTTGCATTTAATCCAACAGCTTTATTAACCTCACTCCTGTCAATAACAGGTAACTGGTTAATCTCATCGTGCAAAATGCGTCCGGCTTTACTGTTCTGTTTCGGATAATATCCTTTTTCTGTATTATGTACCTTTTTCCAAAGTTTAGAGTCCGGAGGCGTATCGAACCAAATAGCGGAAATACCACCATACGCTTCAAGTGGTTCTGGATAGTACTTTGTAGATCCAACAGCTTCTACAAATTCAAAAGCAACCTTTCTGCAATTCACACCACGCTCTATTACATCTCTTAAAGCTCTACCTGTTTTACTATCTTTTTTTACTTTAAAATACATCTCTTTAATCTTCAAAAACTATTATCAAATCATTTTTACTAAACTCAACATCAAACTCATCAATCTCCTCTTCAGAGTATCCGTCCTCTAAAAACTGTTTGCTGGTTTGCAACACACATGGATCATCTGAACCATCATTTAGCAGATCCTCTTTTAAGATCTTAATCTCACCACAGGTACTTATAGTTTTATCACTATTCATTACAACAATAGGTTGTTTTAACTGACGTTCATCCATAGAGCCTAAGTGCTCTTTTAAATCTAATAAAGTATTCATTTTGGCTTATTTGGTTATTGTTTACTATTAATCTCTGTATCACATCTTTCATAAGACGAGTACTCAATCTGTTTGTGTTTTGTTATTCTGGCAACAATTACCCTGTTGCCTTTACTGAAGGATAATACATCCTCATTTAACTGACCATTATCTTTTAAACATTGGTGATAGTGTATAAATGCAGATTCAGCAAGCTTAAAGTCTGATTCAAGGGCATCCTTTTTCTTATAGAGTAGCTCCAGTTCGGCTTTAACACTATTATACATCTGATCTATATCTATTAAAAGCTCAATACTCTTTTCAGGTTCATTGTTTATCACATCATGTATTCCTGAGTATGAATAACCTGTATTCTCTAATAATTCACTCATAGTTAAATTTTATTGTTTTAAGAAAATCATTGTAGCTGATGCTTGACCATTCAACCAAGCTTCAACAGAATCACCAAGCTCAATTGTAAAGTATCTTTTACCCTCTTCAGCACCCCACTTTACATTACCATGTTTTACCTTAATTTCCCGGCAGGCTGTTTTAATTGTCGGTAACTGTTCTGAGAAGTGTGCTCCGTTAAAAAACTGCACCTCTCTGTAGTCTATTGGCTCTATATCAAATTTTGATACAGGAGCTCCTGATCGTAACCCCTCGCAGATCTGTTCGGCATTCTTGTTCTGTTTTATTTTTTTGCCTGACTTGTACCTGAAGAGTCTCACAAGCCAATACGGTTTAATCTCTCTGTACTCTTCTGACTTTTCAAGTGTTGCTATACTTATAAACCACTCCCTGTTTATAGTAAGCTTTAGTGTTTTATGATTCCCATTCATCTTTCCAACCTTCATCTCCAACTAATGAGTGTAAAGTGTCTTGCATATCACTAAAAACCCACTCTTTTATTATCAAACTTTTATATTTCTCTGAGATGTACAGGTTAAGAGTTGCCCACTCTATACCATTTGCCTCCAGAACCTCATCTATTTTTTTTAATCTTTCTTTTTCCATATCTATTACTATTTAATCATTATCACATATCATTGCTGCCTCTGAGCATGGCATTGCACCACACAGATCGCAATAACCTCCAATATTCAGGTTGCACTCTTCACACTTATCCATAACTAATTCACGCTAAATGCAAATTGAACTTTACTATATCCTGCTGACTGCATTGCTTTTAGTTTTACATTTAACTGTTGCAGTTCTGGTATAGTCATCTCGTATAACTTTTTGCCTGCAATCTTCTTTTGCATCAGGAACTCATTTAGCTCATTCCAGTTATTATTCTTAAACACTCCCATATCAGTTAATACAGTAAGAATATTACTACGCCAACGTTTAAGTGTTAGTACATTATCGTCTGTTGGTCGTTTCTCCTGAAGAGTTGTAATTAGCTCATTTAGCTGAGACGATGTAAGGTCTTTTACACTACTTACCTCATAACTGGCAAGCATTGAGTCTAAGTGCTGATGGGTTCCCGTTTCAGCCAGTAAAGCAAACAGTAGTCGCCTCTTGGCTCTTAACTTTTCTGTACTCATAATTAATTGGTTATTAGGTTATCAAAAATTGCTTGCAGAAACTGTATTGTTTCATGCTGATTATCATCAGAAAGTGAGTTGTAACAGATATCAAGCATCTGTAATACTGCTCTCTGATCACTGTTTAATTGTGTCTGATCTCTTTGGTTTAGATCATATGCATCTTGTATATCCATACTATTGGTTTTTGTTTATTGTCATACAAATGGTGTTGTAGTAGCCGAGTAACCAAGGATTTTGAGCCACTTCTCTTATATGCACAGATACTGTACTGTGCGATAGTGACAACTCTCTGCTTATATCTTTTACAGATAGTTTTATTACCTTATTTGCATAGTAAGCAAATACCTTACGGGCAGTAGGTAGTTTACCTTTACGGCAATTACCTGTTAACTCTTCTTTTGTGATGTCAAATACACTATTTATGGTATTATACAACTCTTCAAGGAAAAGAGCCTGATCAGGGATAAAAATAGGGATCTCACGAGCTCTTATAGCTCTGTCAACTAATCTTTTTACCTCATTAATGTTTGTTGTTGTAAGTTTTATCTCTCTAAACATATCTTTATTGTTATTTGTATCTGCCGGAGGAGTCGAACCTCCGGTTTATACCATACAGATTAAATTAAGTGGTGGTCATACTCAAAGGCAGTGTATGTGTATTGCCCTGGTCATCCTTGTAGGAAACTTTTATATATGTAGAGCTTGGTGTTGGACGATATGCCTCTTTGATAATCTTTACACCTTCGTTAAAATCAGGGTCATCATACTCCTCTGCAAGCTTCTCAAGCTGTAGTACCCTGCTTGCCTTCAGGTTCCCTTTATCATCCTTACTGAGTAGTCTCAGAACCGTATTAACGAGTTTCTTTGTTTTCTCATCTTTAGCCAGATTGGTTATAAAGGACTTAACTTTATTTATCCCTTCAGAAACTGTATCGTCCCATCCGTCATTCATATTCTGACCCATAACTATTGTGATGGTTCCGTCTGAATTACTAAACTGGTGACTTCTCTGCTCTGCAATCTTTTTAGGATTACTAAAGACATCAAGCTTCAGACTAAGCAACGTGCTAAGATCTGTTATAGCCTTCTTCTTAAACTCTGCTATTTGCACTGAACACTTTTCCAGATAACAGAATAAATCAACAACTGTCTCGTTAACTATCTTTTTATACTCTGTTCTTTGCTCTGCTCTCTCTGATGCAGCTCTGTTTTCTGCATCCAACGCCTCCTTGGCTAACGCCTTGCGTTGCTCCGGAGATAATTGATTTAAGTCTATCATATCTATTAAAATTTATGTTAATTACTTATTGATTTGTGTTGTCTCAGGCACATTGAATACCTAATTCTGCGAAGTCCTCGGGTTTGGCTTCCTCCCATCTGATAAATTCGGGGCTCTCACTAAAATCATGAGGACATGTTAGTGTTTGAACTGTTTCAACCATCACAACAAAACCAAACCTTTTTTTATGCAAGTACCATTTACCTGTTAACCGTCTGCTATTCATGTTTAAAGCATCAATAATTGATAAATGTTGTAAACAGCCTTTGTACCTTTAAATAACCTTTCCGGTTCTCAGGTTGCTGGCTTAGGAACTTCTTACATGCATCTAATCTTGTACATTCTATATCCTGACCTTTAGCATCTTTATAAGTTATGGCTTCACCTTCTTTAAGTACATAGTAAGGTCTATATACAGTGTCCTGATTTTTTCCAAGTGATAGATAATTCATATTGATAGTGTTTTGGTTAACTCGTTATTAATTGTCTGTTTGTCGTTAAAGTCTTCAGAGAGTATCATACTCTTGAATCTTAGAGAGGCTATCCTGTTAAATAGCTCAATTGCATTATAGAATTTACCATCATGTATTACCGCAGGAACCGACAATGATCTATACTCGTTACGTGAGTGAGTTTGGTAATCCGGAACCTCAATTGTTTTTCTGCCGATTTCAAATCCCTGTTTTCTGAAGTAGTCTTCTATATCGCTATCGGATGCGTGGTATTGGAATATCATTTAATTAGTGTTTAAAGATTGTTTAATTTCTATTTCTACTACTGTTTTGGGGTTTATTCGTACATATTTGTACTGCCTGCCTTTACGGCTCTCTTTAACTTTGTTTAGCTGTAATACAGCTCTTTTCCTGTATTCAGTAGGAGTTAATTCTCCTTTATCTGTTTTACTCATAAGTTTTTATTATTAGGTTAATACTTCTTGTTCTCCCCAGTATTTGGCTGCACCCTCTTCCCATATGGTATAGGGTTCGCCTCCGCCGTAACGGCTTAATGCATTGGCTCTGTAACCTTCAATGCGGATTTTCACAAAGGCATCATATCTTATGCTTTTTGCTACACGTCCGGCTGGCTGTTTACCATCTGCATGTGAGATTATTATAAATAGCTTCTTTGGAAACATCTCCCTCAGCTGCGTGTAATCAGTGTATTTTAGTCCTGTATACTGCCAACTGTCTATCACTATTACATCAGGGCTCTTGCGCTTTTCAAGACGTGCGATCAGCTCTGTGATAGGCTCCTTATCCAGAAGTAAAAAGTTGCGCTTTACGTCCATCATGCCTGTATCAATGATTGCTGTCTTGAGGCTTTGGCTCAAGCCCTCCTCAAGTGAGTTATAAGCAACCTTACACATGCTTGCCAGATACTTACACAGCTGCAATACAAAGCGGGTTTTGCCGTTTCCACTCTCGCCCCATACGAGCCAACAACCTGTAAGCTCAGGCTCGCCGAAGCTTTTAAGCCACTTTCCTGTAAAAGGAAGGCAGTTTGGTTTATAATTCAGAATATTAGTTACGCTTAAGGCTCTTGACATTGTTTTCAGATTTATAGTTAGGATATTGTTGTTTTATGCTCTCTGCTTAATAGCATGAATCTTACGCTTAACCCTGCGTAGATCCCAGTCGCACTCCTCAACAATATCCTGTAGCTCTGTTTTATCTTCTATACCGTTCTTTACTGCTACCGATATCACATCCTGTGAGTTTATTCCCGGAAGCTCAATAAAACGTCTGCCTATGCGTGAGTATATCTCTTTATAGCCTTTTTTGTTAAGCTTCAGACCTCTGTTTATTCTCTTCTCAAGATGATCAGTTGCCTGTAGTACAAGTCCGCAACAATCCTCAAGCATATTATACAGGGTGATAAAAAAGTATAGTACCTGGTCACTTAGCTTGTCGGCTTCGTCCATTATGATAAGCGGTCTGTCAGTCTTTTTAAGTGTCAATACTACTTCGTTCATCATCTCAGCAACAGTAAGTCCACTATAATCTCTGCCCATAGCAGTTAACAGTTCTGCCATAAACATTTTGCGGTTCCAGAACTCATTACAGCAGAGAAGATATGTATTGCTATTATCCTCAGCATATAGTTTACTTGTATAGGTTTTGCCTGTTCCGGCATCGCCCACTACAGCCAGTACATTACTGTGTACCTGTGCATCGGTAAGGCAGCTGTATATAACCTTATAGTTTGTAGTTTCAACGGCACTCCACTCTTTACCTGATTTACCAATCTGAGCTTGGATAGTACGCCACATACTCTCTCTTATTAACTCCCAGTTATTATTTAGCACCTGCGATACTGTTGCTGCACTTACGCCTTTTAGTGTTTTTGCAGCCTTGTTTTGAGAATCAAAACGGCTACAATACTCTCTTAAATCACTCTGTATTTGTTCTCTGTTAATCTGGTTACTCATAATATTGTTTTTTAGGTTGTTACATTAAACTATATATATCTATATCAGATGTTTTAATCTTCTCAGAGGCTCTGTCAAGAATAGAATCAACACTATCAATGTCATCAATCTCAACAAGGTTACTGACCTCTTTTTGCATTGCAGCTATCTCTTTTACAGTTGTTTTCTTTGTGTTACGTCTCTTAACAGGTTCGCTCTTTTTTGCTGCACGTGAACTCTCAACACCCTGTATATGCGGTGAGTTATAGCCGTACTGTTCAGGCAGCATATTATGTGCACGTAGTATATCCTCACGTTTATCTCTTACCTGTATGCGGTGAGCTTTTTTAGCCTCTTCAATCTGCTTAATAAATGTGCTCTCCCAGTCCTCCTGCTCTTGTATGCCTCTGTGTATCTCTACCTTCTGTTTTGCCATACATACAAACTCATCGCCACGTGAATGCTCTTTGTACAGGTATATCCTGCTTCTGTCGGTAGGATCGTACTTAACTATAAATTGCTGATCTATATTGGCTGCAACGTAACCACCCGACCAATTACATATTTATAGATATTTGTTAATGATTTACTTTTGTAGCATGAGTAAACAAGATATAATGTACAGTGAGATTGAGCTATTTTTTGCAAGTGGATTAACGCAGAGAGAATTTGTAAAAGGTAA
>JAOARD010000076.1 GCA_025210735.1 Bacteroidales bacterium
CTCGTTCTTCTTTAAAATGCTCTCTGCAAGCTTCTTCATTTGAAAAGTGCGCTGTAAAACTAAATATATTCATAAAAGGATATTGAAACTTATTCAAAGTTAATAATTTATTCCAATTATGAGTAATTACGGATAATCAAAATTATTTAAGCAGGATTGTTCTTTGAAAAATTTTATACTACCTATTTATTATTTTATCCAAGCAGCTCCATAAAAAAGAACTACTTTTATCTTTTCGGATTTATTTATTTTAATTCGCTCAATTTTGAAATCAGGATACCCTATACATTGAAACTTAACTGTATGCTTTCCTTCCTTTACTTTTAGGCAAAAAAAACCATTTTCATCCGTAGCTGTTCCATTTTCATATGAAACATAAACGTTTGCTGTTCTTATAGGCTTTCTTGATAATCTATCTAATAAGACACCTTCAATAATACAGTAATCTTCTTGTTTTAATTTATGTTTTGAGATACAGTATTTACTCTTTATCTCAACATTAACCTTTTGCATTACTCTTCTAATCTGTCTATCATTCAGAAGGTACTTTGCTGTATCACACTCCTGACTTAAACAATTAGTTGAATACACAAGAGATGAGATTATTATTATGGTTTTATATATCTTCATTCATTTAGGTTTAATCCTGAGTATAATCAACACCAAGAAATACCACTAGTTGAATGCTGGTATTATACTTTAGTTTGATCCATTTTGTACTAAATGTTGATACTCCAATGTTCTGAAATTTGATCTTGTATCTTCCTTTATTAAGTGATAAACAGAATTTTCCGATACTATCAGATACAACTCCTTTACCTCCTTCTGTATATACTCCAACTCCCTGTAGTGGCTCTCTTGTTAGTCTGCTATATATAACTCCTGTTACCTGAGGTTGTATCAATGTATCTATTATCTCCTCTTCTGCTATAAAATATTTACTTTTAATACAAACATTTGTTCTACTCAGAATTCTCTCTTTTCTCTTCTTGCTTATTACAAATTTATCGGAAGTACACTTCTGCGAAAATGCATTAAATGTACATAGATACACTATTGCAAAACTCAATATTATCTTTCTCATAAACACCTAATTTTTCTTTCTTACACGCTTTCTTTTTGATTCTGGTACATTCCCATATAAAGATTGATTTGCTTTTGCTCTTGGTCTATTAATAAATATATCCTTTATATCCCAGTTATATACTGTCCAGAAAGGAGATCCATTGATTCCTTCATGCATTAAACCATCTGAATGATCAATACCTAAGCTATGTCCTACCTCATGAGCTCCAGTTTTATTTAGCATATTTTCTTTCTCTATCTTTATCAATCCTCTTCCAGAAGTTCCTTTTACACTTGTATTATCTCCGTCAGTTAATAAATATGCATTACTTGATCTATCAGGAACAAGTTTAGTTTCTCCTTCTAAATCAAATGGACGGTTATCAATTCTTGTCTGATTCTCAGGATTATCAACCTCCACAACATTTAAGTTAAATTCTACATCATAAGTTTTAGCATCATCACCTTTTCCTACAGTATAAGTATATTGTCCAGTCATATCATTCCAAAAACCAGTAGCAGCTTCTGCTGATTTCTTTGCATCATTATCTCCTGTTTTTACATAATATGTTGCTTTAATAGTAGCTGTGTATGTTACATTTCCTTTATCATCCTTCTTTTCACTAAAATAAATAGCATAATCCTTTCCATTATTATCCACATACTTAAGAGGATTATTCCCAGAAAAATGATATGTTGATTGAGAAAGGTACTCTTCCGCCAACGGATCAACATTAAACCACCTTCCTAATTCCGGTGTATACATCCTGGCTCCATAATCTAACCACTCAGTCTCTTCCTGTTTCTCTTTACCATTATAAAGATACTTATTGGTTGATGAACCAGACTGTGCAAATGTAAGACCAAACGGGTAATAGTTGCTTTCCTGAGTAATATCATTAGTCTCGTTTACTGCCACTCTGGTGTTCCCTAAATGATCTTTTAGATGAAACTCATAGTTTGTTGTTGAGCCGTTTATATTCAGTAAACCATCAGAGCAGATCATATATTCAAGTTTATCATCGGTATATACAAAGTTCCCAAAGTAGTATTTTGTTTTACCACTCAGCTTATTTGCCAGTTTACGTCCGGTAACATCATAGATATAATTTATCTTATTTGCACCTTTGGTTATTGAGTATGGCAAATTAAGGTTATTGTATCTTATATCTGATAAACCTTTGTTTGGATCAACTGTCATATTTCCATTGGCATCATACAGATAATCACCTGAACCCTGCTTGAAACCTTCAGTTGTTCCTGCATCGGTTACTGTTGTAAGCTGGTTACCGCTATTGTATCTGTATGTTAGGTTATCCATAGACTCTATAAAACTTGTGGTAATATTTACCATTGAGCGCTCTAATGTAAGTATATTACCGTTAATATCATAACTGTATGCTGTATTATAAGCATCTGTCTTTGTTCCTGCATAGTCGGCTGTTGTTAATCTGTTCAGATTGTCGTAGATAAAACCATAACGCTGTTCTGCTTTGTCGCTGTTGTTCCAACTTATGGCACTTATGTTTCCGTTGTATTGTGCTTCGGTATCAACCCCTGCAACGGTGTTGTTGTAGTGCAGGTTCATACTGTACAGGTTGCTGCCATCGCTCTTTGTGTTGTTCAGCTCTTTTAACCAACCTCTGATATTGTAGCTATACTCTGTGTCTATGGCTTTGTTGTTAAGTCTCTTTTTTATCATCTGACCTAACTCATCATACTCAAATGATGCATACAGAATCTCACTCTTTGTTATTGCACCTTCCAGCTTCTGGTATGTACGCAGTAGTCTGTCAGCATGGTCGTACTCATTACGCTGTTTTACAATAATTGCATCTTTTCCGTTTAGCTGATGAGCATATATTGTGTTCTCCACACGTCCGGTAAAGCTGTAGTTGCTTCCGGTTATATCTGTAAATATCTTACCTCCCGGTACTGTATCGCGCGATATTGTCTGTATGTTACGGAATTTATTATCGTAATAGTTAACCGATACCGACCATTTGTCGTTTGATCTGTTCTCTGATGCATCAAGTACTCTTACCTTTGTGTAGGTTACCAAACCTTTAACCAATGTGTTATAACTACCACTGTAACTGTCTATATCATACCTGCTGTCAAACGCCAATGTTGTGAACTTAGCAGGATAGTATTCATCGTATATTGTTTCTGTATATAAAACTGTATTGTTTTGCGGAAAGCTGTTGTTTGTATATACTCCGTTATTACACACCTCAAACACATTACTATTTGCCTCTACCTCACTCTGCATATCCTGCTGGCTAATGTCTGTATCTGCATTGTACATTCCTGTCTGTACAGGGCGGTGAAATCCGTCGTACTTTGTATATAACCATCTGTTGTTTTTGCGCTGCTCACCATCCTGTGTCAGAACAAGGCGGTTGTACTTATTATATACCATATATACTGGCTCTGCTCCCGGCAACTGTTTGGTTATCACTCTTTCGGAGTTATCGTAGCTGTAGTAGTAACACAGATCTTTTATAAAGGAATCAGTACTTGATATCTCTATATCCGGATTGCTATTTGTAAATGCATCATTTATCTGTTTTGTAGCTTTTGGCGATAGTACATAACGCAGTAATCCGTAGTAGTCATATACATAGTATGTATCGGCATCTTCTGAGCCTGACAGTATACTTCTTTTTAGTACAACCTGACCAAGTCTGTTTTTATACTCTATGGTTAAACCTTTGTTGTTCTCATCCTCTACTGTTGATATAAACAACGTTGACTCTTTGTAGTACTCATTACAGATAAGTTTATTGTTATTAAGATCTACTGTGAATTTATATACCTCTTCTGCCTCATTTGATCCGTAACCATATTTAACTGTATGGTCGTTATCGTTATCCTGTGGTTGCCAATCAGCTCCGGGTGCTCCCTGTTTGGTTACACGGTTTAGTGGCGATCTGTCAAACCTTGTCTCTGAAAAAGGGAAGTTTGTAACCTCCTGAACCAAGTCTGAATCTAGATAAAAATTCTTCTGACTCTTAAACTGTTCTCTGTCTATGCTTCCGTTGCCTTTTGAGCTTACATATGGCAGATATTTCTTTGCCTCGCGACCAAGTGAATCGTACTCTACTGGTACTACAATATCTTTTCCTGAAACCGACGCCGCTACACTGCTCTTCTGTATTGTAAGTCCCAACCCATCTACATAGGCTACATTTACTGATACTTTTGACGGATCTGCTCCATCTTTATTAAGGCTCTTTATTGCCGTTTTTGGTACATAGCTGGCAATATAGTTTTTATCGCGCGAGAACATTACTGGCTGAAAATCTATAGCCGCCTTCTCTGCATGTACTCCAAGGGTTAGTATAGAGTTTATATCAGGTTGCTCTATCCACTCACTGCCATAGTAGTCTCTGTGTCCAGGTAATCCCTGAACTACATCGCTCTTGCGCGTTAACAGTTTATCTTTTGCAAAGTTCCCCGGCTCGGCAGATCCTAATCTGTCGGTCTCTATACCTCTGTACAGAACACGTATCTGATCGTTTCCGTTAAAGTTAAGAACCTCACAGTTGGTTGTTATAAATTCATCTCTGTTACCTGTTGCTTTACTGTTACGTATTACTATGGTTCCGTCTATCTCAAGTACTCCACTCTTCTCTGGTGTATATGAGTATAAAAAGTCGTTATCTCCGTTGTAATCGCGCTGTATTACAATGTTGCTGATATCGCAATTGGCTATGCCAAGGTTGGTTATCTCAATACTTTTGTTGTATCCGTTACCCTCCTGATACTCTGATATTATTAGTTTGGGTTGTACGGTTATATCATGAACTCCAAGCTGACCTGCGTAGTTTTTTGGCAGTTTAAGCCATCTGCCTTTTATATCCTGATCCAATCCTCGGCTGTTTACAAGGGTTACATCTTTACCAAAGTTACTGCCTCCACGCGATCCGATACTGTCTATTGCCACGCCATTGTGGTATAGTTTAAGCATATCGTTGCCGTTAAAGGTCATACAGATATTGTTGGTCTGCATATCAGATTTTGATATAAGTGCCGATGATGCCTCGGAGTTTACAACTACAAATGTGCTTTGGGGTGCCAGTACTCCTTCAAGCCTAAAGCCATCATTAAACAGACCATTTCCGTTTACATCTTTTTTTATTGTATATGCCGACAGGTTTACTGCTGTTGTTCCGGCATTGTATATCTCTAGTGCTTTATTATGACCGGAACCCTCTATATATTCTGAGAAGAATAGCTGAGGCGGCTCGGCTGCAATAACCTCTGTTTGCAATGCTAAACCACTTAACAGACATAGTAGTATTATATATATTGTTTGTTTCATTTTACTGTTTTTTTATTCATATAAATGTCTGTTCTGGCAGAGTCGGGAACTACCCACGTTTCGACATTTCGACTTCGCTCAATGTGACAAACCACTTTGCTTTATGTGACAAAACCACTTCGCTTTATGTGAGAAATCCTTTACTCGCACTCGTTTCACATTTATATATCTTAATTGTCTTTTTATCAATTACAATCGTATCAAAAACCCATTAGTTAAGTATCGGGTTTTCAAACTCATCTCCCGGTGGTATAACAATTATCTCAATACCTTTTTGGGCTACATTCACACGTAGTATATCTGTTCCTACTTTTATAAGAAAATACCCGTTTCGTGATTCGGTACTGTGGTTAGGATCGCAGGTTACTGTTATTGTTGCATTGCCTGTACCACTTGTTGCTGATACCTTTATCCATGAGGTCTTTTCTGTAATTGTCCAGTTACCATTTGCCTGTAGTTGTTTTGTCTGACCAATAGTTCCGCCTTCGTCTACAACAACTGTAGTTGGCGATACGTAGTTTACCTTACCTGTAAAACTGTATGATCTTATTGTTGACAGATTCTGCTCAGAAACAGCAAATGATGTATTAGCCTTTGATACCTGTATATATAACTGATTATCGCTATGGCTATAACTTGCAGGGTAACTTCCTGTAAGCGTAAAGTTTCCTGATGCATCGGTATAAACTGTCTCTTTTATTACCTTAGATATACCTCCGCCTAACGCAAGCTCTCTCTTAAATACCTCTACCTTTACTCCGCCTATAGCTCTGCCTATTTGATCTGCAATATTACCTGTAACTGGTTTTACCTTGTATACAACCTCAATATTCATTTCCTGCTGAATATTATTTGCAGTGTATGAATTTCCTACTACCATACTGCCATTAACTATAAGCTTTACAAAGGTTGCAACCTCCTGATCGGTAAAGTTCCAGGTATAACTGCTACCATGATCAAGGTACGATACCGGAGACTGCTGATTTGAGTTGCCCATTCCGATTACCTCTGTTTTTGTAGCATATTTCTTTGGTTCAAACTCTACATTCAGATTTATATCTGAACTCATATTACTTACAGTATATTGCATTGTCCCGTTTGTAAACGGAGCCGGATTAAATCCTCCTGTTGCCTGATTGTCTATTACAACTGAGTTATTAACATATACCCTTTTTACCTTTGAGCTGCCATTAGGGGTGATGGTAAACACCTTGCTTTGCCCTCTTATTATCTTTACATCGCCGCCGGGTGATACCGTTCCGCCCGATGCTGGATTAATATTTACTGTATAGTAGTTTGGAATAAACTGCGCCTTAACATTACAGCCTTCGTTAACAGATGATAGTGTATAGCTTAATGTATTACCAACGTTGTTTCCATTAACATACAGTGCTTCCAATACATGGTATTCATCTGGCTGAACTGTGAAGGTAACTGGTTGTCCGGTATAGTATACTTTAGATTTATCGTATGTTACTGTTCCACCGGTATTACTTGTAAGAGATATATTTACCCCCTCTTCGGCATAGTGGTAACTATTACTCTTTAGTATATTATCTTCGTTATCAAGCACAAACTCTAATCGCCCAAATGTATCGTACAGATATCTTGTTGAGTTTTTATTGGCATCAGTAACACGGGTTATTCCTCTGTTGGGTTTATAGTTATATGTGGTTATCTGCGCTTTCGCAAACTCATCTCTCAGATCGTTAAAATGTCTGTTTACAGCCTGTTCATCTGTATCAACTGTTGCATTTATCCACTCTACTGTTTTGCCTCTGCTCTCTATTGCCGATTTAAGGTTACTATATGGTACTCCATCGGCCTTTAATATTGGTAGTGTGTTTTTGTAACCCCACAGATAAGATGTCTCTACACCATTTGATCTGCGCCACTCTAGTCTGGAGGAGTTATTGGCATAACCAAACTCATGTTTCAGATCGTAATATTCCGGTTGTAGTATCAGTTCTATGTTATGATTAATATCTAATCCTTTTTTATCCTTAAGCATATACATCTCTAAAGGCTGACCAAATTTATTCAGTCTCTTTACATGTCCGCCTATCAGTACATTGTTGTTATATGCAAGGCTCTTTATTACAGGTGACACTATATTGTTCTCCATTTTCTCTTCCAGGTTGAATGATTCATTGCCCGCATTTTCAAAATCGAACAGGTAGTAGTACATCTCTGTAAATGGAGCACTGTTATCTGTTGTTACCTCTTTTTTGCTGATAAACTTTTTAGCGTTATCGTACTTATAGTTAGAGGTAGTTACTACAATATCATTATCATAAAAGTTCCTCTCTACAGATTTTGATAACCATCCGTTTGCTATTTTTGTGTTATAAAATTCTATTGCATATGTATTTAGATTTCCTCCTAACAATTCTCCTGCTCCTTGATGTCCTGTACCAGAATTATTTAATGGTAATATAGGTGCTTCGTATCTAAGATTCTTAATACGTTTATTTACGTAATCATAAGTATACTTATTCTCAACCTCTCTTACTTTAACATACTCTCCGTTTTTATACTGGTACTGTCTCTCATATCGTAATCTCCCTCTCTGGTATCCATTATCTACAGATGGTAACATTACAACACCTGAACTATTAAGATCAGAGCTCCATGTATATTCATACTCATTCCTGCAGCTATCTTTAAGCTCCTCAATAACCTTTCTGTAATATATATTATTTCCTACAGAGCTGTTTTTATAACTAAAACTCTTTGAATCGGCACAAAAATAGATAAACCTAAACTGACCTGATCCTATATCGAGAGTAGTAAGGTTATTATAATTACTTATAGCATTTCCATCCCATGGATAGTAGTAACGCTTCTCTATTCTGTTATTATCTGATTCACTTACAATAGATGCCACTCTTAACCCTCCGGACAAAACACTCTCTATAGTTATATCACCTGTTGGGTAATGATACTCTTTTACTGATCCTGATATTGCGAAATGACCAGTTTCAACATGTTCAAATGCATTAAACGTATAGGTTCCGGGAAGTAATTCAATACATTGATTTTTCCATCCATGAGGGATTATATGTGAGAAATT
Organism: Bacteroidales bacterium; assembly: GCA_025210735.1. Taxonomy (GTDB): domain Bacteria; phylum Bacteroidota; class Bacteroidia; order Bacteroidales; family UBA6680; genus UBA6680. Next base: position 8,466 of record JAOARD010000076.1, read on the forward strand.
AGATTCCATTCCTGCATAAAATCCTTCTAGTTTAATACAGTTCATCTTCACCATATAATCCATAATTGCTGCTACTGCAGGTCCTCCTGGCTTTCCTTCACCTCCTTCGTTTTGAATTTCTGAAAGGTGGTTGCTTATTTCTGATTCTATACATGCTATTGCCATCTTGTCTCCTTCAATTTTAAAAGTATCAATATAAAATGGCATATGTTCTCCATCTGGTGAATAAATACTCCCATCAGGATAAGGTAGTAGATTTTCTGGTGCATTGGAAAAACCTATTCCTTTTGTTATCTCTTTTAACTCATTATCCAGATGCGTTTTTCTTACCGTATTATTCTCATAGTTATATGTTGTTTTACCTCCCATTGGGTTTGTTACAGATTTAAGTATCCACGATTTTGATGCGTATCTATTTACACTTCGGTCTGAGGTTATATCTTCATATAATGACTTCATACCTCCTACAACTGGCATAATCAATGAGTTATTATTAGATGCATTATAATACCCCCACAGATCACGTGCCAATGATAATCTATCCGGCAAATCACACTCTGTATCGTACTCAAATGCCCACTTCTGACCTTTAACATTGGTTGATGATATCTCTGTTATATAATCAAGCTTCAATCTCTTTTTCCTGAACTCAATAGATTCATCAATACCCTCAGGAATAGAAACATTTGCTCCTGCAGATTCAAAATAGTTGTAACCAAATCTATATGTTTTATCAACTACAGTACTACCATTCTGGTTTGCGTTAATTGTAACAGCATCCATAGTCTGACCACCTTGCAGATCCTCACGGTCTGTCTGATAGTTAAATGTTACTGAACCATGTTTAAACTTTATCTCCGATATCTCGTTCTGAAAACATCTCCTGTTTATATACGTTCTAAACCAGGTTTCTGGAGCTATATTTACTTTATTTAATGACTGCTCTCCATTATTACTTTCTTGTAGAAAAACTCTTCCGCGCTTTTTTCTTACCTCTCCTGTCAACATTGTATATGATACTGCACCTTCGCCATTTTCAAACTTACGGTAATTAAACTCTATTACATGTTCTTTATCCGCACTCTCAATTTTCAACAACATCCAGCTTGATGCATAATCTGGCCTTGGATTATAGAGTGGCATTGATGGTTTTGCTTCAGGTTCTGAACCAAGATCATGTGTAAATGATTCGTCGAATTCTACGGTATTTGCAATCACATCATCTCTTGTGCTACTCTTTGATTTTACACCAAAATAGTATCTTGTCCCGTTTGGATCGGTAAATATCCATCCCATAAGATAGCTTGGTTCGCCATTTTTATCAAGTTCATATATCTGTTCTATTGATATATCATCGCGCCATGGTTGCATGATAAATTTTTTCTCTTCCTGACTATAGTAGAAACGACCTGAGTATCCGGGAAAATTAAATGTATACTCATCCGACTCAAAATCATACTCTTTATTAGTCGCAGCATCATTTATAATATTTTGAACACTCTGAAATTCATTCTCATCAAGTTTGTTTTTTATAACAGAAACTGTTGTTTCAGTTCTTATAAATCCTCTCTGTCCAGCTTCATCAGGATTACCTCTTACTGAGCGTGATACCATACCGCCGGCATTCAGAACCCAGCCTAAACCTACACTTGTTGCTATCTCATCTACCTTTATTCCTCCGGCATGATAACTTAAACTTACAGGTACCGTAAGCGGTCCGCTCTGAATAGTATATAACGGGATACTAATCTGAGGTATACCTGTATTGTGATTTACAGGGTTATCTATATACTTTTTAAATGCTGCCTCGTTTGGCAATGCCGGGGTAATATCCGGTGCCTCTAACGGCTTGTTTAACTGACCATACGTTACTGTTAACAGCAGTAACATTAAGCCAATAAGTGTTATTCGTCTCATTAATTTATATATTTATAGTTATTTATTTACTATACAGACATATACACATACCTATTAATCACGCATATGCATGGTAATTAAGCATAGTACTCCTGTTAACTAAAATGTTTATATGATATATACTGTTGTAGTTAAGGGTAACAAAAAAGATGTTTTTATACATCTAAAACCAATACCGGGGTTGTTACAATTTAAACCTCTTTATTATCATTTATATTCTCTGATATTCAATAACTGTGCCATATATCTGCATAAAAACCACATTACAGACAACCAATTATAATAACAACATAATCTTTAGTTTTCATAAAATACTCTCTATTATTCTGGTCTGTAAAGAAACATATAACAATCAACACTTCCTATTGTCAATGTTGTCAATTTTTATTTCCGGCTTTTCAGTTTCTGTTTTCGGAGTTATTAACAATTTTACTCAAAAACAACTATCTATCTGTACACCTTGTTATTGACAAATGTATTTTAACATTTTTGTTGATAACTTATGCAGTTTATCAACACTAGCCATACCCGTAAAAGGGTACTTTTCTTCAATCCGGTTTTGGAGCGTGACAAGGCAAAATGAGCTGGTTTGTTTGTTATCGACGTTGCTTTCCGTTGCTACGTTGCGCGCAACGTAGCAACTATGGCAGAAACAAACCTCATCAACAAGCATCGTAGCTAAATTCATTACATTTTTATAAACAGAAAGTATTATCTTAAAACAATCCTGATTAAATAACAAATCTATAAACAATAGAGACAAACAATAATCTAAATGCTGCTCTTTTCCAGTAGTTTTGGAGGGTCAGGTACTCCTCAAGTGTATAATTTGTGCTCTGTTTCCAGCCGATAATTGTTCCTTTTGTTCCGAAGTAGAACATTGTTATGAGGTTTATTCCGGGGACAAAACTGAGGAAAGCGAGTTTCTTAAATCCGTTTGGATATGCCCAAAAGCCATTAAACAGAAATGCTCCCCAGTTCCACTGGTATAATCTCTTATCGCTAACATCTTTCTCAACAATTGTGTTAACTGTTTTTGCTGACAGTAGTATTTGTAGCTCAGTTATTTTATTACTCTTAATGTCTCTTTTTTTTGCTTCTGTTAAAGCAGCAGTTACCACCTCTCTATTAAAACTAATATTAAGATTCAGTATTTTAATCAACTCTTCATTATTCAGAGCCTTTATCTTCTCTTCAACAAGTTCTTTACTCAGCATTTTAAAAGATGTTATTATAATCGGGGATTCTGTTTTAGCAAAACAATAAAAAAACCATACTAACTCTATTATATATTAAATTGTAGTATGGTTTTAATATCTTATTTTTTAATTGTTCTATCTGTTTCGGTACATATCTAACAATCTGTTTTTATCGGTTTTTCCGTTATTATTTACCGGAAATGTATCAACAATCATTATATCGCCCGGAATCATGTATTCAGGTAGTTTCTTTGATATCTGTTCTACTATAGTTTTGCATGCCGTATCATTATCTGATACCTCTGTATTAAGAATAGCAAAACTGATTATTCTCTTTATTTCACCATTACGTGTTACTGTGGTTGTTACAGCCTTGTTCACTATATCAACACTCTCTATATGCGATGATATCTCTCCCAACTCTATTCTGTAACCATGCATCTTAATAAGGTCATCCATTCTGCCGCAATAGTAGAGTAAACCATCCTTTTCATAACCAAGATCACCCGTTCTGAATGCTCGTTGTCCGTTATGTATAAAGAACTTCTCTCTGTTTTTCTCAGGATTATTCAGATAACCAACAGAAACATGATCTCCCACAAGAAGTATCTCAGAAGGGTTCTCCTTTGTTGCTTCTCTGTCTTCAGTAAAAGCCAAACCTCCTTTTACAGATGTTCCTATAGGCACAGCATTGTCAAACTGCATATAGTTGTTTTTATCAAACAGATGCATTGTTGTGGCTATTGTTGCCTCAGTGGGTCCATAACCATTTATCACAATTGAGTTATCAAAATTGTTAATAACTCCTTTTATAATAGCAAATCTCAACTCCTCTCCTAACAGCAGAAATTGTTTAAATTCAGGCAGATTATCTGAATTAAAATCTCTGTAACGTAATAGTCTGTATATAAATGATGGTGTTGCAATCAGCGTTGTTCCTCTGTTCTTTTTTATATAGTTAGTAAACTCAACCGGACTTGCACCAAGGCTCTTTGGTACCAATAACATCTGCCCTCCAAAATGGAAGGTACCCAGTATATCGTACATTGATATATCAAATGAGAAACTTGCCTGTGCTATAAATACGCTTTTATCTGAGAAATCGTAATCAGACTCTAACCACTTCAGGAATGTATTCAGACTCTCTCTGGTTATCTGCACCCCTTTAGGAACACCTGTACTTCCTGATGTAAATAGTATATAGCGTACAGGATCGTTATCTATTGTTTGTAGTCTGGATTTTCTTATATCATCAGAAACCGATTGTGTTACCTCATAACTGTTATTAACAGTATATTGTTGACCAATGTGTAACTCTGAGTTGGTACAGTTTATTAATATGTTACACCCGCACTCATTTGCAATATGTTTAACGCGCTCTTCAGGGTAAACCGAATCTACTGCCACATATGTAATGTTGTTCTTTATTAGTGTAAGTATACTTACAGGGAACAGAATCTCTTTATGACCGTATATAATTACACAATCGTTATCAGATTTTTTAAGTGGTAACAGGATATCTTCAAGCTTCTGTACCTCTCTCTCCAGTTCAGACCATGTAATATTTTCTTCTCCTGAAGTTATTGCAATTTTATTGCCGTTTATATTCTGATCTTCAAAGCTGTTTGTATAGAAATTGAATTTCATTTTTCTTGTTTTTTTTGTTACAGAAGAGGAAATCGTCCGCTAAATATATATAACGATAGTGCTGTGATATTAAATGTTATAAGTATTGATATAACTGTTACAATCTTTGGATTCAGATTCCCGAATACCACATCTTTTCGTGCTTTCTTGCAACGATATGCGTATGTATTGTATAGTAGCGAGTATAGTCCGAAAAGGGCACCACTAATAATAAAGTGCTTGTTAAAGCCGTTCCAGACACCCATTAACAGGAATGTAAGAAACAGTGCACTGTTCTGACGTAAAAGAGGATGTTTCTTAAGGCTCTTTTTACGCGAAAAGAACATATATAGTGGCTTAAAGAAGAAGTCGTTAAGAAAATCGCCTAGTGTTTTGTGAAATCTGCGCCAGAAATCCTGTGGATTGCGTGCCAAAAATGGTTTGTTAAAGTTTATTGGCACATCTATTCCTAATATTTTACCTAGCCCTATTGCCATTGCCGAGTATCCTGCAAAATCAAAATACAGATAGAAGTAATATGCGTACATCTCATTAAGCGTACTAAGCACTGCCGATGTTGACACATCTGCATTAAGCCAATATCTTGATACAGCTTCGGCCAATATGAACTTGTGCATTATACCAAATACAATAAGTTGCAGTCCTGCCTCAAACGATTTTGCATTTACCCCGGCAAATCCACGTTGTATATCGTCGTTAAAACGTTTATATCTGTCAATTGGACCAATAAGTACCGTAGGTGTAAATATCAAAAAATTAAGATATTTAACAGGATTAAGAGGTTTGTCTTTTGGTGTACTCTCTATAAATATATGTACTATTCTGAAAGCAATATATGACAATCCGGCAAATGATATGGCACTGCTTATTTTACTAGTTTCAGGTGATATTATAAACGCCTTTACAAGTATCATTGGTAGTGTTAATGCTATTACACCCGGAAGTTTATTCTTAATCTTTATTTTATACACAAAGAGATAGTGCATAACATATGCATAACCCACAAATATTAATATATGTGCAGGTTTAGGGAAAAAGAATATTGTAAATATTAAGCTTAATCCGAGTATTGTATACTCGTAAACATCTCTCTTTTTAAATGTATATTTTACTATATAAAGTAGTAGTATTGCCACAGCAGCTACTACAAAAAAGCTATATCCTGTAAATGGTAACATAGTCTAGAATTGTTGATAAATAAACTCTGTTTTTGATGATGATTCTGATTTGTTGTCTTTGTTATATGGGCTATACAGAAACAGATAACCAACAATTATAATAATATATACAATTATATTAAGTCCTAGCTTTTTATAATCAATTTTTCTGTTCATTACTATATAAATTATCGTATATAAACCTATTTACTTTTAACCATGCCAAATCTCCCATATGCATTGCATCAATAAGATGTCCTTTTGTATAATCCTTCACTGTATACTCAAACATATCAAGACATAACATCGACTTATCAGTTATAGTCCTTTTTATCTCTGATATCAACGGTTTGTATACCGTAAGATCTTTATAGATATGTGGATTAAGTGGCTGTATTACAAATGCAGCATCAATATTCAGATCGTGACATAATGATACCAACATTTTAAAATCCTTTAACTCCTGAATGTTGTCAAAAGATTCTATTGTTTGCTCTGGTTTTTTCTCCTTTTTCTTAAACTTTCTATAATAGTTATTTGCTACTCCGGCCGGATTATTTGATGTAAGAGGTAACTTACAAATAATACCCTGCTCTATTTCATTCCAATTTATATCAGCCTTTTTAATCTCAAAATCTCTGTTTTCAGTAATGTTTAACTCCTCATACAGGTTAGTTTCTGTTTTAACGTGTATAAGATCAAGAAATTTGAATGCTGGATAATCAACAGGTGAAGATATCTTAAATCCTGCCATTGAGTTCAACTCTCTTATAAAGAAATCAGGATTTTTAATCTGATCAAAATTACGACTAACATACTCTGATATATGGTTTTTATACTTAATATCAAGTTTATCATTGTCTATAATATTCTTCAGAAACCTTGGTGAGTTAAACTCAAGAAACGAATTTACTGATGTACCATGACCATAATCTGTATTAAACCATCCCGGAGATATAATGAATACCATTTTCCTGCCCTTAGCATATTTACTAAGTGCCGATAATTGTGTTAAGATTGACAAGCATTGATTTCCGGCATGCCCTAAACTCATTGTCGGAATATTAAAGTTTTTTGGCAGAAATACATTTGAGTGAAAACCTGAGGTATCTCTGCTGGTAAGTTCTGACGATCCGAATACAATAAGAGTATTATTCTTTAATGCGTATATAACATCGGCCTCTCTCTGAACACCATATCTGTAATTATCAAATATTCCTATCTCTGTCTGAGGTACTGATACTTTGTTGGTATCAACAATTACTTTGTCTATACCAGTTGTTTTAAATATTACAGTAGAACATACAACTGCCACAAACAGGGGTAATATTTGATAGATTAATGTACGTCTCATTTACTATCTGTTTAATATTAGAAACGATGTAACATTATAAACATCCCCTTTATACAGGATATGTTATATATTTCACTGTTTGTTCTTTAAGAACTCAATAATAAGATCTATATTATCAAAATTTTCTATAGATATCTCTGTAAACGGGATCTCAACTCCGGTCTGATCTTCTATTGCAACCGCCAGGTCAACAACAGTTATTGAATCTAATAGTTTACTGCTCAGCAGAGGGTCTTTTTCTGTTACCTTTGTAAATGTTAATGATTCAATCTCCTCAATTATAAATTCCTTTAAGCTTTCCATTATTCCTTTATTGTTTTTCATTGTGAATACAAATATAGTAAAGAAGAGTATACAAAAACTTTACGTTAAAATATTTTATTTGAATAGAAAAGCCCGACCATAAAAAATGATCGGGCTCTGTATGTTGTTTATATCTGATTCTATCTCTTAATAGTATCTGCTCCTCGTTTGATTCTTGCAATTGTCTCTTCTTTTCCAATTACCTCAGCAATCTTAAACAGATCTGGTCCTTTTCCGGCACCAACAAGACACAGACGTATTGAGTTCATTATCTGCCCCATATTCAACTCTTTGTCCTGAATATGTTTTACCACTAAATCGTGTGCATTCTGTTCTTTAAAATCAGCAAGATCACTCAGGATATTAACAACATTGTTCATATTGTCGTTCATTCCCTCTTTCCAACGCTTCTTTATAACCTTTGCATCGTACTCAGCTGGTGCCTCAAAAAAGAATGACGCCTGCTCCCAGAAATCGTGAACAAGATTTACACGCTCCTTAACAAGTCCTGAAACCTCGGTAAGTTTATCCATATCAACATCAATACCTTTCTGTTTCAGTATTGGTGCAAAAAGCTCAGCAAGTTCGCTGTTATCTTTTGATGCAATATACTGATGGTTAAACCACTTTATCTTATCAGGATCGAATCTTGAACCACTCTTACCTACTCTCTCTAGTGTAAATTGCTCTGTAAGCTCCTTCATTGAGAATATCTCTTGCTCTGTTCCCGGATTCCATCCCAGCATTGCCATAAAGTTTGCAAATGCATCAGGCAGGTATCCTGACTCACGGTATCCTGATGCTTCGTCTCCGTTTGGTGCAACCCATTTAAGTGGGAACACAGGGAAACCTAACTGATCACCATCGCGCTTACTCAGTTTACCTTTTCCGCTAGGCTTAAGAATAAGTGGCAGGTGTGCAAATTCAGGTGCATCCCAACCAAGTGCTCTGTACAAAAGAACATGCAGAGGTAATGATGGTAACCACTCCTCTCCTCTAATAACATGTGATATCTGCATCATATAGTCATCAACAATATTTGCAAGGTGGTATGTTGGCAAACCATCTGACTTAAACAGTACTTTATCGTCTAGTGTAGATGTGTTTACTTTTACAGTTCCACGTATAATATCGTTCATTACTACCTCTTCGTTCTCAGGCATTTTAAATCTGATAACATAAGGAACACCTTTTTCTATAAGCTCTTTAACCTCATTCTCCGACAGAGCCAATGAATTATTAAGCTTTGTTCTTATTGAAGAGTCGTATGTAAATGTCTTTTTCTCTGCTTCGTATTCTGAACGTATTTTATCAAGATCTTCTGGTGTGTCAAAAGCATAATATGCATTACCTTCTGATATAAGTTTATCAGCATACTGTTTATAAATCTCTTTACGCTCCGACTGTTTATACGGCCCAAAGTCTCCTCCAACAGAGTATCCTTCGTCTATCTCAATACCACACCATTTAAGCGATTCAACAATATATTGCTCTGCCCCTTCAACATATCTTGTCTGATCAGTATCTTCAATTCTTAAAAGAAACTTACCATTATTGTGTCGTGCAAAAAGATAGTTAAAAAGAGCTGTTCTTACTCCTCCAATGTGAAGTGGTCCTGTTGGACTAGGTGCAAAACGTACGCGTACCTGCTTCATAGTGTAATATATTATATTGTTTTGTATTCAGTTTAATTAAGCCACAAAAATACATTCATATAATATATTATCCGAATTATTTTTCTGATTTATGTACTAAACCATGATTATGGTCAGAGGTACTTGTTATTACTCTATTTTTACTATTCTGAATGATCTAACAACAATGCCCTCTTTTAATATCGACAAAAGATATAATGAAGGAGAAAGAGTTAACAGATCAACCGCTGTCTCTTCACTATTTATGGGTTCTTGTATTATAGGCATTCCTTCAAGTGTAGTAAGCATATACGATAATCCTGTAAGTTCTATATCGCTAACTTTTATATACACATAGTTTGTTGTTGGATTCGGATAGGCTATTGCATTTATTGTCTCATATCCATCTACTGTTGTAATATCCTTTACGGTCTCTGCATATTGATTAAATCCCTGATTAACAATTATCCCTCCAATTGAGAATGTCTCGGTAACAACCTCTCCTATTGACCAATTAACCGAAAAATCATCAAAAGTTCCTGTTCCTCCTGATGAGGATAATACCCTCTGCGAAAAGAGGTTACAAGCAAACAAAACAAAAGTAACAAGCAGGGTTAATCTTTTCATAATAAAGCATTTAATGTCAAAAAAACATTCCGGCACAAATGGTTATACGATTGACTTTTGGCTAAGTTACAGGTGCTTGTAATATTTATAGCTTGGTAATTAAAAACGGGGTGTACAACATTTTAAGTTATACACCCCGGCTTTTATGTTAATCATACTTTATTGCAGATGCAGCAATGTAAGAGTATTAGTCTATTTTTTAATTACTGTCTCTATATCAACAATTTTACCATTACAAATAAGCATAACAGAATAGAATCCGTTTGGATAATCTCCTATATTAATTGTCATCTTATTCAATTCTGTATCTAACCTATAATTATTTGATACAGATCTGCTGCTATGACCTACAATTCTAATATAAGCTGATTGAGTATTATCTACTCTATATCGTATATCGATATTATTATCTGCCGGATTAGGAGATACACTGATAATAGCATTGTTTGCTGACAACTGCCTGTCTTTTTCTGTTATAATACCCGGATTCAACATATCCTGTTTTGGTACATTTATTACAAATGTTTCGCCTCCAATAATTTCACCTGTTTTTGAGTCTTTCTGTATCAGATGCCAAACATACTTTTTCTTTTTAAGAACAATGCCTTCTTTCAGTTTCACAGATATTGTCATTGTTCCTGTTGTCTTTGGTTCAAATGTCAGGTTATTTAACTGAGCTCTATTCTTATTTATAACAAATGTATTATCAGATTTCTTAACTATTTCAGGAGATAATTTGGCTCCTTTGCCCATAACTTGCTGTAGTACTTTGTCTGTTTTAAATGTAACTATTGCATTCTCAAATATTGGACTATCCTTATCTGATTCGTCACTTTCAAAACTTAAATTAACAGGTACAGCTGCTCCAAAATGAGTTCCTATTGCAACTGTTGTATTTACTACATTAGAACCCGGCTGAACATCAACAACTGAAATATTTTTCCAGGCAATGTTATTATTGTTCTTAGTATTTGAACAAACACTTATTGTCTCTGCTATATGCATTGGGTCATTTGCAGATACAATACGAGCCAATAAACAGAAATGCCAAGGTTCAGGATTAATAGAACTGTAATCATCAGGATCAGGAACAAGCCATGATGTCTTCACTATTGTCTCCTGCCCAGGCATTAATGGCGGTATATCAATTATTGAGATGATATTACCCATTGGAGTATTATTTATACTATATGAACCATCCCAGTTTGTTGGCCACGATAGTGACGTTGCTGCCTTTGCCCAATATAACTTAAGTTTCTCTGCTCCTGTTGATCTGGTATTTCCACGGTTTTTAACCTTAACATACACATAGTTTGGATCAGTGGCATCATATTCAGGATTTTGGTGTTGTGTTCCTCCATCGTTATTATGTCTTACCCATATGTCGCTACTTGTCCACATTGGAGTTGTTGTTATTGTATTCGGTTCTATTCCTATATCGGTATTAGAGTCCTTTATATACAGATCAACAGGAGTCATACTTACTGCCGTATTAATTGCTGCATATGCATCAATCAATCCATACCCTGTTTCATTATTCCATGTTCCATTAGGACGTCCTAAAGTAAGTCCATATGTATACGCAGGAAGTTTCTGACATGAGCTCTCTAATATATTACGAACCTGAGCTCCGGTAAATTGTGGGTTAATTGATATAATAAGTGCTGCAACTCCTGCTGCATGCGGACAAGCCATTGAGGTACCACTTTTATATCCGGTTGAGTTATTAAGAACTGTTGATAAAATACTACTTCCTGGTGCTATTACATCAAGATCTGAACCATAACATGAAAAACTTGATCTTACTCCAGATGATGTCAATGAGCCTACAGCAAGAATATCAGGATTAGAGTTAGCCGGATAGTTCACAGATCCGTATGAGTTACCTGCAGAAAATACTATTATAGCACCTTTACCATTTCTACCATTCTGCAGTGCATTATCTATTGCATCGTCTATTACATCAAACTGCACACCTGAACGCCATGAGTTACTAATAATATCTGCACCATTAGCCACAGCCCAATTTATACCATCGGCACGTTTCATACGGCTATTTGCAGAACCCGCTAAAGAGTTACTAACCGACATAAGTGTAGACTTAGGAGCAACCCCAACAACCTGTATATTATTATCCTTAACTGCTGCTATTGTTCCTGCACAGTGTGTTCCGTGGCTTCCAAAGAGCTGACTTGGAGATGAGTTTGACTCTGTATCATAACTTAGTGGTGATATATTAGCAGCAAGATCAATATGAGTAAGTTCAATACCCTGATCTAAAACTGCAACAGTTACACCATTACCCTGATTCAATGTCCAGGCATCACATGCATTAATGTCAAAATTTGGATTATTGTTGTTCTCTAAGCCCCATAAACTACCAAAATCCGGATCATTTGTACAAAGTCTATCATCTGTAAGAAGATCTGGTACCGACGATGCAAAACTACCTGTTTCAAATATAGAATTAGCAACCTGCATAGTATTACCTATAGTTGATTTTGTACATCTTAGAGTATACCATAATGGCATATATCTGTTTCTCTCTACAATTGTAAGGTTATGTTTGTCGGCAACATCCTGTAGCAGATCAATATCACTCTTCTTCTTAAGTTTAATATAAAGATAATCAGACATCCCTATTTTAATTCCGTTTTGCCCTATAAACGATGGATTAACAGTAATTACACCTGTTATCTTCTTTAGGTCTGTTGATTTATTGTAATAATCCTGTTCAGACATCTTTCTGGTATAATTAACTACCGCATATTTAACACCCTTTTCATTATTATATTTGTCATATTGTAGTTTACTGGTTACATCTGTATATTTTGCTTCCAGAAACCGATCTGACACTTTAATATTAACAGAACTTTTGTCTAACGTAAGATTAACCTTTTTGCCTTTGTAGTAGTAATAATATTTACTTTGTGCATTTAGTAAACCTATACTAAGTATTAAAAAAATAGTTGTAATGTAGATTTTAGTTTTCATTTGTCTAATTTTTTTAAAAGTCATATGGAAACTCGCATTTAGAATCACTATTGTATGTGTGATTGGCTATTTTTATGCTTCATTTCATCGACCTTAATTTTGTTTTAACTTGTTTATGAAATCAGCATTTTCAGTTATTCCCGTTTAGTTATAAACATTATTTTGTAAAATAAACGTGCATGATTTATTCATCTCCATGAATACGGAGTTATCTCATCTTGTTTATTTCGTACGCTAATTTCTGATTAGTATTCTATTTAAATGTATAACTAAACAGATACTTAAGGTGGGTGGGTTTTGTATACATGTTTATTCATAATAGTTGATTTAGTTAAACATCATATACAACCTTAAAATACAGGTTGTACTATTTGATAGATAATATCTTATCAACTATTCTAAACTACAGAAACAGATATAAGCAAACACTACTTATAAAGGTATATATTTTTATCTCTTAAACAAAATATATTTACTACTGGTAGCTATAAATAAAAAAAGCTCCCGGATAGGAGCTTTAAATATTATATGCGATAAACAATTAAATTAATCCTTTATCGAATTTTATTTTTACTTTCTCTAACATATCAACTGTCATTTTCGACAGATCATACTTAGGATTCCAACCCCACTCTTCACGAGCACATTTGTCTTCCATAGAGTTTGGCCATGAGTTTGCAATAGCTTGTTTTACCTCATCAACATTATAATCCAAAATAAATTCAGGATTGTGTTTTCTTATTTCAGCAGCAATCATCTCCGGATCAAAGCTCATTGCTGTAATGTTAAACGAGTTTCTGTGAACAAGTTTTGCAGGATCTGCTTCCATAAGCCCTACACAAGCATCAAGAGCATCAGGCATATACATCATATCAAGAAATGTTCCTTTTCCCAGGTTTGATGTATACTTGTTATATTTAATTGCATCGTAATATATCTCAACAGCATAATCTGTTGTTCCACCACCAGGCAGTGTAACGTTTGAGATAATACCAGGGAAACGAACCGATCTTGTATCAACACCAAATCTTGTATGATAATAGTTACTTAAAAGCTCCCCACTTACCTTACATACACCGTAAATAGTTGTAGGATGCATAATAGTATCCTGAGGTGTATTGTCATGCGGAGTGTTTGGACCGAAAGCACCAATTGAACTAGGAGTAAACACAGCACATTTATTGTCTTTTGCAATATTTAGTGAATTCTCTAAAGCTCCCATATTTATCTTCCAGGCAAGCATAGGATCTTTTTCACCAGTAGCTGAAAGTAAAGCAACCATGTTAAAGATTGTATCAATATTGTATTTCTTTACAATATCAGAAAATCTTTCACCATCTAAAGCATCCAGTTTAACAACAGGACCATCAGACAATGCCTGAAGTTTGCTATCATCAAGATCTGTAGCAACTACATTATTAACCCCATAAATTCCTCTTAAATGAGGTACAAGCTCAGAACCAATTTGCCCTCCGGCTCCAACAATAAGAATATTTTTCATCTGTTTATAATTTTTATCCTATGCAGGTAACCTGCAAAATCATAAATATATCCCGGAATACTTCCGATTTGTTTTTCACATTTTGTAACTCACAAAAATATCTATTTACACTACAAATACATCATAAAAGTCACTTTTTTTACAACTCATAATATTATGATTTCCAACATATACTTGACTATTTTATTTAATTAAAGTATCTTAGATATAAACACCCCAAAATACAAAACAACTACACTCATTATTTATCGTATAAATAATGTGAACATATCAACTACAATTTACAGCTATGAAACATCTACTTAAAACCAACCTTTTAGCTCTGTTTGCCATTATCATTTTTATATCATGTTCCAAAGATGAATTTGACACTGATAAAATATCAAAGGACATTAAATGGTCTCCCGATTTTGTTATTCCAATTGCATACGCAGAGTATAAAACTTCTGATGTTCTGAACAATAAGTTTCTGGACTCTGATAATCTATCAATAATATTTGATGGTGACGAACTTGCTCATCTGCGATTTGGATATCAGGATCTGTTTAAGGTTGATTTTGATAAGATAATAAGTTCGTCTGAGATTGACATGAATGTTGTTGAGATTGACCTGCCTCCATCGCTTATTGGGAATATACCCGGATTGCCTTCTGATATAACCATTACACCAGCAGATACTGAAATTTCTCTAAACATGAATAATGGGATTAAGTTATTGAATGTAAATTGCGGGTTTTCAATGCAGATATCTGTATCAAACCCTCTGCAAACTGATATAGTGCTTACAACACAGTTTAGTAATATCATAAAAGATGGTCAACAATTAACTATTAATCATAATATTCCTGCCAACTCAAACTATTTTAATGAGGTAGATCTGACAGATTTACTTATTGATTTCTCTGCTGACTACCCTGTAAATAATATAAAAATGTCTTCTGCTTTTGTTGTAAAGAGTACTGGTAATACAATTAGCACAACATCTTCAGACAAGATTCATTTTGGTACTAAACTATTAAATCTTAAAATTACAGAGGCAAAAGGTGATTTCGGGAAACAGGTTCTTAGCTTCCCTACTGCAAAAATTGATTACAATTTTGATCTCTGGTCTGAACATGATGCTGATGTTGAATTCACTGATCCATCGTTACAGCTAAGTTTTGTACAAAGTATGTCGGTTCCGTTTATGATAGATATTGACATTACCGGTTACGATAAAAACAATAATGCAACAGAGTTGCAGTTTGATCCGCTTATGCCTGAGACATCGCAATCGGCAAATGAGTTTACATCAATTTTTAGCATTAATAAAACCAACTCCGATATAGATGTATTCTTCAGAAAACCAGAATATGATAAACTTGAATATGATGCTACTGTTGAGTTAAATCCTAATCCGGTTGATGTTACGAGTAATCCTAATTTTATTAAAAGTAACTCATCTATAGGTGTTAATATAAGCATCGATTTACCTCTTAAATTTAAGATTACTCAATACCAGGTTGGCGATACTCTTGATATATCTACTGATTTAACAGATTTAAACAGAGCAAAGATGATAATCATATCTGAGAATGGTTTACCAGTTGATATTAGTTTAAGCAGACTATATATTGCTGATAGCAGATATAACAAGTTAGATTCTATAACCGATGTTACAATTTTTGAAGCAGCTCCTGTTTTTACATCAGGAAACAGTATTGGTATGGTAGATACTACAAAAATTAACAAGGTTACATCAACAGTTGAATTAACCAAATCATTCATTTCACACATGAACGATAATACAAAGATTATAATTGTTGGAGCCACCCAAAGTTTTAATGAAGGTAATACTACTGTGGCACTACACTCTTTCAACAAGTTAAAACTCAAGATGATTCTTGAAGCAACTCTTGAATAATCTTTACCTGTTTTAGGTAAACACAAGTAATGTTAACCCACAGTATATAATCAAACATTCAGATTACATATTACAATTGAAAGTAAATATCAGGAAAATGAAAACAATAAAATATATTATTATATCTGTTCTGTTTATTTGTTTATCACTTTTAACAAATGCTCAGGAGATAAATAACACTTTATACTTCTTAAAAAACAATCCTCAGAACAAGTATCTGAATCCGGCTATACAACGTAACTACAAATCGTTTTCAACATTTCCGCTTTTAGGAAAAATATACATTAACTACTCAAACACAGGTTTCGTATACAATGATATTATTCATAAAGGTTCCGGTAATCTAAGCGATTCTCTTATAATTGATCTGGACAAATTCTATAATACAATTAAAAAGAACAACTACATAATTGTTAGTTCAGAGATCTCTTATCTGTCGTTTGGAGCAGCACAGGGTAAATCGTTTGTTACGTTTGATTTTACAAACAAGAGTGACTTCAGGCTGGGATTTGACAAGATATTCTTAGGTTATTTTATTAATGGTAATAGTATGTACAGGGGTAGTAATTATGACCTTGGTAGTATTAGTCTGAATATGTTATCGTATAATGAGATTGCTTTTGGGGTAAGCAGAGCTATTAATGATAAATTAACTATTGGGGTTAGAGCAAAGCTCCTTATGGGAATTGCCAATATTAACACTGAGAAATCAACCTTTAATATATTTACCTCTGAAACCGGCGATAAACTTGTTATAAACTCTGAATACCTTATAAGAGCATCAATGCCCGTTAACTATAAAACAGATGAAAATGGATATATTGATGATTTTGAAATTAAAGACGATATATCGCCTGCCGGAATTGTATTAAATACTAATAATCTTGGTTATGCTTTTGACTTTGGTGCCTTTTACAAAATATCAGACAGGATTACAGTAAGTGCTGCTGCAATTGATCTTGGTATTATAAACTGGAACGATAATGCTACAATTCTGAAACAGAAGACAAGTTATACATTCAACGGGGTTGACTTATCAAACTCACTTGATGATACATCTGCTGACTACAAACCTATTGAGGATCTGTTTAACGATATTTCCGATTCTATTACAAATCAATTAAAACCAACATATACCGATCAGAAATACAGAACTAATCTTACTGGTAAATTAATGATTTCTGGTACGTATAATGTTAATAACTGGTTAAGCGGTGGCGTACTCGGGAGAACTGATATATACAAAGGAAAATGGTACCCTTCATTAACAGTATCAGCAAACACCTACGTACTGAATGGTTTTAGTACTGCAATTACTTATACTATAGGTAACGGGAGTTTCAACAATCTGGGGCTGGGTTTAAGTACAAGGTTAGGAGCATTTCAGCTATATATTGTAACAGATAATATTCTTGCTCCGGTTATTCCGCATAAAACAAGAAATATGAATTTTGCTGCCGGAGTAAATTTTGTTTTTGGCAGTACAAAAGAGGATAAGATAAGCAGAAGAGAGAGAGTTGTTGATGATATAGAACCGGAACCAGATTTGATTGTAAGAGATACTATATTAAAAAGTACGCCGTTTATAGACAGTACTTTGCTAAATGATAATCGTCCGTATACTGTTCCAAAAACTGACTCTCTGAACAATACCGTAGTTCAGGATAGTACAAAAATTATAATATTACCAGAACCATCAATTAAATCTGATACTATAATAAAACCAAAAAAGATTGATAAAAAGAAGAAGACAAAACGTAAAAAGAAGAAAAAATCTGAAGAAGGTGAATCTTCAAACTATTTTAAAAGAATAGAGGCAACCAAAGATGATTAAGGTTGCCTCTGATAGATATTAATTTAAATTTACTTAGCCACATTTAGAGTTTCCACAATCCTGACAGGTTAAACACCCCTCCTGATATATCAGATTATCAGATTCGCACTCACTACATTTCTCGTTCTTATTTGCCTTTGTTCCGTTAGGAATAAAACGTTTAAGAGCACGCTCAACACCATTCTTCCATGTATTTATTGTTTCGCTGTCAAGCTGAAGTGAACCTACAAGGTTTACAACATCTTGTATAGGCAAACCATATCTTAATGATCCTGAAATAAGTTTTGCATAGTTCCAATATTCAGACTTAAACATATGCGAAAGTCCACCTAAAGTATTGGTATAACCATATTTGTCTATATACTGAAAATCGTACCTGCTTCCTCTCTCATCCTTTACCTTGATAATTTTACCAGATGTAATTCTCTTTGGAATTGGGAACATCTCCTCATCAACAATACCTGTGAATATCTCATACGGACGGTTTTCATACAAACCAACAAATGCAATCCACTTCTCATGGTTATTATTAAATCGTACAATCTCTGCATCCAAAACACGAGGGCGCTTCTTTGGTTTTGTTATTGATACCGAATCCTCTTTTTTGCTATCGGCAGATACTAAAACACCTGCTCTTGAACCATCGCGATAAACTGTAACACCTTTACAACCACTCTCCCATGCTGTTTGGTATACCTTACCAACAACCTCTTCAGTAACATTATTTGGCAGGTTAACAGTAACAGATATCGAATGATCGACCCATTTCTGTATTGCTCCCTGCATCTTTACCTTATTTACCCAATCAATATCATTTGATGTTGCTTTAAAGTATGGCGATTTTTCAACAATAGCTGTAAGCTCTTCTTCCGGCAAATTCTCAACCTCTTCAGCTTTATAACCATTCATCTCTAACCATGTAACAAACTTGTGATGGAAAACAAAGTACTCCTCAAACGAATCTCCAACGTTATCAACAAACGACACCTTTACACCTGAATCATTAGGATTAACCTTTCTTCTACGCTTATAATAAGGCAGGAATACAGGCTCAATACCAGATGTTGTTTGCGACATCAGGCTTGTTGTTCCTGTTGGAGCAATTGTTAATAACGAAATATTTCTTCGTCCGTATTTAACCATATCTTCATAAAGCCCCTTATCAGCATCCTTAATTCTGTTAATTAAAGGGTTCTTTGCCTCTTTTTCAGCATCGTATATTTTAAATGCACCACGCTCTTTTGCCATGTTTACCGATGAACGATAAGCTTCAATTGCTAATAGCTTATGCACCTTTACAGAGAAATCAATTGATTCGTCAGAACCATATCTATATCCCATTGCAGCATGCATATCACCTTCAGCTGTTATTCCAACACCAGTTCTACGACCTTCTTCAGCTTTATTTCTAATATTCTCCCACAGAAGTCTCTCTACTCTTTTGATCTCTTCTGATTCAGGATCTTTATTAATCTTTTCCAGAATTTTATTAATATTCTCAATCTCCAGATCAATAATATCATCCATAATACGCTGAGCTTTTTCAACATGCTCTGTAAACATATCAAAATCAAACTCCGCTTTATCTGTAAATGGATTTTTTACATAACTATATAGATTTACTGCCAGCAATCTACAGCTATCATACGGACAAAGAGGTATCTCTCCACACGGGTTTGTTGATACTGTTTTATATCCTAAATCAGCATAGCTGTCGGCAACAGACTCTCTGATTACAGTGTCCCAGAATAGTATTCCCGGCTCTGCTGATTTCCATGCATTATGCACAATTTTTTTCCAAAGTTTTTTGGCATTTATCTCCTTTTTATATGTTGGAGAATCTGTGTTAATAGGATATTGCGTTACATATGAGTTACTGTTTTTAACAGCATTCATAAATTCATCATCAATCTTTACTGACACATTTGCTCCGGTAATTTTACCAGGAGTCATTTTAGCATCAATAAAATCTTCTGAATCCGGGTGCTGTATTGATATACTCAACATAAGTGCACCGCGTCGCCCGTCCTGAGCAACCTCACGTGTTGAATTTGAATATCGTTCCATAAAAGGCACAACTCCTGTAGATGTAAGGGCACTATTAAGCACCGGACTACCCTTTGGACGTATATGTGACAGGTCGTGTCCTACACCACCTCTACGTTTCATCAGTTGTACCTGTTCCTGATCAATCTTCATTATTCCACCATACGAGTCGGCAGGGTTATCATGACCAATAACAAAACAGTTTGACAACGATGCTATTTGATACTTATTGCCAATTCCTGCCATAGGTCCACCCTGAGGAATAATGTATTTAAAATCTTTTAATAGTTTATAGATCTCATTTTCAGGCATTGGATTCTCATATTTGCCTTCAATTCTGGCAATCTCTCTTGCCAAACGCTGATGCATTTGATCAGGATTACTCTCATAGATGTTTCCATACGAATCTTTAAGTGCGTATTTGTTTACCCAGACAGTGGCAGCCAGGTCATCACCTTTAAAATATTTTTTTGATGCCTCAAGTGCATCTTCAAAGGTGTAAGTTTTTGGTTTGGTTTCCTTGCTTGTTTGCATTGTTTTTTGTTCAACAGTCATTTTCGTCAAGTGATTGATGATTTATCTTTTTTCTAAAAATTTTAAACATTTGATTTATCGCAAATAAGAATATTTAGGGTATCCTTTTTTGGTAGATGCAAGTTAAGAAGAACATCAAAATCAATCAATAATTACGGCTATTTAATTATTAACAACAGCGAACCATCCATACCGTAACAAATTATAGTACAAATAATTAACACTGTTGATATATCACAAACAAGCTACATTTAATAAGCACTTACAATAGTGCTGTTACAAAAATAACAATAGCCGTTAAATTACTTCAGCAGTGGTTTTAAATGTTCTAGTTTCCCATCGGTTTTATCAACCTTTATACCTAACAGGTAAGCCATAAATGGATATAAATCCACGTTCTTCATCCATTCAGATTTACTCCCATTTCTTATTTCAGGACCTATTGCATAAAACACAGCACTCATGTCTCTGTTCTTAGGATCGTAACCATGCGTACCTGATGAATATCTTGGTTTTTTACGATAAATACTCCATGAACTATCGGCTACCAATACAAAATCGCCAATCCTATCACTCTTTCCTAAAACAAGTCTGTCCGGAATTTCATCCCTTTTCCATGCTGTTGCATGAGGAACAGATTTAAGTTGATTATATAATTCTACATATTTGCCATCAGCAGCTGTAAAGTAGTATACCGGATTTCCACCATATACCCTTTTTACAATAGAGTTATCAACATAATTCTTTATCATTACAGTTTTATCAGCCGATAATTGTGCCATTCCATGATCTGATGTAATTACAACGTTTATGCTATCCTGAAGATTCAAAGATTTAATTGTCTTCATTATTTGTCCGGTAAATTGATCCATATCTGCAACAACATTAACTATCTCTTTACTGTCAGGACCATAGTTATGTCCCGATTTATCAGGCTCATGATGATACAACATTATAAATCTTGGACGTTTAGTGTCAGGCAAAGTTAACCATTGTCTTAAGGTATCTATTCTGGCATCATTTGATAGCTTCTGATTATAGTAGATAAAATAGGTTGGAGTATATCCGTTAATCTTGGCTTCTGAACCAACCCAAAATAGTGTAGCACTCTTTATTCCTTGTTTTTCAGCAGCAACCCATATTGGCTCACCTCCATAAAAAGCACCGTTACGTACAGCTTCTCTGTTAGATATACGATATTCAGCATCTAATTCAGGGCTATAAAATGAGTTAAGTACCAAACCATGATTATCCGGATGCAATCCGGTAGCCATACTATAATGATTAGGAAATGTTTTAGATGGAAAGCATGGTTCGCTATATTTTACTCTTCCGCCATTACTTTCAATTGAATCAAATATTGGAGTACTAGTTTTTTCAGGATAGTCCCACCTAAAACCATCATATGATATTACCAACAGGTATTTTGATTGCGTTTTTTGCGAATATACTGTTGTATTTAACACAAAAATTAATAATCCTAATATTATAACTATCCTTCTCATCTCTTATACATTTAAGCTACAAAAATAGCAATATCCTTAACCAATTATAATAACCAACACATTTATACAAAAAAAGAGGGCAAATGCCCTCTTTTTATTATATCATACAGAGTTTAATACTCCCACAAATCGTGTTCAAAATTGAATATTTCCTCTTCAATTCTCTTTCTCTCCTGAGAGATAAGATAGTTTCTTTCTACCGGATCAGTAACTCCTTCGTAAATCTCCTCTAACATCATATTGTTCTTAACATTCTCCTCTCCAACAATTACGCTCTGGAAATAACGTTTTTGGAAAACATCGTCAAGACTTAATCTGATTTTATCGTTTCGTGGATTAAATAACTGTGCATTCATAAAAGCACCACGTACATCCTCATATTTTACCCAAAACAGAGGTTTAACAGCTTTTACTTCTGACTCTCCTTTATCTACCTCTAAAAGCGGACAAAGACCTAATACACGTACAAAAACTCGTGAGTATTTACTATCAAAGAACCACTCCTCAAATACAAAGTACGAAGAGATATTAGCGAAACTATTAACAACATAGTCAAGAACTTCTACCTTGTTAAGAGAATCAACATCAATTTCAAGTTTATCCTTAAAAAGAGACTCAATGTCAGCTCCTTTAGAGAATGGCCATTCGTTACCATCATAAAGCTTGATGTCATCATACATCATCCCTTTAAGTATATTTGCATTGATCTTTGGTGAATTTTCATCAGCAATACCATCACTATCAAGATATGGTTTAAAATCCATAATTGTTGTGAAGATTTCCTGTGACAAGCTTGAACGATCAACATAAAGTCTTGGTCCAAGGTGAATCATAGGCTGATTCATCTTCTGTCTAAGATCAACTTTTCTAAGAATACGTTTCTTCCATATTACGTCTGCCGGACGACTAACAGGATATCCTATTTTACGTCTGTCTGTAGGCTCATTTAGACCAGGGTACTGCTCCTTGGCAGTCACTTTTCTGTCCCCTGTTACATTCTGCTGCGCAATACCATCAACCGAAGTTAGTAGCAAAAATGTTACAATATATACCAGAGCTCTTCTCATAATATCTTTTAATTAACAGTTAATACAATATCGTTAATTTCACGAGTCTCCCCATCAGGGCCTTTCACCTTAATATTCTCAACAAACAGTTTTCCACCTCTCTTAATACCTTTAATCAGGTTTTTCTGCTGTTGGCTAAAGTTTGCCCCTCTGTTAGACAACTCGTTAATCATACCACCACGTACAGTAGCAATCTTAAAGCTGATTACGCTAAATCTTAAATCAAAGTCGAACCATTCAGGCATTTTAACTGCAATACCTTTAGATCTGACAAGATCCATACGCGATACTTTTTTACCCTTAACACCTCTTACACTTGCAAAAGGATCAGGTACAGGTTTTACCCTAAAGTTCTTAGTGTCAATAAGCTGACGTTTTCCATCAACTCGTGCATATACGCTAACCTTACATGTACTCCCCTTACCAGGTTTTACAATATACGTACTACCAATCTTACGTTGAGTACCTGAACTAACAGAAGCCTCAACATTTGCCTCTGATACACCTGCTACAGATACACTAACAGGGTTATCAACACCACGATAGAAAACATTCATCTTCTCAGGAGAAACAACTACGTTAGGCTCTGCAACTTCAAATTCTTCATCAAACTTTCTACTTATAAATCCACCACCATCTGGGCTTTTAATCTGAATTAAACCCCTATATTTGTTTGTTCCAACACGTAATCTTGAAGCCGGTAATTCCAGTTTAGCCTTACCATTCTCAACAGGTACAGAAAAGTAATCAACACCTTCTTTACCAACCATTACAAGCTTCGGATTCCCATCATCATCAACCGTCTCAACATAGTTCCCAATATACACCTTTGGTATTTGTGTAGAATCATATGCTGCCAGTGATATATCTGCAGAAAACTTATTTCCTTTTACAACATAGTTTGATTCAGGTTGTACATTAGCTGTTATTACGTTAAAACTAAACGAACCTGCATCTATCTGTCCTTTTAAGTATCCTAATATCTCAGATTCACTATTTATAATATTAACCTGAATACTTGATAACTGTGGTAATAATGCAATCAAAGGAATTCCTTCGAAACGACTATGCTCCCATGATTTTTTACTAACAGTCTCTCCTTCATCACTTTTCTTTGCAGAACCTGTATTCAGATTTCTCTCAAGTGTATTAATCAAACCAGCATATTTAACTCTATCTGATTGTTCAATTAATCCTATAAGGAAATTCCTATAATCATCAATCTTAGACTTAATAACTTGTGCCTCACCATTATTATTAGAGCCAATAAACATCTCATTTCCTACATTAAGATCTCCCTTTGACTTTATTTTTTCAGGATAAATTACATTGTCCTTTATAGCATCCGCATCTTCTCCATCACCCTTCTTTACAACAGCAATTTTTAAACTATCAATATACTTATTAAACTTGTCTGTTTCTACTTTGACAAGAAGTGATTTTTCATACCATTTAAGAGCCTTCGCCTCATTTATCTCTTTAGCATTCTGCAAATCAACATAAGCAGAAGATGTTTCTATTTTGAAATTCTTAGCAGTTTGAGTAAGTCCATCCTCAACCAAAACAAAAGCATCCAATACCTCGGCCGACACATTCATTGCTAACATAGCTGTTAGTACTAAATACATCATACCGATCATTTTTTGCCGTGGTGTCTCTTTTCCGTGTCCCATCTTACTTGTTCGGTTTTAGATTATTTAATATACTCTACAGATGATAACATATTACCATAAACGTCATTCAGTGAGCTTAAACTAGAGTTTAGTTGATCTAACTGAATATTAAATTGTTGTGTTTTACCAGAAGCATCATGTAGTTCTCCAACAACAGCTTTTGACTCCTCAAGAAGAGTATTATACTCCTGTGTTGCCATCTGATGTACAGCATTAAGAGCTGACAGATTCTTATTAAGTTCAACCATATTGTTCTTAATATCACCTGATACCTGCTCAACAATACCTTTATTTGATTCAAACTCTTTACCAAGTTCCGATATTGAGAATGTTACACCCTCAGTAGCACCCATAACGCTCTCTGAAACACGATTTCCTGCAGCAACAATCTCATCTTTGAACTGCTTACCAGCACCATCAATATTATTAAGGAACATATCACTTGCATTGTTAACACTTGATGCAGCTTTTTCATAGCTCTCAGCAAGGTTACCAAACGACATATTCAGTACATCTGTAGTATTTTTATGATTCTCAGCAAAATCAGCTAAATGATCAGATGCATGATTAAGGTTCTTAACATATCCCTCTGTAGCAACAGTAGCTTTTGATATATCTGATAGAGAACCAGCTGTTTTACTCAGATTATTAATACTAGTCTGAAGTTTATTAGCTGCATCAGGATCAAGACCTGTATGGTCAACACCACCAATAGCCATTCCACCACCTGAAGCTCCAAGCTCTCCTAAAACACCTGTGATAATCTCTTTAATATCATTTGCATCAATTCCTACTTTACGTGAACTTTCCGTAACGTATTCATCATCATGCATACCTGCAAGTTCAGGATATACCAATGTCCAATCAACCTCTTCGTGTATCGGCTCAAATGCCGAAAAGAAGAATATAACTGCCTCTACAGACATACCAATTGTCAACATTATACCAGCAAAAGGCCAGTGTTGAAGTTTAAACAGAGCACCCACAATAACCAGTGCAGCACCCATACCATATAGTTTGGCCATAAACTTTTTCCACTTCTCCCCCTGAACTATTTCACTCATTCTAAGTCCCATCTCGAATAATATTATAAGTTTTTTAAATAGAGTTTTATTTCTTAATAAATTGAATTTTCACCTAAAAGGTCACGAACACATCTGAATCCGATATACGATTTTGCAGAGTCCTGATATTCATAAGCACGAACACCACACTCAAGGAAGTATCCAACATCCTTCCAAGAACCACCTCTGATTACTTTACGTTTAACAGAAGGTGAATCACCTTTCTTAGCCTGATAAACATATCCCGGACTCATATCATGTGAGAAATTATATGTTGTCTCATCGTATGCATTGGCACTCCACTCAGAAACATTTCCTGCCATATCAAATAGTCCGTATCCATTTGGCTCATAAGATCCAACAGGCACCGTTTTGTAACCACCATCATCTACATAGTTACCGCGCATTGGCTTAAAGTTTGCAACCAAACAACCTTCAACATTTCTCAGGTATGGCCCTCCCCAAGGATATTTACCTAAATCAATACCACCACGTGCAGCATATTCCCACTCTGCTTCAAGAGGAAGTCTGTATGCTGAAACCTCAGCATTTCCTTGTTTTCTTAATGAAGCATTAAGAAAATCGGTACGCCATGCACAGAAAGCTCTTGCCTGTTTCCAGTTTACACCTACTACAGGGTACTGGTCATAAGTTGGATGCGAAAAGTAGTTGTTTGTATGAGGATCGTTATATGAGTATGTAAAATCTCTAACCCAAACAAGAGTATCAGGATAAACGTGAACCTCACCCTCTTTAATAAAGTCCTCACGTCCTGTAATTGGCACCTTGTTTCCAGTATCATCAACCCAGTATCCATTATACTGACCTGCTCCTGCATCGTACATATTTCTTGCCTTAGCAGCCAGATTAATATCAATCCAGTAATATCTGTACACTAATTTTCTTGTGTCAAATTCTTTCTTACCAAACAATCTATCCTTTGGTTGATAAACGAATTCTTCAATTACGTCTTTAACCTCATCGTTATCAAAATCAATCTTTGCATCCCAGTTTATTCTGAGTTTATCATCCTTGTCAACAAGCTCGTTATCGTCTCTGTCAAAAAGTCTGTACTCCTCACTTCTGTCAGCAAGTTCTTTTCTGATTAATGAGTCTTTAACCCAATAAACAAACTGTCTGTACTCATTATTTGTTATCTCAGTATCGTCCATCCAGAACGATGGTACAGAAACAGTTTTTGATGACTGGTTAAAAGCCCAGTTAATATCATCATCGTTCTGACCCATAGTAAAGCTACCCATTGGTATTCTAACCATACCATGAGGCTCCGGCTCTTCGAAACTACTCCTTCCTGAAATTCCAACAAGCTCTCCTCCATTATAACTTCCACAACCTTGAAGTAGGAGGGTTACAATAAAACCTATGTAAAGTACTCTTTTCATAATTAAGTAATATTTTTAACGCAATTGAAGATACTTATTTAACAACTTATAAGAACCTAATACTTCTGTAATTCTTAGGTGCTTTTTCTTTTCTAAGATTAAATCCGTAAACTATCATTAATTCATGTGATCCGCTGTTTGCCTTTGACAGCTTTGACATTGTATAATCATACGAGTATCCAATCTTTATATCTTTTAGCAAAACTATTCCGGCCATTCCAGAAATAGCATCTGCTACTTTATAATTAACTCCTAACCAAAACAATTTATTGTATTCAAATGTACATCCAACATTCATATTTGACGTTGTTATATTGGTTGACAAGAATACAGAAGGGGTAGCAACCCATTTAGGATTTGGCAATTCTATATCATAACCCGCCGATAAATGGAACATTCTTGGAGCTTTTGCCGCAGTGTTAAATCCACTTAACTTATGTCCCAAAAGGTTTGTTGCTGACAAACCCACATACATTTTATCTGTATAATAATGTACACCAAAACCTAAATCAAAAACTGCGTTTGACACCTCGTCGCCATTTGCTGTTAACAGAGGATCGCCATCGCTGTCCGGTTTAAGTTCATTTTTATTTAACTTGTTATTAACGTAACCAAAACCTACTCCAACCCCAAGATTTCCTAAACCTTTTAAAGGAAGATGCACTGCCCAGGCCCCACTAAATGCAATGTTTGTATTTACTCCAAACTTATCCTGCACAACATTGAACCCAAATCCCTGATTAACGTTGAACAGACTAAACGGAACATTAGCACTTGCAGTAGAATACCTCGGTGCTCCATCCATACCAACCCATTGACTACGCATACCTGCCATAACTATCATTTTATCGCTACTTCCCATAAATGCAGGATTAAGCGATGTATTATTCACAAAGTTATGCGTATAAAACACGTCGGTCTGGGCAAACGTAACATTGTGAACAATCAACAACATTACAAGGATTTTAAGTTTAATTTTCATAAGTTTTACTAGGTTACCCTTTCCTTTTTAATAACTGCTAAAATAATTAAAAATTGCTAGGAGACAAATAAATTGTCATCACACACCGATATCTAACCAAATAAACTAAATACAATAACATTTATTGTAACAATTGGCAAAAATACAATTTCTAATCACTTTTTGAAGATATTTCTTACTTCTTTTTTGTACTCTTTTTTCTTGTTACTTTTTTCTTAGGTTCTGCTGACTTTTTTATTAAATCAACACAATCCTGATATGAAAGATCTTCTGCCACAACATCTTTAGGTATCTTGTAGTTCTTTTTCTGATAAGAAATATAAGGTCCCCAACGTCCGTTCAGTACTTGTAAATCAGCATCCTCGTCAAACGATTTAATAAACTTCTTTCTATCCGCTTCACGTTTCTCTTCAATAAGCACAATTGCTCTCTCCAAGACAACATCATATGGGTCATCAACGCCCTTTTTCAGCGAAACAAATTTCCCATCGTGTCTCACATACGGACCAAATCTACCTATTGCTACTGTTACAACTTTTCCTTCATATTCTCCAAGTTGTCGTGGTAATTTAAATAGTTCCAGCGCCTCTTCAAGAGTAATAGTCTCAAGGTGCTGACCTTTACGTAAAGCTGAATATTGTGGTTTTTCTTCGGAGTCAGACGATCCAAGCTGAGCCATTGGACCAAAACGACCAATACGAACCGAAACAGGTTTTCCTGTCTTCGGATCATCACCTAAAATTCTTTCGCCACTATCTCTCTCAGAATTCTCTAATGTATCAACAACTTCATCATGAAAAGGTTTATAGAATACATCTATCATTTTCTGCCACTCAATCTTTCCAATTGCAATGTCATCAAACTTCTCCTCAACACTTGCTGTAAAATTATAGTTAACAATCTCTTCAAAATTCTTAAGTAAGAAATCATTAACAACCATACCTATATCATTCGGAAATAACTTATTTCTTTCAGCTCCTGTAATTTCAGTTTTGGTTACCTCTGATACATCTTCTTTTTTCAACGTAAATACAGAGTATTTTCTCTCTTCACCATCACGATCTTCCTTAATCACATACCCTCTGTTCTGTATTGTTGATATTGTTGGAGCATAAGTAGACGGACGTCCGATACCTAACTCCTCTAGTTTTTTAACCAAAGATGCTTCTGTATATCTTGGAGGTTTCTGAGTAAATCGTTCAGTACACTCTACAACTTTATAGCCTAGTTTATCACCCTCTTTAACAGATGGCAACAATCCTTTCACCTCTTCATCTGTCTCGTCATCTGTAGATTCCATATAAACCTTAAGAAATCCATCAAATAACAACACCTCTCCTGATGCAACAAATGTCTTATCAGAATTAGATATATTAATATTTATTGTTGTTTTTTCCAGTTTCGCTTCACTCATTTGCGAAGCAATTGTTCTTTTCCAAATAAGTTCATATAACTTAGATTCAGCAGAAGATCCAGACACAGTCATATTCTCCATATATGTGGGTCTGATAGCTTCGTGAGCCTCCTGTGCACCTTTTGTTTTTGTACTATATTTTCTTGGTTCCGAATACTCACTTCCGTACTCTCCTGTAATCATCTTTTTTGCTGAAGCCACAGCAGAGTCTGACAGGTTAAGCGAGTCGGTTCTCATATATGTAATTTTTCCGGCCTCATATAATTTCTGCGCAACCGACATTGTTTGTGCTACCGAAAAGCCTAGTTTTCTACTAGCTTCCTGCTGAAGTGTTGATGTTGTAAACGGCGCAGCAGGTCGTTTCTTCGATGGCTTTTTAACAATAGAATTTACAGTAAACTCAGCATTGGAACAATTATTCAGAAATGTTTTTGCCTCATCTGCATTACCAAACCTTTTGTTAAGTTCAGCTTTAATATCTCCTTTATCAGATGAGAACATTCCAGTTGTTTTAATAAATGGAGCTGACTTAAATGCCATTATTTCACGTTCACGATCAACAAGTAAACGTACAGATACACTCTGAACCCTACCTGCAGAAAGTGAAGGTTTAATCTTTTTCCACAACACCGGTGACAACTCAAATCCCACCAAACGATCAAGAACTCGTCTGGCTTGTTGTGCATTAACCAGATTTATATCAATATCTCTTGGATTCTCAATAGCTCTTACTATAGCGTCTTTGGTAATTTCATTAAAAACAATACGTCGGGTTTTCTCTGGTTTTAATTTAAGCACTTCAAAAAGATGCCAGGCTATAGCCTCTCCTTCGCGATCTTCATCGGAAGCCAACCATACCATATCGGCCTCTTTTGCACTCTTTTTCAACTCCGAAACAACCTTTTTTTTATCATCAGACACAATATACTGTGGTTGATAGTTGTTCTCTATATCTATACCAAAATCTTTTTTAGCAAGATCTCTTATGTGTCCAAAACTCGATTTAACAGTAAATCCCTCTCCTAAGAATTTTTCAATTGTCTTAGCCTTTGCAGGTGACTCAACAATAACTAAATTTCCGCCCATTTAAACAATTCCTTATTTATATATCAAAAGCAAAACCAAATACAAAGTAAAGTAAATAGCTAATCAGAATCAAAATTTTATATTAAATATTATTTATATAATTTTGTTAAAAACATATTAAACTCTCATGAATATAAGTAAAAAAACCAAGAAAAGGTTCCTAATCACATTTTGGTCATTGGTTATAATACCAATTTTTTTTATAACTCTGCTGTTTTATCTTATATCAGCTGACATGTTTGGGAAGCTCCCAAGTTTTGAACAATTAGAAAACCCTAGCAACAATCTTGCATCAGAAGTTATTTCAGAAGATGGGAAAATACTAGGAAGTTTCTACTATCAGAACAGGTCATATGTAAACTATGAGGATCTGTCTCCTAATCTGGTTACTACATTAATTACTACCGAGGATGTGAGGTTCAGATCTCATTCAGGGATTGATGCAAGAGGTACATTCCGCGTATTAACAAAAACTATTCTGCAAGGAAACAGAGGCTCCGGTGGAGGTAGTACTATTACACAACAGCTTGCTAAGAACCTTTACGGGCGAGATACTACAACTTACAAAAATAAGCTAGATAGAATATCAAATATTATTCTTATTAAACTTAAAGAGTGGGTCACTGCTGCACGATTAGAAAAGAGCTACACTAAAGATGAGATTTTAGTAATGTACCTTAACACAGTATTCTTTGGTAATAACTCTTATGGTATTAAATCTGCGGCAAAAACATATTTCAACAAAACTCCAGGGGAGTTAAATATTGAGGAGTCTGCTATGTTAGTTGGTCTGGTTAATGCACCTTCAAGATACAACCCTGTAAGACATTATGATGTTGCTTTAGATAAACGAAACAGAGTCCTAAGTCAACTACTTAAATATGATAAGATCAATAAACATCAGTATGATTCATTAGCTTCCAGACCAATTGACCTGTCAAACTTTAAGGTTCAGGATCATAATCAGGGATTAGCAACTTATTTCAGAGAGTACCTGAGAACAACTATGAACAAGAGACACCCAAAACCAGGGATGTTTTTTACAGAACAACAGTACCTGAACGCTATTCAGAGATGGGAAAATGATCCTCTGTACGGATGGGTAAATAAGAATAAAAAACCAAATGGCGATTCATATAGTTTATACAGAGATGGTTTAAAGATATACGCAACAATAAATTCAAGAATGCAGCAATATGCCGAAGAGGCTGTTAATGAGCATCTAGGCAAGACACTTCAGCCTGATTTCTATAAAGATTTAAAACGAAGAGGCAATAACCGCAAAAAGCCTTTTGACTCTGAATTAACTAAAGAGGAGATTGACAATATCATGACCCTTGCAATGAAGAGAACAGAACAATACAGGATAATGAGAAACAGCGGAGTATCAATGGATAAAATAAAGAAGTGGTTTAATACTCCTCGCGAAACTAAATTATTCTCATGGTCTGGTGATATTGATACAGTAATATCTCCTATGGACTCTATAAAATATTACAAACATTTCTTACGTTCTGGTATGTTAGCTATGGAACCAGGGACAGGAAGAGTAAAAGCTTATATTGGTGGAAATGACTATAAATTTTTTAAGTTTGATGCCATTACAAGCCAGAAAAGACAGGTTGGTTCAACAATAAAACCATTCTTGTATACATTGGCAATGCAAGAAAATTACTCTCCATGCTATTTAGTACCAAATGTTCCACAGACTT
Organism: Bacteroidales bacterium; assembly: GCA_025210735.1. Classification (GTDB taxonomy): domain Bacteria; phylum Bacteroidota; class Bacteroidia; order Bacteroidales; family UBA6680; genus UBA6680. The sequence goes on from JAOARD010000076.1 coordinate 41,022, forward strand.
TTGCTGTTGGAGATACAACATGGGCTCCTAAAAATGCAGGTAGTTCAAGAGCTGGCGAGATGGTATCTCTACAATGGGGTTTAGCAAAATCAAACAATAATATATCGGCATGGCTGGTAAAACAGTTTACACCACAAGCTGTTGTTGATATGGCTCACAGATTAGGTATAGAGAGTAAGATAGATGCTGTACCTTCAATAGTTTACGGAGTAAGTGATTTCTCATTACTTGAAATGGTTGGTGCTTATGGTACTTTTGCTAACAAAGGAGTACATACAAAACCTATTTTTGTTTCACGTATTGAGGACAAAAACGGCAATATATTAGCATCATTTGAACCAGAACAAAAAGAGGCTATTGACGCACAAACAGCATACCTGATGATTAAACTTCTACAAAATGTTGTTAACAGAGGAACTGCTGCAAGATTAAGACATACTTATGATTTAAGAAGTGAGATGGGAGGAAAAACCGGTACAACACAGAACCATGCAGACGGTTGGTTTATGGGCGTAACTCCTAACCTTGTTGGTGGTGTATGGGTAGGTGCAGAAGACAGGAGTGTACACTTTAGTACTATAACAAAAGGACAGGGAGCAAATATGGCTCTTCCTATCTGGGCAATATTCCTTAAGAAAGTTTATAATGATCCTACAATGAAAGTAAAAAATACTGATACTTTCAGACAACCTCTGAATTTTGATTACGAACTTGACTGTGATGATAATAACGAAGATGACAATAATGATAATGACGAGAATTTGTTTGGCACAAACTAAGATTTTATATAATTCTCAATAATAATCCAGAAAACAGAATCGATACAAAATCGGTTCTGTTTTTTTATAATCTATTACAAACTTTATATCAATATACTGAGTCTATAAGTTTTCTCGTATAATCAGATTTTGACGATTCAAAAAGCTTATCTGCTTCTTCAATCTCAATCAAATTCCCTTCCTTTAACACCATAATTCTGTCTGACATATGCTTTACTACAGCAAGATCATGCGATATAAATATCATCGACAGATTCATTTCGTGTTTAAGTTTATTAAGAAGGTTCAGAACCATTGCTTGCACAGAAACATCAAGTGCTGATACAGATTCATCGCATATTATTATGTCTGGCTTTAGAATCAACGATCTGGCTATACCTACCCTCTGCCTTTGCCCTCCAGAAAACTCATGCGGGTATTTTTTATACGCTTCTTCTGAAAGACCAACCCGATTCAACATATCTGCTACCGATTTTTTATTGTCAGATGCCGATTCTGAATTATGATGATTCAAAACCTCTAATATTGCATCACCCACCCTCATCTTGGGATTTAATGACGAATACGGATCCTGAAATATCATCTGTACTCGTTTACGCACCTCTACACCTCCTGTTTCTGAGATATTCTTACCAAATAACTTATAAGAATCATATCTGGAATTAAGTAACAGGTTTAGTGATCTTCCTATAGTTGTCTTTCCACTCCCGGATTCACCAACAAGACCCAGTGTTTCTCCTCTGTAAAGGTCAAATGATATTTTATCTACTACGTTTTTACCTCCAAAAGTTTTTCCGAAGATAGTTCGTTTTTGTCCTAGGGTCACTTTAAGGTTCTTTACTGACAGTATTGGTTTTTCAGCATATAACTCTTTATGCCTTTTTTTTCTCGAACCTGTATCTTCAACAACCGCATCAAACTGTTTTCCTTTAACAAAATCATTAACAACAGGAAGCTTTTTTAAACGTTTCTGTTTTGATGGTTTACAAAGCAACAACCCCTTTGTATACAAAGATTCAGGATTATTTATAACCTTACTACATTCTCCACTCTCAACAACAACTCCGTTTTGCATCACAATAATCTTATCAGATATGGCTGAAACAACGTCAAGATCATGTGATATAAATATTATTGAAGTCCCCCTATTATTCTTAATATCAAGTAACAAATCAATAATCTCACGTTGTACTGTAACATCTAAAGCTGTTGTTGGCTCATCCGCAATAATAATATCCGGTTCTCCGGCTATTGCCATTGCTATCATAACACGCTGTCTCTGTCCTCCTGACAATTCATGCGGATATTTATTGTATACTGTATCAGGTTCTGGCAACATCACCTCTTTAAACAGTTTTTTTACAGCCTCTTTTCTGTTATCAGTTATTTTTTTATCAAGAGCCTCTAACACCTGTTTTCCACAAATCATTGATGGGTTAAGAGATGTCATTGGTTCTTGAAAAACAAATGAAATTTTACCACCTCTAAGCTTCCTAATCTCACTATCCGAAATACTATACAGATCAACCTTTCCATTACTCTCTGTATACAGTTCTGCAGACCCTTTAATTACTTCTGAATTCTTTGGCAAAAGTCTAAGAAAAGATAAGACAGATACAGATTTACCCGACCCCGATTCGCCAACCACACCAACAACCTCACCTTTATTAATGCTTAGCGAGAAATCGTTAACAACAATATTGTTATCAAATGATATCGTAAGATTCTCAACCTTTAGTACCGGATTCATAATAATCTAATTTATGCAAAGAGACTTCTCAGAAATTCCTCAATTTTTGATATTACAACAACCTCTATATTTCGGTTCTTTATATCTAAATCCTTATTATATTTTGATATAAATATCTTTTGGAACCCAAGTTTCTCTGCTTCAGAAATACGCTGATCTATTCTTGCCACAGGTCTTACTTCACCTGAAAGACCTATTTCTCCTGCAAAACAAAACTTTGACGATACAGCAATATCTGCACTAGAAGATAGTATTGCAGCAATAACTGCAAGGTCTATAGCAGGATCATTTACTTTTATCCCACCAGCAATATTAAGAAACACATCCTTTGCCGATATTTTAAAATTAGCTCTTTTCTCAAGAACTGCTAATAACATATTTAATCTTCGGGTATCAAAACCTGTTGCTGAACGCTGTGGGGTACCATATGCAGCTGTACTAACCAAAGCCTGTACCTCAATCAGGAACGATCTGCCACCATCAATTGTAGCAGCCACAGCTTGCCCACTAAGAGAATCATCATATTCAGATAATAAAACCTTAGAAGGGTTAAGTATCTCTCTTAGGCCATCAGACAGCATCTCAAAAATACCCAGTTCTGATGTTGAGCCAAATCTGTTTTTCTTACTTCTAAGAATTCTGTAGTTATTGTGCATATCACCCTCAAATTGCAACACTGTGTCTACAATATGTTCCAGTACTTTTGGACCTGCAATATTTCCATCTTTAGTTATATGACCTATTAAAAAAACAGGTACAGCATTTGACTTTGCATATTGTAACAATCTGGAAGTACATTCTCTAACCTGACTAACGCTACCCGGAGCAGAGTCAATAATATCTGTTGCTATTGTTTGAACAGAATCAACAACAACAATATCCGGTTTAACATTATCAAGCTGTGTTAATATATTTTCAAGTGAAGTTTCACTAAGCAAATAACATTTATCATTTGCCAGACCAATTCTATCTGCCCTTAGCTTTATCTGCTTTACACTCTCTTCACCTGACACATAAAGAATTGTATTTTCAAGCATAAGAGCCATTTGTAGTATCAGAGTAGACTTTCCGATTCCCGGCTCTCCACCAAGTAACACCAGAGATCCTTTTACCAATCCTCCTCCAAGAATACGGTTAACCTCTCCCATCTTTATATCTATCCTCTCTTCTGTACCAAGAGTAATATCTTTAATTTTTTGTGGTCGTTCATGAGAAATAAGTTTGCGAGGTAATTTTCCATCACTTTTTTTATTACTTATAACCTCTTCTGTAAATGTATTCCACTGCCCGCACGCATTACATTTACCCACCCATTTAGGTTCTTCATGTCCACAATTACTGCAATAGTAAGCAATCTTTGTTTTTGCCATCACATATAGTTTACTGCAATATACAAATATGATATTAAAAAAGGGTATCCGATTATCTCGAATACCCTACGTAAAATATAAATAAAAATTTACAAAATCTTATTCACTGTAGCATCCGGAAAAACCAATGTTGGTTTAAATCCTTTAGCCTCTTCAAAATCCATTGATGCATACGATATAATGATAATTACATCTCCAACAGCAACTTTTCTGGCAGCAGGTCCATTAAGGCAAACATTTCCAGATCCTCTCTCTCCTTTAATAACATAAGTCTCCAACCGCTCTCCATTGTTTATATTAACAATCTGAACCTTTTCATTCTCAACAATGTTCGCGGCATCCATCAAGTCCTCATCAATAGTTATGCTACCTACATAATGAAGATTGGCTTCTGTTACAGAAACCTGATGTATTTTAGATTTAACTACTTCTATATTCATGATGATGCAAAATTAATAATTTAATTTAATATTATCTATCAATCTGACTTTTCCTGCATAAACAGCCACACAACAATTAACATTGTTATCGGTCCATTCATCAATACTTATCAATGTATCAGATTCAACAACATTTATATATTCAACAATAAACTTTCCTGTTTCGGAAATCCGCTTCCCTATCTCCTCTTTTAGTTCACTAACAGCAAACCCTTTATAATTATCTTTTGCCCAGTTTAACGATTTATAGATAACAGAAGCCTCATCTCTATAGCTCTTTTCAAGCAACATATTCCTTGAACTCATTGCTAAACCATCATTTTCACGCACAGTAGGACATCCAACTACATCAACATTAAGATCTCTTGACATATATCTAATAATTGATAATTGCTGAAAATCCTTTTCGCCAAAGAAAGCTTTATCAGGTTTAACAATATCAAATAATCTGGAAACTACATCAACCACACCATCAAAGTGCCCTGGTCTAAACTCCCCCTCCATTACCTTATCCAGACCATTCAGGTCAACAAAAAAAGATCGTTCATTGTAGTAAACATCATCAACATTCGGGATATAAACTAAATCACACCCATGTTGTTTCAGGAGTTCAAGATCACTCTCAATTGTTCGCGGATAATTTTCCAAATCATTCGCATCGTTAAATTGAGTTGGATTAACAAAAATACTTGCCACTGTATAATCTGACTCCTTCACAGCAAAGTCAATTAGAGAGCAATGACCATTATGCAATGCACCCATTGTAGGAACAAAGCCAACAACACAGTCATCCGCTACTCTACTAAGTTTCTCTTGCAGTTCAACCCTTGTTTTTACAACTATCATATAAAATAAATATCTGTATCAATCAGCTGCAAATATAGTTGTAAAAATGAAACAAAGATGTAATTCTTTATCATTCACCCTAACTAAATGCACTAAAGTGTTGCACAAGAATGCAGATCAATCAATATTTTTACTACTTTTGTCTAATTATAATAATTGTATCGAAATGGAAAAGAAAAGAGTTTTGTTTATCTCTCAGGAGATTACTCCATATCTACCGGAAACTAAGATGTCGAGAATGGGAAGATATCTTCCTCAGGGAATTCAGGAAAAAGGGAAAGAGATTAGAACCTTTATGCCCAGATATGGTTTGATTAATGAAAGAAGAAACCAGTTGCATGAAGTGATTAGACTTTCGGGTATGAACTTAGTGATAAACGATACTGATCATCCATTGATTATTAAGGTTGCATCAATACAAGCAGCCAGAATGCAGGTATACTTTATTGACAACGAAGATTATTTTCACAGAAAGCATATTTTAACTGATGACGCTGGCACGTTCTTTGCAGATAACGACGAAAGAGCAATGTTTTTTGCTAAAGGTGTTATTGAGACTGTAAAGAAATTGAGATGGTCACCAGATTTAGTACATTGTCAGGGTATGATAACTGGTCTTGTACCTCTTTTCCTTAAAAAAGAGTACCATGATGATCCGCTATTTGAGAACACAAAAGTTGTATACTCTGTAGGTAATGATGAATTTGGTGGTGAGCTAGATAAGAATCTGATGAAAAAACTTGAAATGGAAGGATTTAAATCAGATGATGTTAAAACAGTTGAAACCCCAACATTTGAAAACTATTCGAAACTGGCAATAGATTATTCAGATGCAGTAATTGAAGGAGCAGAAGACATTAATGAAAATGTTAAAGATTATATTGAATCAACAAAAAAACCGTTTTTATCATATGTAGATGAAGAAGGTTATATTGGAGAATATAACAATTTTTACGACCAAATACTTTAATTAAAGATGAATCTAAAAATCCTATTACCAACGACAATGATTATCTTATTATTGTCGCTTTTTGCGTGCAAAAAAGAACTTACTGACCTTGGATCTGATCTTGTTACTGATGGGGAGAAGATTGTGTTTACTGTAGATACACTTTCAGGATTTGAATTTAGAATGAAAACAGGAAAGAGTATTCTTTATCAACAAAACAATTTGCTTAACTCCAATCCTGCTTTATTATTAGGACAAACATCTGACAATATCTTTGGTTCTCTAAAATCTAATTTTATAACTGAGGTAATTTATCTGTACGATGAAGCCTTTCACAGTAAAGTTGACAGAGTAGATTCTGTTGTTGTAAAAATATACAAAGATGATACTCAAATACCAAAACCTTCTTCTTCAAACAGTGATCCTGTAAAAGAGATGAGTGTAAAGTTGTATACATTAACAGATACAATTACTAAAGAAAGTTATTCTGATCCAAAATTCTATTATTCTAGAGTAAATGCAGATAAGTTAATTAATTCTTCTGTTTTTAAATCGGAATCAAAAATGAAAAGCAATGGTGATACTATAATATTTGCTAATCTTGACAAAGAAATAGGAGAAAAGATAATACTCATCGATGCTGAGATTTTAAAAGATGCTGAAAAGTTTAGAGCAAACTTTCCTGGATTCAGAATTGCTTCAGATAATGACGACTTATCAAAAAATTTTCTTCAAAGATATTCTGATCTTAGAACTACGATCTTTTATTACGAAGAAGGAAAAACTGAAGTAAAGGATAGAAAAAAGTTTGAGATTAGTTCTCATTTATATCGATCTGGTATGTTGCTTTATAGAGATTATTCAGCTGGATTATTTAATGATTTAGTTGACAAGGATAAATCAAGTGAAGAGGTATATCTAGGAAATTTAGCTGCTCCCTTCTTAGAAATGGATATCAGCTCTATTCAAGATTGGGCAGAAAGTAAATCAGAAAGTATTGCAATTAATAAAGCAGAGATAAGAGTAAATGTTAAAAGTAGAAATGATATTAATGAGAAAGAATATCCAAGAAATGCATGGATAACAGGATTTAACGACGAAAACGATAAAATATTTTCTGTCCTTGGTAGCCTAGACGGAGAAGAGAGTAAACAATACTACTATACTTTTAACATTACAGATATACTTAAAAAAGTATACGACAAAAAATATAAAATTAGCAAGATAAATCTATCTGCAGATAGTATGGAACCAAATACTTGTACAAACTTTTTTGAGCTTCGTAAAGTTTGTTTATATTCAAAGAAAGAGAACTTAGGTCCTCAACTAATTATTTCTTATACTAAAAAGTAAAACTTAATATATGTGTGGAATTGTAGGATATATAGGATTTAGAGAAGCATTTCCTATTCTAATAAAAGGACTAAAACGTCTTGAATACAGAGGATATGACTCTGCAGGTATTGCGTTAAATAACGGAAATGTTAAGGTATATAAATGTAAAGGAAAGGTTTCCGATCTTGAGTCGTTCATTGGTAATGACGACATTAGTGGTCATGTTGGAATGGGACATACAAGATGGGCAACACATGGTGTACCTAATGATATTAATGCTCATCCTCACAAATCTCAGAAAGGCCACTTTACCCTTATTCATAATGGTATAATTGAAAACTATGCAGAGCTTCGTAAAAAGCTATCAAATAGAGGTTATACATTTAAAAGCGAAACTGATTCTGAAGTTCTTGCCAATCTGATAGAATACATATATATCAAAGGGAATGTTACTCCTGAGATAGCTATAAGACTGGCTTTGACTAAAGTTGAAGGAGCTTACGGACTTGTTATCATGGCTAATAACCAGCCAGATACACTATTTGCTGCAAGAAAAGGTAGTCCTTTAGTTATTGGTGTTGGTGAAGGAGAATATTTTTTAGCATCAGATGCAACTCCAATTGTTGAATATACAAAGAGTGTAATTTATCTTAACGATAATGATGTTGCTATAATAAAGAAAGATGAACTTGTTCTTAAGAATATAAAGAATGATACTCTTACTCCTAAGGTACAGAAACTTGACCTTGATATTGGACAGATAGATAAAAATGGTTTTGATCACTTTATGATTAAAGAGATTTATGAACAACCAAAAGCAATATCTGACACTTTCAGAGGAAGAGTTAGCGCTGCTCATGATGAAATAACACTTGGAGGTCTGTATGATATTCTTCCAAAACTTGAGAATGCAAGAAGGATATTAATTATTGGTTGTGGAACATCATGGCATGCAGGAATGGTAGGTGAGTATCTTATTGAGGAACTTGCCAGAATACCAGTTGAGGTTGAGTACGCGAGTGAATTCAGATACAGAAAACCTGTTATATATAAAGACGATATTGTAATTGCAATTAGCCAAAGTGGTGAGACAGCAGATACATTAGCTGCAATTAAAATGGCTAAAGAAGCCGGTACAACCGTTCTTGGAATATGCAATGTTGTTGGATCTAGTATACCAAGAGAGACTGATGGCGGTGTATACACACATGCCGGACCAGAAATTGGTGTTGCTTCAACAAAAGCATTTACAGCACAGGTAACTGTACTTACTATGATGGCTATTCTTCTTGGTAAAAGAAGAAACACTATTAGTAATGATGTTTATAAAGAGCTAATTGACGGTCTTGTATCGCTACCTGAAAAAATTGAAGAGGTTCTTAAACACAACGATGTAATAAAAGAGATTAGTTCTCACATTAAGGATGCACCAAACTGTTTGTATTTAGGAAGAGGATACCTGTTCCCTGTGGCTCTTGAGGGTGCACTTAAATTAAAAGAGATCTCATATATTCACGCAGAAGGATATCCGGCAGCAGAAATGAAGCACGGTCCTATTGCATTAATAGATGAAAAGATGCCGGTAGTTGTTATTGCTACAAAAGATTCATCATATGAGAAAATTGTTAGTAATATACAAGAGGTTAAGGCACGAAAAGGTGTTGTTTTAGCAATTGTAACACAAGGTGATACGGTAATAAAAAACATGGCAGACTATGTTATTGAGATACCGGAGATACCAGAACAATTGGCTGCACTGCTTACTGTAATACCACTACAGCTCTTATCCTATCATATTGCAATAATGCGAGGTTGCAATGTTGATCAACCACGAAATTTAGCAAAATCAGTAACTGTAGAATAATTCAAAAAGAGCCTAACGGCTCTTTTTTTTGTGTGTGACAATTTTACACTATATTTATATTCGGAATATTACTTTACATACAATAATTAGTAGTGTAACGAGTTATAAACATAAAAAAGAAATAGCTTGAAAAGATTAATCACAAAATATAGCCTCATAGGGATTATAATTTTAGCCTCAGGATGTTCAAATAAAAAGAACACTTTTATATCAAGAAACTATCATAATTTAACAGCAAGGTACAACGTATACTTTAATGCTAAAGAGAGTTATAAAAAGGCAATAAAAAAGGTAGATAAGAATTATAAATATAACTACTCTGACGTGTTACCCGTATTTGACTTTGAGATAGCAGGAACACCTGATTTGGTAAGATCTGATATGGACAGAACCATCAAGAAGTGTAATCTTCTAATATCTAAGCACTCTATTACTGCAAGACCTAAAAACGAATCGAAGAGAAAAAACAGAGACGATGATCGTTTGAAACAGACAGAGTTTTGTAAATGGGTAGATGATGCTTATCTGCTAATGGGTAAGGCATATCTGTATCGTAACGAAAACGATATGGCCATTAAAGTATTTACATTAATAAAAAACCAGTACTTCTATCTTGACACAAGATACTATGCCGACCTTTGGTTGATAAGAACATACCTTAACACCAATAGATTAGATGATGCCTATGTTGCTATAGAGACTCTGAACAAGTCTTCAAAAGCTCCTGAGAAAGTAAAAGAACAACTACAAAGTGCTCTTGCTGATTACTATCTGAAAAGCAAAAACTATGATACAGCAATAGAGTATCTGATAAAAGCTATAGAGACATCGCGAAAAAAGACTGAACGAGAAAGATTAACATACATACTGGCACAATCTTATAACGAAACAAAACAGTACGATCTTGCAAGAGAAACATTTAATAAGGTTATAAAGATGAACCCCGGATATGAGATGATATTTAATGCAAAAGTAAATCTGGCAACATCTTTCGATTCTGAAATAGAAGATCTTGAAGGGACAAAAAAGGCCTTAACAAAAATGTTGTACGATGAAAAGAATATTGATTTCATAGATCAGATATATTATGGATTAGCTGAAATTGAAAGAAAAACAGGACACAAAGACAAAGCTCTTGAGTTTTATACAAAATCAGCTCATACAAATTCAGAGAACTATCATATTAAGAGTAATGCTTATGAAAAAATGAGTACGCTGAACTTTGACAAAAAGAACTACATACAATCATTTACTTACATAGACAGCTCGCTGTTTCACCTACAAACAGACCATGCTGATTATGGTCTTGTATTTAAGAAGAGATCTGATTTAAAAAATTTAGCAGAAAATCTTAGTACAATTCAGGTTCAGGATAGTTTATTAAGACTTGCCAGATTACCAAAAAATGAGTTAGATAAAATTATAGAAGATCGTATAAATATTATTAAGGCTGAAGAGGAGGCTAAGAAAGAAGCCGAAGCTCTTAATCAGGGAGGAGCAAGAGCGGGTAGCATGTTTGCTAACAGAAACAGCCTTGACAACGCAAGTGGAAATACCGGAAAATGGTATTTCTATAACCCTGGAACAGTAAGCTTTGGTAGAAACGAATTTAAAATTAAATGGGGAACAAGAAAGCTTGAAGATAACTGGAGAAGAAGGGATAAAAAGATTGTTGATCAGGATCTGTTTGAGACAGCCGAAGCAGATACAGTTGCTACAGACTCGCTAAAAACAGATATCGCTAAAAACACAGACATTAAGAGTAAAGATTACTACCTAAGTCAGATTCCGTTCACTGATACTCTACAATCTATTGCATATGGCAAAATTGCAACAGCAATGTTTAATGCAGGTAATATATACAAGGATGATATACACGATTATAATAAGAGTTTAGAGACGTATGAACTATTTATCAGAAGGTTTAATAAAAACGAACTACGTCCAATTGTTCTATTTTATGCTTATCAACTTTGCGATTCAATAAATGATAAAACAAAGCAGAATAGCATGAGATCTAAACTTATTTCAGAGTTCCCTGACTCAAAATATTCTAAATATCTGCAAGATCCCGACTTCCTTAAAAAGATACAGCAAAAAGAGCAGGAAGTAGAGATGTTTTATCAACAAACCTACAATCAGTACATAACTGCAAACTACAATGCAGTATTAGGGTTCTGCGACTATGCCGATGAGAACTTCAAGAATCATAAGTTATATCCAAATTTTGAGTACCTGAGGATTCTTACTATAAACAAAACAAGAAGCGAGAAACTATTAAGAGAAGATCTTAAAGCTTTCATTAAAAAATACAGATCTACAGATATAGCTAAAAACGCTTCGAATGTACTTGCTTATCTTGAGCAAAAACAGATGCAAATATCAACAGGTAAAGATATTATTGCAGCAACAACATCAGGTACAACAGGTAAGGTTTCTGATTCTGATCTATTCATATTCGCACCGGAGGACAAACAGATGTTCGCAGTTGTATTTGATACAACATATATTAAACCATCACAAATCAGGTTTGATATTCTGAACTTTAATGTTGATTACTTCTTGGATGAATCATACGATATTAATTATGCAGAAACTCTGCATAAGACTATTAAAATACTTACTGTTACCGGATTTAAAGACATTAAAGCTTCAAAAGATTACTATGACAAACTACAATCTGTACAAGATTCTGTATTTACTGATCCAAATAGGGTTAATTACTTTATCATTAGTACAGCAAACAAAGATGTCTTAACACAGGAAAAGAATCTGTCCGAGTATTTAAAATTCTTCACTGAAAAATATAAATAGCATGCAAAACATACATCTCCTTTGGGTTGACGACGAGATAGATCTGCTAAGACCACATATAATATTTCTTGAGCAGAAAGGGTATACTGTATTTACTGCCACCAATGCTGAAGATGCTATTGAGATGGTTAAAAATCAATCGTTCAATATTATTTTCCTTGACGAAAACATGCCGGGAATAAGCGGGTTAGAAGCATTAAAGGAGATTAAAAAGCTTAGTGAACATACCCCTGTTGTTATGATAACTAAAAGCGAAGAAGAGAATATTATGGATCAGGCTATAGGGTCAAAGATTGCTGATTACCTTATTAAACCTGTTAACCCAAAACAAATTCTGTTAACAATTAAGAAGAATATTGATCATACACATCTTGTTGAAACAACAACAAGTGCAACATATCAATCAGAGTTTGGGAAACTAAGCTTTGAGATAAATCAGGCAAATAGTCACAAAGAGTGGGAAGAGATATATAAAAAATTAGTTTACTGGGAGATAGAGTTAAGTGAATCAAATAACAATGAAATGTTAGAGATTCTTAATCATCAGAAATCAGAAGCTAATTCTGGTTTTGCTAAGTTCATTAAAAAGAACTATCTGGATTGGTTTTCTGAAGATACTGATGATAAACCAACTATGTCTCCAAACTTGTTCAGAAATAAAATATTCCCTCTTATTGATAAAGGCGATAAAGTATGCGTTATACTGATTGATAATCTTAGATTTGATCAGTGGAAAACTATATATCCAAAAATAAACACTCTTTTTGACATTCAGGAGGAGTTATACTATAGTATTCTGCCTACAGCAACGCAATATTCTCGTAATGCAATTTTTTCAGGACTAATGCCTCTTGAAATTCAGAAACTACATCCTGATTTATGGAAAAATGACGATGATGAAGGAGGAAAAAATCTTTTTGAAGAGGAGTTACTGCAAAAACAGATTGAGCGATATGCCAGAAAAGACTCCTTTAAGTATGAGAAGATTATGCACTCAAAGAGTGGTAAAAAGATAGTAAGCAATATTGATCAGTATCTGAGTAACGACCTTACTGTATTAGTTTATAATTTTATAGATACACTTTCACACGCCAGAACAGAGATGGATATGATAAAAGAGCTGGCTGCAGACGAAGCAGCATACAGATCACTCACATCTGGTTGGTTTGATCATTCTGATCTTTATGAATTATTAAAGAAACTTGCAGAGAAGAAAGTTAAAGTAATTATAACTACTGATCATGGTACAATAAGGGTAAATAATCCTATAAAGGTTATTGGAGATAAGAATACCTCAACAAACCTGAGATATAAACTTGGCCGTAACCTGAACTACAACAAAAAAGAGGTATTTGCCGTTGAAAAACCATTTGATGCACATCTTCCGAAGATAAACATGACCTCAACATATATATTTGCTCAAAACAGCGATTATCTGGTTTATCCGAATAATTATAACCATTTTGCTAACTATTATAAAAATACATTTCAACACGGAGGAATATCTATGGAAGAAATGATAATTCCTTTTATATATTTGTTGCCAAATAATTAAGAATTATGTCAGATATTATTGTAAAGGGTCTGGAAGAGCTAGACAATGCAGCAAAAGAGGTTATAAAGAGAATTGGAGATAGAAAGATTATTGCTTTTTATGGTAAGATGGGAGCAGGAAAAACAACGCTTATAACTGCCATATGCAATAATCTGGGAGTGATTGATACAATCAGCAGTCCGAGTTTCTCACTTGTAAACGAATACAACACAGACAAAGGTGAGTCAATATTCCATTTTGACTTTTATAGAATAAATAAGATTGAAGAAGCCTTTGATTTTGGATACGAAGAGTATTTCTTTGGTGGAGATATGTGTTTAATAGAGTGGCCTGAACTTATAGAATCTATTCTACCTGAGAATATTGCAACAATAACTATTACTGAAAACGAAGATCATAGCAGATTAATAAATGTTGATTGATCAATATTTTCAAGCTAATAAAATAATTATTAACTTGTAGAGAATAATCAACAATGTAACTATATGGCATCTGTACCACAACATCCGGATTTTGCTATACCCAAAGAAGGGCTTTTACCTCAGGAGGAACTTTTAGAAATAAAGTCACAGAAAAGAATGTTCTCTATCGGACTTCCTAAAGAGTGCGATATTAACGAAAAAAGAGTTCTTCTGACACCTGAGGCAATTGAAGAGATTGTTGAAAAAGGGCACAAAGTATATGTTGAAAAAGGTGCCGGGGAACCATCAAACTACTCTGATCTGGATTATAGTAACTGCGGAGCCATTATTATAAATAGCACAGAAGAGATATTAAGTATATGTGATATTATTTTAAGAATAAAACCATTTACAGTTGATCAGATAAAAAAATTACGCGGTAATCAACTTCTTATAAATTCACTACACGATGTTGATAATCTAAAAAATTATCTTTCTATACTAATTGAGAAGAAAGTAACCGCAATTGCTCCTGAAAAGATAAAAGATTGCTACAATACATACCCGGTTATTAACTCAATGAGTGAAATTGCTGGTAAGGCAGCTGTGTTAATTGCTGCTGAACTACTTAGCAATGAACAAAATGGCAAAGGGGTTCTTCTTGGCAATATTGCCGGAATTACACCTGCCGAAATAGTTGTATTTGGTGCTGGTAAAGCAGCTGAAACAGCTATAAGAACTGCTATTGGACTGGGAGCTGCCATTAAGGTATTTGATAAATCTATTAAAAGATTACAGCGCTTGCAACACCATATTGGACTTAGGTTATACACCTCTGTTTTACACAAACAGGTTATTGAGAAAGAGCTTAAATCAACAGATGTTGTTATTGGTGCTATGCACTATAAGGAAGGTAATCCTCCATTCTGTCTTACAGAAGATATGGTTAAATCAATGAAAGAGGGTTCTGTAATAATTGACCTGAGCATTGATCAGGGAGGTTTTGTTGAAGGAGCCAAAAAAACAACCCTTAACAGACCTGTTTACAGAAGACATGGTATTATCCATTATTGCGTTCCAAATATTCCATCAAGAGTATCCAGAACAGCCTCTATTGCTATGAGCAATGTATTTCTTCCTATAATAGATGAGATAAATCAACGAACAAGTATAAATCAGGCAATAAAACTTAATCCTGGATTAAGAAATGGTATATATGTATTTAATGGCATATTGACCGATTTTGATCTTGGTCTTAAAACAGGGTTACCAGCCAGAGATCTTGATTTGCTAATGGCTGCATTCTAACAATACAGCCATCAGCATATTAAATTGTATCTATAGCGAAAATCTGTATGAGAATTTCACCATGAATATATCATGTGGACTAATTCTGAATATCCTATCCACATCGTAATTATATGTAGGTTTAAAGTCATTATCAGGAGTTCTGTTTTGCGACCATACAACAAAAAGAGTAGATCCTGGTCTGTACTCCCATCTTACAACAAAGTTTGACAAAAGCACCTTATAGTCGTAATTTGGATTACTAACTGAGTAATCTTTTGTTCCATCTCTGTTCTCATCAACATTCCATCTATCGTCAGTATCTGAAAACGATATCTGTTCTTTATCATATACTGAAAACCTGTCGTTATAGTTATCTGCTGAAGGGTTGGTCACATATTTAAGGTTACTGTACTCACCTATTGCAACAAACGGCTGAGCAAAATACTGTACACTAAGATTTGGTGTTATACTTAAATCAAATCTCAGTTCAACACGCAAGGTCTTCTGATTTATCTTCCCTAAAACATATCTTGTTTCATTGTTATAGTCTAAACTTGTTACATATTGCAACTCACTCATAGATTCGGTTATATTCGGACTTAACGACAAACTCAATGCATCAATAGGTCTGTATGTTAATCCTACACCAAACGATTGTCTCCATGAACTGCTATAACTACCATTCTGAAAAGAGTAGCTAAGCCTTAAACGCCACTTTTTTCTGCTATCGGTAGATAATCCCCACCACGAATTATATGAAGAAGGCAGATAAAAAGTATTTCCACCTCTCAGGTAAGTTGTTGAGTGACTCTCTGCATTATAGTTAATCCCTCCATACAAAGACCAATAATTTTTGAATTGTGACCAGAAGTTAACATTACCACCAAATCCGGTATAGTTAAAACCAAAATCACGTGAATGCCACTCATTAAGATTCACATTAAGGTTTCTGAATATAAATACCGGATCCTTAATCCTATAACCAATCCAAAAAATCTGAGATACATCATCACCTGATCTTAAATATCCAATGTCGTTAAGTTCTAACGAAGGAGATCGCCATGAAAGAAAACCGGCATACCTGAGACCACTATTTGCTGATTTTCCTATAGTAATAACACCACCATGCCCGGTTAAACTTGTTCGTGTAGAATCAAGAGTAACGTGACTGGCATCTGGTCGTTGAAAATATCGTCTTGAAGAGCGCTGAGTTCTTATTATAGCTTCCTCATCGCCCCTTACATGACTAAAACTTGTCTTTACATCAATGTAGTATTTGTTATCCTTCCATCTGTGTTTCAAATCCAGACCTCCGGTATAAGCACTTGTATGTAAAAAGTTAAGATACGGATCATCTATATTTCTGTTTGTTGCTGTAAACATACCACCAACAACCGTACTACCCTCATTCATATCCTTAGAAACTCTACCAACAAAATAGTTGGTCATAGGCTCTACCCGCTTCTTCCACTCCTCTCCATTACAATGCAACTTTGCATATTCAGATTGTGTTAAAGCCTCAACAATTCCTATTGTCCAACCATTCTTTGTTTTACCTGACAATTTCAGTGCTCCCAGAATTCTTGTGTTTTCAGGCTGATCAATTGATGCTGTATCGCCAGATTCAGGGTAATATGAAGGATTTGCACCTATACGTCGTGTATAAAATATATTATCACCATCATTACCATCTCCTGCAGATATTCTGTAGTCAGTGATCTCTCTTCCTGCAACAAAGAATGGTCTTTTCTCCGGAAAATACGATTCAAAAGCCGTAAGATTAACCTCTGATGCATCAGCCTCTACCTGTCCAAAATCAGGATTTATAGTATAATCTAATGTAAGATTATTTGTTAACCCTACCCTACCATCAACACCGGCATTAAACGTAAAATCTCTTCCGTCTTTATAATAATTGTCAGGATCCTTTTTATACGTCTCCAAACCAACAACTGCGTAGGGAGCAATCTCATTCTGCCTTTTTGGTTTCAGGTTCTCAATTCCCTCTAATCTTCCATAGTGTCTTACCCATCCACTTTCACTTTTTGCAAATGGCATCCAAAAAGAGTTCTCATCCTTTCTGAATATACTTCTGCGTACCTGAAGTCCCCAACTCTGATAATCAGAGCCAGAAAAACGTAACTGCGACAACGGTATTCTCATCTCTGCAATCCAACCCTTATCATCAACTATAGTTCTAAGATACCAGATCGGATCCCAGCTACTATCCCAGTTATCGCCATCAGAAGTAATCATTCTGTCTGATTTTACACCAGATACACTTGCTGTAAAACAGAACGATGTACGTTTATCATCATAACTATCAATAAACACCTCAACCTTATCACCTTCATAAGTATCTCTTTTAGAAAGACGCTTCACAATACTATCCGGCGCTGTATCAAAGGCTCTTATATAGAAATAGAGATTATCATCATCGTACAAAACCTTAAATCTCGTTTTCTGACTAGGTTTAACCCCATCATAAGGATATCTCTGAATAAAATCTCCTGACCATTCAACTTTATTCCATACATCGTCTAATATACAATCAATCCTTAGTGGTGTGTCTGTACGAGCTGTTGTATAAGTTTTTAACTGACCATAAAGTGATGGTGTAATAAATACTAAAAGTAGTAATAGGCAATTTGCTACTCGCATACTGTTATGTTTGGTTCGCAAAAAATCTAACAACAACAGTACCGATAATTATAACAGACAACAAGTCAAAAACATAACACAAAGCAACAACACCTAACTACGAAGAAAAACGTACTAAAACAGACTACTCTCGTCCGATTTCGTACATTCTTTCTCATAATTAACATCAGCAGGAAGATCAGGTTTTAGCGCTGCCTCAACTGCTAACTCATCACATCTGTTATTCAGGGGGTTATCAGAGTGCCCTTTAACCCAATGAAATTTAACCACATGCTGTCTGTATATTTTTAGAAAACGCATCCATAAATCGGGATTTTTCTTCTTCGCAAAGTTTTTTTTCTCCCAACCAAAAACCCACTTCTTATCTACTGCATCAACCACATATTTTGAGTCTGAAAATACCTCTACATAGCAACCTGGTTTCTTCAGCTGCTCTAATGCTACAATAACTGCCAAAAGTTCCATTCTGTTATTTGTAGTTTTTCTGAATCCTGCAGATAACTCTTTTCTGTGTTTGCCACTCATTAATACAATCCCGTATCCTCCAGGACCGGGATTACCTCTTGCTGCACCGTCTGTGTATACTGTTACTTTAACCGACATTTTTTAAATCAATTCCTGTATTATCTAAGAATAATTTTACTGATATAGCCAACAAAATTACACCAAAAATCTTTTTAAGAATATATATTCCTGTCTCTCCTAATAATTTTTCTACCAAATGTGTTGATTTAAGCACAACAAAAACAACAATCATATTCAAAATCAAAGCACTTGTAATCTCCAGATTTGAATAGACCGCTTTTAAAGAAATAACTGATGTTATTGATCCTGCTCCGGCAATTAGAGGAAAGGCAATTGGTACAATTGAAGCTCCTCCGGGTGTATCATACTTAAAAAACTCAACTCCCATAACCATTTCAAGACCAATCAGAAACATTACAAAAGCTCCCGCTATTGCAAACGACTCAATATCAACACCAAATACGCCTAATAAACGTTCACCTAAGAACAGAAATGCCAGCATTATTCCAAAAGCCACTATGGTAGCCTTAAACGCAGCAATATGACCACTCTTCTTTTTCAGATCTAATATTATAGGTATAGAACCTGTAATATCTATAACTGCAAAAAGTATCATAAAAGCCGAAAGTACATTAACAATATCAATTCCCATAATATATCAGTTTGTGTAATGATTAATTAATAAACAATATCTGAATTAACTCTGCAACAAACAAAAACTTTTAACTATTGTTCGATATCTGTGTCAGAAAAGAAGATACAAAAAGAGAGCCAGATAAAACATTGTAAAGAAAACCTTCTTACGCCCTAAAAGGTTATATATAAGTGCAAATATCAAAAAAACTATAAACGGAGAAAACGCCATAAAACGTTGCGGCGTAAAAATCCACAATCTTGATATAGATATAACAAATACACTAAGAACAATTAATATCCATACAAAGAAGAACGATCTGTTTCTTCTGTTAAGTACATCAACAATAAGAAGGAACATCATTGATACAACTAAAAAGACAATTGTATTATTCCATGCAGACTCTGTTAAATCAAATGAAAATATTTGTGGTATAGTTTTAAAAAAAGGTAATAAACTGGAATATATATAGCGTATTACATAAATATCATCAGAAAAAATTCTTATTTCAGGAATAAAATCAAAAAGTATCTGTTCAATTAATAATCCCAAAACTGCAATGGGAATTGTAAATATTAACTGAAACCAACGCCTCTTTATCAACAAATATAAAACCAAAGCAATCAAAGATACCCATCCAATAATACTATTTGTTAACATTATAATTACAAAGCATATAGAAAAAAGTATCCAGTACTTCCTCTTTTTCCTTGGAGGAACAAACGGGGTAACTATTTTATCGCTCAACTTAAGAAACAGAAATACTAACACTGATATCTCTAGCATTAACAAAGATCCGTAGGTATCAGATATTGAAAATCTGAGCATTGAAGAATTGACAGATATAATAAGCAGTGATGATATAATTAAAGTTCGTTCAACTCTACGAGAAAATACTCTGTACAAAACCCATATATTCGCTATATAGAAAAAAGCACCTAATATCCGCAAATCAAGCGATGCTATTATATAGTTAAATTTATAAATCAGATAACTTTTTGCGAGGTATCTTCCATCAAAATCAGTTGGAATTATTGACTGCCAATTAAGCTTATAAAAATTTACAGATAGTACAACACATAATAAAACAACTAATATGTACGAAAAATATCGTTCCGCAAAAATTGTTATTTTATTTACGCAAGACTCTCTTACAGACCTGTTTTGTACTATCTCAGTTATTCTATTAAGCAAAGCTGTGTTTTAATTTTAACAAATATGGCTAAACAAATGTAGTACATTTATTGCATTTAATTATATATTTGTTCCGGTTCATAGAACACAAATGAAGATGAAAATAGAAAATATTACATATACATATTGGTGGCGCATTCTTGATAATTTAAAATAGCAAGAGCGATTTGTGCATAGTATGTTTTTAAGATATCAGAGCCCGTTGCAATTGCAGCGGGCTTTTTTTTTAACAAGTAAATAACAGAATGATTACAATATTGAATATTTGGCGTTGGTGGCTTATCCCGGTTAAAAAATCGTGATCAGATACCCGTATATTAATATTCCAGACAGAGGGCTCATCAATCACGATGAGCCCTCTGTTTTTTAAGATGGTTTCCGGAAACAAACATATAACAATTATTTTTTAAACTAATTAAATGAAAAAACGATGGTAAATTTTATTCCTAATGAAGATGGTTTTTATGGTGAATTTGGTGGTGCATTTATACCTGATATTTTAAAGAAAAACATTCAGGAGTTAAAAGAATCTTACTCAGACATTATTGAATCAGAAGATTTTAAAGCAGAATACATAAATCTGCTACGCGATTATTGCGGAAGACCAACTCCTTTATACTATGCAGAAAGATTATCAGAAAAATACAACACAAATATCTTTCTTAAAAGAGAAGATCTGAATCATACTGGTGCACATAAAATAAACAATACTATTGGTCAGATTCTTCTGGCCAGAAAGCTGGGTAAAAAGAGAATTATTGCTGAGACAGGAGCTGGTCAGCATGGTGTTGCTACGGCTACAGTATGTGCAAGGTTTGGAATGGAATGTACTGTACACATGGGCGCAAAAGATATTGAAAGACAAGCTCCTAATGTTGGGCGCATGAAGTTATTAGGTGCTAATGTTATTGCTGCTACATCTGGTTCTCAGACGCTAAAAGATGCTTGTAACGAGGCTATAAACGATTGGGTTAACAGCTCTGAAGATACATTTTACATACTTGGCTCTGTTGTAGGGCCTCATCCTTACCCTGATATGGTAGCTAAGTTTCAGTCAATAATCAGTCTGGAGATATCAGAGCAATTTAAAGAGAAAACAGGAAAAGACTCTCCTGATAACATTGTTGCGTGTATTGGTGGTGGTAGTAATGCAACAGGTGCTTTCTATCACTTTATAAAAAATCAGAAAGTTAAACTGTTTGGCGCAGAGGCTGCCGGACTGGGTATTGATACTGATAAACATGCTGCATCGTTATCAAAAGGTGAGATTGGTATACTACATGCAAGCAGAAGTTATATCCTAAAAGATAAAGATGGTAATGTCAAGGATTCTTACTCTATATCATCGGGTCTTGATTATCCGGGAATAGGCCCTCTTATTGCGCATCTTTACAAAAGTAAGAGAATAAATTGTGTTGCTGTTACTGATAGTCAGGCTCTGAATGCTGCTGATAACCTAATGAAAACAGAAGGTATTATACCTGCTGTTGAATCATCACATGCACTTGCTGTATTAGATATGGTTAGTTTCAGAGAAGACGAAACAGTTGTTGTTAATGTATCAGGAAGAGGAGATAAAGATCTGGACACTTATCTTAAAAATATAAATTAATAGCTGACTTCAATAGTTCCCGGTCTGTTCTGTCCATTAGCAAGCAGGCCGGGTTACTGTAGCAATGATGTACAATTATCAAAATAAGTCAAACAATATATCATAATAACCTGAATTGTTTAACTTTGGTTTAAATACCACAAATATGAAGACTATAGAGATAAATAGTGTAGACAAGTCATATATATACATAGGTGAATCATATAAAAATTTGACTAACTATATTAATAGTGAGAATATTGTTATTATTACCGACAGTAATCTATATGAGATATACGGCTCCTTTCTTAGCAACTATAAAACAGTAGTTATACAACCAGGCGAGAGTCACAAAAATCTTGATACAGTGAGACAGATATACAATCAGCTTGTTACTATGCATGTTGACAGATCGTGGTTTATTGTTGGCTTTGGAGGTGGAATAGTTTGTGATATTACCGGATATGTTGCCACAACATATATGCGGGGTCTCAGTTTTGGCTTTGTATCAACAAGTCTTCTATCTCAGGTTGATGCCAGTACAGGAGGTAAAAATGGTGTTAATTTTATGGGAGCCAAAAATATGATTGGTACGTTCTCGCAGCCAGAATTTGTAATCTGCGATCCTGAAGTTTTGTACACACTACCTGATGATGAGTTTGAGAATGGCTGGGCAGAGATAATTAAACATGCTATAATTGCTTCTGTTGATATGTTCAAATATCTTGAAGATAAATATGACACTATAAAAAGTAGAGATAAGGATGCAATAACTCATCTTATTTATGAATCTGTAAAGATAAAAAGTGAGGTTGTAAGTAAAGACGAAAAAGAACATGGAGAGAGACGCAAACTTAATTTCGGACATACTCTTGGTCATGCTATTGAAGTTATAGAAGGTATATCGCACGGAAGAGCTGTAGCAATAGGTATGACTATGGCTATAAAACTTTCTGTTGAGCACAAATTTATAAATCAGGAACAAGCAGACAGATGTATTAAACTAATTGAGAAATATAACCTGCCAACTCAAACTAGTATTGAACCTGATAAACTAATAGAGAAGGTTAATATGGATAAAAAGAAATCAGGAGAATCTATTAGTTTTATATTGATTGACAGAATAGGCAATGCTGTAATAAAAGAGATTGAGTTAAACGAGATTGTAAAATCTGCATCAAAGCACCTAATATCATGATCTGTATATCTCTTATAGATTTATCATTTAATGAATGTTTAAACATTACTAAAACTTCTGATATGGTTGAGGTAAGAATGGATAAACTAATGTTTACTGATAAAGAGTATAAAGAGTTGTTTGGTTGTAAAACTAAAACAATTGCCACATGCAGACCAGATAATCTTTCTGCAGAAGAGTGTAAAGCACTTTTAGAAAACGCTATCAGATACGGTGCAGACTATATTGATATAGAGATTGAAAATAGTAGTGAATATAAAAAACAACTTATAGCTCTGGCAAAAAAGAGTAATACACAAATAATAATCTCATACCATAATTACATTGATACGCCAACCGATATACTTGACAATATAGTATCTGATGGTTTTAATAATGGTGCTGATATTGTAAAGATTGCAACAAAGGTAAATAATGCAAAACAGTCAGCTTCTCTATTAAATATGTACTCTAAATATGACAACATTGTTGCCATTGGTATGGGCAGCAAAGGTGTAATTACACGAATATCATCACCCCTGTTAGGCGCACCTTTTACATTTGCATCTGTTGATAATAATCTTAAAAGTGCACCCGGACAATTATCTCACAAAGCAATGAGAGATATTTACACAATAATCAATAACGAAACAGGTGATGAATAAAACAGTTCTGAAATCGTACATATCCGGAGTAATTGATGCACCGTCATCAAAAAGTTATATGCAAAGAGCGGTTGCAGCAGCTTTACTGGCAAAAGGTAGAACTGTAATAAAGAACGCTTGCTTCTGTAACGATGCTGTTAGAGCTATAGATATGGTTAAGTCGCTTGGTGCTAAAGTAGACATCAGCAACAGAGATGTAATTATTGAGGGTGGTATAAATCCTCAGAACAATATATTAAATTGTGGTGAGGCAGGACTCTCACTCAGGATGTTCACTCCTATTGCAGCACTACATAATACTCCAATTACAATAACTGGCGAAGGCTCTTTAGCAAAACGTCCTCTACCAAATATCCAACATACTCTTAAGCAACTTGGTGTTAAAATATCGTCAAATAATAACCATATCCCTGTAACTGTAAAAGGTCCAATTATAGGAGGAAATGCAAATGTTGACGGTTCTTTGAGTTCGCAATTCTTAACAGGACTATTAATGGCTCTTCCTGTTGCTAAAAACGATAGTACTTTATCTGTTGATAACCTGCAAAGCATTCCATACATTGATATTACACTTGATGTAATAAAAAGCTTTGGCATAGATATCAAGCACAACAACTATAAAGAATTTCTTATTACAGGAAATCAACAATACAATGCTATAGAATATAGTGTTGAGAGTGATTGGAGTGGTATAGCTTTCTTGCTTGTTGCAGGAGCAATTAATGGAGATATTACAATTAAAAATGTAAATAACAATTCGGTACAAGCTGATATTGCAATAGTTGATGCTCTAAAAGAGGCAGGTGTAAACTATACTATAGTTGACAACTCTATAAGAGTTATAAAGAGTAAAATAAAATCATTTAACTTTAATGCAACACACTGTCCAGACCTGTTTCCACCATTAGCTGCCCTTGCAGCAGTTGCTGATGGAACATCAGTAATAACTGGTACTGACAGGTTACTACACAAAGAGAGTAACAGAGCAGAATCTATAAAGAGTGAGTTAAACAAATTGGGTATAGAGTGTTTTGTACGTAACAATAAGATGCATATTACCGGAGGTATAATAAAAGGGGGTACTACAGATTCTCATAACGATCATAGAATTGCAATGGCTATTAGTTGTCTTGCACTAATCTCTGAGAATCCTATAACCATAACAAATGCCGGATGTGTATCAAAATCGTATGAACATTTTTTTCAGGATATTGCTAAATTAGGTGCAGAATTAAAGTAACAGACAGATATGAACAGTTTCGGAACAAATTTCAGGGTAAGTATATGGGGCGAGAGTCATGGTGAAGCAGTTGGTATTACTATTGATGGATGCCCTCCCGGAATAGAGATTACAGACGAGTGTTTTAGTCACGATATAAGCCGCAGAAAGAGTGGTGCTAAAGGTACTACACCAAGAATAGAACCAGACAGACCTATGGTGTTGAGTGGCATATACAACAACCATACTACCGGTGCACCAATAACCGTAATGGTAAACAATACAAATACAAGATCAAAAGATTATAAAGACATTACATATCGTCCGGGACACTCCGATTTTGTTGCTGAAAAAAAATATAAAGGATTTACAGATCCACGTGGTGGCGGTCATTTCTCAGGAAGGTTAACGCTAGGATTAGTTATTGCAGGTGTAATAGCAAAAAAGATTGTTAACAATATAAACATAAAAGCAGAGATTATAGAGATTGGTGGCTCTACAGATTTTGATTCTGCTATTAACAAAGCAATTGAGAACAATAACTCAATTGGAGGTATTGTTGAATGTATCGCCAGCAATATTCCTGTTGGTTTAGGTGAACCATTCTTTGATAGTGTAGAGTCTGTAATATCACATGCTGTATTCTCTATTCCTGCAATAAAAGGTATTGAGTTCGGAAGCGGATTTGAATCAGCAAAGATGACCGGATTACAACATAATGACTTAATTGTTGACAAGAGTGGTAAAACTGAAACAAATAATGCTGGTGGTATTAACGGAGGTATTACAAACGGAAACGATATAATCTTCAGGGTTGCAGTTAAACCTACATCAAGTATAGCTGCTGAACAATCAACTCTTAATAAGAAGAATAATAAGATTGAACCATTTAAACTTATTGGTCGTCATGATGCATGCATAGCACTAAGAGTACCTGTTGTTCTTGAAGCAGTAACTGCCATAGCTCTTGCTGATCTGAAACAAAGGGCTTACTAACAATTACATTTTTATAGTTATAGCATCACCACTTCTATCTCTGTTAATAGCATCCTGATATTTCTTCAGGGTATGCTCATTGCCATATTCATAGTGGTATGTAATAATACAGTTAATTAGTCCATACTCCAGACTCTTTTTAATATCAGATTCTTTAACATCATATGGTATAAATCTGTTTAACAGATTGTTCTCTCTTAAAAATGAGATAAACTGATTATCAACATTAGAGAAGAATCCTGAAAAATAATCAGGTTTTATTCTCTTTGGCATTATATAGTATATCCACTCTTTTCCTGAACCAAATCCCTCTAAAACAGTTTTTATATCCTGATTTCTAAGTTTTATATATGATAAGAATTCAAACTTTGCATCTGCAACTATAGCTGTGTTATAAAGGTTATATTTTTTAAACAGTACAATCAAACTGTCTGCAACATCTCTGTTTGCAACTTTAACATCAAGGTATATTTTTCTCTTTGTCCCATAATGGCTAAAGAACTCATCAAGTGTTAATACCTTATTACCTGTATGATTATTATTGTATATAAGGTTCCTGTTTTTTATAAATTTAAGATTAACTTCCCTTATAGATGTATCAATACCCAGCAATCTTTCACAATTTGAATCATGAAAAACAATCAAGTGATTATCTTTTGTAAGCTCAATATCAATCTCAACTGCACCAATACCAATACTATCCAAAGCGTCAAAACCCTCTGAACTATTCTCAGCATAATAATTGCTTAATCCACGGTGAGCAAACACCATGGGCTCTGATGCATTGCCCTCATCATAACCACCAAAACCACCAAGAAACATTACTGATAAAGCAACCATAATAACAACAAATGAGATTGCTCCAGCAATAATGTATTTTGATATACGGATAATCCTACTTAAAACATACATACCAGAAGTCAGATAACTACAAATAAAATTTGTATAGATACACTGAATACATCTTTAAAAAGACCATATAAACAGTCTTATTTCAGATATAATCAGTTAAACAACTTACTCTACCACAAAGCAAATTTATTGAATACTCCACCTACTGTTTTCCTTTTAAGCATCAAGTGATACAAACAGTGTGCGAATTGTAACTATTGCTATCCGAAATGATTAATGTACACTTTGTTTTAAATGAGCTATTGTAGATTATTCATGTGTACAAAAGATATTAACATAAAAAAAGGCCTCTGATTGAGGCCTTAATTAATATTATATTTAACCGGGTTATCTTATACCTAGTTTCTTTGCTATACTCTTTGGTAAAGCATCTTTATGTATCATAAATGCAACAGTATTCATTCTTGCATAAGATTCACTCATATAAAGATATCCACCCATATTATTACTATCTGAGTTCCATGAGTTTTTAATCAGATAATATTTTGTCCCATTTTTATCTTTAGCTAAACCAACAGCATGCATTAAGTGATCATCTGTTGCTTTGTAATTGTTGTACGCAGCCTGACGATTCTCCTGATTAACCTTAACCTCTGGTACAGGCTCTGAAAAGTTATACATCTGCTTTCTTCTCTCTTCTGCCGACATCTTCTCCCACTTTAAACGCTCACTTCCGCTAATATCTTTTATCTTAGTCTCAGGATTAATCATTAGTCCGTTTCTATGAGAGAAACCTTTTTCACTAACATCACCATCCCAACAAACAGAATATCCGTTTGATAATGCATAATCCATCACCTCCATCATCTCATCTAAAGGTAGGTTATAATACAAATCATGCGACCAGTTATCTGGTATTTCAAGAACTACCTTTGAGTAATAAGGGTGATGACTATATGATGTTATCTCAATATAATCGTCAGGATTAAACTCTGTTGATGCTGAGAACTCCTTTGCAGTTAAATAGTTTCTTCCTTTAGCTTCAAAGTTCACAGGTTCTTTACCAAGATAAGTATCAAGCATAGCTTTGTAAGAATCAAACCATACTGGTGTAACTTTTCTGTTTTTATTTTTAATAACAGCATCCAAAATTCCTTTTAACGATGCAGCCATTTCAGCATGAATATGATTTTCTGATCCGTAATTAAGAGCCATGTATGTTTTCTCCGGTACCATACCAAACTCTTTAATTACATTTATCACATCATGTGCCTGACCTCCTTCGCCATAATTCACTTTACCATGAAAACGAAAATATCTTAATCCTTTATGCTCATATGCATGACGTACAAAATACATTTCAGATAAATCAATCTCTCCATAACCCATTCGTAACAACTCCGTTTCAATAAACGATGTTGCTGCAAAGCTCCAACAGGTACCTGTACGTTGCTGATCTTTAACAGTGGTTGTTTTAACATTTACCTTATCTTTAAATCCAAACTCCTTGTATGGATTCTCTGCTTGTGCAAAAACAGAACCACACATAAGTGCAATTCCACAAAAAATAGCTGCTCTTTTCATTATAATCTATATGTTAGATAAATATGTATTTTTAAAATTATGATTAAATTAATTCATTATTTCAAGAACCTCATAATCATCCTCATATCCATTACGTTTTATAGTTTCCCAAAAATGCATAGATATGGTTCTCTCAACACCAGTATCGTAATGTTTTATTCTGACTTTTATATTCTTACAACGTTTAATCTCTTCAACCTCCAAAAGTGAATAAGGTATAGAGTATAATGAACAAATATCCTTACCAAGTTGAAGCAGAGAATCATCATCAGTCTCATATTTCCAGACTATCTTAAAATTATGACCTGATTTATAAGCTCTATCAAATATTGATAGTATATCGTGAATAAACTTGTTTGAACAACTATTTGAGTATTCAATAAAAAACTCTATTACCGTTTCCGGCAAAGGTTCTTTACAATAATTCATAACCCATTCCTCAATTGGACCATAGAACGAAAATACATCCTCTGTAATACTCCTGCCCTCAATAATAAATTTACCATCCATAAACGAAACAAATGGTGTATCTAAAGTCTCTTTGATAGAAAGATTCATCTGTGTATAATTTTTTTCATTCGTCAAACTAAACTCCGCATTATAATCATTCAAGCATGTAAATGACCACTCTAACGCTTTGTTTAATTTGTCTGTTTTTATTTTTAATGGTCAAATGATACTAACACATTTAGCTATCCCATAAAGTAGAATAACCTTGAATATGTGCCTCTCATATATAAACCTATAAATAATCTTTTAAATTGTTTTGAATATCTGTTCTGCTAAAACAACTGTGTTAAATTTAGCAAAAGAGTTCACGTTTTCAAAACAACACAGCGTAAACATATTAAAAACTAACTATATTACTATAATTATCTTATAAAATAAACACTACTTCTGGGTTAAATCTGTTAACTTGTTTTTAGAAAAACCAATAATCACGTAATTTGATAAGGATACATTTTGTTAAGATTAATTTATCTTCTAATTGTATTACCTTGGGCAAACTTTTTATTAAATATATATGAACTCTTTATTACCAAACTTATCAGGTGTTGTTGAAGCTGGTTGCGACGAAGCAGGCAGAGGGTGCCTTGCAGGTCCCGTTTTTGCTGCTGCTGTGATACTTCCTATAGATTTTTCGCACCCGTTATTAAACGATTCTAAAAAACTGAGTCATACTAAACGCATGACCTTAATTGATGATATAAAAAAATACTCTTTAGGATGGGCTGTAGCCTCTGTTGATGCTGCAACTATTGATAAAATCAATATCCTTAAAGCCTCCATTATGGCTATGCACCTGTCACTTGACAAACTAACAACAGAATTTAAACATATTATTGTTGATGGTAATAAGTTTTTACCATACAAGAACATTAACCATACAACTGTTGTTAAAGGAGATGGTAAGTATTTATCTATTGCAGCTGCATCAATATTGGCAAAGGAGTATCGTGATGATTATATAATAAAACTACACGATGAATTTCCGGAATATAACTGGAAAAAGAATAAAGCTTATCCTACAAAAGAGCATAGAAGTGCTATTGAAAAATATGGAATAACTCCATATCACAGAAGAAGCTTTAAGCTAACTGATGATCAGTTAAAATTAAATTTCTGATAATAGATTTTGATAAATATATAAAAACGTAGAGAATGAGAAAATTAGTATTTATTAGCTTATGCCTGTTACTTACAGTTCAGGTATCAAGAGCCGATGAAGGAATGTGGCTACTCTCAATGCTTAAAGGTAAGAATATTGAGCAGATGAAGAGTAAAGGTTTTAAACTTTCAGCAGATGATGTTTACTCTGTAAACAAAAACTCTCTTAAAGATGCCATTGTTGGTTTAGGAAGTCAGGGCAGACCTTTCCGTCACTTCTGTAGTGGAGAGATTATTTCGTCAAAAGGACTATTCCTTACAAACCACCACTGTGGTTACGGACAGATTCAGAAGCACTCTTCTGTTGAGCACAACTACCTAAAAGATGGTTTTTGGGCATACAGTATGGATCAGGAGTTAGCAAACCCTGGTATAACTGCATCTATTCTTGTAAGAATGGAAGATGTTACAGAGCAATTTACATCTAAGTTATCTTCAAAACTTTCTGAAGAGAAGCGTGAAGCAAAAATCAGAAAGATTGCTAAGAAAATTGAGGCAAAAGCTGAGAAAGGGACACACTATAAGGCAAACGTAAAGTCAATGTTTAACGGAAACCAGTTTTTCCTTTTCGTTTATGTTATCTATAAAGATGTTCGTCTTGTAGGTGCACCACCATCAGCAATGGGTAAATTCGGTGGCGATACAGATAACTGGATGTGGCCAAGACATACAGCAGATTTCTCGCTTTTCCGTATCTATACTGCTCCTGACGGATCTCCTGCAGAGTACTCAAAAGATAATGTGCCTCTAAAGCCTAAGCATCACCTGCCAATATCTATAAAAGGTGTTAAAGAGGGCGATTTTGCTATGGTAATGGGATTCCCAGGAACAACAAACAGATTCTTATCTGCTGCTGGCCTTAAGAAGACAATGGATATTACAAACAAGCTTCGTTACGAGATTCGTACTGTAAAGCTTAACGAGATGCGTGAGCAGATGAACAAAGATGAGGCTATCAGAATTAAGTATGCTTCAAAATATGCAGGTAGCTCAAACTACTGGAAATATTCATATGTTCAGAACAAGGCTCTACGTCAGTTGAACACTATGGGTAATAAAGAGCAGATTGAGGCTGATCTTACAAAATGGGTTAATGCAGATCCTAAAAGAGTAAAAGAGTACGGTGAGACACTTAAGCTTATTAAGGATTACTATGAAACAAACAGAGAAGTTAACACTAATATGAGCTATGTATCAGAGGCTCTTTTAAGTGGTGCTGAAGTTCCTGTAAAATCACTTTCTGCCAAAAAATTATTAGAGCTACTTTCTGCAAAGAAAGTAAAGAAAGATAAGGTTGAAGCTATGGCTAAGAGACTGAAGGCTGCTGGCGACAAGTTCTATAAGGATTATGACCTTACTACTGATAAAAATATGATGAGCGCACTGTTTAAACTTTACAGTGAGAACAACAGTGAGAAACCATCTATATTTAAGGTTATTGACACAGAGTATAATGGAGATATTGATATGTTTGTAAACGCACTATACAGAACTTCTGTTTTTGCTGATCAAACAAGATTCGATAATTTTATTAAGAATCCTACAAAAGAGGTGATTGAGAACGATCTTGCTTACAAAACAGGAGAGTCAATCTACTCTTTCTATCTGCAAATTGCTAATAAATATGTAAATGTTGATAAGATTGAGAAAGGTATGCGTCTTTACACAAAAGCTCTTCTTGAGATGAATAAGGATAAGGCTATGTATCCTGATGCAAACTCAACAATAAGACTTACATATGGTGATATTAACGGATATAGCCCTAAAGATGCGGTATACTACAACTACTTTACAACATTAGATGGTGTTATAGAGAAAGATGATCCAAATAATCACGATTTCCAGGTTCCTGAAAGATTAAAGGAGCTACATGCTAAAAAGGATTATGGTCAGTATGCTAAAAACGGTGTACTTAACACTTGTTTCATCTCAAATAACGATATCACAGGAGGTAATTCAGGTTCTCCTGTAATTAACGCTAATGGTGAGCTTATTGGTACTGCTTTTGACGGAAACTCTGAAGCTATGTCAGGAGATATTGATTTTGAAGAGAATCTTCAGCGCTGTATTAATCTTGATGTAAGATATACCCTGTTTATTATTGAGAAGTATGCAGGTGCAAAGAATCTTATTGAGGAGATGACAATTGTAAAATAAGTATTACAATATGATATAAAAAAAGGTGTCGGAATAGTTCCGACACCTTTTTTGTTTCCCATTACCTGCTAATAATAAACTTGACACTTAACCACTCCCCATCTACCAGAATCTTTACAAAATATATCCCGTTTCCATATGCCGACATATCCTGAGATACCTCATCACTACTAACATATTCATCTATAAGTGGTCTTCCGTTTGCATCATAAATAATATATCGTTCTGAATTCTCGGGGAATCTGATATTAATTGTATTATTTGCCGGATTAGGCCATAATACTATAGCTTTTAGTGTGCTATTATTAACATCTGTTGCCGATTCAACAACAACCAACTGTTGTGATACAGATACTGCTTTCTCATAATTATCGTTACCATTCTGTATTGCCGTAATTGTTGTAACACCAACATTATATAGAGCAACTGCATGGTTCTGTATTCGGGCTACAGACTGATTTGAACTTGTGAACGTAAGAGGTAGTCCTGAAGAACTCTTTGCATCAATGCTAACATAACCATCTGAAAGTTGTGCCTGTTCAAAAGAGTTAAACGTTATTGTTTGCGGCGATTTATAGATAGTCAGTGTTCCGTTTACAGTAATAATATTATAATTCTCGGCACTGGCATTACCTACCAATATCTCATACTCTCCTACCTTACTCCTGCTTGTAGCATTTGTTGTAATTGTAGGTTGTGCAATAAATACCGATGAATTATCGCCATTAACAAAACCTGATACAGTATATGACAGTAGTGGCAACTCCTCTCCGTAATTCATACTTTTATCACCAGCTGTAAGCGTTA
The DNA here is from genome assembly GCA_025210735.1 of Bacteroidales bacterium. Taxonomy (GTDB): domain Bacteria; phylum Bacteroidota; class Bacteroidia; order Bacteroidales; family UBA6680; genus UBA6680. The sequence goes on from JAOARD010000076.1 coordinate 74,145, forward strand.
ACTGTGCTCTGTTAATTAACAGTTTTCCATCTTGTTCTGTTATCTCATAATTATCATCAAGTCCGGAAAGTAGTTCTATTGCATACTCTCCTACATTGGTTCCTGAATTTGCATTAGTTTGTGGTATAGGCTTACTATCTAAATCGTCAATAGTATCGTCATTTTTAAAGCCGGTGTATATAACCTCAAAGTCCGGGTTCATCTCACCAAATATTCTTGAAACATTCTTTACTGTTGCTATAAGTTGTGCTTTAGTTACATTTAATGTTCCATTCTCATATCTCTCCTCATAGTTTGCAAATGTTGCATTCTCAGGTATTATAGGGTATGCATTAACACCTGAATTTTCATCAGCATTTACACTTGCAGTTGGATATTGTTCCGGTGGAAAATCAGAAATTGTCTGACCATTCTTAAATCCGCTGTACGTAAATGTAAAGTCAGGATTAGGATCGCCATATTCTCTGGTTATACTGTTAGCTTTTATTGTTAATTCTGCCTTTGTAATCGTAAGTATTCCTACATTATAACTAAAGGTATAATTATCGGCAACACCTCCCACAGCAAGTATCTCCGGCGTTCCAATATCAGCTGCGGCTGTTGCCTCACTATATATAAAAGGCTCTTTTGTAAGTACACTCTTATCCTCTGAGTTTTTAAATCCTACAATATTATATTCAAACTCCGGGTTACCATCTCCATACTCTCTTGTAGCATTTACAGGTGTTACTGTAAGCGCCGCTTTAGTAATCTCCAATACTCCAGTATTCTGAACTTCAATAGTATAATTATTGTCTGTTACATTTGTAAGAGTAATACTATATTCTCCAACATCTGAATTAATATCTGCCGTTACAGATCCTACCGGAGGAGTCTCAATATCTGTTTTATCATCGGTAAGCTTAAATCCGCTATACTCAATCTCAAACGATGTTGGATTTGCTTCACCATACTCTCTTGATATATCCTGTGCTTTGGCAGTAAGAGGTGCTTTTGTAATGGTCAGAACTCCCTTTTTATAATCTGGTTCATAGTTTACAAAACTTCCTCCACCTGGCATCATATCATGATCTCCCGCATCAGTAGTATTTGGAAGATTTGGATTTAATACAGGATGATCTGCAACCAGAAAATCATCAATAGTTTCACCATTCTTAAATCCGGTATAGGTAATTGTAAATGTTGGATTATCCTCTCCATATTCGCGTATTTTATCATCTGCTTTTACCTCTAACGGTGCTTTCTCAATAGTTAAGTCGCCATCGCCAAAATCAAAAGTGTAGTTCTCATCTGAGCCACCAATTAATAGTATATCATAAATACCTACATCAGAATCTAATTCGGCAACAGTATAAGCTAATGGTTCCGTTGCAATAACACTTTTATCCTCTCCTGTTATAAAACCAGTATAGGTTATTGTAAATTCAGGATCGCCTTCTCCGTATTTTCTACTTTTATTATCAGGTGTTGCTGTAAGAGCTGCTTTCTTCACTGTAAGAACACCATCACCAGATTCTACCAGATCGTAATTTGCATCAGTACCATTTGTCATAAAAGTTATAGGATATGTACCAACCGCACTAGAGATATCTGCTGTTGTTTCGGCAACAGGTCTTGTATCAATATTGGTTTCATCATCTGATAATTTAAATCCACTATATATAAATTCTAATGTAGGATTTGCATCTCCATACACCTTCTCAAGATCTTTTATTTTTACCTCTAAAGGAGCCTTTGATATTGTATATTTACCCTTTACGTAAGTGAAAGTATAATTAGGGAATGTACAGTTATTTGCTTCAATAGCATCTGTATATACATTTGCATCGGTTGCATTATCTATAACTGTAGTACCGTTTGTTGTTGCTTTTATCTCTGGTTTTTTATCAACCGTAAAACTGGTTTCTGTCTGTCCATTTTTAAAACCGCTATAGTTAACTGTAAGCGTTGCTACAGCATCTCCATACACACTTGTTTTATCTTCAGCTGTTATTGTTAATGGTGCCGGATTAACTGCAAGTGTTCCGTTTACCAGCGTATATCTGTAATTATCATCATTACCTCCGGACAGTAATATATCGTAATCACCAATATCTGAACCAGCATTGGCTGTTGTATGAATCACTGGTTCCGCTGCTAATACAGCCTTTGTCTGTGTTCCTATAAATCCGGTATATGAGATTGTAAGTGCAGGATTAACATCTCCGTATATGCGGGTTTTATCTTCGGCAGTTACGGTTAACTCTTTCTTCTCAATTGTAAGATTTCCGTTAACTAAATTAAAATCGTAATTCTCATCACTTCCTCCACTTAAGGTTATATCATAATCATTAACATCAGATCCTTCTACAGCTGATGTGGCTATTGTAGGTTCAGTTTGTAATACACTCTTATCCTGACTATTTTTAAACCCTGTGTACGTTATTGTAAAATCAGGATTAGCTTCCCCATATACCTTGGTTTCATTTTCGGCTGTGGCTGTTAATTCAGCTTTAGATACTGTATAATTTCCTTTTACATATGTAAAAGTATAATTAGGAAATGTACAGTTACTTGGTACTATTCTATCTGTATAAAGACCTACATTTGTATTATTATCAATAACATTTGTTCCGTCTGATGTTACACTTATATCAGGCTTTTTATCATTTGCAAAACTGGTCTCTGTCTCCCCATTCTTAAATCCGCTATAGTTAACTGTAAGTGTTGCTACAGCATCGCCATAAACACTTGTTTTATTTTCAGCTGTTATTGTTAATGGTGCAGAATCAACTGTAAGTGTTCCTGTTACCAACGTAAATCTATAGTTCTCATCATCACCACCTGACAATAATATATTATAATCTCCTGTATCTGATGCTGAATTGGCAGTTGTATATGCTATTGGTTCCTCTGTTAAAACAGTTTTTGTTTGTGCTCCAATAAATCCGGAATATGAAACTGTTAGTGTCGGATTTATATCTCCGTATACACGATTTTTATCTTCGCCAGTTACTGTCAACTCTTTCTTCTCAATTGTTAACTTTCCATTAACCAAAGTAAAATCGTAATTCTCATCACTTCCTCCACTTAAAATTATATCATACTCGGCAACATCAGATGTTTCTGCAGCTGATGTCGATATTGTTGGTTCAGTTTGTATTACACTCTTATCCTGACTATTCTTAAAACCAGTATATGCTATAGTAAATTCAGGGTTAACAGCTCCGTACACCTTTGTTTTATCTTCGGCTGTGGCTGTTATTACAGCTTTAGTAACATTATAATCTCCTTTTACATATGTAAAGGTATAATTCGGAAACGTACAGTCACTTGGCACAATTCTATTTGTATAAGCACCAACATCTGTGTTATTATCAATGGCATTAGTTCCGTCTGTAGTTACATTTATATCAGGCTTTTTATCTGCCGTAAAATCAGCCTCAGTTTCATCGTTTTTAAATCCACTATACGTAACTGTTAATGTAGCTACAGGCTCACCATATTCACTGCTTTTATCCTCAGCGGTTATTGTTAATGGTGCAGGGCTAATTACAGTTGCTCCATCTGTTGTTGTTACATCAAAATATTTAGATGTTCCGGCATTTACAACAACCGGATATGAGGAAGGAACAGAAGTTTTTGTTGCAGCACAAGTAACAGATGGTTCCGTATCAAACATAGCCGAACTTGTTCCTGCCGGATAGGTTATTGGTTTCAATTCAAACGAGGCTATTTCGTCACCGTATTCATACGTATAACTTTCTGCTTCTACTGTTAATGCTATCAGATTTATAGTCACCGTTGCTTCATCAGATTCCAGATCAAGAATTGAAGATGTAATTTTAACTTTATATGCACCTGCATGATCGCTATTTGCATTTGCAACAGATAGTGTAGAGTTTGTTTCTCCGTGAAGTATATTGCCATCTTTATACCACTGATAACTAAGATTGCTACCTGTACAAACAACAGACAAATTAAGGGTTTGATTTGCCGTTATTGTAGCATTTGCCGGCTGAGTTGTAATTGAAGGAAAAGCACCATCAGCCTCATATATACCCATGTCTACAACAGATTCTGTAACACGCGGTTGATTATTAAAATCAACACTTAGTCCACCTAATAGGGCATTACTACCCATATTAATTACAGGCGAGGTTGACTTAGGGTAATAGTTATCATTATCTGAATCTGTAAACTGAGGATCTGTATTAAGATTACCATTACTGGTATTACCTCCCTGCACAGCACTATATGTTACTGTTGGTGTTAATCCAGAGGTAGATTTTATATTCACTGTTCCTATATTACCCCATATAATACTATTACCAATATTACAGGTTGGTGTGCCCGACATATCACCATCATTTGATATATGAATCAGACCATTTGTAATATCATGTTTAGTAAAAACGCTATTTATTATCTCCACATTAGCAGGAGCATCCTTATCAATTATCTCTATAGCCGATCCTAAGGAAGAGCTATTATTATTAAATAGTGTATTCTTTATATCAACTGTACCTGCAACTATCTTTATAGCACCAGCTGATGATGTTCCAATATTATCTTTAAAAATCGTGTTCATAATACTCATTGAATGTACTGAGATCTTTAAAGCTCCGGCTGAGGTACTTGATTGGTTACTATTAAATGTAACTCCGTTTAATATTGATGTATTTGAGTATATTCCTGCTGCACTACCCTCCGATGTAGACATATTATTACTGAACTCCGAATCATATATAGAACAATCTGTTGTTCTTGAAGTATACGTATCATTCTGATTATAATATATAGCCGCAAATGATTTACCTGAATTCAATCTAAAAATACAATCTTTCACAAATAAACTTGCATTCCCTATTACACATACACCACCACCATAATCCTCATCAGATCCGTCATTCTTATTGGCATTTCCCCCTTCAATTATTACACCATTTAGTTCCAGTGCTCTTATTGAACCTGTGCCGCCATCATATTTAATTACATGGTAAGTATTATCTCCATTGTTTAATTCAATACCAATATCTCCGGAGATAATTGTCTCATTCGCCGTTATATTTCTCTCTTCAGGGTCAGATGTATTTGCCGTGTATCCTCCTAATATTGCAACACGTGTTTTTGCACTAATGGTTAACCAGTTAGTTCTCACACTGGTTGCACTAACCTTATAAGTACCTTCTGCAATACGTAATTCTATATTCTGATCACTTAATGCATTTATTGCAGCAACTGCATCGTAAATTGTTGTATAGGCATTTGTCCAAGAACTACCATCACCTGATCCTGTTGCATCCTCATCAAGATATCTAACAGTCTGCGCATTAGCTTCTGTTAATAGTAATAATATAAGAAGTGTGGTAATAATATATTTGAATACAAATATCAGCCTTTTCATAATCAGGGTTACATTAATTTAACTACTGTTGCAGGCTAAATAACCTACATACCCTGATACGAACAATAATGATTAATGTTACTGTCGATGTGAATTTAACAGTACTATATATCTAACTTATTACATGCTTTACAGCGTAAGACAAATACACCTGTAAATCATTGTATTATGTTAGTCAAAAATAGATACTTTTACATAAATAGCAGTAAACTAACAGACATAACAGCCATTCCTGCAACAAGCCCGTAAACTGACAAATGGTGTTCACCATACTCTCTTGATGCAGGGAGTAGCTCATCTAAACTTATAAACACCATAATACCGGCAACCATACCAAAAACAATTCCCATAACTGTCTGGCTATGCTCAATAAATGGCAAAAGTATCAGATATCCAACAATTGCTCCAACAGGTTCTGCTAAACCAGACAGGAAGCTATATGTGAATGCCTTCTTTTTATTATTTGTAGCATAGAAGATAGGAACAGAAACAGCTATTCCTTCCGGAATATTATGTATTGCAATAGCTATAGCAATAGCTATTCCCAGACTTGGGTCAGATAGAGCAGCTGTAAATGTGGCAAGTCCTTCCGGAAAATTATGAATTGCTATTGCCAGAGCTGTAAATATACCCATTCTGTAAAGTTTATTTTTGGGCGGCTGAACCTTACCAATATCCTCAACCATTCTCATCTCATGCGGATTTTCAAATGATGGTATCAGTTTGTCAATTATAGCAATTAGTGCTATCCCTCCAAAGAAAGAGGCTACTGTAAGCCAGTTTCCATTCACCTCGCCAAACTTATCTGTAAGAGCATCTTTTGATTTTACAAAAATCTCAACTAACGATACATAAATCATTACGCCGGCAGAGAACCCCAGAGATAAAGCCAGAAATTTTTTGTTTGTTGTTTTTGTAAAGAATGCCAATGCACTACCAATTCCTGTTGCTAATCCAGCAAAAACAGTAAGACCTATTGCTACTATAAAAGTTCCGTTTTCCATATTTACATTCTGTAGAATTAAATTCTAATACCAACAACCATTACATCATCAATTTGTTTATTCCCTGCTCTCCATTTCTCAAACTTATTTTCTATAATCCCTCTCTGTTCAGGTATAGACATATCCTTAATTTCAGATAGTATATTGTAGAATCCACTACGCATAATCTTTCTACCTGCAACATTTATCTGATCCTGATATCCGTCTGAAAACAGATATATCATATCACCTCTTTTTATAGGTGCAGTGTACTGTTTAAATGGTATATCATTACGTCTTATCATATATCCAACAGGCATTCTATCCGTCTTATAAACAACTGGTGTTGTTTCCCCTTCAGAAAATATTAGTATTGGATGAAATGCTCCGGCATAGCACATCTCAGAGAAATCTTTATTAAACTTAACTACAGATATATTCATTCCGTCCATTGAACCAAATTTATCATCGCCATTATTCAGACTCTCAATAACCCTGCTACGCATTCTTGATAATAGTACTCCAGGTTCCGTTATCCTCTCTTTGTTTACAAACTCATTAAGCATACTAACACCCATCATACTCATAAATGCACCAGGAACTCCATGTCCGGTACAATCAGCTGCAACAAAAATTACAGATTCATCTACCTCCGATACCCAATAAAAATCGCCACTAACAATATCTCTGGGTTTAAAGAATATAAAAAACTCCTTAAGTAATCTTTGTAACGATTTGTCTGAAGGTAATACGGAATGTTGCATCCTGCTGGCATAGTGAATACTATCGGTTATTACAGCATTCTGCTCTTCAATCTTCGTTTTCTTATCAAGTATATCGTCTCTCTGTGCCTCTATCTCCTCTTTCTGTTGTAATATTTCAGCATTACGCAACGTCAACAACGAATTACTCTTACGCTTCTGTCTGTATATTACATATATAAATATTGCAATTCCAAATACAAGTACAAGAGCAAACATTGTAATTGTACTATATAGTTTCTGTCTGTTTATATTATGAATATACTCCTGCTCTCTCTGGTATTTCTCAAACTCCATTTTCTTCGATTTTCTATCGAACATATGGTTCATCTCAAGTTTGGTAAGAGCTTTTTTGTTCAAAGAGTCACTAAGTATATCATACTGTTCTCTATAATGTAATGCTTTATTATACTGTCTTTTTAGTTTATTCAAAGCAGATAATATATATAGAGATTTACGCTTTGCATCAATATTATTCTGCTTCTGCGATAGGTTATATGCTTTAATAGCAAATTCATCGGCCTCATTAACCTTGTTAAGCAACAATAGCGACTCTGCTTTACTAAGTAAAGCTTCTGTAATATCATTATCGCCAATTTGTTTTCTTGTTTCAATATATCTGTTAAAACGCTTAATTGCATTACTATATTTGCCTTTTGCAAACATTGCCTTTCCTTTAAGCAACTCTATATTAGATTCTATATACGGATCCTGTATTTTACCATTTAACTGCTCTAGTCTGTTTATAATATTAATTGCAGAATCCGGCTTATGGCTCTTAATATACATATTAGCCATCTCAAAATAACACAAGTTGTTTCCTCTGACTCTGCTCAACGAATCTTTTACAGTACTGTATATGTCTAAAGATCTCTTAAATGCCTGTAAAGCATCGTTATCAATCCCCATCTCCTTTTTCAGTCGTCCCATACATAGCTCAATCCATGCCATACCATTGCTATTATCAGCTTCAGAGTATGCAACACGTGCATTTAACAGGTATTTCATTGCTATACTGTACTGACCAAATTGCTGATATAATGATGCCATATTGGTCTGTGTTCTGGCTATCTCAATATTATCTTTTATATCACTATTTATCTCCAAAGCCTCTTTATAATATTTTAAGGCTTCAGTATATTGCTGCATCAACTTCAGCGTATTACCCAGCCTGTTCTTTGCTAATGCAGTTCCTCTCTTATCATCAATACTTTGATATAGCAACTCAGCCTTTTTAAACTCATCAAGCGCATTATTGTATCTGTTATGAGTATAAAAGTTATATCCCTGCTGATAAAACCAATATGCTTTTTGCTTATCAGATATGATAGTACCAATCAACGAATCAAATTCTGACTTTACATCTTTATCTTTTACTATAAGTTCTTTATTAGCTCTAAAATAGGAATCTATATATGTTGAGTCTGTATCAGATTTTGCCGATAGCGCCATGCACAGACATATAATTGATAATATTGTATACTTCATTCGTTTATAATTGTTTCTTCAGTTGTAATATGGAACTCTCATAATTTAGTTATTCCCTTTATTGAAATAGCTTTTATAATAGCTTTCTCATAAATTACTGCACAAAAAAATGTAATAGCATAATAGTTCAAATATATGCATTAATAAGTGTTAATAGAACAAAATGCACTCTGAATAACTAAATAGTGTTAAAAACTCAAAATTTAGGACTTAACATTTAATTAAGTCCTATAAAATAATAACTTTACACTCATAGAAAATTTCCTTATCATGAAAATAAAAATGCACCTAAGAACAAAACTAATCATCTTAGTTTTAGCCGCTTCAGTTTTACTATTTGGTTCCTACACCATTTATGTTGGTATCTCAATTAATAAAATGTCAAGAGATCAGGCAGAGTTATTTGCTGATAATATTGCAGAAAAATACTCAAAAGAGGTTGAGTCTAAACTCAATTTTGAGATGGGATATTCAAAGGCTATGGCCAACTTTCTAAATGATTACAATAAATTTGATGACTCTTTAAGAGTTGTACTACACGACCATTTTCTTATGTCGGGTGCAAAAGCCAACCGACAATGGACAAGCTTATGGAGTTCAGTGGAGTACCGGTTTATTGATTCTACATACACTAAACCTTACGGTAGAAAAAGCAGATTAACAACATTTGAAGATGGAAAATGTGTTTTGTCTTTCTTTGACAAAGATATGGATGGGGAGAAAATTGGTAGTACGTATGATAAATTAAAATCGAATCCTAAAGGCGCTATTACAGATCCTTACCCTGACGAAATTCTTGGAGTTCTATTATCATCAACATCGTTTCCGTTTTTTATTGATAATGAGTTTGCAGGTATAGCTGGTATTGATCTATCGTTAGAGGGTTTACAGGAGTCTATTCAGAGTATTGAACTTTTTGATGGTGCAAAAATTATGATTGCATCAAACAATGGGACAGTAATTGCTCACTCAGACAGAAACAATGTAGGTAAAAGTATATCTAGTGTAATGCCTGATCTGGAAAGGGAGCATAATATATCTAATAAAATATCAAGTGGCATATCATTCTCTTTTACTCACGAAGATGATGATATAGAACATTATACCTCTTTTTCATCGTTCTCATTAAGAGAGTCAGATGAAACATGGACTGTTGCTACAACAATTCCGCTAAGTGTGATTCTTGAGAATGCAAATAAAGAGATTGCAAAGTCGTTTTATATTGCTCTTGCATGTCTTGCTCTGTTAATAATTGTTTTAAGCCTGTTTGCACGTAGCATAACCAGACCTCTGTCTGCAACAACAAGGGTATTCGAGAATCTTAGTAAAGGAGATATAGATTCACTACACAAACTAAATGTAAAAAGTGGTGATGAGCTTGAGGAGATGAGTGTATCTGTTAATAATCTTATTGACGGTCTTCAGAAAACAGAGAATTTTGCTAAGGAGATTGAGACAGGAAATCTTGATGCTCAGTATGATCTGCTTGGTGATAAAGACAGATTAGGAAATGCACTGCTTGAAATGCGTAATAGCCTGAGAAAAGCTGCAGATGCTGAGAAAAAGAGAAAAGAAGAAGAGGATAAGAGGACATGGGCAACACAAGGAATTGCTAAGTTTGCTGAATTATTGAGAAAAGATTATGACAAACTTGAAGAGATGGCTTACAACATAATAAGTAATCTTGTAAAGTATGTAGATGCAAATCAGGGAGGAATGTTCTTATTAAATGATAATGATAACGGAGATCACTATCTTGAATTAATGGCAGCATATGCTTATAACAGAAGAAAATTCCTTGAAAAAAGAATAGATATAGGAGAAGGTCTTGTTGGTAGAGCATACCAAGAGGGAAAAATAATATACATGACTGATATCCCTGACGATTATATTCAAATCACCTCTGGTTTAGGTCAGGATACGCCAAGGAGCCTTGCTATAGTACCAATGATAATAAACGAACAGATTCTTGGTATTATTGAGATTGCTTCTTTCAGTAAATTTGAGAAATATCAATTAGATTTTATTGAGAAAATTGGTGAGAGTATTGCTGCATCTATATCATCGTTAAAAGTTAATATTCAGACATCTCAACTTCTTGAGCAGACAAAACAACAGGCCGAGGAGATGCAGGCACAAGAAGAAGAGATGAGACAGAACATGGAAGAGCTTCAGGCTACGCAAGAAGAGTCATCGAGACGCGAAGAGGAGATCAGAATTGCATATGAAGAGCTTGAGAATGCTAACAACGAAATCAAAGACAGCATGATAGCCTTTAACAGCTCTATTGGTGTTGTTGAATACGATACATTTGGTGCAATATATAATGTAAATGAATTTGCTATAGAGATGTTTGGTGTTAAATCAGCAGATGATTTACAAGGAATGGAGTATACTGCTTTACCTCATAGCGAAGATTCTGAAATAGCTGATTTCGGAAAGATATGGAAAGCTGTATCAAAAGGTAAAAATTTCAGCCAAAAAGCATACTATAAATCAGGAAAAGATACTTTAACTGTAAAAGAGGTATTTGTTCCGTTTAAAGACTCAGCAGGCGATCTGGAAAAGATAACCTGTATAATAACTGTTTTAAATGATATCTTATAAATAATTACAGAGAGCGGATCAGAAAATGATTCGCTCTTTTTTCATAAAAAAGAACCTAAACTCATACAATTATTATAAAATAACATTTCTTTTTTTTACTTTTAGGATAATTCCCACACACAGCCTTTTTATGATATTTTGTAGTATATTTGCCACTGCGCATAAACTACACGTAATAAATTGCAATGCAGCATTATAGTTTATATATATGTATTGCCTATGTAAAATTGAATGATATATGAAGAGACTTTTACTTTCCTTCATTAATATTATTGCAACAAAGAATAAAGTGGTTTATTATTCAAATCACGATGCTGAGAAAAAGGAGATTGCTAATAATTTTAAGAAGATTGTTATAAATGAAATTGATCTGGAGATGCGCTCTCAGGTTCCTGATAGTAAATCAATTCTAATGCAGAGCCCCGAATCTGATATTTTTCATAATGAGTATCTGTTCAGAGAGTTTTTTGATATCTCAATGAATATTAAACAAAACAGCAGACAAACAGAGTCTATTTTTCTATGGATAAGTATCCCGGAAGCATCAAGAAGACTAAGACAGATTGCAGGATCTATAAAGGATGGTAAAGATTACGAATCAGTTACATTGAAAAGAAAAAATAAGAATTCAGAGAATAATATTGAGTACAGAACTAAGATAAAAGGTAATAGCCTAAGAAATGAGATACTCAGAATTGATGAATTCTTTACCAGTGCTATTAAAAGAAAAAAAGATATCCAAATATTGGTGGAATAAAAAAGGCCTCGTTTTGAGGCCTTTTTTATTTATTTATTCATCTCTTCTATTGCTACATTAAGTGTTTTATCAATATTGCGTATTATCGGATAAAATCCTTCGTTATCCAATACATTCCTTGCTATTGCGGCATACAACTGTGTCTCTATAATATCTTTTGATTCATTCAGCTGCTTAGTATTTCTCTTAACACCATTTTTCGCAGCATAATCAATAAATTTATTAAACACTCTCTTCTTTTTAAGATAATCAGCTAACATCTCAGCCGAAGGATACTCTGTAAGATTGTCCCTGTTCTCGTCAAAGTAATCAAATGCAAACTTATATATTAATCCTTTTGCAGATATTCTGTTAAGATATTTTGTAATACCAACTGTATCAACCGGTACAAAGATATCAGGCATTATACCTCCGCCTCCATAAACAATTTTACCACCAGGTGTTACAAACTTAAGTGAATCATTAAATCTTATAGAGTCTCTCTCTAAAAACTCACCATGATCGTATCTGGTTAATATATCTTTTCTATAATCTTCAACACCATTCTCATAAGGCTTCTGAATACTTCGTCCTGTAGGTGTATAGTATCTTGCTACAGTAAGTCTTATTGCAGAACCATCTCTGAATACCTGCTGATTCTGAACCAATCCTTTCCCGAACGATCTTCTTCCAATAATAGTACCTCTGTCATTATCCTGTATTGCTCCTGCCAATATCTCACTTGCCGAAGCAGAATACTCATCAATTAGTATCACAACCTCATCGTTAAGGCAGTTACCATATTCATTAGATACTGTATTTACTCTTGGGCGGGATTTACCCTGCATATAAACTATTAACTTTCCTTTATCAAGAAATTCATTTGCAATATTGGTTGCAGCATCCATTATACCACCTACATTACCTCTAAGGTCGATTATTACCCTCTGCATTCCAACATTTTTTAGCTTATTAACAGCCAAAACAAACTCCTGATAAGTTGTCATTGCAAATTTGTTAATCTTAATATAACCTGTAGTAGCATCAATCATATATGCAACATCAACACTGTAAATTGGTATATCATCTCTCACTATATCATAATCTACAATCTCATCAGAGTTATCACGTCTTATTCCTACAGTAACCTTTGTTCCTTTAACTCCTCTCAGTTTCTTAACAATACTATCCTGCGGGTATTTAATTCCGGCTACTGTTTCGCCATTAATTCTAACAATACGGTCACCAGCCATAATACCAACCTTCTCTGACGGTCCGTTTGATGTTGCTTTAATTACAACCACAGTATCTTTCTGCATACTAAACTGGACACCTATTCCTGAAAAGTTACCACCCAGACTCTCATTTGAAACAACAAGATCTTCAGGTGTTAAATATACAGAGTGAGGATCAAGCTCTTTCAGCATTGCAGGTATAGCTGTTTCAACAAGTTTTTTCTCAGATACTGTATCAACATACTCCTGCTTAATATATTCTATTACACCACTTATCTTATTTACTGTTGGATATATAAGTAGATTTCCACTATCTCCGTTAGGTGCCAACACAAAACCAAGCAAAATTCCGCCCACAAGTGTTAATGCCAGAATAAGTGGCATTATAACTTTATACTTTACAAATTTTATCATTCTTTAATCTTCGTTTTTCGTGAAATATAATACGCCTATTGTACGTATTATTGGATATCAAGTTGTCTTATTTGGATATTTGCCCGCTTAAGAAGTTTAATACCCTCATCTTTTCTGTAATCCCTTTCATAAACAAGCCTTTTAATTCCTGCCTGTATTATAAGTTTTGCACACTCAAGACAAGGAGCATCTGTAACATACAGTGTGGCTCCTTCGCTACTATTATTGCTTTTTGCAACCTTTGTTATAGCATTAGCTTCGGCATGTAGTACATATGGTTTTGTCTGTCCTTCAATTCCTTCATCATCAATCCCATATTCACATATATTCTCAAAACCCGATGGCGTACCATTATATCCGTCTGAGATTATCATACGATCTTTTACAATAATAGCTCCAACTTTACGTCGTACACAATATGAGTTCTCTGCCCATATACGTGCCATCTTCAGATAGCTAATATCAAACTGTGTTTGCTTATCAATAATAGTATCGGCTTCAATCACATTTTCCATTACTCCTGTTTTAAACCGAAAATTAAATAAAATTATCGTAATAAATGCGATACAGAATAGTAATATGCTGTTTTTTGCTGTATAATATGTTACCAAAACAGCAAACGTACTATTAAGGTATGAATTATTGTCCTGACACAGTTAAAACAAACTGTATAAATTGTAAGATACTATAATAAAAAAAGGATATTCGAAAATCGAATATCCTTTTTTGTACCCAGAGCCGGGATCGAACCGGCACTCCCGAAGGAACTGGTGTTTGAGACCAGCGCGTCTACCAATTCCGCCATCTGGGCGTTTGAATTTGGTCATGCAAAAATATATGAAACCATTATAAATCCAAAAGAAATATCTACTTTTTTATTCTTTTTATATAATCAATTAAGTAACTCTTTTATCTTCTGCACTATCGATAAAGAGTCAAACCCACACAATTTATGTAATTCGTCAGGTTTTCCATGTTCAATCCATCTGTCAGGAACACCTAATCGTTCTACATTTGTATTGTAGTTATTGTCAGAGAAGAATTCTATTACAGCACTACCAAATCCTCCAACAACAGTTCCGTCCTCAATGGTAATAACCTTTTTAAAATTCTGTCCTACATGATGCAGTATATCCTCATCAACAGGTTTAACAAATATCATATTATAATGAGCAACTTTTGCTCTCTCCTCTTCAGTAAGGCTCTCTATAGCCGATAAAACAAAGTTACCCGGATGTCCTATTGATAGTATTGCAATATCAGATCCATCACAAAGCTTCTCTCCTTTTCCTATCTCAACATTGTTAAATGGTTTTTGCCAATCAGTAAACACTCCTTCTCCTCTTGGGTATCGTATTGAGAATGCTCCTCCATCATATGTACTTGCTGTATACATAAGGTTACGCAACTCTATCTCATTCATAGGTGCCGATACAACCATATCTGGTATCATACGCATATAAGCAATATCAAACACACCATGATGTGTTGCCCCATCCTCACCAACAAGACCACCTCTGTCCATACAAAATACCACATTAAGTTTCTGCAAAGCGGCATCATGAATCACCTGATCAAATGCGCGCTGCATAAAGGTGGAGTATATATTACAGAAAGGTCTGAGCCCGTTTGCTGCCAATCCTGTTGCAAATGTTACGGCATGTTGCTCTGCTATTCCAACATCAAAGGCTCTGTCGGGCATCTCTTCCATCATATATGTAAGCGAGCAACCTGTAGGCATTGCAGGCGTAATACCAACAATATCTTCATTTTCACGAGCTAATTCAACTATTGTTTTACCAAATACATCCTGATATTTTGGCGGACTGACTTTTGGCTTTGTTACAACTATCTTTTCGCCCGTAAATTTATCAAACTTCCCCGGAGCATGCCATGCTGTTTGATTCTCCTCAGCAGGTTTATAGCCTTTACCCTTTTTAGTAATTACATGTAGCAGTTTCGGACCACGTATTCGTTGCATATCCTTTAAAATACGAGCCATATAAACAACGTCATGCCCATCAACAGGTCCAAAATATCTGAAATTTAATGCTTCAAACAGATTACTACGTTTAAGAAATATCGATTTTATCGACTTCTCAAACTTCTGAGCCATCTTCTGATAATTAGGTCCCATTTTATTCATAAAACCCAATACACCCCAAACCTCATCTTTAAACTTATTATATGTTGCCGAGGTGGTAATATCCATAAGATACTCCTTTAGTGCACCAACATTAGGATCAATGGCCATATTGTTATCATTCAGGACAACAAGAAGATCAGACTTCTCTACACCTGCATGATTTAAACCCTCAAAAGCCATTCCTCCGGTTAAAGCACCATCACCAATTATTGCTACAGCCTTTGACTTATCTCCTTTAAGTTTAGATGCTGTAGCCATTCCTAATGCTGCTGATATGGATGTTGAGGAGTGTCCTACTCCAAAAGCATCGTACTTACTCTCTGCCATCTTAGGGAATCCGCTAATTCCACCAAGTTTGCGGTTTGTATGAAACTGTTCACGGCGTTCTGTAAGAATCTTATGCGGATATGCCTGATGTCCTACATCCCATACAACCTTATCATCAGGTGTATTATATGAATAATGTAGAGCAACAGCAAGCTCAACAACTCCCAGACTTGCACCAAAGTGCCCCGGGTTTGATGAAACTGCATCAATAATAAAGCATCTTAGTTCATCGCATAGTTCCGGCAACTCCGGCACCGACAATAAACGAAGATCTTCTGGTGTATATATTTTGTTCAGTAATTTATATACTGTATCGGTCATATAAATCTATTAAATAGGGCAAAGATAATATTTATATATTTGTCTGTTGCAAACATTAAAATTTTAATATTAGCTTATTGAAGTTGCACAAAATAATCAGTTGTAAAATACAGTTTTATTGATTAAAAAAATACAATTACAGAAATGAAAAGATTAGATAGAGCATTTTTTATACTATTAATGGCGGTATTAGTAGTAGCGTGTGTACCCGCAAAGAAACTTCATCAGACCGAGGATCTCTTATCAAAAAGTAATACACTTAACGATGAACTTACAAAAGAGAACGAAGAGCTTACAACTGAAAACAAAGAGAGTAAAGCTAAGATTGATCTGCTTGAGAAGAACATTGATAAACTAATTGCAGATAGTGTAAGACTAAACAGTGATATATACGACCTGAGAAATAAAAACCAAAGTTTAGAGGATAAATACAATGAGCTGCAACTTATGCAAGATGCTTTGATAAAAGGAAATGCTAAAGAGACTAAACGAATACTATCTGAACTGCAAAAATCGCAAAGTGACTTGCAAAACAAAGAGGATGCGCTAAGAGAACTGGAGCGTAAACTTAACCAGTGGCGAAAGGAGCTGAATGATATGCAGGATGCTCTTAACAGAAAAGAGCAGGAACTAAATGGTATGCAAAGTACACTTTCAGGAAAAGAGAAAGAGCTGGAAGAGAAAAACAGGATACTTACAGAGAAGAATGCCAAACTACAGGAGTTGGAGAGTATTTTGGCAAAGAAAGATTCCGTTCTGCTAAATCTTAAAAACAGATTGTTAAATGCTCTTGTTGGTTATAAAGACAAAGGTTTATCAATATCATATAAAAATGGTAAGGTTTACGTATCAATGGATGAAAAACTTCTGTTCAGATCAGGAAGTACAACTGTTGGTGATAAGGGTAAAAAAGCATTAAGAGATCTTGCAAAAGTACTTGAGAGTAATCCTGATATCCAGATAATGGTTGAAGGTCATACAGATGATGTTCCATATCTTGGAAAAGGAAAAATTAAAGACAACTGGGATTTAAGTGTATTAAGAGCAACAACTGTAACCCGAATTCTTCTTGAAAAATCTAAGATTGATCCTGCAAGAATAACCTCTGCCGGACGAAGCAAATATATTCCTTTAGAGAAGGGAAAATCAACAAAAGCCAGACAAAAAAACAGACGTACAGAGATTGTTTTAACTCCTAATCTTGATGAGTTGTTTAAACTTGCTGAGACAAACTAACGACATTAATTAAATTGTAAAAACTATAAAAGAAGATACTTGTAATTTACGGGTATCTTCTTTATTTTAGATATAAATATAATTTTAACATAACCCCAAATTACTATATGATTTATAACCAAATTATAATACTTCTGATCTCAGAATAGAAAAATATGAACATATGAAGAGAGCATTAAAATGATCATTATATGCAAATTCCATTTGACTATTGAAGATAAAACACAATGAAAAAAGCCATCTACACTACATTTATCTTACTTACTTTAATTGCCATATATCTTCTATTACCTGAGAGTTATTATATCAGAAAAACTCTTATTCTTGGTAATGCAAACTACGATGATTATAAACACTTCCACAATCGTGAAATTCCATCAGCAAAACATATTCCCTGGAAAATAGATGAAAAATATAATAGTGTGGATATACCAGAGGAGCTAATGGATACAATTACGGGATATGATCCTAATGCACTTATTATAATAAAAGATTCTACAATACTATATGAAAAATACTGGAACAGTTTTAACGAAAACACACTATCTAACTCTTTTTCGGTATCAAAAAGTATTGTCTCTTTACTAATAGGAGCAGCTATTGACGAAGGTAAAATTCAAAGTCTTTTTCAACCTGTTGCAGATTTCATACCTGAATATCAGAATACTGTTAATAAGAAATTAATCCTCAGAGATCTGCTTACAATGAGTTCAGGGTTAAACTGGGAAGAGAGTCATAAAGGATTCTTCTCTATGACTGCTAAAGCCTATTATGGAAATAACCTGCATAAAATTATCTCTGATTTAAGAATAATTGAAGAACCGGGCTCTCTGTTTAAATACAGAAACGGTGATACACAGATTCTTGCATATATTATAGAATCGGCTACAGGATATAATATAAGTGAGTATACATATAGAAAATATTGGCAACATATGGGTGCAAAAAATAAAGCACTTTGGTGTCTAGATGAAAAAGGGGGCGACGAAAAAGCCTTCTGTTGCTTTAATTCAACAGCAAGAGACATTGCACGATGGGGTCAGCTTATAAATGAGAATGGTACCTGTAACGGCAATCAGTTAATATCTAAAAAATATATTGCTCAGGCTCTATCTCCGGCCAGACATTTAAAAGATAAAAGCAAAAAAAGTGTAGACTTTTACGGATTCCAGTGGTGGATGATATCTGACTACAGAGGATTAAATATAAAATATATGCGAGGAATTATGGGACAGTATGTTATATCTATCCCACAAAAAAATATTGTTATTGTACGCTTAGGTAATGAAAGCAGCAAAAACAGATACAGAGATATCCATCCGGAGGATATAAAACACTATATTGATGCTGCTCTGTTAATATGTTCTAACGCGAAATAATTCTGCTTCGGCTATCTTTACCGTTTGTAAACCAGTTAAATGTCTTCTGATAAACTTTTTTACCATCTAAAAAGTATGCAAAATAGTGGATATCTCCATTATCCCTGTATTTCATCTTTTTAGTATATGTAATATCTTTATCTTTTATAACCACAGAGTCTAATAATGCAGTTTTGTCATTATAAAAATAGTCTCTCTGCTTAGTAGTTGATTCACCATTATATTTAACCTTTAGAATTTCAATAGTCTTTTTGCCACTACTATTATAACTGTATTTACCTTTAATAACGATATCTTTTTCACTAATTCTGGCATCTCCCTTAATCTTAGTCTTAACAACATCATTACTGCTATTGTACTTATACCTCAGTTGCAACTTCACTTTACCAGAAGCATCTAAATATAACTCCTCTTTTACTCTGCCCTTTGAGTCATAAACATATCTCCTGTTATTACTATCTGATCTGGCATCGGTTTCAAGAAAATAACCTTTAGTCTCAACAACATTTCCGTTTGCATCATAATCCTTCAATATATAAATAGCCTTTTTATCGCTATTATATATTATCTCTTTATACATATTGCCACTATTGTTATAAGAGAAAAAATGAGTCTCTTTCAGACTATTTTTATTAACACAATAGTAAAATGATCTTAGCTTTCTTGATTTATCTAAAGTATATGTATGCTGTTCTGCAACCGCAGCTCCAACATCGCCAAATCTGGCATCCTTATTATAGATATATACATTTGAATAAGATATAGTATCTTTAACCTGAGCTGTACCTAATATAAACGGAAACAACACTAATGATACTAACGTAGCAAATTTCTTCATAGGTCAGTAATTGTAAAAGTTAACCAGCTGTATAATTAGTTTTTATAATACTTATTATACATCACTTCAGCAGGCTTAAATCCAAGTTTATATGCCTTTATAACATCATCTTTTCCTGCCGGAAATCCTCCGACGTTAATCTTAGATACAGCACGCTGATAGTATGCTTCTGAATATTTATTGTTAAGCTTTAATGCTTCATTATAATCATTTATAGCAAGTTTATGCTTTCCTAGAACACCTTTAGCAACACCTCTGTTGTAAAATGCTGTAGCGTCACTCTTGTCAGAATCAATAACCTTGTCAAACATTAATATTGCCTCAGCCGGACGTTTCAGGAATGCCAGAATATTACCCTTTCTGAAATATATCTTAGTATTCTCTGGTCTTAGCTTAATTGCCTTGTCAATATTAAGTAACGCTTGTTTTGAATTACCAAGCTGCATATATGCCATTGACACATTATAGTATGCATCAACATGGTTTTTATCAATACCTATTACCTCTTTATAAGCATTAACAGCCTCTTCCGGTCTTTTCAGATTAGTTAATGCCAGTGCTTTAAAGTAGAACTGATCTTTATCCTTTTTATACATAAGAGAACTATCAATATCAGACAGAGCACCTTCATAATCCCCAAATTTATATCTGAATATACCTCTCTGTTTATAACCATCAGCATCTTCAGATCCTCCTTGCAATACCAGATTAAGATCAGCAATTGCTCCGGCATAATCATTCATCCCGGCTTTTGATTCTCCTCTTTTTGAATATATCGACTCGTCAGTATATCCAAATTCAAGAGCCTTATTATAATCTTTTAATGACTCATCATACTTTTTAAGTCCTGCATATGATATCCCTCGCAGATAATATCCTTCTGCCCACTTATCGTCAAGTCTAATACCTTTATTAACAACATCTATTGCTTTATTAAACTCTTTAAGTCCCACATATGCTTTACCTTTTATTGTATAATACTTTACAACAGTATCTACTTTTGCAAGTGCAATATCAATATCATCAATACTTTTCTGATACTCATTTTTTAACAGATAAAGCAAAGCTCTGTGACTTATAAAATCAATATTCTTATCATCAATCTCTATTGCCTTGTTTATTAAATCTAACGACTTATCAACATCGTTCTCTATAACCGTAATAGATTCGTTATAATACTCATCTGCTTTATATGGCAAATAGACAAAAAAATACAGCACAACAAGCGCTGTAATGGCAATAATAACCCCAATAGATATTTTAAGTTTCATATGTCTAAATTTGTTTTTTAAGGTCATATGGTATTGGCATGATTTAATTTTTATCATGCATGTTCATTAATTCAGATTTTATATAGAGTAAATATACGAAATTAGAATCGTCTGTTCATCTTATAACGCCTTTTTGTTTTAGATGCACCAAATGTCATCCCCAAAACAAGCTCATGCGATCCGTTTTTACTTACCTGAGATATGTCTGTAAACAGATAATCAAATGCATAACCAAAATGATAGTTTGCCATTCTTCCTCCAACCATTACAACCATTGCTCCGGTTGATCTATATGAAAGACCCATCCAGTAGTTCTCTCTGTAATACCCTTTAACATTAACATCAAGAGCTATGCGTTTATTCTCCTTACCTGTAAACAGAATAGAAGGTTCTACATTAAACAAACTGTTAACTCTAAACCTGTACCCTCCCATAAAGTAGTACTGACGCAATAACCTGAAGTTATCACCAGAATCATCACCTAACTTAAAATATGACTGAAACAATCTAATTGCAGAAACTCCAACATAGTAGTTTGAAGATGACAAATATAAACCTACATTAAAATCAGGAGAGAAGAAATTCTTTTTCCCGGCTATCAATGGATCAAGCGCATCAACCAAATCCTCAGGCTGAACATCTATTCTGGTCTGACTTCCGGTAAATGTAAGTCCCATAGATAACTGAAAGTATCTGAATGGTAAGTGATATGCATAAGTAAGTTGAAGTCCGGTATTTCTTATTCGCCCATTAACATCAGTATAAAGTCCGGCTCCTAATCCAACTTTGCTCTGACCTTTTCTGCTAAGTCGACCATTAAATACGCTACTACCTCTTCTTCTTGATTTTCCTTTAAGGTGATTCATACGTAACTCTGTACTCAACAGCTGTGTATTAGGAGCTCCTTCATAACCAATCCACTGATTACGTGAATTTATGCTAACCATTGCATCGCCACTTGCACCAGCAGCAGCCGGATTAATCATAAACCTGTTAATCATATACTGGCTATAAAGAGGCACTTGCTGAGAGTAACCTAGCTGAGCACATAACAATAACAGAAGAAGTATAATATATTTACGCATCAACACAATCTAAATTATTTCTAAAACTACAACCTATCACACAATATGCGATTTAAACTCTTTGTAACCTGAATATATATATTTTCTACTATCTAACCAATGTTACAGTACCAATAAGTTTTGGCGATCCATCATTCAGGTCTATTATATAGTGGTATGAATCCATTCCAAGTTCATTCCCGTTCATATCACGTCCGTCCCAAGCATTTGAAGAGTTATAACCTCTTGAAGAGAATACTCTTGTTCCCCAACGTGTATAAACATCAACCGTAACATTCGGGAAATTAACCAACTTCTTAATTATCCACTTATCATTAACACCATCGTTGTTAGGTGTATATGCTACAGGAATACCCCAATCAACCTTAAATTGGTTACACTGTAAAATATTTATAGTGTCTAATGTTGCACAGAACTGATCTGCCGGATTGTAAAGATTACTATAGAAGTTTCTTGCTTCAAAAACAATCTGCTTTTGACCAGACGTTGCATCCATTACAGTTCCAACAATATCTTTTAACCAAATACCATTAATATACCATCTATAATCATCACCACCCTCAATCAACGGATCAAGCTCAAGTGTCTCCATAGCACATAACATAGTATCTCTTCCAAGATTAACAACAGGAATATCAACAGGATTAAGAACCAATGTATCTCTCACTCTACATCCGCTAACACTCTCAGCTGCTTCTACACTAAAAGCCTGTGATTGTGTAATTGATGCAACAGAAAGTATTGATTTATCAGCTCCTGTACCAGTAACATCTTTAAACGATTGTATTCCTCCGGTAACTTTTGCAGTAGTCCACTTATACGATGCTGAAAGAAACTTATCTGCTCCCACATTTTGCAGCTCAACAGAACCTCCCATACAAACCTGATCGCGGTCACCAAGTTCCAGGTCCGGAGAATTATACTTCATCCCAACCTCGACAGGATCGCCCAAACATCCGGCTATAGTTAGCTCTTGTGCTATAAGTTTTACATCCTTACCAATTACCTTAATCTTATCGTTCCAATATACTCTAATTGTATCTCCGTCTCTGTTCTTATCCCAATCGTCAGATCCAATTCCGGAAACCTTCATTCCTCCGTAAAGTATTCTTCCATACTTGTTCTTTGTATCCGGCTGGCCATCTACATATATAGTCCAGGTAAACGAACTATGTGCAAAGCCATTAACCGCATACTCATCGTAATGCTGTGAGCACACAGGCGGTACGTCCGCCCGTGACTCAGCAACAATTACTAACAGTAATGCTATAATTATATATGTGTATATAAATCTCACAAGAATATCTTTACTGTAATTATATTAAGAAAATAATCTCTAAATATCTGTTTTAAATCAACTATTACAAGTCAACAGACCAAGCATTCTTAACATGGTAAATTTCTCCAGTTACAGGAGCCGGGTTTACCGCTACCCAGAAAGTTTGTGCTGCAGCAGTTGCATCAGCACTTACAGTACCATCATTAACACGGTATCCGAAAGTCTCAGGAGCTACAGGACCTGAAAGGAAATCACTCTTACGTGTAATTTGTGAGTTCAGACCAAATACATTGTATGTATATACAGTTCTAACTTTCTTTCCACCTTCAGAAATACAGTCATATGCAAGAGCTGCAGATAGATCTTTTGCTCCAGCCGCTAATTTAGTCTCTGGTGCAGTATTTGGGAAGTTAACAGCTAATGGAGTAGCATCATTATCTTTTGCCAGGTTATAAAACTTAGAATCAACCCAAGCAGCTCCGTCCCAAGTTTGAGTTTTAATCTGTAGGTTATAAGCAAGACGAATGTTTCCATCATTTGCATTAGCCGCAAGAGTAAGCTCAAGTTTAGTTACTGGTACAGCTCCCTCACACTGGTTATCGTAAGTAAATGCACCCCAGTTCCAAGTATATGTTGGAGCCTCAATTACAGTAACAGTATGACTTTGCTCAGCTCCTTCACATCCACCAAGAGCAGCAGAAGCTTTCTCTTTTACTTTTAGTGTATAGTCACCAAGAGCAGCAAAAGCAATCTCTCTGTAGTTAACTGGTTTTCCACCAATAGCAGCAGGATTAGTATCTGGTCCTGTTGGAGGTGTTACTGTCCAAAGCCAAGTAAATCCAGCAGTTAATGCCCAAGCATTAGCATCGTTGTAATTTGGATGGAAGTAAGGGTCAGGCTTAGCGTAAAATGGCATTGTTGCTCCTATAGTAACATAGTCAGCAGCCTCAGTTGTTTCGCTAACAAAATTTTTGTCATTTGTATCACCATTTCCGGCAATATCTGTCTGCGCATTGGCAGTAAATACATAAGCTACAAGTAAAGCAGCTATCAAGGTAAACTTTCTCATTAGATTCAGCTTTTAAATTATTAATTAATTTTTTTTGTATCTCTTATATCACTCTCTTCGACCAAATAGCTGACAAAAAGATATATAAAACAATCAAATTAGCTACTCGGCAAATATACAATTTTTTCGGGTTTATATCACAATGGGCACAACCCAAAAATATCAATCTCAACACACTACTATGTACGCATTTACCTTCGAAATGTTGAGCAAAATCATCATTTTTCTTAAAATTAATTATATCGAATTGAATATCAATAACTTAAAGCTTAAAAAAATATAGGTATTTATACCCAATAACAAAACTGACTGTGTAATTTGTTAACCTATTGCTAACCTCAAAAAAATTCTATTTTTTTATCAAGTCGGAAATTACAGTACCTCATGTTATAAACAGATAAATTACCGCGATTAACGACTTACATTAAAATACCTCTCAATACATATGTATATTTACATACATAACGTTGCAAATCACACAAATCTAAAACAACAATTTCTGCTGTTACAAATACACCCCTGATTATATGCATGTTACATCACACTATAAACATTACATTACATCATGGCATACGAACGCAATATACAACTATTATGTTAACAGCTATTAATAAGGCTATTATTTTTTTTTCATATAAGAACAGATACCTATCAACAATAGCGCATACTATAACAATGCTTAAAAACACTTTCAGTCACATATATAGGTAATCAGGAGTAAATGAAACTATTAAAACAATAACCACTTATAAACTTTTAATCTGTTTAAATAAGTTACAATAATATAATTGGTATCTTCATACTTTAAATTTCAGAAAATTTTAAAATGATTATGAAGGCAGTATTTATTGAACCAATAGGGTTCGACAAAGAGACAGAGACAGATATAACAAAAAGGTTATCAGATAAGAATATAGAAGTTTCTTTCTATAACAACAAACCAGAAAATTCAGAAGATGCACTTGAAAGAGTTAAAGATGCTGATATTATAATAACCAGTCAATACCCTATCTATGATAATATTATAAATAGCTGCAACAATCTAAAACTAATATCTGTTGCTTTTACAGGCACCGATCATATAAATACAAAACTTTGCAATGACAAAAATATAGTTGTTTGTAATGCAGCTGGTTACTCTACCGATGCTGTTGCTGAATTAACTGTAGGAATGGCTATTGATATCATAAGAAAGACAACTGAACTAGATGCAAAAACAAGAAAAAGTGAAGACAGAGCAGGTTTTCTTGGCACTCAATTAAAAGACAAAACATTTGGAATAATAGGTTTTGGAGCAATTGGTAAAAGGGTTGCAGAACTTACAAAAGCCTTTGGATGTAACAATATAGCATATAGCAGAACAAAAAAACAGACAGAGCTGGCACAGTTCAGAACCTTTGAGGAGGTAATAAAAGAGTCTGATATTATATCAATACACACTCCTCTTACTCATGAAACTCAAGGTTTGATTAACAAAGACGTTTTGTCATTAACAAAACAAAATGTTATATTAATAAATACAGCAAGAGGCCCTATTGTTGATTATAAGGCTCTATCTGAAATGCTAAACAGTAACCAAATGGCAGGTGCAGCAATAGATGTTTACGAGACTGAACCACCAATAGCAGCAAATCACCCACTACAGAACACTAAAAACTGCCTGTTGCTTCCGCATATAGGATTTGCTACAAAAGAGGCTATTGAGATTAGAACCGAAATAGTTCTTCAGAATATTTTGAAATGGGCAGATGGTGCTCCACAAAATGTTGTAAACCTTTAAAAAAATAATTTGAATTACTACATTGTAAACAAATATCAAAAAAATATAAAAGATCATGTTTAATAAAGATGTATATGTAAGAAGACGAGATCAGCTTAGAAAGAAGATGGGTAGCGGTCTTGTTCTTATTCTTGGAAACAACGAGTCGTCAGTAAACTATCCGGATAATGGATACCATTTCCGTCAGGATAGTGACTTTTTATATTTCTTCGGAATTGACCTTCCTGGATTTATTGGTGTTATTGATATAGATAATGGAACCGATTCTGTATTTGCAAACGATGTTGATATTGCAAGTATTATATGGATGGGGCCTCAGCCAAAGGTCAGTGAGTTAGCTGCAAAATGTGGTGTAACAGATACACATCCATTCAACAAAATATTTGACATTACTAAAGACGCAATATGTAAAGGACGCAAGATACACTTTACTCCTCCTTACAGAGGCGAGAATAAAATGCTTCTTCAGCAGATGACAGGTATTGATGCACACAGAACAAGAGAGTATGCATCACTTGAGCTTATACATGCAATTATCGGAATACGTGAGATTAAAGAGGCTTGTGAAATTGTTGAGATAGAGAAGGCTTGTGCTATAGGTTACAATATGCATGTAACAGCAATGAGAATGTGTAAAGAGGGTGTTGTTGAGCAAGAGATTGCCGGAGCAATTGAAGGTATTGCACTATCAGGTGGTAACATGCCAAGCTTCCCTATAATTTTATCGCAAAACGGAGAGACTCTTCACAATCATTTCCATGGCAATACACTTCAGAAAGGAAAAATGATGCTTACTGACTGTGGTGCAGAGTCTCCGCTACACTATGCTTCAGATAATACAAGAACTATTCCTGTTGGAGGAGTATTCTCTCAAAAGCAGAAGGATATATATAATATTGTATTAAAAGCTCTTGACGATACTATTGCTATTACAAAACCAGGAGTTACATATCAGAGCATTCACCTTGAAGCAGCAAGGATTATTACTGAAGGGCTAAAGGATATTGGTCTTATGAAGGGTGATACAATGGAGGCTGTAAAAGCTGGTGCACATGCAATGTTCTTCCCTCATGGTTTGGGACATATGATGGGACTTGATGTTCATGACATGGAAGGATTAGGACAGATTTATGTTGGTTATGACGAAAAGACAAGACCAATTGATCAGTTTGGTACTGCGTATCTAAGACTTGGTAAGGAACTGAAAGAGGGATTTGTTATTACTAACGAGCCTGGAATCTATTTCATCCCTGCACTTATAGATAAGTGGCAATCTGAAGGTACAAACAAAGAGTTTATAAACTTTGATCTTGTTAATAAGGAGTATCGTGATTTTGGTGGTATAAGACTTGAAGATGATATTCTTGTTACTAAAGATGGTTCAAGAATGCTTGGAGACAGAATTCCAATATATACCGATGAGGTTGAGAAAACAATGAACGAATAAAAAAAGGGAGCTTAAAGCTCCCTTTTCTATATTATATAATCAACATTGCATCTCCATAGGTTCCGAATCTGTATCCCTCTTCAATACCAACTTTGTATGCCTCCATCAATAAATCATATCCTGCAAATGCAGAAACCATCATCATTAATGTAGATAGTGGTAAGTGAAAATTTGTAACCAACATATCTGGCACCTTAAACTCATAAGGTGGGAATATAAACTTATTTGTCCACCCGTCAAATGGCTTAAGCAACCCGGTTGTAGATACAGATGTTTCAAGAGTTCTAAGCACTGTTGTACCAACTGCACAAACCTTACTTCTGTTCTCTTTAGCTTTGTTAACAACCTTTGTAGCCTCTTCAGATATATATATCTGCTCTGAGTCCATTCTGTGTTTTGTCAGATCCTCAACCTCAACATTTCTGAAGTTTCCAAGACCAACATGAAGTGTGATATATGCAAAATCAACACCCTTTATCTCTAATCTTTTAAGCAATTGCTTACTAAAGTGCATTCCTGCTGTAGGCGCTGCAACAGCTCCCTCATTAGCAGCGTATACTGTTTGATATCTCTCAGCATCTTCCGGCTCAACAGGACGTTGAATAAATTTCGGAAGCGGAGTCTCTCCTAATCCATAAAGAGTCTTCTTGAAATCCTCATACTCACCATCAAAAAGGAAACGTAATGTACGTCCACGTGAGGTTGTATTGTCAATTACCTCAGCAACCAACTCGTCATTCTCACCAAAATAGAGTTTGTTACCAATTCTGATTTTTCTTGCAGGATCAACCAATACATCCCAAAGTCTCTGTTCTCTATTAAGCTCTCTTAGAAGAAAAACCTCTATTTCAGCTCCGGTTTTCTCTTTATTACCATACAGTCTGGCAGGAAAAACCTTAGTATCGTTAAAAACCATTACATCCTGATCATCCACATAATCAAGAACATTTTTAAACTGCTTATGCTCAATAGTACCAGTGGCACGGTTTACAACCATTAATCTTGACTCATCGCGATTCTCAGCGGGATATTTTGCAACTAGATCAATTGGCAGATCATACTTAAACTTTGATAACTTCATATGTTTAAATTTTCTTTTCAATGGTCATTTGAAACATGCTAAAACACATTATATGTATATAACTAAAATAGCTTACAAACACGTTTCATCTTCTAATATCTACTTTTGTTGCTACTCAGAACAGCTTTAAGTTTATCATTATACATGAACTACTCAAACTGCTTTGTCAGGCAAAAAACACCAGACTCTATAATTTAAAACTGAGTAACATATTAATTATATCATTATTATCGTACCAAACAATATTTAATACGATTCTACTCCTTAATAGGTTCTATTTCCTTTAAAAAAACAACAACTTCATCAATTGTCATTGCATCATTAACAGAGAAATCTCCAGAAGATAATCGTCTTAACTGCGTAAGATACCCTCCTGAATCCAGCTTTGTACCAATATCTCTTGCCATTGATCTTATATATGTTCCCTTTGAGCACTCAACTTCAAACGTAAACACTGGAAGATCAAAATCTGTTAACTCTATATTATTAACTGTAACAGGCTTATCCTTTAAAACGACCTCCTCTCCTTTACGGGCTAATTCATAAGCTCTCTTACCTTTTACTCTCTTTGCAGAGAATGCCGGAGGTGTTTGCATTGTTGTACCTTTAAACGAGTCTAATGTCGCAACCACATTTTCGCGGGTAATATGCCTGTAAGGATACAGAGCGTCAACACTGGTCTCTAAATCAAATGATGGTGTTGTACCACCCAAACGCACAGTTGCTCTGTACGATTTTGATTCAGACATTAAAGCCTCTATACCCTTAGTGGCTTTTCCTATAGCTATAACCATTAAACCTGTAGCCAAAGGATCAAGCGTACCAGCATGTCCTATCTTAATCTTCTTCAGCCCAAGATGGTGTCTGCATACAGATTTTATCTTATTTACAACATCAAATGAACTCCACGCATATGGCTTATCAATAAGTAATATCTTTCCATCGCGAAGTTGCTCTGCACTCTTTATTTTATCGGGCATACAGATATATATTCTACAAAAAATGGGCAATAATTGCCACTAAACCAATTAAACTACAATAAACTGCAAAGTAAATAAGCTTACCTTTATTTACCAAATTTATCATCCATTTACATGCTAATAAACCTGAAACAAATGCAGCAATAAATCCTATAGCAAGCGGAAGGATACCAATTCCGGCCTCTGAAACCTCTGTAGCAGCAGGCATATCTAAAAGATCTTTTACATTTGCACCAAGTATCGGAACCAAAACCATCAGGAAAGAAAATTTTGCAATATCCTCTTTCTTAACTCCCAAAAGTAGTCCTGTAGCAATTGTTGATCCTGAACGCGAAATACCTGGCAAAACTGCAATTGCCTGCGATATACCAATTATAAATGCAGTACCATATCTTACATCTTTATTATTCTTCTTTGCATAGTATGTAAAGAAAAGAAGCACAGATGTTATAATTAACATAAATCCTACAAACATTGTATTTCCGTCAAAAAATGACTCCACAGTATCTTTAAAAAACAGACCTACAATTGCAACTGGTATAACAGATATAGCAATCTTAAGAACATATTTGGTCTCGTAATTCCATTTAAAGCTAAACAGTCCTACAAAAAGACGTATAATATCTTTATAGAAAACAACAATTGTACTAAGAACAGTAGCCCCGTGTACAACTACTGTAAATTGCATAGAGTCTGTAGGACTTACTCCTAATATAGATTTAGCCAACTCCAGATGTCCACTGCTGCTGACCGGTAAAAATTCTGTTAAGCCTTGAAGTAGTCCTAAAATCAGAGATTCTAACCAATTCATTCAGCATCCTCCTGCTTAGGTTTTCTCATAATAGCCCAAACCTCAAACAGTAAACCGGCAAGTACCACAATTGTTGCCAATGTAATTCTTCTGAAACTAAACATACCTTCATTAAACACATCCGGATCGTCAGATCCTCCGCCAATCATCAAGATAAACCCAAGTACTACAACTGCAAATCCAATAGCAATAAATTTATAATTCTCAGCAGGAATTGCGAACCCTGCTTCTTTGTTATCTTTCACCTTTTTCGACATATCTTTTATGCGTATAATTTATCTACTTTAATTCTAATATATTTTGACACTGCAATCCATGTTGAGCATATACTAATAATTACTCCCATTACAACAACACCTGAGAATAATATTATCAGCATCTCTTCATCGTCAAACTTAAGCAGCCCTGACATACGTTGCTCTATAAAATAGAGACCACCATACAACAATCCGCTTGCCATAGCTCCGGCAATAATTCCTTGCCACATGCTCTTTATTAAAAATGGCTTACGAATAAATCCTGAGGTAGCACCCACAAGCTT
Source organism: Bacteroidales bacterium (assembly GCA_025210735.1). Taxonomy (GTDB): domain Bacteria; phylum Bacteroidota; class Bacteroidia; order Bacteroidales; family UBA6680; genus UBA6680. The sequence continues at coordinate 105,346 of JAOARD010000076.1, forward strand.
CATTGTATTTATAAGGAAGCGTCTTGAGTACACCATAAGTCTTATTGTATTATTAATAAGTGCCAATGCCACCAAAAATAATAATGCGGCAAATATAACTATAAAAAAACTAATCTCTTTTATGTTATCGTTTACCAGAGTTACCAACGATTCCTGATAATTCACTTCATTAATCTCCTGATAACTCAAAAACTCATTCTTTATAAGAGCTATACTATCAGGATTTGCATATTCGGCATATAATTTAACATCAATTGTAGCAGGCAGCGGATTAAGCCCAAGAAACGATACAAAATCTTCACCAAGCTCCTTGCTCATTATCTCCTCTGCATCTTTCTTTGAATAATATACCGCCTCCTTAACATAGTTCTTTATATCCAGCTTCTTCTTAATTCGCATTACCTCAGCATCAGGAACATCATCTTTAATAATAAGACTAAAGCCAATATTCTCCTTTACATTATCAGATATACTCTTGGCACTGAGTATCAGTGCACCCATTATACCAAGAAGTAACAGTACAAGCGTAATACTAATTAAAGAGGTTAGATACGAACTTCGTAATCTACTCTGTGCTACTCTTTTTTCTGACGACATATACCTAATTTTTTTAATGCTCCTGCTTCTGATAAAAGTCCAAGAATCAACAAAATCAATACAAATATAGATGAAAAAAGACTAATAACTTTTCCTACTCCTAACATCTTAGGAACAAAGCGGAATGTTATTACATTCTCCCCCGCAGGAACTACTAATCCTCTGAGAACGTAGTTCACTCTAAAACACTCAGCAGGTTTATCATTAATCATTACCTCCCACCCTTTTGGATAATACATCTCTGAGAACACAGCAATATTTTCAGCTGTTGATCTGCTCTGATATGTTAACATATCCGGTCTGTAATCTATAAGTGTTATATTGGCTAATGAATCATTAACTGGTTTATAACCATCAAGTTTATCTGCAAAACGCTTATCAACAATAGCTGTTGTAGCAGCATTAAAGTCAGATAAAGCAGCTAACTCCTGATCGGCATTATCAACCATTTTTACATTGTTAATAAACCATCCGTTACCTAATACATCTCCATTTCTCTGAACCATAGGAGCATTGTTCTGCCCAGGAACAATAATATACTTTACATTCAGCATATTAAGAACCTGCATATTATTCTTTGCTATCTGATGCTCATATAACTCCTGGAATCGTCTCATCTTAGCTCCATGATATCCTCCTACAGATTTGTGATAATACGAGGTGCTTGCATCCTGAAGCGGGCTAACAGATAAATTAAGAACCCTGTAGTTAGGATCTTTATCCATAAGAATCTGTTTATCCGCATTTGTCATCGGATAAGGATTGTCCACCTTTTTAGCAATAGCAAAATGATCATCATTAAGGTAACGCTTATCTACACTCCAAAGATCAATAACAACTAACAGTCCAAGAATAATATATACATAACCTGTTTTAAGTTTAGACTTAATAAACAAGAACAGTACAACTGCTGTTCCAAGAACAAATAGTAACGAACGTAAAGAATCTGTACGTAACAGCGATATTCTGTCGCTCACTATAGATTCAACAGGCCATCCGTAAGATTTTAACTGAGCATCTATTGATGCGGAGAAATCAAACAACGATGTACCAAACATTAAGAAGAACAAGCATATACCACCAACAATTCCTGTACTCCACTTTAAAGCTTTAAGTGCCGATGTACTATCCTCTCTGTTTGTAAACAATCTTTTTAATGCTATAAATCCTAATAGCGGAACAGTAAACTGAACAATAACAAGTATTACCGATGGTGCTCTGAATTTATTGTAGCCTGGCAGATAGTCAAGGAAAAGATATGTTAACCACATAAAATTACTTCCCCAGGCAAGCAGTACTGATAAAACCGATGCAGCAAGTAACCACCACTTAACTCTACCCTTAACATAAAACAGTCCGAATACAAAAAGAAACACAACTATAGCACCGAGATACATAGGCCCTGAAGTTCCGGGCTGCTCTCCCCAGTATGCCAGAGGCATCTGTTTAACCATATCTGCTGCCTGGCGTCCGCCAAGTTTACGCATCTTTTTGTATGTCTCAGAGTCCTTATCAAATCCTGTTGATGCTCCTCCCATTAAATTAGGAATAAGCATATTAAAGCTTTCAGTTTTTCCATAACTCCAAGCCATGGCATACTTTTTATCAAGTCCGGTGGTACGGTTATCTTTCTCTGTTGACAACTCTGTTTTACCACGTATAGACTCTTTACCATACTCAACAGTGTAATATATCTGTGTAAAGTTCGTTGCCAGAGCCAGCGCTGCAACACCAACAAGTATTGCAACATTAACCGTAAATGCTTTTATCTTACCTGCAATAACAGCATTGTAAAGTTCAAAAAATCCGAACACTACAATAACCATTGCAAAATAATATGTTATCTGTAAGTGATTGGCCAAAAGTTCTAAAGCCAGAAACACACCAAATAGTCCGGCTCCCAATAATCGTCTGCCAGAAAAAACAAGATGTATACCCGCTATAACTGCCGGAATATAAGCCAAAGCAACCACCTTGGTATTATGACCTGCAAAGAGAATTATCATAAAATAACTTGACAACCCGTATGCCAGCGCTCCTATAATACTCAACCACGGATTTACTCCATACGCAAGCAGAAGTATATAGAAACATATAAATGCAATAAACAGATAGGCAGCAGGTCTCTTGCCGATCTTCATTAAATAGTCAACTTTCTTAATTACATTCCCTTCAAACCGGGCACTGATAAGGTATGTTGGCATTCCTCCAAACATACTGTTTGTCCAGTATATCTCCTCTCCGGTTTTCTCTCTAAAGTCGCCAACCTCTTTTGACATTCCTTTAAATGTTGCACTATCATGTTGCTGGAGTTTTTTCCCTTGTAGCTGGGGTAGCATATATGCATACGAAATAGCAATAAATACAATCACCGCAACAAGGTGTGATTTATTCCTGCTAAAAAAATTATTCATAAAAAGTATCGGTATTTATCATATTTTTGTAAAAATAATGCTTTTCCGTAATATAAAAATCTCTATTAATATTATTTAAGGAATATGTTTAATAGTTATTAACAATTTAACGGAAAATTTAAAATATACTTATCAATAACATATTAGATATAACATGAAACGAAGCATGACAACTATTTTCTCACACACGGAGATGATTGTAAATGCGAGTTCCATATGACAAATAAAAAACAATTATAAACAGATGAAACGAAGCATGAGAATGGTCATTCACACACACGAGGATGATTATAAATGTGAGTTCCATCTGACAAATAAAAAACAATTATAAACAGATGAAGATATTAATGCTGCTTAATGAGGAGTTTCCGCCTGACAAGAGGGTAGAAAATGAGATAAAATACCTGACAGAAGCAGGACATGATATAATTCTGGCATGTTATACAAGAGACAAAAAGGCTACAAAAGAGACAGATAACAAGCTGACTATATACAGAATGCCTATAAATACACTCACATACAAACTGAGTGTGGCAATTCTTACAATACCATACTATTTCTGTATTTGGAAGAGATTTGTTAACAACATTGTTAAAAACGAAAAACCAGATGCAATACATGTGCACGACCTTCCTCTTATTAAGATTGCTAACAGAGTAAAAAAGAGACATCCTAAAATAAAGGTTGTTGCAGATATGCATGAGAACTGGCCCGATCTTATTAAAGAGGCGCAACATACAAACACTACTCTGGGTAAAATATTATCGCCACACAGGCTTTGGGTTAATTACGAAAAAACAGAACTAAACAGAGCCGATGACATTATTGTTGTTGTTAACGAAATGGAGAACAGGTTACGAAGTGTAAGTAACATAACAAAGCCTGTGCATATTGTATCAAACGTTGTTGAGGAGATATCTGAAATAAACAACAACCGCAATCTGAAAAAAGATACCATAACGCTTTTTTATGCTGGTGGACTTACCCGATACAGAGGTGTACAGGTAGTTATTGAAGGATTAAAACTACTGAAAGACTATGATAAAAAAATTACACTTTGGGTAGTTGGTAATGGCAGATATAAACAAGAGCTTGTTAAACTTACTGAGAGTTTGGGATTATCAGATAGTGTTATATTCTTTGGCCATAAACCTTTTTCTGAAAAACAGGAATTGCAAAACAGAGCTGATATAGGACTTATCCCTCACCTGAGAACGGTGCAGACAGATAACTCATCGCCAAACAAGTTATTTGAATACATGGATAGCAACATACCCGTTATTGCGGCTGATTGTATGTCGGTTAAACGCATTATTGATGAAACCAGATGTGGTGTCTCATACAGCGACAGATCGCCTGAGGAATTTGCGAAAGCTTTAAAGCTATTAATTGAGAGTAGTAATAATATTAACTACGGTAAAAACGGAAAAGAGGCAATTATAAACAGATACAACTGGGAGCTACAGAAACAGACGCTTATAGATATATATAACAAATAAAGTTCGCATTAATTTGATTTTTAGCTATTTCTTTCATAATTTTTATAGAGAAAACTAAAATCAATTAGTATGAATACACCAAAATTAAATCACAGACCCGGCGATCTTCTTTTAGCCGCGAGAAATGTAATTTATGCAACAAAGGATCATATTAATGAACTTGAAGCTCTGCGAAGTTTCATAAACAGAGATTATGTATCTGAGTTGGAGAAAAAAATAAACAATGCTATTAAAAACAATCTGGGTATAGAGGAGAATCATGCTCCGGTACTTTGGGTAAGACAAATTAATAGCATAAGAATACCTGCCCTACGCGATATATCGTTTCTTAAAACTCAGATAGAGACAGATTTTAAGAAGGATAAAGAGTACAAAAAAATTATTGATAAACTTGGTATTACAGATCATCTGAGAAATTCAGTAAACGGAAACAGACAGTCGTTTATTGAGCTTATGTATAGTATTACCCGCGAGTTAAAAGGAAAAACAAAAAATAAAATTGTAAGCAAAGGAACTCCTGAAGAGCTTATAAACAGAATTATACACTATACCGATGGTTTAGATCTAAGCTCAATGCGAAAAAAGAGCAAAAAGAAGTTATCGCCAAACACTATGAGTATAAACGATAAAAAAGAGGTTGAAGATATTATCACAGAGATTAACAATATCTGTAAAATTGCATCAAACTTTTTTCAGTACGATCCGCTTATAAAGCAGCGATTTATTATTGATATAATTGTAAAGAATATATCTACAACAAGAAAGCTTGTTATGACTTAATAAAATAATATAGCGGGAGCTGTAGCTCGTGCTATTTATAAAATATTATAACTCAGATTATTCAATAAAACCGACAGGTTATTTACCTGCAAATTTATAATAGATACAAAAAAAAGGAGGCAAAAGCCTCCTTTTTATATTTAAAGCTTAACAATATTAAGCATTTAATCCAATACGAACAAAACCTGTAACAGTAAGATCTGCATCAACACCTTTTAGGTAGTTCTCAACAGACATCTTTCCATCTTTAACAAATGCTTGCGAAAGAAGAGTGTTCTCCTTAAAGAATTTACCAAGTTTACCTTGTGCAATTTTATCAAGCATAGCCTCTGGCTTACCTTCGTTACGAGCTTGCTCTTTTCCAATCTCAAGCTCTCTCTCAATAACATCAGCAGGAACATCATCCTTGCTTAGTGATACAGGGTTCATTGCTGCAACCTGCATAGCAACGTCTTTTCCTACCTGAACATCAACAGTTTTGTTAAGAGCAACAATTGTAGAAAGTTTGCTGTTTCCGTGAATATAAGGAACCAACATCTCTCCTTCAATTACTTTAAGTTGAGAAAGATCAAGTTTTTCACCTACAACACCTGATTTCTCCATGATAACAGATGCAAGATCTTTTCCATCAACAGTAAGAGCTTTAAGTGCATCAAGATCAGCAACCTTATTCTCAACAGCAAGATCAGCTAACTGGTGTGCAAAAGCAAGGAAATCCTCGTTCTTAGCAACAAAGTCAGTCTCACAGTTAAGAACAATTACTGCTCCAAACTTACCATCAGCAGTAACTTTAGCAATAGCAGCTCCTTCAGTAGCTTCACGGTCAGCACGCTTGTTAGCAATTGCCTGTCCACGCTCACGAATCAGCTTTACTGCCTGATCAAAATCACCTTCTGCCTCTGATAGAGCTTTTTTACAGTCCATCATACCAGCACCTGTCATTTTTCTTAATTTGCCTACATCTGCGGCTTTAATCTGAGCCATGTCTAATATCTTTAAAATTATTACTTATTCTTTATCACTCTCTTTAGCTTCTGCTTTCGCAGCTTTTTCAGCTTTTGCACCTTTCTTTGCAGCAGCTTTCTTAGCTTTCTCTTCGTTATCTTTCTCTCTCTCTACTTTTCTCTCTGAAAGTCCCTCTTCAATCTGAGCACACATTTTCTCAGTAATTAAAGAGATAGATTTTGAAGCATCGTCGTTACCAGGTATCACAAAGTCAATTGGAGATGGATCACAACAAGTATCAACTATAGCAAACACAGGGATACCCAAACGCTTAGCTTCTCTAACAGCGATATATTCTTTCTGAACATCGATTACGAAAAGTGCAGCAGGAAGACGTGTAAGATCTGAAATACTTCCTAAGTTCTTTTCAAGTTTAGCACGCTGACGTGTAATTTGCAGTTTCTCACGCTTAGACAAAGTATCAAAAGTACCATCTACTGACATTTTATCAATAGTAGCCATTTTTTTGATTGCCTTACGGATTGTTGGGAAGTTAGTTAACATACCACCTGGCCAACGCTCTGTAACATAAGGCATACCTGTCTGCTTAACGCGCTCTGCAACTATATCTTTGGCCTGCTTTTTTGTTGCTACAAAAAGCACTTTACGGCCACTTTTAGCAATTTGTTTAAGAGCTGCACCAGCTTCATCAACTTTAACTGCAGTCTTATGCAAGTCTATAATGTGAATACCATTACGCTCCATAAAGATATAAGGAGCCATTTTTGGATTCCATTTTCTTTTTAGGTGTCCAAAGTGTACACCTGCTTCTAATAATTCATTAAAATCTGTCTTAGACATCTTATTTTCTCCTAATTTTTTGGCAATTACCAAGTAGTTTTATTGCATTAAAAGTCTCGGTAATTTTAACTGACTTGCCAATTTTTCAATAAAAATAAAAATATTAACGCTTACTGAACTGAAATCTTTTACGCGCTTTTGGTTGTCCTGGCTTCTTACGCTCAACAACACGTGCATCACGTGTAAGGAATCCGTTTTTCTTTAGCTCAGGACGGTTCTCCTCGTCTAGTTTTACTAGTGCACGAGCAATAGCAAGACGTAGAGCCTCAGCTTGTCCTTTAATTCCACCACCATCAAGGTTTACCTTGATATCAAATTTCTCAACAGCATCAAGAACCAATAATGGTTGTTTTACTACATACTGAAACTGCTCTAATGGAAAGTACTCACTAAGATCTCTCTTATTGATTGTAATATTTCCTTTTCCTTCGCTCATATATACACGAGCAACAGCAGCTTTACGGCGTCCAATAGAATTTATTACTTCCATACCCATTACTTAATTGAATTTAAATTTAACTCTTTAGGTGTTTGTGCTGAATGAGGATGCTCTGTTCCTGCATATACATACAAATTACCCATAATAGTACGTCCCAGACGGTTCTTAGGAAGCATTCCTTTTACGGCCTTCTGAAGAATAACCTCTGGTCTTTTAGCTAAGTAATCAGCCGGAGTCTCAATACGCTGTCCTCCAGGATATCCTGTATGACGAACATACTGCTTCTTCTCTAGTTTATCGCCGGTAAATCTGATCTTTTCAGCGTTAATAATAATTATGTTATCTCCGCAGTCAACATGAGGAGTATAACTAGGTTTGTGCTTACCTCTAAGAATGTTTGCTACCTTAGATGCAAGACGACCTACTACTTCGTTAGTAGCATCTACTACAAACCACTCTTTCTCAACAGTAGCTTTGTTAGCAGACACAGTCTTGTAACTTAATGTGTTCACTTTCTCTTAACTTTTTAGTTAATACTTTATTACAATGATCCTTTTTCTCCAAAAATATGGCTTGCAAAATTACAAATTATTTTCAATTACACGAAACTTATTCACAATAAATTACGCAATGGCAGCATCAGAGCATTTTTTTACATCAAAATATTATTGCTGATGATAAACTATACTATTAATATAATATATGATTAAAACATATTTATAAACATTATATCGTTACCAAATATCACGTAACATTATCATTATTAGACCATACAATGTCTGGCGTTGACTAAATGCTATTTTAGTAAGATTAACATTTATTATGGATATTATTTTAGAAATAGATATTACCTTTACAGCAGATTAACAGGTCATGATTAAGCGTATTATTACAAGTTTTCTGATTGTATTTGCATTTCTCAATGCACATGCTGATGATATCAGCAATATTGAGAAGGGCAATACAAATGCCTCTATGTTACTGAAGAGAGCCAGCGAATTTAAGAATACTAATATAGACAGTGCAATATTCTACTCTAATCTTGCCCTTACATATGCCGATAATAACTTTGAGCTGACTGCTTCAATGAAATCGCACCTGTTACTTGGAGAACTTCTGGCAAACAAAGGGTATAGTCAGGATGCCATCAGACACCTGAACTCTGCATTTAATATTGCAAACACACAGCAGGATTTTGAGACTATATGTTACTATTATATAAATAAGGCAAGTATTTTTGCTAATAATGGTCTCTATCAGGAGGGCATTGAGATGTTAAATCTGGCTCTGCAAGAAGAGAAGAGATGCGACAAACTTATTATTCGTGCCGAGATATATAATGGCTTTGGTAGTATATATTACACCTTAGAGAACTACTCAAAAGCACAAGAGTTTTTTTACAAGGCTCTGTACATATACCAGACTATTAACGATAAGAATGAGTTAGCCTCATCATACAATAATCTTGGTATTATTCTATCGGCACAAAACGAACCTAAAAAGGCTCTTAACTCATATATTAAAGGACTTGAGTATGCCGAAAAAACCAACAACCAAAACCTTATAGGAAAGTTTCATAATAATATCGGTCTCTCGTATCAAAAACTATACGATTTTGATAACGCTCTTAATCATTATCTTTTAAGTATTAAGATTAAAAAGAAGAGCGGAAACCTGATATCTCTTGCCGCCAGTTTAACAAATCTTGGCGATTTTTACATAATAAAAGGTGAAACTGATAAAGCACTGGATGTACTTAACCAGGGCATTAACATATATATTAATGCTGGCTATACATCAAATATATCGCACCTCTATTACCAGATAGGATACGTACATTATCTTATCGGCGATATGTCAGAGGCTATAGATAATCTTGAAAAGTCACTCACACTGGCAACATCTATAAATTTCTGGCCTGCTATTGAGGAGTCTGCAACACTATTGGCATCTATAAAGAAAGATTTCGGAAAATACAAACAGGCACTCAAACTTACCGAACTTAAGAACGAGGCTCAGGATAGTCTTAAATATGTAGAGCAAAAGAATACACTTCTGCGACTACAGATGCAACATGAGATAAGCAAACTGCAAAAAGAGCAGGATCTGGAAACAAGTCGCAGAGATGTAATTGAAGCAAAAAAAGACAACCAATTAAAACAGATTAGAAACATCTCTATTGCCGGATTTATTATACTACTTATTATAATAGTATTCCTTAACAGATATAGCAGTCACAAACAGAGATCAAACAATCTGCTAAAAGAGCAGAACACAAAAATATCGAGACAGAAAGAGCGCATTGAGATACAGAAACAGATTCTTGAAAAGCAGAATCAACAGCTGCATGACACATTTGAGAACGTAAAGTATCTTAGTGAGATTGGTCAGCGTATTACATCGCACCTATCATTTAACGAGATTGTTCAGGAGGTATATAATAATACACAGTTTATTAATAAAGATACCTATCTGCTTATTGGTATAAACAGATCGTCATCTGACTCACTTACCTATAGCGGTATTAAGCCAGGTTCTGATAAGTTTATTAACGATTTTACATCGCTGAATAAGATAGAGTCTGTTTATGAACACTCTTTTGTATTTGAGGAGTCTATATTTACCGGATACCTGCAAGGGGATACAAAAAAAGATTACTTTAACCGAAACTATTTTGAGATAAAAGAGAATATACAATCAATTATATGTATTCCTCTTGTTGTTAAAAAACGCAAGATTGGCGTTATAATGGTTGGCAGAAAGTCTAAGAATGCATTTATACAGATGCATCTTGATATTCTTAAGACTTTAGGGTCGTACATTGCAGTTGCTCTGGAGAACACTGAAGCATACAGTAAGATTGAGGAGCAGACAAGTGAGCTGTTAAAGCTTAACAATACAAAGGATCTCATGTTCTCAATTATCGGGCACGATCTTCGCTCGCCGGTTGGTAATATGGAGACCATGTTAGAGCTTATTGAAGAAAACCTTAGTAGTTACGATTATAATAATGCAAATTATCTGTTGTCTATCACCAAAGGTGCTGCAAGGTCGGCATACAACTTGCTTGAGAACCTTCTGTACTGGGCAAAAGCACAAAAGGGTGAGATTAGTTACGAACCAAAGCTATTTAACCTTAGCAGAAAGATTAACGAAGTTGTTTCACTATTTGATACAACCAGCCAGAATAAACACATAAAGATATCTGCAAATATTCCTTCAAAAATAATGGTATCGGCCGATGAGAATCTCATATATACAGTTTTGCGTAATCTTGTTTCAAACGCAATAAAGTTTACTCCTGAAGATGGCTCAATTGAGATATTAGGAGAGATGAGTAAGGAGAATGTTATTGTATCTATTAAGGATTCAGGTGTTGGTATATCTGAAGAGAATATGAAGAAGATTTTTGATAAACACGAACACTTTACAACATACGGTACAAATAACGAGAAAGGAACAGGTCTTGGTTTATCTATTTGTAATACATTTATAAATAAACATAACGGAAATTTATCGGTAAAGAGTTCGCCTAATAAAGGGAGCACATTCTCATTTACTCTTCCGTTAAAGAAGGTTGAAATTGCAAATTAAAAAACCGGAATCTGAAATATTATTTCATACAGATTCCGGTTCATATATTCCTGATTAAATAACCAGTCTTTTTATCTATTTCTTCTGGTTATGCAACCCACACTCTTTACTTTCAGGTTGCTCCCACCACCATCGTCCGGCTCTTACATCCTCACCCGGCTCAACAGATCTTGTACAAGGCTGACACCCTATGCTAGGATAACCTTTATCATGTAGTTCATTATACGGGATATCATTTACCTTTATATAATCCCAAACATCCTGTTCTGTCCAGTCGTTAAGAGGATTTATCTTTAATAATTCGTTTGACTCATCCCACTCAACCTTTCTTGTTGCAAAACGTGTTACAGCCTGATCTCTTCTTAGTCCGCATACCCATGCATCCAATCCACTAAATGCTCTCTTTAACGGCCCTATTTTACGCAGATTACAACACATCTTTCTATTCTCTACACTATCATAAAACAGATTAATTCCATTCGTATTAACACACTCCTCTATCTGATCTGTTTTTGGGAAGTATACTCTTATCTTAATTCCGTATTTTTTATTTGTATCATCAATTAACTTATACGTCTCAGGAAACAGACGTCCGGTATCAAGAGTAAATATATTTGCTTTTTTACTTATAGCAGTAACCATATGAGTAAGCACCTGATCCTCGGCTCCAAGACTTGAACTAAGAGCTATCTTATCGCCAAACTCATTTATAAAAAACTCCAACACCTCTTCGGCAGTAGCTTTTGATAACTGTTTATTCCACTGTTCTACTTTTTCCTTCATTGCGTAATTATTTTGATCTTAAACAAATAGTCATATTAAAAAAATAGTGTTGATAAAAATCAACACTATTAAATTTTCTATAAAGTTATCTATTTTTTTATACAGATAAAATTTCTCTATCTGTCCATTGCCTCTTTTACAAGTTGCTTTGCTCTCTTTTCATTATCTGAGTGAACATATATTTCGCATGTTGCGCCTGAAGAGTAACCAAACCCGGCATGAGCAGCTTCCATTTTTTTATTGCGTAATGAACTATCAATATCTGCTTCTTTAAGAACTTCCTTAACCAGAGCTGCGTCAACATCCGAACCTTCAAAAATCATTATCAATTTATCATCCATATCATACGTTTTTTGTTTATAGTATAATATACAAACAATTGATATAAAAAAAAAGTTCCGGGAGAACCCCGGAACTTTTAATTGGTATAAATACCAATTCCCCCTAAACTAAACATCTATGAAAAAACTCTACTTTCGTATCTGCCAGCGGATGCTCCCGCACAACTAACAAATACTAACCCTAAATTAAAACCCAAATCTTATCTATTATGATAATCTTAGGCACTGTTTATTTGCACTACAAACATACTACACAATTTGCATACAAAAAAGCGCTTCTTGATTATCGGGCTTTATCATACTATCAATGGTGTCAATTTATTGACAAGCGAATATAATTAAAACAAAACATTAAAACAAAGCTAATCATCAATAATTATTTAAATATCAACCAAAAGCGAGAACAAAGTTCATTTCTATTCGCCTAACCCACTTCGCTTTAAGAGCGCTTTTACAGAGGGCTCTTTTCCTCTGAATTTTTTATATAATTTCATTGGATGATCGGTTCCTCCTCTCTGAAGAATATTCTTACAGAAGCTACCTGCCACATCTTTATTAAATATTCCTCTCTCTTTAAATACTGAAAATGCATCAGCATCAAGAACCTCTGCCCACTTATATCCATAATATCCGGCAGCATATCCTCCTGCAAATATATGAGAAAAAGCTGTACTCATTGCACTTCCCTCAACTTTAGGGAATAATTCTGTAGGAGCCATTGCTCTACTTTCAAAATCCACTACATCATCTACCTTACCATCAGTTAGCGTGTGCCATGCCATATCATTCATTCCAAAACTCAACTGTCTCTCTTGCAAATAACCCGCCTGAAAATTACTTGCATCAATTATCTTCTTAATCAAATCAGCAGGTATCTTCTCTCCTGTTGTATAATGTTCAGCAAACATATCAAGCCACTCCTTCTCTACAGCAAAGTTCTCCATAATCTGCGATGGCAACTCAACAAAGTCTCTGTATACACTGGTTCCTGATAACGATGGGTATTTACATTCGCTCATCATTCCGTGCAATGCATGTCCAAACTCATGCAGATATGTGGTAACCTCATCAAACGTAAGCAACGATGGAGAATCAGTTGTTGGTTTACTAAAGTTACACACTATAGATATATGTGGCCTAACATCATCGCCACCAAAATTATACTGTGAGCAATAATCTGTCATCCATGCCCCACCCTGCTTTCCTTTTCTTGGAAAAAAGTCCATGTATAACAGAGACAAAAACGACCCATCAGGTCTGTATACCTCATAAGTCTCAACATCCTCATGATATAACGGAATATTATCAACCTGTTTAAATGATATTCCATAAAGCTTTTCTGACAATTCAAATATTCCTCTGGTTACATTCTCCAGCTTAAAATATGGCTTAATCATCTCGTCGTTAAATCCAAACTTATCAGATTTTAGTTTCTCTGAATAGTATGAGAAATCCCAACGTTGTAACTCTTCTGTAAAGCCAGACTTACTAGCAAAATCAACTACCTCTGATTTCTCTTTAACTGCAAATTCAACAGAGGCATCATGTAGTTCCGATATAAAGTTGTTAACCTTATCAGGCGTTAATGCCATGCGCTGTTCCAGTACATAATCGGCATAGGTTTTATACCCTAATATATTTGCAAGCTCCAGACGCAGTGCTACAATCTCCTTTATCAGGTTATTATTATCATACTCATTACCCTTGTTTGATCTTGATGTGTATGCTCTGAACATCTTCTCTCGCAACTGTCTGTTATCGGCATATTTCATAAACGGAATATAACTCGGATAATCAAGTGTCATCACCCAACCTTCAAGCTCTCTTGACTCTGCCTCTTGCTTTGCTGCTGTTACGGCATAATCCGGTAATCCTTTTAGATCATCAGCATCTGTAATGTGCAACATAAATGAGTTTGTCTCTTCCAGAACATTCTCCTGAAATTTCAGCGTTTTTGTCGATAGTTCTTTCTTAATCTTAACAAATCGCTCTCTTTTATCATTGTCAAGGTCAGCTCCGTTTCTTACAAAGCTTGTATAGTAATCTTTAAGCAGACTCTTCTGCTCAGTACTATAATCATCAATATCTATATTATTATATAAGATCTTAACTCTTTTATACAGATTTTCATTCAGCAGTATATTACTGTTAAACTCTGTAAGCATTGGGCTAATAGTTTGTGCTGCACTCTGCATCTCCTTATTGGTCTCTGCCGAGTTAAGATTAAAGAATATGCTTGATATTCTACCCAGTTTAATTGTTGCTTTCTCAAGTTCTTCAACAGTATTAACAAAAGAAGGTTCTGTCTCTGAATCTGCTATCTCAACTATCTTGTTCCACGACTCTTCAATAACTGTATTAAATGCCGGTACAAAGTGCTCTGATTTAAGTTTATCAAACGGAGATGTTTTAAACGCTCCGTCAAATTCAATCAATAAAGGATTAATATCTTCCATATGCTTATATTTATTTTCTAATTGTAATATGAGATCTGCATAATGTATAATTCAATTATCAACAAGTGATATTTTGCACAAGCCTCATCATATTAAATGTTGTTGTTCAATATTTCAGAATTGATACAACAAGATACAAAATTCAGATGTTCAAACATGTATCTATATAAACAAAATAACGCATCATCTCCACGGTGAGTTCCGTTGAGGTGATGCGTCAATACTATTTTATAATAAGTAACAGATTAGAACAGACCGTGAAGCTCCTGCTCAATCTTGTCAATTATAATTCCAAAATCTTCTTTCTTTTCAGCAAAGTTCAGGTTATCTACATTAATAACAAGAAACTTACCCATGTTATATCCACTGGTCCAGTTCTCGTAACGCTCATTAAGCTTTTTCAGATAATCAAGCCTTATTGAGTTTTCATAGTCTCTACCTCTTTTTGATATCTGGTTAACCAGCGTAGGAATAGATGCTCTAAGATATATTAACAGATCCGGTGGCTGAACAACTGATGACATAAGTTCAAACAGAGACTCGTAATTATCAAAATCTCTCTTTGACATAAGTCCCATATCATGAAGGTTAGGTGCAAATATTCTTGCATCCTCATATATAGTTCTGTCTTGTACTATCGTTTTTCCTGATTTATGTATCTCTAACACCTGATTAAATCGGCTGTTAAGAAAATACACCTGAAGGTTGAACGCCCAGCGTTTCATATCCTCATAAAAATCATTAAGGTAAGGATTGTTATCAGCATCCTCAAAGTGTGGCTCCCAGTTGTAATGTTTTGCTAACATGCGGGTTAAAGTAGTTTTACCCGACCCTATGTTTCCGGCAATTGCTATATGCATATCAAAAAATTTTCCTAAAAATAGAAAATTTATCGAATACACTCTCCGGCAAAAACTATCTTTCTGTTATTATATAAAGAAAATATTTTATCACCCATAACAAAGAACCCTTCAATGTTTTCTTTTTCAGACACTAACACCTCTCTTCTTTTTTCTCTATTATATATAAACAGATTTGTTTCATTTGCATATATAACATTGTTGCCACAAACATCAACAAAACACACCTTCTCTCCTCTTATTATTCCTAGGTAGTTACCAAAAAGATCAAACATAATTATGCCTTCCTGTCCGCCAGATATATACAACACACCATCCTTCTCATTCATCTTAATATCCGGATCTGCATCAGCATTGTACCAATCATCAGGCATTAGTACATCAATAATAGTACTGCCAGATATATCAATCTTTTTTACAGCTCTTAAATCGCCCTGCATAAACCACACACCTTTATCAAACGATGAACATATTGCAACAGGCTCCGATATCAGAAGATCATCTATCTCAACCGAGGCAATTGTTACAAGATTATTATCGAGCCACAATATTTTATTAACAAGCTGATAGAAAAGGACAGGTTGCAACGAGTTACTGATATCAACAGATGTTGGTAACTGAAATGTCTCTGACGAATAAGTTGCAATGCTATTGAATGTTGTATCGCATTTTACAATACCATAGTCTGTTGAAAAGTATAAACTACCGGCATCATCGCCACCAATAAATTTACCCGGCAATTTGCTCTGCGAGTACAGTGGTGCTATACTAATAAAGACCAATATAATTATTGATATTACCTTACCCATTCATTGCTAATAGTTGATCCATATACGTACGATCATTTGACAACCTCGGAACTTTATTCTGTCCTCCAAGTTTACCACGTGAACTCATCCAGTCAAAAAATAGTTTATTCTTAGCTACATCAATCACCGGTGTATCAAGAGTAACATTATTGTATCGTTTTGCTTCGTAATCTGAATTCAACGATTTAAGTGCATTATCTAAACAGTCGATAAATATTCCCAGATCATTAGGGTGTTTATTAAACTCTATCAGCCACTGATGCTTTCCCTTATCGCGGTTTGTCATATATACAGGTGCAACAGTATACTCATTTATTTGTGCTCCTGTTTTGTTGCACGCTACATCAAGTGCACGCTCAGCATTATCAATCATTAACTCCTCGCCAAAAGCATTAATATAGTGCTTTGTTCTGCCGGTGATTTTTATCTTATGCGGAAACAACGATGTAAATGTAACTGTATCGCCAATCATATACCGCCACAAACCTGAATTTGTGCTTATCACCATTGCATAGTTTTTATTCTCCTCTACATCTCCAATATTAAGGAATCTTGGGTTTACATTATCAATATCCTCCATTGGAACAAACTCATAGAATATTCCATAATCAAGCATAAGCAACATATCATCACTATCAGGATTGTTTTGTATACCAAAGAATCCTTCAGACGCATTATATGTCTCCATATAGTTCATGGTATCACTCGGTATAACCTTTCTGAACTGATCTCTGTATGGCTTAAAGCTTACACCACCATGTGTAAACAGCTCAAGATTTGGCCACACGTCAAGAAGGTTAGATTTACCGGTATATTCCAGTATATACTTTATCATTACAAGATTCCATGACGGCACGCCTGCAATACTTGTCACATTCTCTTTAATTGTTGCTTTGGTAAGTTCTTCCAGTTTACGCTCCCACTCAGGTATTAGTGCAATTTTCTGACTTGGTGTACGCAGAAAATCTGCCCAGAACGGAATATTCTCAATAAGTATAGCAGACAGATCGCCATAAAACGAGTCCATGTTAAACTGGTTTATCTGATGACTTCCGCCAAGCGTAAGGCTTTTTCCGGAGAATAGACGTGTATCGGGAAAGTTTGCTGTATAGAACGCCAGAACATCTTTTCCTGCCCTGAAATGGCATCCTTCTAACGATTCTTTACTTACTGGTATAAATTTACTCTTATCGTTTGTTGTGCCTGATGATTTTGCAAACCATTTTATCTCCGATGGCCACAACACATTCTGCTCTCCTCTTATAAGGCGATCAATATAGGGAGCTATATCTTCATAATAACTTACCGGTACTCTGGCCTGATACTCTTCAATACTTTTAATATCTGAATATCCGTACTGCTTACCCCAAACGGTGCTTTTTGCTTTCGCCAGCAGTTCCGTTAACGTATCAAGCTGAACCTGATAAGGATGTTTCTTAAATAATTCAATATCGTTACGCCTCTTAATATTGAACCAGTTAATTACAGAATTTAATAGCGGCATATACTCACAGTTAATTACTACACTAAAGATAGTAATTATCTTGACCCGCACAATAGTTTTAGAGTTTCTTATCTATATATAGTTGAGTATAGCAAGTAGATTTCAAATCATACAATAAACCAGAATATTAAATATCAATCCGTTCCTTACTTCCAGTTAACTTCAGACAAACTCTTAAGTGCCTGCTTAAGTTTTTTATCCTCTACACCAAAGTTAAAACGCAAAGTTTGGGTATCGTTAGTATTGTGATAAAAAACAGATAGTGGCATACCAAGAACTTTATTCTCCTGCGCCAATCTTATTGCAAAGTCTATCTCCTTCTCCTGACTTACACCATTATAGTTTACTAACTGAAAATATGTTCCTTTTGATGGTATCATATCAAATGGTGTATCCTTAAGTTCTGATATAAAATAGTCTCTTTTTTGCTGATATATCTCTGGCGATTTTGTAAGTATACTGTTTCCGTTATTCAGGAATTCTGCAAACGCATACTGCATTGGAGCATTAACTGACGATACCTGAAACAACTGAGTATCTCTGTATTTTGCCATCAACTCCTCGTTGCACATTACATATGCTATCTTCCATCCGCTTACATTAAACGATTTACTAAGCGATGATACTACTATAGTTTTATCCTTTAATGAATCAAACTGAGCCGGAACCGGATGCTCCTCTCCGTCATATACAAAGTTCTCATACACCTCATCGCTCAACACAAGAATATTTGTTCCTGTAATTATCTTCTGTAGCTTCTCAATATCATCAACAGATAGTATTGTTCCACTTGGGTTATGCGGGGTGTTAATTATTATCATTTTTGTTTGTGCAGTAATAAGTTTCTGCACATGATCCCATTCAACTGCATATTCAGGTGCAGCCAACTTTACAAAAACAGGTCTTGCACCTCGCTCCTCAATAGCTCTAACATAGTAACCATATGTTGGTTCAAACAGCAGTACCTCATCGCCCTCTTTTACATAGGTAGATATTGCTGTATATATTGCCTGTGTAGCTGATGAAGCAACGGTAACCTCTTTTTCAGGGCTAAACTGAGCTCCGTATTTTGAATTATAATATTCTGAGATAGCCTCTCTTAACTCTAAAAGACCATAAACAGAAGCCTGCTTATTGTACTGGTTAGATACCGCATCAACAAGTGCTTTTGACAACCTCTGATTACAAGGAAAATCATTAAACTCCTGTGCCAGATTCACGGCGTTATAACTGGCAGCCAGCTCATTAAACGCCAATGAAAAACTGTAGTTTCGTGTCTTCAGTAAATTAAAAATATCCATTATTGAATGTAATTAAGCTGCGAAAGTACAAAATTTATTTCTATTTGATTACATTGAACTCTCTATCATGCAAAAACTTGACGTAAAATATCAAGCGAATTCACATGTCCCATTGAATCTATATGCAAGTTATAATAATCAATAACTTTATCAAGCAAAAACGATCTTTGTTTTCCATTAATCTTCAGATTATCCATAGTCTCGTAGGTAATCATGCTCAATCCGTAAAGCATTCTACTATAGTCTGAGTCCAGATTATGTAACCCATGGTTATAATCCGGCTCAAATACTCCGAACTTAAGGTTAAATGAGTATCCATCTTTGTATCCGGTAAACATAGGGTAAAACCCCAGGTATTGGGTAAGCTTCATAAGAAAAAGAAGATGAAAGTTACTATACCCCTCCTCTACAATATCCAGATATTGGGCAGATGTTGTTATATACATGTACAAATCAGGACTCTTCTCCTCCTCTTTAAGAACTCTATAAAGAACCTCTGATAAAAACATTGCAATTGTGCTCTTTACCGGATCAAAATGAAGATCTGTAAATGGTATATCAATACGGTATTCTCTCACCCGTTGCAGTCCTCGTTTTGGTTTATAATCAATAACCATATCAAGAACCGAAAGAGGTTGAAAGAATGCCATCTTCCCCCTCTTCTTTCCACGTGCACGAGCACCAGTAACAAGTACTGAAAGACGTCCAAATTCCTCTGTATAAAGATGAGATATAATACTACTCTCTTTATACTTAATATTGTTGAGTACTATTGCTTTTGTCTTCTTTAACATACTAACGCACAACTAAGAGCTTTATAACCTTTGAATCCTGTCCCTGATTTGCTGAACAGAATATCAGGTACACCCCTGAACTTACATAATCACCATTGCTGTTTTTTCCATCCCACACAAGACGTCCGCCCAACGACTCTGATTCAAAAACCAGTTTTCCGGCACTATCAGTAACCTTTACAAGACTTTTCTCAACAAGTCCATTAATGGTAATTACACCAGAATACTCAGGTCTTACAGGGTTAGGATAAACAAAAAGATTATCAAAAGATCCTTTACCGGTTATTGCATCGCCTTTATATGAAACAGTTCCTTTGTCTGTTATCATAAACAGCTCTCCGGTTTGCGGATGTAACGATATATCAAAAACATCATTTGATGGTAACGGACTATTTGACTTCAGAAAGTGAGCTATATACTCATTACCACTCTCCGATATCAGGTATACTCCATAATCATGGGTAGATACCCATTTTCTGTTAGCTCCATCAACAATAATTTCATTAACATCTACATCGTGCAGTAGCCTGAATGCCCCTTTACTTAAACTAACCAGAGGTATATTAATAACCAATTGTCCGTCAAAGGCACTCTTTTGGTTGTTAAGAATTACAGCACCCTTTTTTGTACCAATCCATAATTTACCATCCTGATCCTCCTCTATATCGCGTATCCAATTAGTCATTAACGATCCGTTATTATCATAAAATGATACCAATCTGTATCTGTCATCAGACAGATCAAGAGGTGTCTTGTTAACATCTATTACAAATGCTTTATATGAGTTCTCAAATATTATCCATAAGTACCCCGTATTCTCAGATAACAAAACCTTTACAGCTTTCTCTGCAGAGAAGTAACTTTTTATATCATATGTCTGTGAGTTTCCTTCATTATCAATATATGTAAGCGGATTAGCAGATAACGAAGTAATAATCCATGCATTTGCGTTCTCGTCAACCTCAATATCATCTATACGACATTTAGATCCGGTAGATTTATCGTTTTGCAATGCTGAGTTATCAGGTGTAAAGTGTCTGTCATACGCTCCGTCTACATACTTAACCACACCCTTGGTCTCTGTTCCCATATAGAGCACCTTCTTTGTCTTATCGGTTCCACCAATTGCTGTATAGGCTTCAAACTGATTACTAAACCTGTTTATCCAGCCTCCTCTCTCACTGTCAAATTCAGCAAACATACCTCTGTCAGCAACAGGATAGTCCGGGTTAGACTTTGTTGTTGCTGTAAAGTACAATTTATAATTGTGTACAAATGTTTTATTAAGATTATTAAGTGATGGGCCTTCCGGTTTAATTGAGTTAACATCAGTACCAGATATCTTAAGCAGAGAATGCTTTGCATCAGCCACATAAAGATAATCCGATTTATACATCACATTACGCATATTAAGCGTATCATTCAAATACATATCTGATGGTATACTATTAACAACCCTCTTTACCTTCTTATCAAACACAACAGCAATACCATTATTTATAGCTGCAATCTCATTAATGTTATCAACATCTGTTAATATCTGATTCACCGTACCACTATCGTATGTATACAGGTAATTTGTTGCTCCACTTAAACCACAAACATATAATTTGTTATTATATGATGTAATCTTCAGATTGGTGAGATTAACACCTAAGTTTACACTCTTCCAGGATTTATAATCATTCAGATTTGAATTGTTAAGATCAGCAACAAGAAGAGTATTATCTGAAGCTGCAAAAATATTATCCCCAACAATATCACAATCTGTAATATTCATAGGACTTGCTCCTGTATATAGCCTGTATATATCTCTGAACTCGCGCTTCTGTATATCAAACACTGCCACACCAAACGATGTTGACAGATATAACAAGCCATCCTTACAAAATGCGCTATTTATACTTTTTTCTGTAAAAGAGTTATCACTGTACAGATCTTTAACAACACTAACTCTGCCATCGTTAACTATATCTACAATACCTGATTTATGTCCTACAAACAGTAGCTTTCTCTCTTTGTCATAATCAATTGCCGACACATCCACACCAGACAGCCCGTTTATCTTTCCAAGTTTAGCAACCTCACTATAACTCTCATTGTAAGAGAATATCCCACCATTGGTAAGCACATATATATCGCTGCCTGCATCAATTATCTTAATAGCACTATTATAACTAAAATGCTCTCTCCACTGCCCTACCCTTGACTGCGAGAAAGAGAAAGTAATTGTACAAAACAACAAACATATTGTAAGTATAAATCGCATATTATCTATCCTTTAAAAAATGTGTTAATTTACGTGTAGCCCTTGCTCTGTGCGATATCTTATTTTTTTCACTAATAGACATCTCAGCAAAAGACAGATCAAATCCCTCCGGAACAAATATAGGATCGTATCCAAAACCATCATCTCCTTTAGGTGTTTCAGATATCTCTCCTTTTACTATCCCCTCAAAAAGGAACTCCTCTCCATCTAATATTAACGCAAAAACTGTCCTGAATTGTGCTTTCCTGTTTTTTTCACCCTCTAAATTCTTCAAAACCTTCTTAACATTATCCTCTGCACGTTTCTGTTCTCCTGCATAACGCGCCGAATATACTCCCGGAGCACCATCAAGAGCATCTATCTCTAACCCGGTATCATCAGCAAAACAGTTACATCTGTTTATAGCATAAATATGACGAGCTTTTGCCAATGCATTAGCTTCTAATGTATCATAAGGTTCTGGTATATCCTCAGTAAAACCAATATCTTTTAACGATAAAAGTTCAAATTCGTCACCAAGTATATTCTGAATCTCGATAGTTTTATTGTTATTGTTTGTAGCAAATATTAATTTCATTATCAATCCTTAATAATATTTTTTGTAAATTACAGTATACAAATATCCACCCGAAGGTATGAATTTTTCTAAAATCACATTTATCACAACACTCTATTTATTTTGCACAATAAACTCTTTTGCCTACAGATACACTGTTAAACACAGCAACAAAAGCACATATAATATAGATAGTCGCCGAATATCGACACCAATTACAGACATTATTCAGAATTACGATGGGCTTATTTATGTGTGCAATAACTCAGCCATATTTGAATTTGATGGCATATCATGGCGCAACATTGCCAATAGTAAAAACCCTACTCTTACACGTTTTAAAAACGAGATTATAACCCTTAACAATAACGATATAAATTTCATATATAAAGATAAAAACAAACAGAGCAGAGTAAGTCCTCTGTGGTCTCGTAAACATCTTAAGAATATAGATCCTACAGATATTAAGCAGATGATTGGATATAAAAATGGTTTGTTGATAAGAACCTCCAAAAGAATATCTGTAATTAACGAAGGACGCAAAATAATAAACATTATTGATAGCAAGGAGGACAATCTGAATATTCATCCAACAGCAACAGGAATATTTATCAGCAATAGCAACATTGTATACAAATTAAATGATTACAAATTAATCAAATACGGTAAAACCTCAAAACAGATTAAAAGCATTATTACAACAGGAGAATCTGTAGTGGCTATTCTTATCAACAACCATGCAGAACCATTAAACAACAATACAACTCTTGCTGAATCTGTAAACAATATTCTAACAACCGAAGGGTTTATTACATCAATATCTCTTACCGACACTCTTGCTGCAATAGCAACCAACAGATCAATTTATGTGATAAACCAAAAAGGAGATATTGTGCATAACAAAACAGAGATAGATAATATAAAACTAAACAACATAAATAAATTATATGCCGATCTGAACAACAAGTTGTGGATTATAAACGGATCTTATATTCACATTACAGATATGTTTGACCCTTTTAGGGAGATATATTCAGGTAATAATCAGGAGGAACTTAAAAGTATTACAAACTACTATAACGACAGAATTATATATAAAAATAACAAGCTAATATCTGTTAAAGGATCTCCAAAAATCCTATATCAACATAACAGAATAATAACATCTCTAAACAGTGTAAACAAAAAATTAATATTCAGTGATTCAAACACTGTATACAGCCTAAACAACAATAAAGAAGAGGTAATATACAAATCAACAACAAACAGAGTTAAGAGCCTGATTGTATATAACAAATCTGTAATTATAAACGATGGCAGAAACTATGTAATAGTTAATCCGGAACAAAAAAGCAGCAGTAGTACAATCTCTCACAACAAAGACATTACAAAATTAGTAGTAATTAACGATACTATCTGGGGGACAACAAAAGACAACATTGTTACATATGTTGGTTTGAGTAAAGGCAAAATTAAAACTGTTGATACAAAAAACTCTATGCCGGTTGTTGTAATAAACAACAATAACAAACCCCTATTTATAATTGACGAATATCAATACAGATACTCCTCATCTACAAACAGTCTTACAGGAAAATCAAGCACAAAAAACAGAGATATTATAATTAAAGAGAGAACAGATCTTAAGGGCAACAAATGGCAACTAAAATACCATCCGCAAACACTCAAACTAAACCTAAATATAAACTGGCTTGCAAAAGATCAGAGCACATCAATATCTGCTATAAACAATGATGAAATTATTGATCTTAAAAAATCGCAGGATATAGTATTTGTAATTACAAAAGATGCCGTATGGGAATTCAACTGCCGGTTATACATTGCCCACAAATATGTTAACCCGCCAAACATCAGACAGATAATTGTTAACGACAGTATTGTTGGTTACGGAAGTAACCAGAACGATTTCTTTAATGAGAGTTTTGTAAAAAAGATACTAAACAAAAATTATCGTTTTAAAACCAAGGAGATATCATTCTGGTCGTCATCCGGTAACTATCCCGGGTCTGCAATAAGGCATATATATAAATTGGAGCATAAAGGACATACAAAAACGCTATCTGAAACATCAAACAGATTAACACTTAACGGACTAACTCCGGGTAACTATGTATTATCTGTTCAATCATCAGATATATACGGAAACATATCAGACCCAACCGAGTACTATTTTGGTATTGCAACTCACCCATTCTGGTCTACACTCGCAAAAATAGTTTATGGTATACTGATAGTAATACTTATTATAAATATCAGAAACTGGTATCTGTTAAAGATTGCAGAAGAGAAGGTTAGATTATCGCACGCAATTGGCGAGAGAACTGAGGAGCTTATAAAAGAGAAAGAACGATTTGATAATCTTATTACCAGAGTACTACCCTCTGAAACTGCAAACGAAATTGCATTTAAAGGAAAAGCCAGTGCCCAACGCTTTAAACGTGTAACGGTACTATTCTCAGATATTCAGGGTTTCACAAGAATAACCGACGAGATGCACCCTGAACAACTTATAGATGAGCTTGATCAGTTCTTTTTGCACTTTGATGAAGTTATTGACAAATACAACATTGAGAAGATAAAAACAATTGGCGATGCATACATGTGTGCAGGAGGAATACCTACAAAAAATAATACCAATCCAATTGAGG
Source organism: Bacteroidales bacterium (assembly GCA_025210735.1). Taxonomy (GTDB): domain Bacteria; phylum Bacteroidota; class Bacteroidia; order Bacteroidales; family UBA6680; genus UBA6680. The sequence continues at coordinate 130,817 of JAOARD010000076.1, forward strand.
TAGTTATGGCTGCCATTGAGATGCAGAACTATATGAAATACATGCAAACTAATTCTGCTAAGAAAAAGATCTGGGATATAAGAATTGGTATTGATACCGGACCTGTAATAGCAGGTGTAATTGGACGTAAAAAAATATCATATGATATATGGGGAACTACCGTAAACACTGCAAGTAGAATGGAGTCGTCAGGCGAGCCAAATAAAATAAATATTACAAGCAACACCTACATGTTGATTCGTAACTATTTTACATGTACTTATCGTGGAAAAATGCCTGTAAAAAACAAAGGCGAAATTGATATGTACTTTGTAGATGGTATAAAACCCGAACTATCTGTAGATGGACTTGGTATTGAGCCAAATGAGGACTTCCGTATTCAGTTACAAATTCTGCGATTAACAGATCTTGAAGACTTTATACTCAATAAATTGGAAAAAGGATTGCCCAAAAACCTCTATTATCACAATGTAAAGCACACTATAGACGTTTATACACAAGTAGAGCTTATTGGGCGTCAGGAAGGATTATCAAACAAAGAATTACTTGTTTTAAGAACTGCCGGACTAATGCATGATGTGGGACACCTAATTGATTATGACGAACACGAAGAGATGGGTGTTAAACTTGCAAAGGAGATTCTTGTTAAATATAAATATGATAATGAACAGATTGAGCAGGTATGCAAACTTATTATGGCAACTAAAATGCCTCCGGAACCCAAAACACTGATGGAGAAAATAATATGCGATGCAGATCTCGACTATCTGGGAAGGTCAGATTTTATTCCTGTTTCAAATACTCTGTTCAGAGAGTTAAGTGAAAGAGGAAAAATTACAGATATTAAAGAGTGGGATATGTTACAATTAAAATTTATAGAAAATCATCAATATTTCACTGAAACGGCACGTGCTTTGCGTGAAGTAAACAAACAAAATCAGTTAGAAAAGATAAGGAAAATCACTGAGGAACTATAATTTAACTAAAATGGGCTGACAATATGAAAATTTTATAATATATTAGCCTATAAATAGCATGACTATATCTAAATAAGATGGTAAACGAGAATAAGACAATTTTGGTACTCTGGGATTTCACCCAGAACTCGAAAAACGCTGTTCAGCACGCTATACAGCTTGCTCAGGCAGCAAACAGCCCCATTATTCTAATGCATATCATTCAGAATAATTCGTTATTTGGGGGAAAAGGAAAACACACTGGATTGAAGGCTGAATGCGAAGGAAAATTAAACATTGAAGCTAGTCAGCTAAAAAAGCACCATGGTGTTGATATTGAATGGGAGGTAAACGTAGGTAAAATTCACAAAATTGTGCGAAACACAATTGCCGACAAAAAAATCAGCCTTGTTATCTCTCCATGGACATACGTTAGTAAAGGAAAGGCTTTAGCAATTAACAAATTTTTAAAACGAGGTCTGAAGAATATTCAGATTCCTTACATTTCAACCGACAAAGCTCCGGCACACTCTAAGTACCTTGAGATTGTTGTTCCGCTTGATTACGACAAAAAGTTTAAAGAGACAATACACTGGCTTGTGTATCTTGCTAAACTTTACAAGTGTAACATCAACCTGATAAAACCTTTTTATACAGATCAGGGGAAAAAGAAGCAGATGGCAAACAACATCTTCTTCACTAAAAAGGTGTTTGACAGTAACGACATTGTTTACGGTATAAAAACGGCAAAAAAGAAGAATCCGTTTGTTCAGGAGGTGTATGACTTTACACAGAAAATTGATGCCGATCTGATAATGATTGTTGCAGACAAAACAGAAAATTACACCTCAAACACCAGATTACACGGTGAATCTAAGGCGCCTCTTATGTGTCTTAGCCCGAAAAAAAGAGTTTACCAGAGCTTTACCTAATTGAGATATCCAGTAATGACTATTTAATAAAAGCCCTTTTGATGAACAAAAGGGCTTCTTTTATTTATAAACTGGTTAAATTTGTATCCGGATTTTACAGTTGTAATATCAAACTTTAATACAATGAATTGGGATAAACTACTATCGGCCAAACGTTTTGGCAAACCAAATACAGATACTCAAAATATAGATATCAGATCGGAGTTTCAGAAAGATTACGACAGAATAATATTCTCATCATCATTCAGAAGACTACAGAACAAGACTCAGGTATTTCCATTACCAGGAAGCATTTTTGTGCACAACAGATTAACACATAGTCTTGAGGTAGCCAGCGTTGGTCGTTCTCTAGGAAACCTTCTTATACAGGATATAAAAAAGAACCATAGTCACGACTATAATGAGAATCTGAACAATATCCCATCAATTGTATCGGCAGCATGTCTTGCTCACGATATGGGAAATCCACCGTTTGGTCATGCCGGAGAATCTACAATATCTGAATATTTTGAGCTGAATGCTGATAAATTCAAGGATAAACTATCAGATATAGAGTGGAGTGACCTTATAAACTTTGATGGTAATGCCAATGCACTACGCATACTTACAAATCAGTTTAAAGGAAAACGATATGGTGGTTTTGGACTTACATACTCCACACTGGCGTCAATTGTAAAGTATCCGTTTAACTCTAAAGAATCGCCAAAAAGAAATAAGTTTGGTTACTTCCAGACGGAGTATCAAACATACCTTGATATTGCAAACGAACTTGGTTTAAGAGGTAACAAAAAATACAATCGTCATCCTCTGGTATACCTTGTTGAAGCTGCTGATGATATCTGTTATCAGATAATGGATATTGAGGATGCTTACAAATTAAGCATTATTGATTACGAGACAGCCTACAAAATGCTGTTCCCTTTTACATCACATATGTCTGACGATAAAATTCAGAACATAAAAAATACACTTGATACGCTTGACGATAAAAACGAAAAGATAACCTATCTAAGAGCACTGGCTATAAACACCCTTACATTTAAATCTGTTGAGGTATTCTCTAAGAACTACAACAGCATAATGGAGGGTACATACACCGGAACACTACTTAAAGATATAGATGGCGATACAAAAGATACAATAAAGAGAATACAGAAGATATCTATTGATAAAATATACAATCACTCAACTGTAATTAAGATTGAGATATCCGGTAACAGAATTATAAGTACACTACTAAACGATTTTACGCAGGCAATATTAAATCCTGAAAGAAAATCGTCTGAAAAACTACTTAATCTTATTCCGGGACAATACAGAACATCAGAAAATCCTACGTTATATCAGCAGTTGATGTCAGTTGTAGATTTTATTTCCAGTATGACAGATATTTACGCACTTGAACTATACCGTACAATGAGAGGAATTTCTGTTCCTGCAATATAAAAATTGCTGCAATTTTTTGCTGTGAATCATTTCAGAACCATTTAAAATGTTTTTAAATTTATCTAAAATTGTTGTAAAGCATTTTATTAGAATTGTAAGAGGAACCACAACAGAATACTTTTGCAGCTTAATCAACTAAAGAGATTATTAAATAGTAAATTTTATGAGCAAATTTATCACATCATCCATTGGCAAAAAGGTCATAATGAGTCTTAGCGGACTATTCCTTATGGTCTTTTTGGTAGTTCACTTAACTGTGAATTGTTTCTTATTTGCCGGAGCCGACGCGTTTAATACCGCGGCTAACTTTATGGTTACTAATCCTATCATCAAGGTTGTAGAGCCAATTCTTGCTTTAGGATTCATTATTCACATTGCCTGGAGTATTGTAATTACAATCCAGAATATGAGAGCAAGACCTGTTGGGTATAATAAACTTAACCAGGGTAAAAACAGTACATTTGCATCAAGAAACATGTTTGTTCTTGGCGGACTGGTACTATCTTTTCTGGCAATTCACATTGCTAACTTCTATGTGAAGATAAAATTCACTCATGAAGTTGGTGAAGCTATTGTTGATGGTGTTGCTATGCACGACACTTATACACTTGTAACAAGTCTGTTTACAGTATGGTGGTACGTTGTAATCTACGTTATTGGCGCTATTTTCCTTGGATTCCACCTTTCTCACGGATTCTGGTCAGCATTCCAGACAATAGGATTCAGCAACGATATCTGGAGAAAAAGACTTAATAACATCGGAAGAGCATATGCTGTTATCGTTGCAGGAGGTTTCGCTCTTATTCCGGTTTACTTCCATTTCGTACAATAATCTGTAAAGAGAATTTTAGTTATGACAAAATTAAATTCAAATATACCTGGTGGTCCAATTAAGGACAAGTGGACTAACCATAAGGCAAACATAAATGTAGTAAGTCCGGCAAACAAGCGTAAACTGGACATTATAATAGTAGGAACAGGACTTGCAGGAGCTTCTGCTGCATCATCGCTTGCAGAGCTTGGATACAACGTAAAACTATTCTGTATTCAGGATAGCCCGCGCCGTGCACACAGTATTGCTGCACAGGGTGGTATCAACGCTGCTAAAAACTATCAGAACGACAACGATAGTGTTTATCGTCTGTTCTACGATACTGTAAAAGGGGGTGACTACCGTGCACGCGAGGCAAACGTATACCGTCTTGCTGAGGTTAGTGGTAGCATTATAGACCAGTGTGTGGCTCAGGGTGTACCATTTGCCCGTGATTACGGTGGGTTACTTGACAACAGATCGTTTGGTGGAGTACTTGTATCGCGTACATTCTATGCCCGCGGACAGACCGGACAGCAGCTTCTTTTAGGTGCATACAGCGCACTTAACCGCCAGATTGGTAAAGGAAGCGTTAAGATGTACAACCGTCATGAGATGCTTGATGTTGTTACTATTGATGGTAAAGCAAGAGGTATTATTACACGTAACCTTGTTACAGGAGAGATTGAGCGCCACGGTGCACACGCTGTTGTTATTGGATCAGGTGGATATGGTAACGTATTCTTCCTTTCTACAAATGCAATGAACAGTAACACCAGTGCAGCATGGCAGATATATAAAAAGGGTGCAATGTTCGCAAACCCTTGTTTCACTCAAATTCACCCAACATGTATTCCGGTACACGGTGAGCAGCAGAGTAAACTAACACTTATGAGTGAGAGTTTAAGAAACGATGGTAGAATTTGGGTACCTAAAAAGATGGAGGATGTAGAGAAACTTCGTAAGAAAGAGATACGTCCGGCAGATATTAAAGAGGAAGACAGAGATTACTATCTAGAGCGCAGATATCCTGCATATGGTAACCTTGTACCACGTGACGTTGCATCACGTGCTGCAAAAGAGCGTTGCGATGCCGGTTTTGGTGTTAACGAGACAGGTAAAGCGGTATTCCTTGATTTTGCTACTGCTATCAATCGTCTTGGTAAAGATGTAATTGAGGCACGTTACGGTAACCTTTTCCAGATGTACGAAAAGATTACTGACGACAACCCTTACGAGACTCCAATGCAGATTTATCCTGCAATTCACTACACAATGGGTGGTACATGGGTTGATTATAACCTTATGACAACCGTTCCGGGTCTTTACTCTATTGGTGAGGCTAACTTCTCAGATCACGGAGGAAACCGTCTTGGTGCTTCTGCTCTTATGCAGGGTCTTGCTGATGGTTACTTTGTACTTCCGTATACAATTGGCGATTACCTGTCAAACGAGATACAGACTCCGAAGATTGACACTGAGCGTCCTGAATTTAAAGAGGCGGAAGAGGCTGTTAAGCAGAAGATCACTAAACTTATCAACAACAACGGTAAAAAATCTGTTGACTCAATTCACAAAGAGCTTGGTAAGATTATGTGGGATCATGTTGGTATGGCAAGAAACGAGGCTGGTCTTAATAAAGCAATTGAGCAAATTCAGGAGCTTAAGAAAGATTTCTGGACAAATGTTGTTGTTCCGGGAACAAGCGACGAGTTCAACCAGGAGCTTGAGAAAGCAATTCGTCTTGCAGACTTTATTGAGCTTGGTGAGCTTATGGCACGCGATGCTCTTAACAGATCAGAGTCTTGTGGAGGTCACTTCAGAGAGGAGTCTTGCACACCAGATGGTGAGGCACAGAGAAAAGATGACGAATTTGCTTACGTAAGTGTGTGGGAGCACAAAGGCGAAAAAGAGGAGCCTGCACTACACAAAGAGGAGCTTAAATTCGAAGAAGTTGAGCTTAAGCAGAGAAGTTACAAGTAATTGTCACCCGTTTAAAAGAGAAGAAAATGAATCTTAAAATAAAGGTATGGCGCCAGAAAAACGCCAAAGCAAAAGGAGGATTTGAAACATACGATATAAAAGACGTATCTCCTGACAGCTCATTCCTTGAGATGCTTGACATCCTTAATGAGCAACTTATAAACGAAGGTAAAGAGCCTGTTGCTTTTGACCACGATTGCCGCGAGGGTATCTGCGGAATGTGTAGCCTGTTCATCAACGGACGTGCTCACGGACCGGATGACGATGTAACTACTTGTCAGCTTCATATGCGTAAGTTCAAGGATGGCGAAACTGTTACAATTGAGCCATGGAGATCGGGAGCATTCCCTGTAATTAAGGATCTTGTTGTAGACAGAAACGCTTTTGAAAAAATTATGCACTCAGGAGGATTTGTATCTGTTAACACAGGTGGTGTACCAGATGGTAACGCTATACTTATCCCAAAAGAGGATGCTGACGAGGCAATGGATGCTGCTGCTTGTATTGGTTGCGGTGCATGTGTTGCAACATGTAAAAACTCATCGGCAATGCTATTTGTTGCTGCTAAAGTATCGCAGTTTGCTAAACTACCTCAGGGTAAACCAGAAGCTGCACGCAGAGCAAGAAACATGGTTGCTAAAATGGATGAACTTGGTTTTGGTGGTTGTACAAACACCGGAGCTTGTGAGGCTGAGTGTCCTAAAGGAATCTCTATCTCACACATTGCACGCCTTAACAGAGAGTATCTTAAAGCAAAGATTAAAGAGTAATTTCAACATACACATACTAATCCATACAAAAGAGCAGTCAATACCGGGCTGCTCTTTTTTTGTTATAAATATTGATAAAAAAAGCTCCGGGAAAAACATATCCCGAAGCTATATTATATAAGGAATAAGATACAACTCTTTGTAATTAATTCACTGTCTTATAAGGTCTATAGTCTTATTTATTCAAATAACTCTTTTATTGTTTTCATTGGTAAGAACATCTTCCCGCTATCATGCAGTATTAAACTTAACACCAAGCGGAATAGTAAAACAACCTATTTCGAGATCAGTTTATTATATGTCTTCTTTGCATCAAGCAGATCTTTGTTTGGTTTTAGTGGATTCACTAAAGCATCAAAAAACACCTCTTTATCCTTCTGCGATGCAATAATTTTTTCTCTCTCCTCAATAATCTCTTTAGTCTTACTTTGTACTGTAGCAATAACAAAATCGGTTAAATTCCGGTATCCACCCAACAAAGCAGCTCTCTCAAATAACTGCTTTTGTTCCTTAAACAGCCTTGCATCAAATCTTGCGTTTCCCTGATCTAATGTTCCCATATCTTATTTTTTTACAAAAATACAGAAGATACTTGTGTTATTAAGTATTATGTATAAAAATTACAGCAATGTATTGTATACAACCTTTTTGACATTGAGAATAAATAGCTATCTGTACACTATTTCCCTTTTAGCTTCAAGTCTTTTTCTTGAATTTCCAAGCTGCCTGTATACCTTCACCCAATTGTTTTTGTTATCGCATTCAAAAAACAGTCTATAATCTTGTCCCTTATTCTAGCCTGCTTTATACACGTCTCCAAAATATTTTTACCATTATAGTACGTTTTTAAAATCAGAGCTTTGTTATCATCTTAGGGTTCTGCTCAAATTCAAGGTCTATAAAATCAACCCAGGGTTCAATCATAATTTTACCATCATCAGTTGTTATTAATTCATAAGCCTCTTGGTTTATTCCATATATCAATCTATAAATTAACTCTCCATTAGATATATCTGTAGGCTCCAGAATAGGATCTGCTACTATAATAACAGCTTTCATATTTTCAGTTTGGTACTTCTCATCCAGATAATAAACAGCAATCCCCGAGAATAAATCTAACCTTATTTTCTGCGATAAAATGGAACCAGCAATATGCGAAACCAGAATTTTACACTTATCTAAATCAACTTCATCCTGATTAGAGGCTTTAAAAGATAACTCATACCCACTGTTTTTACCAAAAAACATTGTAATAAATGCTAAATGATCTTTATCCTCGTACACCTCAATCAAATCTACACAAGACATTGCCTCATCTAAACCTTTAATATTAGATAAGCCAAGTTTTTTCAATACTACAAGAGACGATGCATCAGGCTCAAAATAACTTTTTAATGGGCTTTGAGAATATACTTTTGAAATAACAGATAAGGTCTCATTAACCACATCTATAGCTGTTTCATCACTAATTGATAATTCAGCAATTATACTTTCTAAATTCTTATTCATTACACTATCTTGTCTTTGGGAGATTAACTACACAGACCTGTTTTGTCTTATATCTTCAAATCCTCCTGTCTAATTCATATCATCTACACTAACGAAAAAATTTAAAAACCTGAATCTATAAACCAACCATTTCAATTTATTAAGTCAATAATTTAGGGGTATAATAACATGCTAATTTAACATTATTCATATATAATTAACATCCCTCCTAAGTATATACTGCATTTATGACAACTATAGATATTTTGATTTATCTGTAAAAGATTTGACAGACAGTATACATGAGGGTCTATGTTAGAAATAGCATTATTTAACGTTTGCTCTGTTTATAATTAATGATGCAAAATACTTTACGCCAATTCTTATACTCTCTTCATCAACTGCAAAATTGGGAGAATGAGGCATTGATATTAACCCTTTATCAGAATTTGAACCACCCAGTAAGAAGTAGACTCCTGGCACATGTTGTTGAAAGTAAGAGAAATCATCGTTAAAGAAAGGAATCTGACCATAATCAGGGATTATACTTTTACCGCCATAAACCTCACCTATCAGGTTAAGCGCACTCTCTGTAAGTTCCTTATTGTTAATCACTCCCGGATCTTCTGATGTATACTCTATGCCAATAAATTTGTCCTTGTATTCTGAATTAAGGATTTGTTGCTCTGCCTTAATAAGAATACTGTCAAGATTCAATCTGTCTGTTTCATAAAGAACCGACTCAAACAGATATCTGTCATTTAACTCTGTAACCCTAAAATTATCTCTGATAATCAAATAATCCTGATAACTATTATCAGGGCTGAATATTCCTATCTCGGGATGAGATAGATTTTGTAGTTCCCATGGTTTGCTTTCTGATTTAGCGCGCGATAAATCTCTGGCAATGGCAGTTGTGAGTTCCTTTACACTATCAACCGGAACACCCTTCTTAAAAGATACTCTAATCCTGCGCATATATGTAAACACCTCATCTGGTTTGGTTGAGATAGTACCAGTTGGTATCGGAAACATATGCAGACCGTATATCTCATCGGGTGTTATTATATCAAACAAACCATCCTTAATCATTAATTTAGCTCCTTCAAAACTCTCCTCCGAAGGCTGAAACAGAAAATATACAGTCCCATTCAGTTCATCCTTTATATCAGATAGAACATTGGCAATACCCAGTGCAATGGTTGTATGCACATCATGTCCGCAAATATGCCTTACCCCTGCTCTCTTTGAGGCAAACTCTACAACATCCGGAAAGTTTGTACTGAATGCATCAATGTCAGCCCGCCAAGCTATCTTCTTACCTTGTTTACCACCTTTCAGAATCCCTACAACTCCATAACCACCAACACCTGTTTTAACCTCTAAACCAAGATCAAGCAAATACTCTTCAATCTTCTTTGATGTTCTCTGCTCCTTACCGGATAGTTCCGGATACATATGAAAATCTCTCCTGATCTCTACCAGACTATCAAATATCTCATCTGCACGGTTTTTAACTAAGTCATGAATTGATGTCTCTGTAATACTACTCTGTCCGTATAGTGTGAATCCGAAGATTAATCCAATAATAATAAAAACTCCTTTTTGCATATGTCTCTTTCTTTTAGATGATCAGATGGAACTTTGTTTATACTCCCATATCTATATTTGTGCCCAATTTGGATATACGGGTTGCATTTTAGTTTAACTATTTTTTTGGGAATACTAACAGATGCAATATCTGTTATATCACTATCCGCTATCTCCCAATAAGATTGAGCTGAATAGTGATTCAAATCTTTTTTTTGCGAAACAGTGTGTGTAGAGGTTATTAATGGATTTATTGTAGATAGCTGTTAACTATTTTTGGTATCTGTACTGGAATAAAAAAGCTCCGAGAAAACTAATCCCGAAGCTATATTTTATAGAAAAGCAGATACAATACTCTGCCCTAATAATATTAATCCAAACATAATAAAGAAGAAGCCTGTATAAACATTCCATCTGTTATTAATGATCTTTAATTTCTTCAGGATCAGGAGCTTTAATGTAAGCTACAATTTTATGATAATAATTGAAAACCATAAAAGCCCCTAAAGTGATAAAAACAAAAATTATTATATAAAATAACGGCTCCATTCACAAAGCCAAAACAATACAAAGACTGTTAAATACCATCATAAATATCATATATATATAGTATTCCCTTTTATCATACACATAAAAAAGTACACTTGATACAAAAGATATAATCCCTAGCACAGAAATAAGATTCTTTAAATATTCTGCCGAATAATATACATGCATAACTGAAGAGCCTATAGACAGACTTATAAAGAACATTGTAAGAATACCTATTAACCTCTCTTCGGCAATGCTTTTTTTATTTATTAAAACACCTAATGGAAAAAAGCAGAGTGCACTTAAAGAAGCTACAATAGTATATACAGTTGTAAAAGCACCACCTATTTTAACAGCAAAGAACAACATTACTGATAATATTCCAAGAATAGCATAATTCAACTTATCCATAATCTCAAGAATTAAAATTACCCAAATATACAGTCAAAACCACATACTGCTGCCATTTGGGACATAGCAGGAGCAACATTTATGTAAAAAATTATTCTAGCAACTATATTGGAATTAGAGAGAGCTTTTGCTTTTTTATACATACAGCAATTATGACAAGAACGACCTCTACAATCATCATGTATACGATCACTATTTACATCATCAAAATCAACAGTTTCAAGAAACTTTTTGTAAAAATACAACCGACTTATACAGTAGTTTTTAGAATCTCTTTCAATATTAAGATCTTCAATTTTATTGATGTATACTGCAGCAACCTGAGAAGCTAACATATTACCTCTATTATCCATTGAAATTTGAAAACTATTAAATATTGATTTCTCATCTTCATTAGCTTCTCTTTCCGAAGTATTACCAATCGTATAAAAATCATTAATCAAACCGTCAACATACTCTTTTGGCTGATCTTTCCTACTTTCAAAATCATAGATTTTATTAAAAACTTCATCCAATTGAGAATTACATTGCATTACCTCTGCAATACCAGTCATAACTTCATTTTCGATGTTTATAAGTTCAGGTTTTAAATTATTAGTTTCTTTTAATTTAGTCTCCTCTTTATCACAAGATACAAACATAAATAGCGAACTCAGAAAAAATACACTTAAAACAATTCTTAAAAAACTTTTCATATAGGTTATATTTCATATTTAGGTTAAAACCCAAAAATAAAAAACCAAAACCGTTAGGCGCATGCTTTTGCAATGTTATAAAACATGACATATACGATTATACAATCAGTATCAAAACCTGAATCTATATTTGTTGTTCTCCTGAATAAACAGCAATTATTCAAACCTCATTTTACCTGTTGTTTTATCATGGTTTAGAATAGTGCTAATAAATGGTTTTCTGAGGTGGTGGAGGTGGTGGTTTTCGGTAAGTTTTCTCAATTTCTTCAAATATTAACTCAGAATCTAATCGTTGTAATTCAGTCCATTTATAAATCTCTTTCAGATAATGGAATACAACATTTACTTCTATCGGTTCCTCCTGATGCCCATAAACATGTAAGTATTCCCGAATTCCTTTATGATATATTATTAAACTTCTTGATTGCCCATCTGTATGATCAGCAAAATAGGCAGAGTCATACTTCTCAAAGTTCAATAAACCAATTTTTCCATTTATTAAATCCACAAGTTGTTGACTTAATTTCCCCTTATAACTTCCTTGTTTATCCGTGTATGCTAGCCCTTTAAATAAAAAATCCCCGTTTGATATTATTTTTAATTCCATAGATGGGCAAAGCCCGTAACACATAGAGGTTTCAAACAGAAGCGAATCAAAATCAAAGTCAGATAACTTTTTCAATCTGCAATACCTTAGAGTGTAATTTTTACAATCATTATAATCAACTATCAATGTATCATTTTCTATTGCAAACCTACCTAACGTATCAGTTTCATTAACAACTTCTCTAATAATAACTGGTTTCCATTTTATACTATCCCGGTATGAATAATCTCTGGATAACTTATCTCTACTCTTAAGAAAAATCGTATCATTCTTAATTCAATATCTTTGAAAATCACCCCAGCCGTAGAGTCCAATTGTGGAATCAGTTATTATCAACTGAGATCCTGAGTCAACAGATATCCAATCTCCCTTTAAGTCATATTTGCTTTCCGAGTCAGAACACCCTGCAAATACAAAAACTATTATTAATACGTATAGTATCTTTATCGTTTGTACCATCACAATAATCCAACAAGTTCAGTTTATCAGCCAAATAGTTATACAATGTGTAATTTACTATTTCCGAATCACTCTAAGTATCTTATCTATAAGATATTCATTTATTAATATTATTATAAAAATAATAACGCCAAATAGAGACATGTAGAACCTGATTTCTTGGTTTCCTATCTGATCACCAAAAAAAACCACTGCAACAATAAGAATAGAAGCAACTATATAAAGATATTTATTAATAGAGTTACGTTGTCTTGACTTTGAAGCATTCAACCAATTCCTAAGATTATCATTATCAGAATCCCATTCATGTAATTTCTCAAATATCAGAATTGCGTTTTTATAATCTTTTAAATTGTATAATGCTCGCCCTTTCGATGTCATTACACTCCAATATGTCGTGAAATCCTTTTTAATAATACCAAACTCATCTTTTTTCAAATCTATTAACTCCAATAAGTTATCAGAATATCTCACAACCTTGGAGTATCTACCTTTATCCTCAAGACTAATTACATATTTTGCAAGTAACAGAACAAAATTATTAAAATCGTCTTCATCATTAAAAGTCGACTTATTATCAAGTAGTATCTGATTATTCTCATACAACTTAATTATAGCAATATAATCACTCGGATCTATATCATAAAAATCATCGTATATTTTTTCTAGTATTGCTGTCATTAATCTTTATTATTTTAAAAATATATAATTGTTAATCTGGTTTTCAGAAACTGTTTAAAACAGAAGCATAATTTCGTTAAAGTTTATTTTCTATCAGTCAATACCTTAAATAATCTTTCATTTATATAGTAATTTCCTGTGCCAAGTTTCTCTTTTCTCAGAAATCCGTCTTTTGCTAATTTGTTTAAATAATTTGCAGAAGTTATTCTTGAAACATTTAAATCTCTTTCTAAATACTCTATCTTAGTATATGGGTGTTTAAAGAGATTATTTAATAAATCCTGACTATAAAACTTATAATTATCTCTTATTGAATGTTTGTAATCGAGCATAAGTTCTTTAATTTGCTTTATAAGTATTATAGTTTGTTTAGCCGTTTCTTCAATGCTATTAATCATATATATTAACCAATCTTCCCAGTTATTATTATCTCTTACAGATTGAAGTAGCCTGTAATACTCTGCTTTATTTTCAATAATATATCTACTTAAATACAATATGGGGATATCTAATAAATCTTTCATTACTAAATATAAAGCATTAATTATTCTTCCTGTTCTTCCATTTCCATCATAAAACGGATGTATACTCTCAAATTGATAATGTATAATTGCCATTTTTACTATTGGATCAAATTCAGAAAGCGAGTCATCATTTATAAATTCTTCAAGATTACTCATTAAATCTTTAATGGTTCGTATATCCTGAGGTGGCATATAAACAATCTCTCCAGTAATAGCATTTTTTAATGACGTACCCGGTACATCTCTATATCCAGCACTATTCTTTTCTAATTCTGACTGTATTTCAATTATATCATTATTTGTCAATATTCTCCGCTCAGAGATTAACCTAAACCCCTTTTTTAAAGCAGATATATAATTCTGAACTTCTTTTGCCTCTAATGATTTAAAACCTTCAAAGTTCAACTCTGCTTTATACAGATCATCATGTGTCGTTATAATATTTTCAATAGCAGAACTATCTTTTGCTTCCTGAAGACCTAACGTATTGATTAATATATTTTCATTTGGTATACTAGATACAATCCCTTTTAGCTCTGCTAATGCTCTATGAGCACCTGATAGCTTCTTTAATACATTTCTACTTTCAATATCATCCTTCAGAGGTAGCTTTTTTAATTCAAACGAACCCATTATGTTAAGTTTTTTAATTTTTCTTTACAAAGGCAATATTAAATGTAAAGAAAATGGCTTTTTCTTTACAAACAAAATATTATATGATAAGGTTTTCTAATTTTCTTATCAAATGGACTCAAATTTTGGATAACCTCTCAACAAATCAATCAGTTCTGTTTATCAATGCGATAGTTATAAGTTTAGTGTTTGCAGGTGCTACAGATAGTTATTAACTATTTATGTCTGCTGTTTTATCGTAAGTGTTAGGCGGAGCCGGATTCATCTCCTTCTTTATTTTTACTGCCAATTATCCTCGTTGTCAATCAGGTTATAAATCCACACGAAACCATTCTCAGAAAGCTCACCAAATTTCATTGTCGGACAAAAAGGTCTGGATTTTATCATTCCGCAATCATATAGACATAAATAGATCTTACCAACTACATAGTTTTCAGAATAGTATAACTTACAGTAGTATTCACTTTCGGTAATATCCCAGGTTGTCTCTCCACAATCAAAATTTACATAGTCATTGCAAAACTCTATAAAACTATTAACATGTTCTTTCTTAAACGTTTTATCTGTAAAACACTAACTTATCTGTTTTTCTGTAGAAACTGAACAACAACATTATTAAACTTTTCCGGACATTCAATTGGAGCATTATGCCCGTGATTAGGAAAAATATACAGTTCTGAGTTTGGTAGACTATTTGCAATTAACTCTGTATGCTCTTCAATAATAACATCATTCTCTCCTGCAAGAATAAGAGCAGGGATACTAATAACACTTAAATCAGCCGGGGAGATATCAGGATACTTTAAACACATTTTACTCACTTTTCCATGCTTTCTCATTTGTCTGTTAAATACCCCCATTAAATTATTCATCCTTACATTATGTTTAAAGTGCTTTAAAATGTCAGGATCAATGCCTTCTGGAAAAATATTAGCACCCATTGTAATCAGACTCTTTACTCTTTCAGGATAGTGCAATGCCAGTTCAAACCCTGTATTGCCTCCATCACTCCATCCAATTATATTAACCTTGCCAATATTTAGAAAGTTTAATAGTGCATTCATATCATTGGCCATACGCGTATAAGACAGTCTTTTTCTATTACAGCTACTTCTTCCCTGACAACGACTATCAACAGCTATAACTTTATAACTCTCCTTTAGCTTGTCAATCTGATACCTATAAGAATTTATTGATTCGTTATTTCCATGTAACAACAAAACAGGTTCGCCGGTACCATATATCTCATAATAAAAATCTATTCCATTCAGCTCTGCATACTTACCATGTTTTGTGTTATTCCCATACAGAATCAGATTACCAATTGTTAATCTTGTTGTTGGCTCGTCATTAAAAACTACATTGTTATCTATACTTTTATTATAATTCAACACCTCAAAATCGGAACCTTTACTTGTATTAAATATCTCTTCTGATTCACCGGAAATCATCAGGTTTGCAATTGATATAGTTTCAGGAAATGCAGAAGTTAAGATTGCTAAATCCAATTTTGCTGCTTTATCAGGTATCTGAATTATTCCGTTATAACTAACCCATGAATCATCTAACTTCTTAATATCACCATTCAGTGTATTATAACCTATATACTTATTATCTTTTGAATCAAAAAATGATCTGATTACTACAGGGCTCGAATCACTTGTTTTACAAATGAATTCTACTCTTAACTCCTGATTTTGATACATTGAAACATCCAGATCTTTTTTAAAGAATCTGGTTATTTTCTGCCCAAAAGATAAACTTGATATGGATAATACCAACAATAAAAATGCAACTCTACTCATGAACTTGGTTTTTTATGTTTTAAACTACTACCAGTGTATCAATATGGTAGTTTCAGGTTATAATAGAATGCTAATTTAGTATTATTCATTGATAATTGACCTACAACTAATGATGCTCTACAATAGTGTTTGCAAGTGCTACAGATAGTTATTAACTATTTATGTCTGCTGTTTTATCCTAAATGTTAGGTGGATCAGGATTCATCTCCTTCTTTATATTTACTGCCAATTATCCTCGTTGTCAATCAGGTTATAAATCCACACGGAACCTCTCTCCGAAAGCCCACCAAATTTCATTGTGGGGCAGAATGGTCTGGATTTTATCATCCCACAATCATATAGACATAAATAGATCTTACCAACTACATCGTTTTCAGAATTGTATAACTTACAGTAGTATTCACTTTCGGTAATATCCCATGTTGTCTCTCCCCAATCAAAATTTACAGAGTCATTGCAAAATTCTACAAAACTATTAACATGTTCTTTTTTAAGTGTTCTACCTGTAAAAACACCAACCAACGGAATATTCTTAAACAGTTTAACTTTACTCACTCTGTTTCCGGGAAAATAAAAGGCTGTATCAGCAAAATGTTTCCTATACCTATTCATTATACTCTCTCCGGTATCACCATCCTGCCATTTAAAAATTTTCTTCTGATCAATTGTTAAGTCTTTATAATCTGTCTGAAAATAATCATTATCATCTGCCCAATACCACAATGCAATTATCCCAAATGTTACAATAACTATCGACAATATCTTTTTTAATCTTTGCATCTGTCTGTAATTGTTTTTAAGGGACATTGAATTCATTAAGAGTTCCATGCTTTAATAGAAAGTTGCTAAAAACTCCTATTTACAGTTTATATCCATAATCTTGCACTCGTTTCAATCTAGTCTTCAATATTACTTATCCATCTTCTAAGAGTTTCGGGATAGATAGTAGGATATCCATATCCTTGTGGTTTTATCCCTTGTATCGTCTTATTTATATATTTATTTCTTATCTCTTTATCTGCAACATCTCCATTAAAGCCATATCCTAAATAAATATCCCCATGCTTATCTAGTCGCTCTTTGGTATACCATTCTTTTATCTTGAATACCTCTCTAATAAGACCTCTATATTCACTTAACACATAGCAATACCTTTTAGGTCTCCAATCTGCCATTTTCCAAGTTTCTTTTGTAGCATTGTAAATAGAATCAACGCCTGCACCTCTTTTATAATTTCTATTGATGTTTATTATTAAGCAGTTGTCTTCAATTGTCTTTAGTAACTCTGCATTATAAATAGATATTATTTCATCAGAAGTCATTAATCCTTTTTCTATTGAGTTGACTCCACTTTGAATATTACCTTTTACAAATTTATTAAATGATGGAATATATCTAAATGTATCAATTAAGCTGCCTTCTATTGCAAATGCCGCAGATTCACTTAAACCATGTCTTACAATTACATGTTTTACTTTGTCAGAACCAATACGTCGAATTTCTTGATACTTAAGATTTTCTGTATTTTCTTTTATATCCTGATTTATATGAGCAAATACTCTATTCTCTTTACCTTTTCCAACATAGAAAGGTTCATTCGTATCAGGGTCTACTAGTAAATAGACATAAAACTTCAATATTTGACTTGTTTTCTCATCGAACATATTGTTTTTTTTAAGTACAATCCTAATAAACCAATCAGTTTATCAATATGATAGTTTTTGATATAAAAAAAGACTTATCTGAACAATATCTAAATAATTTTAAAGAATTCAATTTATACAAAAATCTAATTTGAGAAAATTCCATATTTCTTATCAATTGCTTTAAAAACCTTCAACCATAAGGTGTTTATTTGTTCCCAATGTAGAATATCTTTGGGGTCAAGGCTTACCCCACAAGACTTTTCATTTAATGAATGTTGTCTTTTAAGAAACCCTTCATACAATTTTATTGTTTTTGGTACTGGATATTTTCCATACCAGATAATATATTCTGATAAATAAGAAATCGTTTCATATTCAATATTTGTCAATTGCAGATTTAAACTTTCTGCTAAAACATTCAGCTTATGAGTATATTCTACTTCTGTTTTCTGACTAACGAAACCAGATTTCAACAATGCTTCAAAAGACATTCCAATTAACATTTTATATACAGGCCAACAGGCTACATCAATACTAAAACCTGCACCTAATCCTAAATCTGGTAAAGTTTCATTGTTATCCTCACCATGATTAATAGCAGCCCAAATCACTCTTGCAGAAGCTCTTAAATCAGATGCTTTATTATACCACCAAATAGGTGAATTTCTTCGTTCTTCAAAATCGTATTCAATCCAAGGTTCCATATTTCTCTTCTTTTAGTTCCACAACCATTATGATTTATAACCAATGTTATCTATTCATTTAATGGTTAATATATTTTAGTATCTGACCTAAATCTATATCACTAAAATAATTTTTTCTATCTGCAGTTAATTTTCTCGTTATTTCTTTTTGATTTTGAGACATGCTTTCTAATCTATTTCTAAACAACACAGATCTATCAAATAGATAATTTCCAATTCTATCATCTTTTATAACTCCTTTAGTGAAGTTTAATACTCCTTCTTCTAATATTTTAGTATTCTCAAAAGAATTCTCCGAAAATCCTATAATCGGAAGAATAAATATAAATCTAGGTATCTTTAAAAAGAAAAAACAAGCATTATCATTATTTGGTATTCCTGCATCTACGCTTCTTGACATATACATTACAAAATCATTAGAGTCGTGAGAATCATCACAATCAATAACATCAACTCCTGCTAAGCAATGAAAATTATTAAATTTATTCAATGATTTTTTGTTTAATAAATAATTCGCCCAATGATTCTCTATTTCTTTAAATAAGGGAACCCATTTTGTGTTTTCGATATCTTTATCCAAACAATTTTTTAACAATCGCCAAAAAACAGATACTAAAAAATATTGGAAATTATTATCATACTCAATAAATTCAATTTTATTCTCTAGAAAAGGGTAAAATATTTTTTTTGCAAAAAATGTTTCTGATTTGTTAAACTTTTCCTCACAATCTCTACATAAGAGTTGCTCTACAATTCCATCTTGAACCGGTAAGTTAATATTTTCAATACTTCTAAGTCTACCTGTACCTGTTTTCTTTATCCATTTAAAAATAAATTTTGGGATTACATGACTATCACAAGTATTTTTACAACTACAAAGTTTACAGTTATTATTTTTCATAACTATCCATTTAAATACTCACTAACTCCTTAATAAAGCTATCAACTAAACCTACCAATCCATTAGATCAGGTTAAACACATCCCAATTTAGTATTATTAATCAACAATCACTAACCTTATGAATATATATTATACAAATGTATTTTGCCACTATAGGTTCTTTCAACCCTCACCCACATAAATAAAAACAATAGGATTACACAGAAAAAACAAATGGGTATATTTGCATTGTTAATTACCACATATAAGTTGATGACTAATAAGAGAGATACCGATAGCTGTTTCAGACGTTTCAGTACCAATGTTAATGGTATTGAACTGCCTGAGCAATTTACATACCCATTCTATTACCAACCGCACAGACTAACTGAGATTGCAGCCCGTGAGATACAGGAGTATCTTAACAGCCGTACCAACTGGGAGCACGATTTTGGGATAGAGAGATATATAGATGGCAGTAACATTGGCAAGATGTTCGGTGTGTTAATTGTTAAAAACAGTTGTGGTGAACTTGGATATTTGACTGCATTCTCCGGTAAACTATCGGGCAGTAACGATACCTCTGTTTTTGTACCTCCTATCTACGATCTTAATGTTGAGAATGGTTTCTTCAGACCCGAAGAGGATAATATCAGCCTTATTAACCATAAGATAACGGATCTTGAAAACTCAGCAGAGTATACCAACCTGAAAGCGCATGTTAATAGTCAGGACAGACTTGCTGCAGAGGAGTTGGCCAACAAAAAGGCAGAGCTTAAGGTTACAAAAAAAGATAGAAAGATAAGGCGCGAGCAGGCAGCCGGAACCTTGGACGAGGATGAGTTTGAAGAATTCAAGGAGCAGCTTAAACAAGAGAGCCTTAAAGGGCAGTATGAGTATAAACAGCTTGCTAAAAACTGGAAAGCAAAGCTGACAGAGAACCATACAGAGCTGAACAGTTTTAAGGAGAAGATAGACAGACTTAAGGAGGAGCGTAAAAACAGATCGGCAGCACTGCAACAAAGGCTGTTTGATCAGTATACTTTTCTGAATATAAAGGGCGAGACTATTAATGTATGTGAGATATTCAAAGATACCGTTCATAAAGTTCCTCCGGCAGGTGCAGGCGATTGCGCAGCACCAAAAATGCTACAGTACGCCTTTAAAAACAAAATGACTCCTGTTGCAATGGCTGAATTCTGGTGGGGACAATCGCCAAAATCGGAGATCAGAAAACATAAAAACTTCTATCCATCGTGTCGTGGTAAGTGCGAACCAATACTTGGTTTTATGCTTCAGGGTATTGATGTTGAGGATAATCCTATTGAGAAACCAAATGCATATGACAGCGATATAGTAACTATTTATGACGATGAGTATCTTGCAGTAGTAAATAAACCAGCTGAATTTCTGGCTGTTCCGGGCAAAAAAACATCTGACTCGGTATATACCCGTATGAAAAAACGGTATCCTGATGCAGAGGAACCACTTATTGTTCACAGGTTGGATATGTCTACATCGGGTCTTATGGTTATTGCCAAAACCAAGGATATTCACAAAGCACTGCAAGAGCAGTTTATCAACAGAACTGTTAAGAAACGATATGTAGCTCTTCTGGACGGGGTTATCAACAGCAGTGGCGGAACTATTGAACTACCTCTTAGGGTTGATCTGGACGACAGACCACGTCAGCTGGTATGTTATGAGTACGGAAAACCTGCCAAGACAATCTGGAAGGTCATTAACAGGGAAAACAGGAAAACCCGTGTACACTTCTATCCTGTTACCGGACGTACACACCAACTGCGTGTTCATGCTGCACACCCTAAAGGACTTAACACTCCTATTGTTGGTGATGACCTGTATGGTGTAAAATCGAACAGACTACATCTGCACGCTGAGCAGATTGAGTTTATTCATCCGGTTACCAACAATGTTGTTAAGATTATCCAAAAACCCGATTTTTGATTTTGGTTGTGTGAATATCAGCCATCTACATTCCCAAAATATTTGTTTGAGCATGTTGATAACACACATTTCGACTCCGCTCAATGTGACAAACAACTCGTACAAAACCCACTACAAGATTGACTTAAAGTATATTTGTTGTTAACACTATTCCACCAAACAACACAAAGCCCGCTGCAATACAACTGAATATTAACGAAATAATAAACATTGTAATCAACCTATATTTTAACCTGCACTTTAATCTGTTTATATTTTCTTTTTCAATGATCAGATTGAACTCGCATTTAAACATTCCCAAATACAGAAAATGTCTTTACATATGCTTAGTTTCAGCGCGATTATACTGTTCTATTAATTACCCCATGCGTTGCATAGGGCTAGATTAAGCTGGGTCTTCAGCCTATAACTTATTACGAGCCGGAATTACCTCATAATCAATCCCAAAATGCTTGTTCTAGCTCATAGCTCAGACAGAGCCTGCTGCAATACAATTGAATATTAACAAAATGTTGATATCGTAGTTAAATGATTCGGTAAAAACATAGCAATAGTTATGTTATAAACATAAAACAGTCGCTAAATCATATTTGCTAAACAGTATAAAATCAGCAATTAATAACGATATCAACAGTAGTTGATAATAAAACGGGGCAAACAAAGCTGTTACCAACATTATGTTTATATCTGCATTAACAACTGTGCAAATAGTCCCTGAACCAACTATTATCAACATAGAAAGCTGACAACCAAACCAAATAAATCAGCAAAACCAATGGGGAATGTTAATAACCCGTTTAAAAGCAAGGAATTCCCTACAGGGAAAAGCATGTTTTTCCGGAAAAAGATCAAATTTCTCACGGGGAAAAGCATGAAAAACCAAAAATTAACCAAATTCCATACGGGAAAAATGCATAAAAATCAATTACTCACACTTTTCCCAACAGGGTGTTGATAAACAAATCAACAAATACTCATAATCCCCACAAGAAAAACCTTAATCAACAGCAAAAAGAGCAAATTCCCTACAAGAATCTACGTAAATTATTGAGTCAACTATACAAAACAGTCAAAACATGAGTCAACAAACCAAATGTTAATATTCGGTTAAAATCAGTTTTTAACCAAACCATACAGTTATCAACAGTATTATACAACTCTATTTTAAATAAAACTCAACCCTATAGTTATCGGCTATTTACAATATCTAAATACAGATATTAACAGAAATCAGACATTTCAACAACTATGTTAATATCTGAATCAACAATTCTTAGTTAAACATCTACAGATTAACTGTTATCAACATAAAACCAGAAAAAAACACAAATATTATTACAATCTGTTACAAACAAACAGACAGTAAACAATACCTGTTAATAACCCTTTTAATAAACATAACCGGATAATAGAATCAGAGAATCATTCTGCAAAAAAACAGATATCAACATTAAAACAGCTAATCATCTCTTCAAAATCTGTTATTAACATATTTCAGCTTTACCAACATAGTGTTTATAACTCTATCAACAATTGCAAATAAATCTATTTTTAACAGTTATCAACAGAAAAAAATAATATAAAACGAAACCCTGCTGAATAAACAAACGTTAAACTGACTGCCCTCACAAAAGAACACTCTCCTAATCAACAAAGTATTAATCATAAAAAAGAATATTTATGAGAAAATTTATTACTATCATCTACAAATCAACAATCAGACAGGCGTATTCAACAATTGTTGCAATTATAAACGCTCTGATTGAGTCAGGTATTACAACAGATAGTTACCTGAACAGCGTAACCGAAGAGATTACAGAGAACACTGAACAATTCTCAGAGGCAATTAACAGAGATAAAAGTTACGCAGTACTTAATCCTATTGACGAGAAACGCGATAATCTGTTACGTATTCTGTTTATGGATACCGAGACAAAGACACTGTATCCGGACAAAGAGATATCTGAAAGTGCACTGATTGTAAAAGGTGTTATTGACAGGTATGGATTAAAAATTATAAGTAAACCTTATAATGAAGAGACAGCGGATATAGATTCTCTTATTAACGATCTGGAAAATCCTGAGATTAAAGCCGCAATATCTAAACTCGGAACACTTGCTGATATTATTGATCAGATTAAGATTGTAGCAAACGAATGGAAAGCAGCTGTTTACAAACAAGCCGAAAATAAGGAGGAGTTACTTAGTAAACCCTCAGCTACAAAACTAAAAAACAGTATTGTAGATACAATAAACAACGATTTGCTGATATATATTGCAGGAATGGCAAAATGCAAACCAGAGGAGTACGCTGAGTTAAACAAACGGATAAGGGTAATTATTGAAGAACACAACAGTGAATATAGAGCAAATCTGAAAAAACATAAGGAGTAGTATATTAACAACAAGAGCATATACTTTTAGCAACCATCAAGTAAGAACAGAGTTCTTGCCGGATCACTCTCCGGCAACTCTGTTCACTTCATTTTTACCGAGTAATATTAATGTTTTTTACAATATCATCAGGCACCGGATAGGGCTGTTCATCAGGCATCAAATCTTTTGCTTCATCTAATCGGTTATCATCTATCAACAATTTAATCTGTTTGCAATTTGCAGTAATATCTTTTACAGAAACAATCCAGTTATTAACATATCTCTCAACAGCCTCACCTGACAGTCCAACCTGAATAGATCTGCCATCAAGTTTTTCAAGGTGTAAATCACGCTCCGGGTCCCACTGTATTCTTACAGGTGCTTCAGAAACCCGGTTTTTCCATTCATCGTGCGAGTTATGAACAGTACTGTTAAAATGCGACAGACAGGCATTACGCAGTGCCCACTCCCAACCTTCGCGGGTTATCTCAATTGCAAGAATATGCTCCTGCCCCTCTTTGGCAGCCCAACCGGCACGGTACATCATCCACAAAAACGATGGTTTAATCCATGTCATTCGCTCTAATTTAAACGGCGACACAAAACGTTGATTTTCAACAGCAGGTAATGCTATAGCTTTTCTGTATGCCTGATATACTATAATGGTTTCGTCTGTGTACGACGCTATTATTTCTCTCTCTTTCACTTTATATATTTTTTAGTCATTAGATGGAACCACGCAATATAATTATCCCCGAATGTAATAAAAAGCTTTTCGTATACTCTTTCAGACCATGATTTATTGCCAACCGGAATTACCTCTCTGCC
The DNA here is from genome assembly GCA_025210735.1 of Bacteroidales bacterium. Taxonomy (GTDB): domain Bacteria; phylum Bacteroidota; class Bacteroidia; order Bacteroidales; family UBA6680; genus UBA6680. The sequence goes on from JAOARD010000076.1 coordinate 155,542, forward strand.
AATAGAAATGTCAGTTTGAGCGGAGTCGAAAACTACACATTTCGACTCCGCTCAATGTGACAAATAACTCGGACAGAGCCGTTTCATAATGGTATAATCAATCCACTCTACACCTTCCCAAATGCTTGTTCGAGCTGGTAGCTCAGACAGAGCTCGCTGCAATACAATTGAATATTAACAAAATAACAAACACTGTAATCAACCAATATTTCAACCTGCACTTTCAGCGCGGTTATACTATTCTATTAATTACCCCATGCGTTGCATAGGGCTAGATTAAGCTGAATCTTCAGCCCATGATCTAATACCAACCGGAATTACCTCTCTGCCAATAGAAATGTCAGTTTGAGCGGAGTCGAAAACTACACATTTCGACTCCGCTCAATGTGACAAACAACTCAGACAGAACCCTCTATGAGATTGGCTTAAAGTATATTTATTGTTAACACTTTTCCACCCAACAACCCTTCCCAAAATGCTTGTTCGAGCTGGTAGCTCGGACAGAACCCGCTGCAATACATCTGAGTATTAACAAAATAACAGACTTTACAAATAGTATTAGCTGATATTATAAACAAAAAAAATACGGAAGCTGGTATCTTCCGTATTTATATTAATGATAGTTCGTTAACTCTATTAGTTTTTGCTGTCAAGCCAGTTATTTGCATCATCAAGGTTGTGGAAATATTGTGAGATATCCATCTCCTCAGATTTTTCAAACTCCTTAAGAGAAATTTTTGTAAATACATTCTTTGGCATTACAAATGCAAATGCTTTTACTCCAGCATCAGAAAAGTTTTTAATTGACGCTGCTGCAAACTTAGCATCATCAAGACTAACCACTTTTTGCTCCAGAGTATCTGACAACACAGAAGTTACTTCATGTTCTTTTACAAAGTTCAAACTTTTATTAATCGTCTCTCTAAAAATCTCAGATGGCACATAGTGCATCCACGTCTGCACCAACCTCTTTTTATCCGGAAAATACTCCAGCCGCACGTAATTGTTACTAACAATCGTACGATTTTCAATTGAATCTTTCAGTCCCATATTCTTTATAATTTGGTTAGTTAAATCCTATTTCTTAAAATGTTCTGGGACATCTGTTTATAACAACATTTGTAATATCTGTTTGTTTAACGACTCTATCATTAAAAACTTATATAGTTGCTTTAATCACTGCCAGAACAGTTTCATACTTATTATTAAAAGCCAGATACTCGTCAGACATCTGTTTTATATTGATTATCTCCGTATTACTATAGAGATCCTCATCAAAATCGGCCTTTGTTTTAAAACCCACTACTTGCAGTTTTTCTATCCACCTATATGCCGGTTCATGCTTCTCATAACGCTCATCATTATCTTTCCCTAAGATATCACTTATTTCTCTTCCAAAAAATAGTTTTAAACCGTTCTTCTCTTTTTTTCCAATATCTAATTTATCAATTACTTCGAAAACATTATAAAAATGTCGGTAACAATTCTGAAAACGGAAATATAATTCTGGTTCATAGTGGTTAACATTAGGCTCAACCAAAAAGAAAGCATCAGGTTTAAATATTCTTATATCAACCAACACCTTATACCTCTCATTAAGAGACTGTATATGGTGCAGAGCTAACGACTCATTAAATATCAGACAATCTCTGTCGCGCGGAATACTGGTTTTTAGAGTATCAAAAGAGACCTCCTCTACAAGTTTATTAACAGGTAAAAAATCAATCTCAAACGGGTATTTATTCTTTATTGCATTAAAAGATTCCTCCGTTTTTTTCAAGGCACCTTCTGACGGTTCAATTCCAATTATAGTAAGTCTTTTAAGTGTTTTATTCTCTTTCAGGTTATCTACAAGATTCAACATCTGAATACCCAGTCCAATACCAATATCAACTATAACGGCATTCTCTTTTGTACCAATTGTTTCGCATATAGAGTAGTTTACTACCCTCTGCGAGTATTTAACAAACGGAAACTTATCTATTAATATAGAGAACAGCTCAATTTGAGGAATCTCAAACTGATTCAGATACAGGTTACCTTCTGAATGTCCGTTCTGTTCTTTAAGGGCATTTATAATCAGAGTTGTGAGAAACTTCTCTGAATCGTCAGACATATCTTTCTGACAATAGTCTAATAGAGTATCAAGCTCAAGGCGTACTTTTTCGTCCTGAAATTCAGCACTGCGCTTAATCATTGCCTCTAGTGCATCGTAAATGTTAGGCGTTGTTGAGGTCAGCATAATTATTAAATGTTTAATTTATCCTTAAGTATCTTACGTATAGATACTTGGTTATTTACCACCAAGACAAATATAGTAAATTATGCCTATCCAAAATACAATATCAAATTTATTAATAAATAAAAATCGCCAATATATTTATTTAATTATAGTTGCCACAATTTTTTAATATTTTAATCACATTTACTATTTTGTGCATCCTTAATAACATTAACATAGCAAAAAACACATGATGTATATATTATTTATCATTTAAAAATATATATATTATATGATGCTATTTGCCTATATTTAAAAACCATAAACGTCATATGAAACTGAGCATAAGCAACTATTTTTACATACATAAAGATGATTATTATGCTGAGTTCCATCTGACCATTAATAAAGAAAAAACAGACAGATGAACTATATAGATATTATATTATGCATTGTTTTAGTATATAGTGTTTACCAGGGGTTCAGAAAAGGATTCATTGTAATGGTTGGCACACTTGCAGCACTACTCTTAGGCATATGGGGTGCTGTAAAATTTTCCGGTTTCACAGAGAGTTTTTTGCAAGATAAATTTGGATGGGAATATAAGTACAACTCATTAATTGCATTTGCTATAACATTTATTGGTATTGTTATTGGCGTAAACATTGTTGCTAAACTTCTTGATAAGGTTGCCGAATCGGTTTCGTTAGGTTTTATGAACAAACTGCTTGGTATTATATTTGCTACCCTACGAAATGCATTTATAATAAGTATTGTGCTGGTAATTCTTAATGGTATAGATCGTACTGTAAACTTTATGCCTAAAGAAGATATGGAAGAGTCTGTTCTTTACAAACCCGTAGAGAGTCTTGCACCATGGATGTTTCCGTACCTAAGCTTTGAAAAAATTACATCGGCAGTTGATGTAGATGCCCTAAAGAACAAAAAAGATACTGAAGAAGAGAAAACTAAAGATGAAACGACTGGTAAATAAAGGAAAAGAGCTTTTACACAACAGCAACAGAAAGGATATTGCTGAGAATAAAGATTATACAACATGCCCCAACTGCGGCCATAAGAATATTGAGGAGTATTGCGCTCATTGCGGACAGCCCAACAGAGATCTTAACAAACCTTTTAAGGATGTAATGAGTGATCTGCTTGACTCTATAAACCTTGATAAAAGATTACTGCATACACTTTTACCCTTCTTTTTTAAACCGGGTTTTCTAACAAAAGAGTATTTCTTAGGACACAGAAAGAGGTATGTTCCGCCAATGCGAATGTATCTGTTTATGAGTTTTATCTATTTCTTTACTCTGGGTATTGGTTCAAGCTTTAGCGATGATAGCAACAGAAGTTTAGCCGATATAGAGACTGAAACACGAGACTCAACTGAGGTTAAAAGTTTATCATTTGTAATAGGTGATGAATCGGCTGATACAATTAATACAAAAAACGCTGATATAAATCTTCAGTTTAACGAAGACGATTTGTTTATAGAGAGATATCTTGAAGATAAACTGTCAGGCGACAGACTTAAAAATATAACCGGGAAAGATCTGTCTGACAAGATGTTTAAATACATGTCATATGCCATGTTCTTTCTTATGCCATTTTTTGCACTTATATTGAAGCTATTATATATAAGGCGTAGGATGTACTACATGCAGCATCTTATATTCTCTATAAACATGCATACATTCTTTTTTGGTTTGTCGTTGGTTATAATATTATTAGATAATACACTGGGCAATATTATAAATATATCAAGCAGTTTCCTTTACATCATACTACCTATATATGTTGCAAAGGGAATGAGACGGTTTTATAATCAAGGATATGGAAAAACTATTGCCAAATTTTTTATCCTATTATTCACTTATAGCATTACGTTGGTTATTGTTTTGGCAATAATATCAGTAACAGCATTATTAACAGTTTAAAGATTTTAATAAAGGTGCATTTATTAGCTGTTTATTAATAAATGGGTTATATCTTTGCACTAAATAATTTATTATATGAGTTTTGTAGAAGAGTTACGTTGGCGAGGCATGATACATGATATGATGCCGGGAGTAGAAGACCAACTTGAGAAAGAGCTTACTTCTGCCTATGTAGGAATTGACCCTACAGCAGATTCACTTCACATAGGACACCTTGTTGGGGTTATGATGCTAAAACACTTTCAGGTTAGCGGACATAAACCTATTGTTCTTGTTGGAGGCGCTACAGGAATGATTGGCGATCCTTCGGGAAAGTCACAGGAGCGTAATCTGCTTGATGAAAAGACACTACGTCATAATCAGGAGGCTCTTAAAAACCAGCTTAAGCATTTTCTTGATTTCGATTCAGGAAGTGATAATGCCGCAGTAATGGTTAATAATTACGACTGGATGAAGGAATTTTCATTCCTTGAGTTTATCAGAAGAGTAGGTAAACACATAACTGTAAATTACATGATGGCCAAGGATTCTGTAAAGAAACGTCTTGGTGGTGAGAGTAAAACAGGTATGTCATTTACTGAATTTACATATCAGCTTGTACAGGGCTACGATTTCTTATATCTATACGAAAATAATAACTGTAAGCTACAGATGGGTGGTTCAGATCAGTGGGGTAATATAACCACAGGAACTGAGCTTGTTCGTCGTATAGCGCAGGGCGAGGCTTATGCTATGACCTGTCCGCTTATTACAAAAGCTGACGGTGGTAAATTCGGAAAAACAGAGAGTGGCAATGTATGGTTAGATCCTGAAAGAACATCGCCATACCAGTTCTATCAGTTCTGGATGAATGTATCTGATGCCGATGCAGAGAAATATATTAAAATATTTACACTGCTTAACAAAGAGGAGATTGAGACTCTTGTAGAGAAGCACAATGAGGCTCCTCACAGAAGAGAGCTACAGAAGGTTCTTGCAAAAGAGATTACTGTTATGGTACACTCTGAAAAAGATTATGAGGCTGCTGTTGCTGCATCAGAAATTCTGTTCGGAAAAGGTACTACAGAGCAGTTAAAAAGTCTTGACGAGAGAACATTCCTGTCGGTTTTTGATGGCGTTCCTACATTTGAAGTAGAAAAACAGGATATTGAAGCCGGTGTAAACATTCTTGATCTGCTTGCTGATAAAACAGAGGTATTTGCCTCTAAAGGCGAACTGAGAAGAATGTTAAAAGGCGGAGGTTTCAGCATTAACAGAAACAAAATGAACGATGCTGAACTTACTATTAACGCCGATTATTTGTTAAACAACAAATATATACTTGCTCAGAAAGGTAAGAAAAACTACTATATAATAGTTGCAAAATAGAGAAAGGGGCGTTAAGCCCCTTTTTTATTTATTTAGTTCCAATTAAATACAATCTCTGTTTTTAACTCATCCTGATTCTGTGTTGACTGTGTTATCTTATACTCAACATCTTTACATTTTGCAAGCTCAAGAGCTCTCTGACACCAACCTGCAACTCTGTACTCTATAAGAGGGTTTATTTCCGGAAAATCTAACAACTTCAGCGTAACCTCTTTTGGTCCCGACTTTATAGCCTTACAATCGCTTGGCGAGTAGTAAGTAGATATAATTTTTGATGCCTTTTTCATAAGATGAGCCGGCGACGATATTATAAGAAAAACCTTATACAGTCCTTTAAGAGCATAATCGGCACTAAAACGTCCGAGTTCTATAGCACCCTCTTTAGTATTACTGTTATAAAATAGTTCAGCAATTTTATTAACAGGTATAGTATAACACGTGTAAGCATCGTACCATTTAGATACATCAATTACACCAGAGAATATTTTTCTGGTATCTTCCGGGAGCATGTTCAGCCATGTCTGGTACTTATCGGGGAATTTTGTCTTAACAAAAGTTCTGGTGGTGATTAGTCCCGTTCCTTTTACATTCATCTTCATATTAAATGTCGAAAAAATTGTGGTTAAATCTATTTGTTTGTTGCAATTACAATACTAATGTACAATATGCAACGCAAAATAATAAATGATAATCTTTTTTCAAATATTAAATAACACTTCAACTGTTCAATATAAATAATGTTTGATTATTAACATGTTACATTACATTAACACTCTTTAATATAGATAATATTTCTGATCTGCTATTTTGTATATACCTTTGTGCTACCTATTTGAAAAACTATTTGGTATGATAAAATATAAAAGAGTATTACTTAAACTGAGCGGAGAAGCTCTAATGGGGAACGATAATTACGGAATAAACAGTAATGTTCTGAACACATATGCCGAGCAGATAAAAGAGATTAACGATCTTGGTGTTGAGGTTGGAATTGTAATTGGTGGCGGAAATATCTTCAGAGGTCTTGCTGGTGAAAGTGCCGGATTTGAGAGGGTAAAAGGCGATCAGATGGGAATGCTTGCTACAGTTATAAACAGTATTGCGCTACAATCGGCTCTTGAAGCTATTAACTGTAAAGCCGAGGTGTTAACATCTATAAGAATGGAGCCTGTTGGTAAATTATACTCAAAAAGCCTGGCTCTTGAAGCTTTTGAGAGTAAGAAGGTGGTAATTATTGCCGGAGGTACAGGAAATCCGTATTTTACAACCGATACAGCTTCGGCTTTAAGAGGTGTTGAGATAGAGGCTGCTGCCCTGTTAAAAGGTACACGAGTTGATGGTGTATATGACTCAGATCCGGAGAAAAATCCTAATGCAGTAAAATACGACAATCTTACTTTTGATAAGGCTTACAGCGATAAATTAAAGGTTATGGATCTTACAGCATTTACAATGTGTCAGGAGAATAATCTTCCGATAATTGTTTTTGATATGAATAAGAAAGGTAATCTTAAAGAACTTATTTTAGGTCAAAAAGTTGGAAGCATAATTGAAAATTAGATATATTTAAACCTATAAACATAAAAACAGGTAATTATGAATGATGATATAAACTTAGTACTGGCAGAAGCAGAAGAGAAAATGGATAAGGCTGTAGACCACCTAAACAATGAGTTGCTTACTATTAGAGCAGGAAAAGCTTCGAGCCACATGTTAGATGGTATTATGGTTGAATACTACGGTTCTCAGACTCCACTTAGTCAGGTAGCTAATATTGCTGTTCCTGATGCCAGAACTATCACTATTCAGCCTTGGGAAAAGAATATAATGGGTGATATTGAGAAAGCTATTCTTGTTGCAAATATTGGTCTTACTCCAATGAACAACGGAGAGCTTATTCGTCTTAGTATTCCACCATTAACTGAGGAGCGTCGTAAGGAGCTTGTTAAAAATGTAAGAGCTGAGGGTGAGAATGCACGTGTTAGTATCAGAAATGCCCGCAGAGATGCAATTGATGCATTCAAGAAACTACAGAAAGATGGTCTTTCAGAAGATATGGCTAAAGACGCAGAAGGAGAAGCGCAAAAACTTACCGATAAGTTCTCTGGAACTATTGATAAGATATTAGGTGCAAAAGAAGAGGATATAATGACAATATAATTTATTGTACATATAATATTAACAAGGGAGCCTTATTGGTTCCCTTTTTTTGTTTGTAATGTTAAAGATATATTATAATTATTAATAATAGATAAAAGATTGTATTTTGCTATACCTTTTGCTGGATAAGTATTTCATGCAAACAGAATCAAACCTAAAACAATCTTTATGAAGAGAAGTCTAAAAACCCTGTCTATATTAATGTTTATAGCTTACAGCTTAAATATTAATGCTCAAAGAGATGAATTTGATGTAACAAAAAGTATCATGAACTGGATTCCGGATTCGCTAACCACCACAACTAACGGAATTGCAAAATACATTGATGCAAACTTCAGAACCAACAAGCAAAAAACGAAAGCAATATTCTTCTGGATAACAAACAATATCAATTACGATTCAGCAAATAAATACAGAATTAATGATTCTGATCAAAATGTTGATATATCATACAGAACACTGAGAACCAGAAAAGGTGTTTGTACAGATTATACTCATCTGTTTTCTGAGATATCAAAAAAAGTTGGTATAAAAACATATACAATATCCGGATATGCAAAAATTGACAACAATATAAACTATAATATGCACACATGGTGTGTATCAAATATCGATTCCGAATGGTATTTTACAGATCCCACATGGGGTGCAGGATATACAGAAAAAGGTGTCTTTATAAGAGATATGCAGATCAAATATTTTATGGTTGAACCAAAACTATTTATCAAGAGTCATATGCCACTTGACCCTTTATGGCAGTTTCTAAATCATCCGGTAACAAAAAATGAGTTTAGCAAAAAACGGATAAAAGTAAATACAAATAGTAAATTCTTTAATTATACAGACTCGTTAAAGAGATATGATAATCTGTCTGAGATTGAACGACTCTATTCTGAATACCTTCGCACACTAAATAATGGTATAACCAACTATATTGATTACGACAATATATGCAGATTAAAAAACGGTATTAATAAATATCACCAGGAACAGAACAGAAAGATATATAACAGGGCTCAACGATTTTATGACAAAGGAATATCGGCTTATAACAGTTATATAGATTACAAAAACAGATATTACACTCCCTATAAAAGTGATTCTGAAATAACCGAAATGCTTAACATAGCAAAGCGTGCTTTTGATAATACATCGGCAACATTAGATAGTATCTATAAGGTTTCTGGTAATATAAATGACAATAAATTAAGGTTAGAAAGCATTATAGAGACATTAAACAGAGATTTGAAAGAGGAGTATAATAACCTTGATAATTACCTTAGAGTAGCAAAAGACTACAGAAAAAAGTTAAAAGAACTACAGCAAGAAGATTAATAAAGGGAAGGGAATCAAATGGGGTGATTCCCTTACAATAATAATACTAAACAAAAGAGAATTTGTATCGGTAAGGATACAAAAAAAGCCGAAATAAAAATTTCGGCTTCTCTTTGCTCCCCCTCTAGGACTTGAACCTAGGACCCCCTGATTAACAGTCAGGGTTTTTTGTTGTTTTTACAATCCAACAAAACACAAATACGCTGTATTTCTTTGTTTTAGCGTTCTTAAGGATTCGGGTTAATTCATATTATTTCATATATTGCGTGCAAATGGCGTGCAAATAATTTTTAGAATTAACATACAGAACATCAGAATATGGCAACTAATGTAAAAATTTCTTTAGACAAAAGACGATCAAAGAAGGACGAAACCTATCCAATTATCCTAAGAATTTCCCACCTCAGAAGTACAATCTCTATTCCTACGGGTTATTACGTCAAAGAAAAAGATTGGGACGAGAAAGGAACTAAAATCAAGAACTCATACAAAGGAGTTTCCAGCGTAACCAGATTAAATAACTTAATCAGAAAACAGCAAGTTAAAGCTCTTGATATTATCACTCAACTCCAAGATTCGGTAGAGCTAAATAAACTGACCGCAAAACAAATTAAAGAGAGGATTGTGAACAAGGATAGCCAATACACTTTTTATAAGTTCACAGATATGGTTATCCAAGAGTTCAAGGAGTCCAAAAGATTCAGTTACGCAAGCTCAATTAAAGACATGCTGAACGCTGTTAAGAGATTCAAAAATGATGTTGATTTTAAATTCGAGCAACTGGACTACTCTTTCCTAAAAAGCTTCGAAGCTCAACACCGCAATAAAGGCAATTCAATTAATTCGCTTGGTGTGTATATGCGTAATATCCGAGTTATCTACAATCGAGCAATTAAAGAGGGGCACGTTAAACGAGACTTCTACCCGTTCAAGGATTATTCAATAAAACGTGAAAAGACCAAGAAGAGAGCCGTTACCAGAGATTTTATAAAATCTATCGAAGATCTTGAACTTACGGAAGGAACTCGTATCTGGCACGCTAGAAATTATTTCCTATTCAGCTTCTATGCTATGGGAATAAACTTTATAGATATGGCATTCCTTAGACCAAATAACTTCTCAAATGGTCGCTTAGAGTATAAGCGACACAAAACCAATAAAGCTTATAGCATAGAGATTACTCAACAGATGAATGGCATCCTGAGCCACTACCTAGAAGGCAAAAAATACGATGAGTATATCTTCCCAATTATCACACGTGTTGGCGATTCTGTTTTAGAGTTTAGAGATATTGCCCAAAGACGCAGAGTGTACAACAAGAAATTAAAAGAGATTGGCGAAATGATAGGAATGGAAACACCATTAACAAGCTACGTAGCCCGACACTCCTGGGCAACTATTGCCAAAAGAAAAGGTGTTCCGGTGGCTGTTATCTCAGAAGGCATGGGACACGAAGATGTTAAGACGACTCAGATATACTTGGATAGCTTCAATAAAGATGTCTTAGATGATTACAACAAACTAATCACACAATAACCTCACTTATGAAGAGACGAACTCATTGTAATCTGATAAGCACCAATTTGTATATAAATGACTTTGTGCAAGAATTTTATTCAAAAAATACTCTTTTCAAAGAATGTAGAAAAGGAAGATTTTTTGGATAAAACCCAAAGGGCTTGTTCTTGTTCAAATGTTATTTATATCCTCTTATCTTTGCTTATTCAGACTTCAATTAGTGATCCACCAACAAACCCCTACTTCTCTAATAAGTCCGAAAACCCGACATCCCGCCCCCTATTTTTGTTAATGTAACTCAAACAATCTGTTAATCGGTTTGTATCAATTTGTTTATTCGAATCATCCCATATACCCAGAGCGGTAATATCTTCAAAACCTGAAGTGTTGCTGTTTTTATTTCTCAATAACGATAAATCTTTGTTTAACTGTACTATTTGTAACTCAGAAATAATCTCACTATCTGGATAGCCAAGTGATGTAAGAATCTTGCTACAAAATACTCTCTGGTCTCTACTCGGTACATCAGCATTATTCAGCTCTGGATTAAACAAGCTTTCAATTCCTGAGTTACGGAGTGCACCATAAGTGAACGCTGTATTAACAGTTAACACGTTCTTACGTCCCTGAAACGGCATTTTGTTATCAGGAATTTTCAGAACAAAGTTTAATCCATCAATCTGAATCGAACGACTTCCATCCGAATTTAACACAGCAGAAAAACCATTTCTCAACGGGAAAGAGATCTTCTCTGGAATCTGTTCTTGCAAACTGGTTATTTCAACTTTTACAGTTTCCAACTCCTGCTTCTTCTCTGCCAATTCCTTTTCCAGATTACTCCTCTCCTGCTCTGTAATTTCCGGGTCATTCAATTTAGCTTCTAGTTTGGATATATCGCTTTTAATCAAATCCCTATTCTCTTCTTTTCGGGAAACAACCTCACCTAACTTTTCTTTCTGCTCCTTAAGGTCTGTCAAAGTTGCATCCATATCTTTAATCGTAGAGATATTTCCAAACTTAGTAACAATTTTCTCTTTAGCTGAATCACTAACTTCTGAACTACTTGCAATTGTTTTCAATGCTGTATCAAAAGAGTTTTCTGAGGTTATATCAACATTAGACAAGATACTTTCTACAGCTTTCTGGTCACTTGTGTCTAAATCTGACTTTGCATAGTTGTGCAATGCCAACATCTGTTTCCAGTTTTCTACCCACACTGAAACGCTCTCATCACCTTCGTATGAAGCTATCAATTTACTTAATATTTCCGTCTGAGATTTTCCCTCTGCTACCAACTTCTCCTTAAAGGCAATAACCTCATCACCTTTAGAAATTACCGATTTCTCCTTCTCACTATCATTCAATATTTTTTTCAAATCAGCTTCAGGCACAGAATTACCAATAGCATTCTGCAAATCAATGTAATCTTTAGCTGCTTTAAAGACCTCTTTACTTCCTGAGTAATTCTTATCGATAAAATTCGTTAGGTTCTCTTCATCAACAATACCTCCATCAAGTTCACTCAGATTACTTTCTAGCTCTATGTCTGCTTTCTGGCGGTCTTTATTCTCTATTCCCTGATGTATTTTTCGTTGATTTTCTCGCTGTTTTGCGTCAGAATTAAGTTGTTCCAAATCTATTTGAGGCAGATTCTCATGAGAATCTGTTGACTCGGACGAGTCAACAGATTTAAGCGCAGCTTCCCCATACTCTGAACGTTCTAGCATCGCTGCATTATACCAGAACGAATTGATATTCACAACATATTAATTTCAAGAAATTTACGGTGCAAGATCATTAAATTCAGCAAATTGCTCACACGATTTTTTATGGTTTTTTAACGTGATAAGAAAAAAGGATGCAGCGGCTCCAAAGCTCTTCTTGTCTTTTGGTATGCCAATGGATAAAAGCTCCCTTTTTATGTCCGCAATCTCCATCTTATTTAAATCTTCGTAAGAGTGCTTTATGAAGTGCTTAAATACCATCTTCTGATATTTATTACTCAATGTGTCAGGGTTTAGTATATTCGACCTCTTTGAGTAATCTACTTTAACTATTTTCTTCTGTGAAAATACCGGAAAGGCAAATACAGTACATGCAAGTAGTGCGAAAATTAGGAAACTGTTTCTTTGGCGATTTTTTTGTTTCTTCATCTCATTTGGTTTTAATCCTTCAAGGTTCTAAAAGGATATTTAACAGAAAGAGCGTGAACCTTAGCTAAGTCAACAGTGGTATCGCCAAACACCCGAGATGAACTTATAATATGCCAAGGACACGCCCATACGGACGCACTGCATACTTTTCTTCATCTCTTAAAATTTGGCGATTTTCTGTTGAAAAAAGTAGCTACGCTATATTTTTATACTTTCTTATCTTCTATTCTTATACGTTTAATTTCATTAATTACGGTTACAAAGATATATAAAGTTACTCTTTGTTTGTATATTTTTTAATTAATTCTCCTAATGATTTCCTATAATCTAGCTCAATATAAATAATGATCTATTATTGTGCTTCTCTAAAGGTAATTGTATTTGGATTTATAAGATTTATCGGAGGATTCAGTATAGATTTATAATGACTATATTGAGGTTTTCCTTTTTTACCTCTGAATTCTGGCAATCTCATTAATTGTAAAACAGCAGAATCTATATCATTATCTAATATGATATAAGAACACGCTAAAAATTTTATTGTCATAACCGATCTATTGTTCAAAGCATCAGCTTTCATAAACATTTTTTTTGCTTCATAAACCTTTCCCAAATTATAATTAAGCTCTCCTAATCTCTTGTAGGATGCTGTAGATTTTGGATTCTCCTTTATTGATGTTTCAAAAGATTCTATAGCCTTAAAATATTGCCTATTTAATACCAATGACATTCCTAGTTCATAATATAGCCTGTAATCCTTAGATATATGATTCTTTAATTCTAAATATATTTGAATCGCCTCATTTAATCTTCCCATTTTCGTTAAAATCTTTGCTTTAAAAAGTAATGTCTCATAGTGATCATTAACAACAGCTTTCTGGATGTATTGAAAGGCCTTATCTAAGTTGAATAATGGATTCTCTATATTTGGAACACCAATATTTCCTCTGTTTGAATATCCATAATATTTTTGTGCACTTACCCAAGCTAGGTGCCGATATGCAGTTTTAGACTCTTCTTCGTGATCAGATTGAGCAACAGGCAAAAGATACTCTAAGGCCTTAGAGTAGTTGTTCAATAATAAATAAAGTTGCCCTATCCTTAATTGAGCAAAAATATCACCATCAAATTCTTCCAATAATTCAAAATATGTCTGCATGGCTGACTCATAGCTTGATAGTTGAAACTTACTTTCATTTACAAGAATAATTTTTGAGTCACCAATAACATGCATTAATACCCTTACTATTTCTGGTGGACAATAAGGGTCATTCAATAGTTTTTGGCAAAGCAAAATTGTCTCTTCACTCCTTTTCTCCTCAAATAATTTATAGATATAAACCATTTTAGCCAAGAAACTTCCCTTTTTTAGCAGTTCTTCTGGTACTTCAATTTCATTTAGAAAATAAGGTTTTAATGTATAATCCTTGCTATCAATATATTTGGTGTCAATCTCATCAACAATAGTTATATATGAGTATGTTTTTACCTTTTTACTTTTATCATCTTTAATTCTTTTCCCCCAAAGTACAATCTTTGCCCCCTCTGTCCGTCCTATTGTCCTTGCATTATCATGCATTATATTAAGAGATTTATCATTTGTATTGATAAAAGAATCTCTACGTCCAATTTTTATGTCTGGAAATTCTTCTAAAACTCTTCTCATGTCTTCTTCTAAACATTCTGGAAAGATTTCTGAGGTACCTTTATTAAAAGATAAAATTAACACATCTGTTTCATTCACTCGGTCATGAAAAGTAGTTGATTTTTTCGAATCTAAAGTTGCTTTTATATTTTTAGGATTTACCTGAATAGTTTCATCTTTCTCTTTTTCCTTTTTCCTTATCCTTACTTCATCATTCTGCAACAGAATAATTAATAATAGCACCAATAAATAAGACCATCTCCTAGGTCTTTTCTTCCAAAATGGTACAGTTTCAAAACTTTCTTCAGTAACAGGCTTTTCTTTCTCTTTGTCTAGTCTTTCTTTCTCCTTAATAGCTTTGTCTTTCAACTTCTCTATAATGGCAAGATTTTCTGGTTTAAATAATTCTGGTTTAAGATTCTTTAATTTTTTATAACCACAAGCCTTATCTTCCTCTAAGTGATCCCAATGAAAAAATCCTAATACAAATGCAATACTTCTTTTTATGTTCTTATGAAGTCTTGTGTCCATATCTGAAGTCAAAGATTCAGGATATCTAGTTTTTATATTTCTCGTTATATATTTTCTCTTAAAGTCTTCCTTATCAATAATTTTGGGAACTTTGTTTTTTGTTTTGAAGTTATTGTTCCAATTCTTCTTATCATAATTACCTATGTTAATAGGTTTATTTGTCTCAAAATCTTTAAAATATGAGCACACTGTTTTTGAAAACACTTTTTGAAAATCTTTCCAAGATTTAACGGAATAGTCTTCGGAAAACACAGATTTTGCTCCATCATAATCTTCAAGATATATCCTTAGAAAAACTAATTCAAAAATAGTAGGTAATTTTTTCATAGTACAATGACATTGACAATATGTAACGTCATGCTAATATAGCAATATCATGTAAATATACCTTATGTTTAATTCTAAGAATCCCCATGTATTCGAAATTAATGACTCTGAGTGGACGTTGGTTCCCAATGATTCAGAAGGAACTGCATCTTTTGACGGAAAATGTTATCCCAGCAAGAGTGTTCTTGATTTAATTGGACAAGAAGGTGTTGATAAGATTGATTCTGTATTAAAAGGAATTAAACGAGCTAAAGAAATAATATTCGGTGTTGATTCCTTAAAAAGTGGGCTTCACGGAAGACAATACTTCGTAAAAGCTGAAGATTCAGATTTTTGGAATTATGATGGAGATGAATACGGACGAGAAGGACAAAAGGACTTAATTAAGTCTGAGACTTTAGCCGTAAAGAAAAAAGTACATATAATTTGTAGTGCTTTCGATATATCTGCTGTTTCGGATGAAGAAGAGAAAAACAGAACATATGGTATTTTTAGAGAAGGTAAGTGGAATAACCTACCTCTGGATAACCCTGAGCTTGGAATGAACAGTTTGGGACGTCGAATTTATACAAATTCAGGTCGCTCTTTTGTAAGAGAATTCAATCCGGTACACGATTATTTTATGCATTTACCAGAAGATGTTTGGGCAATAGATGCCAAAAGACACATATACAATAGTCCATATCCTTTTCAAAAACGGGATAAAACTATGTCTTCACTTCAATACTCGCAAAAAAACTTCATGTATCGAGACATAACAGAAATATAATCATCTGCACAGTTAAACTTAGAAAATATTTTTTCCAAAAAATTATACTTTCTAATAAAACCCAGTTATTCAGGACTTTACGAAGAAATATCACACTTAGGAAGCACTTAGAAAACATCTTTTTTCCAACAAAACACAATTCCAGATTCTGCTTTCATATTCAGGGATTTACGAGTAAAAAACAACACTTAGAAAACACTTAGAACACACTTGTAATCAAAAACAAAGTGTCTTATTTCCCATACATTGCGAACAGAATTCTACAGACGAATAACATCTATCATAAACAAACTGAAAGAATAAATGAGGCTGTTATAAACTGTTGAAAATTCAAGCTAGCAAATACGAGAACCGGTTCTCATAATCAAATAGAATTATGAGAAAAAAAATTAAAGATGAAAAGCCACTCTACAAGGTGGAGGCTTTTCAAAAAGAAAAGAGCATCAGCTCTAAGTCAGATACAGAATCAAACTGGTGGAATGAGTTAAACATTCACCAGTATTACGAGGCGTGTACCTACATGACTCCCAAAGAGTGGCAACAAATCCAGTAATCAACCATGCCCAGAGTATCTCTGGGCACAAACCTAATTATTATGAGAGATAAAGATAACCGTCTCCTCATGGGGATTTGCATATGGATTATTATCAGCTTACTGACTGCAATATACCTATGCACACTTTTCAGTAACAACTTTTATTAACCTAAAAAATAATGTGATATGAAAAATAAATTTTCAAGAAAACTTGAAAAGATGGATGACTCCACCATTATCTGGATATTCATCATTATTCTCAAATTTATCGTGATAGCAATCTGCTACTACAAAATTTTCACTCAACAGAATTTCTAACAATAAAAACGAAAAGCTATGAATTGGATAAGAAATTTTTTTAGACGTGGTAAAGGTTCATCAAATGTTACCTATGTACCACACTCCAAGTCTTCAGAAGCCGAAAAAAGGTACATCAATACGCTGGATTTAATTTCAGATAACACCTTTGACTTTTCGCAAATAGTGCTTCGCTTGCTGGCAATGTCAGGCAGAAAAGAGTTTCAAAGTTTGAGCTTTGGCAATATTCACGACGCCTACAAAATGAAGAGCTTTGGGGAGTCAGCTCTCAACACCTTAGAAATACTTAAAAGAGACACTATCGAGAAAGAGTTTCAGGTCAGGTTAGAGCTTATTTCCAGCGAGGAGGAATATCACGATCTTACCTCAGAGAACCTAACTGAAGATCAAAGAGAACAGCTCTTAGAGTTCGAGCAAATATTTAAGGATGACTACATAGCCAGGGCAAAGGTGGAGTGTGAAGAGAATTTTGTCAAAGGTGCTACTTCAACCAAAAATATTCTTGAAGCAAACCATAGTCTTCTATCCCAAAAGATTCAAAAAGAAAGAGATGAATGCCTTTTAGCCAATCTCAAAAGCGAACACTTCAAAGAAGTTGCTCAAAGTGAAGTAAAAGACCATTTAATAAGAAAGCTAAAAGAAAACCCAAGTCTTACAAAGAGGCATCTTAACAAAGATGGACAAAAGAGTTTGGATAGCATTAAAAACCTAAGAAACGGACAAGGAAGAGCGAAAGACGCTGGACTAGAAGTTGAACTATCAAAATAATAGATTTATGGAACAGAAAACGAATCAGGAGTTCCCATATGTAAGTGGAACTCAGTTTAAAGACGAGAACGCAAATAAGTATCCCAATAGTATACCAGACGTAGTAAAGGATGAGTTAAATCTAGGGCTATGGCTAAGTTGGATTGGCGAGCAATATTATCATTCCTTTGAGGCTAACAAACGAATTAAGAAATCCTATCATTTCAAAGGACAAACTAGACGAGAAAAGGACGCGCAGGAAAAAAATGATTTCATACAACACCTCCAATCAAAGGCTAACTCTTTACGATTTGCCTCAAAGTTCAAGATCTGGCTCCTATCCTTTGTCGTGATATTTGGAGTATCAGGAGAGTTTTTAATCTATGTATCTATTGCTGAAAATGCTTTTGGATTACTTCCGCCCAAATCGTATTTCTTAGGAATGCTTGCAGTGATGTTCGCAAAATTTGTTCAGGTGGTCTCCATGAAGCACATAAAGATGTGGATTAAAGAGAACAATGTGTTACTCCGTTCAATACAAAAAACGATACTCTTCGTTTTAGTTGGATTAGTTTTTCTTAATGCTATGACACTGGGGATAACTAATTTGAATCAAATCAATCAATCGAATGCTATAGCACGAGTGGAGTACTTATCTTCAAGTATCAGTGAGGCCGAGGGATATGGTGAAGACACTAGCGCATTAGAATCAGAGTTAAGCGCACTACAGGCTGAATTAAATGGTGAAAGTCCATTCATCACCACTGTAAAATTCATTGCAATTGGACTAATCGGTTTGCTGACAATGGCCTGTGGCGCAGTTTTATTTTGTATGGCAGATTTGTACAACGACGCATTGAAACTCAAAAAGAAAATTCAAAAGCAAAAAGACCTTCTGAGTGAGTTACGAGCAAACCTTGAATATTTCATAACGAGCTACGACCAGTTAATAGTTATTCAAAAGGAAGTTATCCAGTTGTACGGACAGAAGCATTTTTGGGAAAAG
Source organism: Bacteroidales bacterium (assembly GCA_025210735.1). Lineage (GTDB taxonomy): Bacteria > Bacteroidota > Bacteroidia > Bacteroidales > UBA6680 > UBA6680. The sequence goes on from JAOARD010000076.1 coordinate 174,121, forward strand.
GTCTTATCCAAAGAACGAGTAGAAGAGTTAAATATCAAGTCACCCAAAACCATCAAACAATAACAAACTTCAAAAATTAGAGATTATGAAATCGATATCATTTATTACAGCCTCGTTAGCAATTTTCTTATTCGGATTAATTTCGACGGCAACCGCACAAGACAGAACAACTGTTGTATTTATAGATAAAACCATGAGTGTCGAACAAGACTCCCTGGTGCATGAAAATAATTGCCAGTGGCTTAGAAAAATAGTCAAAAAAAACGTACAAGAAGCTGGAGATAAAATCATTCTATCATTTATCTTCGAGAACACATCAAGTTTAGCCAATAAGTACGAATTCACATACAGACCACCGAAGCCCCAAACAGGACGGATGAGTTCAAGTGAAGCCCGAATTGCAAAAGTAAAATACGCTAAAAGACTCCGTTCCTATAAAAAGAGATTTAGTAAAAAGATTCTTGATAAAGCATTTTCAAGTTCGCTTACTGGATCAAGTACGGATGTTATCGGTACTATTAAGCTGCTTTCCGATTTCTCAAAAGAAACGCAACAGCCAATCAAGAGCTTCTATTTCAGCGATATGCAGGAGTGCTCCCACTTCAGGGAGTTAGCTTGCGGAAATAGGACTAAAAAAGTAACCACATACAACCAGGCTCAGTTATTGGGAAAAGAAGACTATCAAAGGGTTCAACAACGGTATCAACTAGCAAGAGATTGCCTAAAACAAGTCTCTGAAATCACGGTAATTTTCCCTGCCAAAGAGATGGATACCAACACCTCTTATGCAATCCTGCCTCAATACTGGACTGTGCTGTTTAAGTCGTTAGGAGTTAAATCAATCACCTACCGTTAAGCCTCAAAAATATGGATAAAGATCAAATAATTATCGCAAGTAAAAATGATTTGGAGGAGCTCTTTAATGAACTCCTCTCCAAACTACAGACTCCAATTCCTCAGCGCTTTATAACAGAAAAAGAAGCTCTTTCAAGGCTTGGAATCAGCAGCCGTAGTCACCTTTGGAGACTGAGAAGCAGTGGCAAAATTGCCTATACCCAAGACAGTGACCACAGGAAAATTATCCTCTACTGCTCCGAGAGCATCGACAAGTATCTGGAAAGTAATTTGAAATCAACATTTTAAACAAACCATTATGGATATAACAAAATATAAGTCTGGATATAATCTCGGTTTATTCTTCGCTGACATGGAGGAATTAGATGATCTTTCGAATCGAATAAGAGAGGTGCTAGAAGCCAACCCTCAATCTGATTATTCTATCGGATTTAGTAAAGGTTACTACACTGGTCGGGCTAAGCAGAAAATTAATTCTCGTCACGAAGAACTTTCATCAATCAAAAAGAATAAGAATAGAGAACTAACTCAAGAACTTTAAAATTCAATTTGGCTAAGGAGGGACTCATGGGTTATGTTGCCCCTCCTCTAATTTCTAACACTTATTTTTATGAATTTAATAAATGAAAAAAATTGCGAAAGACTAAGACAGATTGGTTCCCAAGAAAACACCATTGATCCCGTAGTTGTGGTTAAACTATTTAACCCTTGTGGATCAGGAAGTTGGTTTATCACAGAGCTACACGAAGATGATATTGCCTTCGGATACGTAAAACTTCTAGAAAACGAATGGGGCTACTTTAGCATCAAGGAGTTAGAAGATTTACGTTGCCCACCACTCAATTTGCCTTTGGAGGTAGATAAGTACTGTGGAGAAAGAACAATATCAGAACACTGCCCGGAACTGCTTCCAGAAATCAAACGTCGGCAAGAGTTAGCAGAAATGGAGAAAAAGAAGGATTTAGATAAAAATCTGGAACTCTAATTTTTAAATCTTAAAACAAATTTCAATGAATAATAAAGCCCTTTATGATTATTTAAGGTCTCTGAATCTTTTGGATAACGGAACAGATGAAGAGATTGCAAAAGCCACATCACAATTCCGCAGAGAGCAAAACAGAGCCAGGTTACAAAGATTCCGTAATAAACATTTCAGAAGTGAGCTTTTTATGACAAAGGATGAGCATGATCTGCTTTCTGAAGAATCTGAGAAACATGGTCTAAAACTCGCACGCTTCATTAAATTAAGCGCCATATCTTACGTTCAAAAAGAGTACTTGGTTCCAGATATCAACCGACTAAACAACTTAGAGCTTGGTATCAGAAAGATTGGAAACAACGTAAATCAGCTTGTTAGATTTACACACGCCAAAGGTTTGTCGGAATCTACCTTGTCTCAAATCCAGAAACACCTAAATGAATTGGAAGATCGGATTAGTACAGCTCTCCAACAACCATTAACCTTGAATGATTTTCTGAGAAAGTTACTCAAAGAGAATCCTGAATATGCCACCACTCTTCAATCGATAATCAATGAGTGTCGGGTATGATCATAAAAAGTCATAGCCATCGTCGTAAAAGATTTCGTGACCTTATCTCATATATCATGTCAGATAATGGCAGATACGAAATGGATAAAACATTTCAGATTCTCCACAACCTCCGTTCAACGGATAAAGAGAGCATTATCAAGGAATTTACTGAGAACTTCCAATTCAAAAATAAGCGTAAAAATTCCGTGGTTTTATACCACGAAATTTTGAGCTTCTCTCCTAATGATCGCTCTAAAATAGACCTAAATATTTTGGAAGATATTTCCAGAAAATTCATTGAGCTCAGAGGAGATAATGCTTTGTGTTATGCACAACCACACTTAAGTGAGAATCTTCATATTCATTTTTGCTTTTCAAGTAATGGCTATAGGAGTGCTAAATCAATCAGGTTGTCTAAGTCTCAATTCAAGCAAATCAGGCTAGATATGGAACAGTATCAACGGGAACGATATCCTGAATTATCCAACTCAATAGTTTATCTGGATAAGTGGCAAAAGAATGTGGCTCTGGAAAAAGAGAAGGTTTCAGAGAAAGAGTTTCAGGTTAAAAAGCGAACCGGAAGATCTTCAGAAAAAGAGCAAGTTCGGAAACTTGTTCATGATTGCTTCACTCAATCCAGTAGTCGTGATGATTTCTTTAAACGACTTATTACAGAAGGATTAGAACTCTACAAATACAGAGACAAGGTAAACGGTCTTTTGTGGCAAAAGAGGCGATATCGCTTCAAATCTCTCAACATATCCCAAGAGCAGCTTAAAAGTCTTCAAAAAGGTGCCAAAAGGATGGATGAATTAACCGCAATAATGAAGCGGAAAAAAGATAAAACAAGAAACTTAGAACGATAAAATTATGCTTTGGAATATAATAAGATGGTTGTTTGGATTATCAAACAACAAAAAGGTACATGGAAATGCAGAGTTTCTACGAGGAACAGCTCGTAGAAGATTATTGAATAAAAGAAATTCAGGACTTGTAATTGATGGGGTCAGAAGATTGGATTTACGTAAGTCATTTACCCACATAGCCATAACAGCACCTACAGGCTCCGGTAAGACCTCGGCATATATCCTTCCAAACATTCTGAACATGACCAAATATTCATTCGCTGTAACCGATCCGGCGGGCGAAATACTGGCTACCTGTAAAGGATATTTAGAAAAGAAAGGATATGACATAAAAGTGTTAAATTTTACAGATATCGTAAACTCTAACACCTACAATCCTTTAAGTCGCACCATAACGCACTCTGACACACGTAAGATTGCAGATTTACTGATAGATACTGCAAACAATAATAATCAAGGAGATTCTTTCTGGACGGATTCAGCAAAATTAATCGTTAATCTGGTAATCAGAGCGGTAAAGCAACTACCTATTGAGCAACAAACTTTAGGTGAGGTTTATAGAGTCCTCAATCTGTTTGGTCATAATCAGGATGAGGTTAACCAGCTAATGGTTGAGTGCTTAGATAATGATAGTTTTGAGGAGTTTAAATCATTTCTGTCTCAGGATGAAAAGGTTATAAACTCCATTTTATCAACAAGTAAGAGTTCGATGTCTGTCTTTTCTGATCCAGAAATAAGAGAAATAACAAGCAGTGACAGCATCGGTTTTGAGCAAATCAGAGAACGCAAAACAGCGCTGTTCATAATTATTGCAGAGAACGAGGTTCGCTATGCTCGATTCATATTAAATATTTTTTATACACAACTATTTGGCTTCTGCATGAAACTGGCTGAAAAAAATAAACCATATCTGCCAATGTTTGTCTTTCTCGATGAATTTGCGAACATAGGCAAAATCAATGATTTCAGCCTACTAATCACCACTTTACGTAAGCGCAAAGTGAGTCTATCAATCATTCTTCAGGATATTATGCAGCTAGAAAACCTATATGGGCAAGCGGATGCTTCAGTTATCTTGAACGGAGGATGTGCCAGTAAAATATTCTTTCCTGGACTCAGTCATAAAACCTGTGAGGATTTATCCAGAACACTAGGAACACAAACAGTAAAATATGAAGAACCCGGACTTACAGGCAGTAATTCAAATAGGATGCGTGAGATGGGTGTTCCACTAATGAGACCAGAGGAAATAGCCACAATGAAAAGTTCTCAAGCAATATTCGTTCATTCTAACCTCAAACCAGTATTTATTAAGAAAATAAAACCGTGGTTTAAGAATGGTAAATTAAAGCGTCGTGCCAAACTCTAAAATGATTCTGATATGTTGTTTAAGATATTATCCATCATTTTAGTTGTGATTATTTTTAGAAAGATAATCCAATGGTTGTTCGGTAAAGATGCAAGTGTAATGAAATTTTTAGGAGAGCTATTCTCTCTTATTGGTAAATTAATCGGATCTATTCTTTCATTGGCATGGAAGATAGTCCGGTTTCTTTTTCAGTTGCTGATCTATAAGAAAAAATGAAATTTTTTCGAAAGGGGGTAAATGCAAATAGGGGGAGCATCCCCATTTGCCAAGTTGCATTGTTACTGGAAACGGTTTACCGTGTACATAACAATGCATACTTGCTATTGCTGCGGGATGCTTCCTCCTTAACCTATATTAATCATCTATTGGTTTCTGACTGTAGCCCTTCTTTTGACAACTCATTACTGAATAACCTGTTGAACCTGTGGGAAAGCCTGCATTCTGTCGGTATCATGATTGTGTGGTAAAAAGCATAGATATACGAACCTGTAGTTTTCTCTCCAAAAAAACACACTCTTACTATTAAACCTGTGTAAGTAATGGATATCTCCTAGCTTGGGCGTCAAAACCTCAAACGAAATATTAACTCTATCTTCCGCAGCAATTTTGCCTAAATCTAATTCAATCGCATTTGTAAACTCACCAAAATAAATCTGTCTATTGTTTAAAGAGATTGATAAAACGTATTTTTCATTAATATTATGTGGATTGTTAGCAAATATAAATGTCGCGTGATTATCGCTATCAACACTATCTCTTTTTAGATTTAAACTGTTTTGATATTCCTGAATACTTGTAAAACCAACTTGTGATTCCTCTAATTTCAGATTATCTGCTCTTTGGCAGCTAGAAAAGAGAAAAGCTACCGAAATAAAAACTAATATAATACTCTTCATAACTACCTCACCAATTTTACTCTAGTTGACCTTATTTTTGTTCTCCCCTTTCTTCCCGGAGTGGGTAAATACAAACTTCCTCTTGTATTAAAACCATTAAAGAATCTGTTAAGCTTATTACTAAAAGATTGTCCACGATTCATTGTTGCGTAATCAGTTCTACCCCAATATCCAGTGGTTGTTGAGTTTGTTGTATTCGCCACTGTTCTTATAAGAGAGTTCCCTGAAAAACCAGTACTGTTTACATCAGTTCCGGCGTTACAAGTATAAAAGTCAATCTGTGCATTATTAAATGCTCCGGCATTCAAGTTACTTGCTTCATTCATACCCCAAGAAAATTTCTCTTGTGCAGCATCTCCCTGCCCATAACCAAACTCAGCAGAGCCAGCGAATCCATGACCAAATACGGCTAAACTTGTAACTTGATCTCCTTCCCTTGCTTCTGATAATTCTGAACTTCCGACATCCTTTGAGTTGAGATAATTTGTAAGCTCTTCCGCAGAACCAACCAGTTGCAAATTCACTCCCATTTTATCAGCAATTTCCTGAAATTTTTCAATGTCTGAATCAGAATATCCTACATTCATCACCGCCCATGTAATTGGCTCGTCTCCTCCTGCATCAACCAGTTTCTGTAGCTGATTGATTGATGTTTCTACAAAATTATATTTATATCGTTTCTCACTATCATATTCACCACCTGTAACAACAACCCCTTCCATTCCATTGGGATCAATAAACAATACAGGATTATTATAAGTGTAATTATATGGAGACCACTCAACATATTTCTCAGCCAAAGGGTCTGGTGCAAGCCACCTACTAACTACCTCTGGTTCATAGGCAACTTCATCAGCAATCGTATCAGGTTCAATGTAAGCAACTACTTTTTCTGTGATAGTGTTAAAAAAAATGGTACCTATCTGAACAATAGTATCATTGTTAAAAAACTCATTATATTTTCCATTACTCAATGTTAAAACACCTGGGTCATAACCGTATTCCTTAAAAGGGTTTTGTGCCTTAATATTATTTCCTGCAAACATCAGCAGCAACAAAGCACAAAGGATAAATAACTTTCTCATATTATTTAAATTATTAGTTCTTAAAACTAGGGTTCATATTCCTGTTTGTATATTTTTCTCTTTCAGTTTTTAAAGATTGAAGCCAGTTGAAATACATCTCATCTGGAATCTTCCTATAACCGAACTTATGAATCTTTCCGTAATTTCTCTCCATGTCTTTAAATAGCTTTTTAGCAGAACTGTTGCTAATAAACAGTTCAGAAACTTCCTTAGCATTACTTTGTTTCATGAGATTAACAAATATCTTCTTTTGCGTTTCTGCCTTTAATAACCATGCATTAATGTAATGTGGAAAATATTCCAACGCTAAGTCACAACATTCAATTATAAAATCTCCACTTCCTGTACCAAATTTTCTTTCATATCCTTTTGCCAAATCAACTAAACACAATGCTACTGATTGCTTTTGATTCAGGGCATCCATATAAATACCGCTTTTAATTGCATTCATATGAATATATCCAGAAGTCATTAACCATGCATCTATCGGAAATGCAGCACATGTTAGCTCTGTATTGTACCATCCCATTTTTTCACTTTGTAACTTGATATAAATATGGTTTGGAGCCAGAGCCAAATAAGCCCTCTCACCGAGTTCTTCAACAATTATTTTGTATAGAAAAGGTAGAGAATGACAATTGCCCGAATGATTTGCCAATAGTTTTGAGACAAACATTTTAGACCAATCTTTCACCCCATTAAAGTCCTCGAAGTCGTAACCATATGGAAAGTGTAAAGCATATAAATTTGAATCTAGGGCTACTGTGAGAGTGTCTGTCATTAACGTATATACCGCAGAATACTTAGAAACTTTTTCCTTATCTGAGAAGTCATAAACCAGATCTTGCTTCTTAATTATTTCTTGAGCAATCCTCTTTAAGTTTTCAATATTACGACAAAATATCTTGTAGTCTAATGAATTACCTAAATAAGCATTCTCTGTAACAAAAACGGCTCTCTTAAAATTCAAAAGAGAGTCATTTGCCAACATATTCGTTAGTTCAATTTTCGCTTCTTCATATTGAACTTTCGATATATCAGAATCCTCGTGCTGAGCTTTGCCGTCAAAATTAAACAGAACGCAAATCAGCATTATCCATACTATTCTCCAACTCCTTTTCACTACTTAATAATACTTTTTTGCAGATTCATAAGCCCACTTTGATGTTCTTGCTTAAACTTCTCTTGTTCAATCGACTGCAACCAGTCTTGATAAGCTTCGGGTGGCATCTCTGAAAAACCCAAATTATCAATTTGTCTATATGTTTTATTGCGTTGCTCCAGAATTTCCATCGCCTTCGGAAATTGTCTCAATTTCTCCAAATTATCAACTCCTCTCTGTATCATTTGCTTATTAACATATCCAAAATGAACAGTGTTATAGTTTGCTTTTATTTTAAGAGCATAAATGTTGTTTGGATGATATTCCAGTGCTTTATCAATGCAATCCTTTACAAAAGGATCATAACCATATTTCCAGATATAGCCATTAGCAAGGTCTGCAAGAGAGGTCGCAATAGTTTCTCTTTTACTTAAAGTATCAAGATAAATCTCATTCCTAATTGCCTCAGATTTAACAAATCCTGAACCCACTACCCAGTAGTCAGATGTAATTTTTCCCGCTGTAAGTTCTAAATTGTATAGATTACCATCTCTACCTTTTACTTTTACATAAGTGTGAGATGGTGAAAATGCTAGCCAAGCATTTCCTGAATTCATTTTTTCCACAATACTTAAATACAAAAGAGGCAATGAATGACACTGCCCCGATTGTGTCATTATTGTTTTTATAACAAACATTTTCGTCCAGTCCTGCTTACCAAAAATATCGTCAAAATCATATCTGATAGGAAAATGCTTAACAGTCTCTTCTGCTGAATTATCTTTGACTTCTAAAGTATCAGCAAAGAACCTGAAAATCATCATATTCTTTGCCAAATCGTCTATCTCATTTACTCCCTCCTGAGCCATTGCCCTTTCGCAAAAGGCAGCAATATTCGCAATACTCTTGTCATAAGTTTGAAAATCAGCAGTATTCTCAAAAAATGCATTCTCTACTAAGTACACTGCTTTTATAAGACTCAATTCCTGTTTCCCTTCCAACATTGAAACAAGCTCATCTTTTGCCTGATAATATGATTGTGTTCCTTTTAGATTCTTAAGCAATGGCAGGCTATAGTTAACCTCTTGTTTCAAGATATTCTCAATATCTGTATTACGTTTTCGCTCACTCCTTAACCGTTCCTCTAGCCTTTTCATATCTCGTTCAATGATCACCTGATTTCTTTTAGCTATATCCCGAATATGATAAACACTTGGCGGTATATTAGTTTTACTAGTTGACTTCATGCCAATACTAGCTTTCGAAGCCAAAGAACTTTGAGTAGGAAGTTTAATTTCTGGAAGTTGAGCAAAAGCAAATATTCCAAGAAATTGCAGAGCTGTTATGATGAATAATTTTCTTAGCAATCTAACTGTTGGGATTAATTATAATTACGTGCGAAAATAAACATAAATTCTAAAAATACGCTTTAATTTTTAACATCTCTCTAAAATTTCAAAAAATAATATAGGTTAATAATTATAGGTAATTATTAACCTTGATAAAATTTACAACTTCCTCTACTTGCTTTTGCTGAGAGCGGGCTCCTCCTTAAAAACTTATTAATTTCGTATAGTTTCCTTATACATAGATTCTAAAATCAACTTAACACTCTTTTAAAATTTAGAAATATCTGTTTCTCAACAAATTCCACCTTCATGTTTTTAATTAAAGAAATTTCCCGAATTGTATCTAACAAATAATCAGATAAAGAAACCCCTACATCAAGAAAAGGGTAATCAGACTCTGTTAATATATTATCAAGAGGTATCTGTGCAATTATTTCTCTACCAGATTTAGTTTTAGTCATATTGTAATTTATTGAAAAATAATAACCTCTTCTTATTGCTAACTTCAAATTTCTTATTGAACCAGAATAATAATGCAAGATAACACGTCCATTAAAATTATCCCCAAGAATATCTAATACCTCTTTTTCTGACCTTCTAGAATGTATTGTCAATATTTTGTTTCCTACACGATGGCACAAATTAATGATTTTAGAAAAAATTGATAATTGCAGCTCAAAAGAATCTTTGTTTCTACCAGATTTATCTAATCCTATTTCCCCAACATATCTCGTCTGTTCTAGTTGCTGTTCAAATAGCCCAATCTCATTAGGACGCAGACCAATCACCTCTGGATGATATCCAAGAGCAGCTCTTAAATATTTTAAGTTACGACACTTATCTCTTGTATGAAAAAAGACTGATGGTGCATTCGTTACCGCAATTGTATATATTTTCCCTTCCTCTATTTTTTCAATTGCACTTAATTCATCTTTATGCAAGTCCAAATGAAAATGAGTATCAACTAGTGTCATTTTACAAATCCTTAATAAAGTTATCTACCTCAAGAATTCCTCGTCTTACCAATTCAAGATAATCATTTATGCCTCCTTCTGGAATATTTCCTGATTTTAAAAGTTCAAATACATTCAATTTACGTTGAACAATAAGGCGTTGTATAGCTATTTTAAAGGCATGAATATCAGCCCCCTTGTCTTTATTATAAGACGTATCGAATTTCTTGACATCAAAAACATAATCGTCAGGATTATCCTTACCTACTTTATGCAATGCAGCTCGTCTTATTATACATGGAATACAATGCCCACAGTGCACCTCTCCTTTTTTACTCCATCGCTTATAATACCCAGGTTTTGAACATGATATTGTCTTATTAAACAATTCAATAACAAGCTTTTCCCTTGGAGAATCCTTTATCATTTCTCCTTTTGTGTGAAACTGATATGGGTTAATTATCTCATTATTTATCCCAAGCGCCTTCATTACAGAGACAAATTTATCTATAAAAAAAGGATGTGTCGTTTTCGTACTATAAGTTCCTTGACGACTATATGTAAGGGGCAGATTGAGTGATATTAAACCGTTTTCGGGAACATACAGTGGGATATTATCTCCATAAGTATTTGCAACTACTACTCCTAGCACAAGAAAAAGAAATGATCTTGCTCGTTGAGTATCTTCTCCTTTAAAGTCTTTTTCTTTCTTCTTACTCGGCTGTACATAAAATAAAAAATCCTGTATATCTCTATCTTTATAAGCTTTTTTTAATGAAGAAATTAAATCCTGTTGGGAAGCCTTCTCATATCCCCCTTTTTTGTGATGTCCAACCAGAGCTAAATCACCTTCCTCTAGTAATTTAACTGCCCCAATAAAAGAATCTAGCCCTCCTGAGAATAAACACACTTTGTCAAAAGTTACATCAGTACTTATAAGTTTACTCTCCATGCAGTGCTCATTCCTTTTTGACAATGATATATGCCAATAGTCTCCACTTAAGAATCCTAAAGCCTCTTCAATATCTTCTGAAATAGAATTCCATTTATCAATGTTAAGCACAGGAAGAGATATTTCAAATTTCCTTGTCCATTGGTAATGACCAAATTCATTTCTTGACACCAACTGATCAAGACTATAAACGGCAAGAGCTAAGTTTAATAGATCAATAGTATCTTCTGATAGAGTCAAATTTCTACTTTTCAGAAAATATGAAACATTAGAAGATAACGACCCCTGTATTGCATTATCACCAATTATTGACGGTATAGCAATGACATTGCCGTTTGTATCGACTACATCATTTTTATTTTGCTGTATTATTAACTTTGTGCTTTTCATATTTCTAAAATTGAATACGCATATTGAAATACTTCATTTATAATTTTTTGCCCATCTTCTTCCGAAAGACCTCTAGAATCGAAATTTATTTCAGATAGTTCTAACTTAACTTCTTCCCTCACAAAATCTTTAACTTCATACTCTCTCTCTAAAACAACTCTAGGGCTATAGTCCTTATCATATAAGGTTTTCCCTAATTCAGACATTAAACGATCAATGATATATTCAGAAATATAGAATTCAGTAAATTCCAAAGCTAATTCTGGTGTAATATTGTCTAATTCTTTTATATCTCTGTCCTCCAATTCAAATTTTTCAAACATTTTTGAAAGAACTTCAGATACAGCAGAACGAGCATACGGTTCATCCGCCAGATTAGTTGAAGGAGCAAGAAATTCTACCAACTTTGTAAACGCACTTAGAGCTGTTAAATTTTGCAAATTATCAATCCCAAGCTTTTGAAAGGCTTGTTTAGTTCCACTCTGTATTACATCTGACAAGAAACCAACAAAACGACTCGCAGATTTTTTACCACCTATGGCTGAATTTGCCATAACTTTAGAACCTCCACTTGCTCCTACATAACCTCTTACTGTACTTCTAAGCTTACCTCTTGATGGAGTCTTTAAATAAGAGGTCAATGACCTTCTCACAGTTCTAAAATCACCTGTCGTCGGCTTATTGATTTCGACACTCTTATCAGAATCTTTTTTTTCTTCTTTCTGATTATCCTGATCGTCCTTATCTCCTTTCTTATTATCCTGATCTTCTTCTTTCTGGTGCTCTTGATTCTCCTGCACCTCCTCGTCCTTATTATCTTGACCTTCTTCTATAATATCAGAGTTATCTGCCCAATCAGGAAGTATTGGAGTTCCATTTACAGGACCTGAATTCCCCTTAGATGTTCCCATTTTCTTTTAATTTAATTTGGATAATTCTTTCTCTGCCGCATTGGCTAGTCTTTTGTTTTGATCATTGTCACGCCAATTTTCGAGTAACTTTCTAATTTTCAGTTTATCCTTTTCATTGCTGAAGCATCTATATGTGATAGGCACAATAGAAGCCATCATCTGATTTCCCGATAACGTATTTAAAAATGTAAGTAACTCTGACTTTAAGCCATCTCTCTTTTCTGCAATTCCTATTAAGGCTTTCATAAGCTTTGAACGTTTCACTCCATCCTCTTCCTGCACAACCTTACCTGATATTTCTGTAAAAATTATAGCCGCATCTCCCTCGGAAATACTTTCAATATCAACAAGTACCTTTTTCAGGAGAGCATCAGAAGTTGACAATAAATCATTTATCATTTTCTGAACTTCAATACTAATACGTGCACCAAAAAGACGTGATTTAATATTAATATTATCCCTTGAGAAATAAAAATAAGGACGTAAATCTTTCTTTGATAATGAAGGATCTATATTCAGCCATCTCTTAAGCCATTCATCTTCCTGCCAGTGTTCAAACTCTTCGGGCATTTCTATGTCTGCATCAGATGATAATTTTTCAAGACTTGTTAATTCTTTAACTTCTCCTTTTTCATGCTCAACCTTAGATTGAATGGCTTTAAATGCCTCTGGTTTAAAATATTCCAACAACATAATTTTAGCCAAGATACGCTTCTCTATTTGAATTCCCTTACTCAAAGCCATTTGCATTCGAAGAAGAAGAGTATTTAAAAATCGCTTACATTGTCTTGGATTTCCATTTAGACCAGCACTCAATACTGGTGTAATTTGCGCAGATAAAATTAAATCCTCTTTCAGCATTGGTATATTCTTTCCTACCAATTCTTCCATTTTTTCTGCACAAAATACTTTCTGAAATAAGTTGATCTTTTTTTCCTCAATAATCTTTAACCGTAACCTCTCATAGTCTTCGGGGCATTCAATATGTTTTTGAGCCAATAAAAGGTTTATATATGTTTCTAATTCCACATCACTCAATGAAGGAATTCTAATTGGTATTTGAATGAGTTTTTCTAAATAATCTCTACTAACATCCTTTTCTCCTGGTATTTCAGGATACTTTCTTTTTACTGCGTACTCAATCAACCTTTCATCTGCGCCAATAATAAATACTGTATTTGGAGTAAATAGAAATAGCTTTATTGCTTCAAGTGTTTCAATCACTGTTGTAGGAGAACATCTATCCAGATCATCTATAAATACTATAAGTTTTGAAATCTTTGTTTCATCTAACAAATCTTGGAAGTCAGAATAAAACTCTTTTAGCCCAGCATCCTCTTCCGCCTTCTTAGCTATACTTTCAACTATCTCATCATATTTCCCATCTTCAATTGATTTAGCAGCGCCTGTTAGCAATTCTTTTCCTGTAGGTATGAAGTCTTTCAATGCTAAAGCAACATTTCCTACACCTCCCGTTGCAAGGTAAGTTAAACCATGCGCAGTCGCCGTTTTGGCTAACTTCAATACATCAATATTCTTCAACAATCGTCCTGCTATTTTTTTAGCCTTGCCACATAAAGTTCTACGTTTAACAGTTTCTTCAACAATTCTTGTCATAAGAGCTGTCTTGGCATCTTCATAACCTTCAAAAAGCCATCCATTAAACTTAACTGTCAATACATTGGTATCTTTACTAAAATTACTTTCAACCATCTTCATTAGGCTTGACTTACCACTACCCCAATTTCCAAAAATCCCGATTGTAGCAGGGAGAAGGTCAGGGTTATTTATGATTGAAGTTGTAGCACCCACTAGATGAGTAATATCTATTAAATCGGTGTTTGTTTCGTTATCGTTCCACATTAAATGTAAGAATATTTAGTTTACAGAATAAAATTAGACTAGCAGGTATTAACCTTTAATCAGCTACTAAATATAGGCATTATTCACTTACATGTTATGCGTTAGTAGCAAAAAAGTCCAAAATTTCACATTGTTAAGAATATGATATTGCTTTACATAAATCCATTCTCAACCCTATACTAACTGTCATACAATTATTTCCCTGTTCGAATCCTCATTTATTAGAAATAATACCCTTAATCGAAAATAATATATAAAAGCACCTTCTAACAGTTATTAGCAAAAGGTTATAAAATAAACACACAAACGGTATAAATATTTAATATGAATCTGACTAATTGCTAAATTTTAAGTTTTAACAAATTGAATGATTGTGTTACAAGAGTTAGCCCGTGGCATTTCCTTCAAAAAGGTGCGTCTTTTCCTTAACCCCAGTTTTTATGAACGAGAAACAAAACTCTCTATCAAAATCAACACCCAAAACCACACAAGAACGCATTCTAACTGTTATCAATAAGCCTTATAAAGATAAATACACAAACGGTATAAACATTCAGGGAGAATACCTTAAAGAGTTTGGTTTTGAGCTTGGAGACAAGGTTTCAGTTGAAATATCAAGGAATAAAATCCTAATTAAAAAGCTCATAGAAAAAGAATAGTTTGTAGAATTTACATTCTGTGCTACAACACATATCACCAGCCGAGCATCTATTCATAGGTGTTCGGTTTTTTATTTACTCATCCCATATTTATGAATAAAAAGATTACAAAATTTCAAAAGGTATATCTCAAAAATTATGGTAAAAGATTAACCCCAAAAGAAGCAGAAAAACGTTTAAACTCTTTAGTCCGTTTATTAAACTTGATTCAAGAAATTCCGAGAGATAGAAATTAATATTTTACCCCATACGGGAACTTATCAGAACCGCTAAAACTTGAATTAATTTATATCAGTTATATGATTATCTGACACCATGAAATGTTTTTTATACTGCCGAAAATCATCAGAAGATCAATCTCGCCAAGTACAGTCTATTGCTGACCAGAAAAAGATACTTAATGAGATTGCAACTCAAAGAGGCTTAATTGTCTCTGAGATATTTACTGACGAGAAATCAGCAGGAAAACCATATCAGCGGAAAGGATTTCAGGAGATGATGGAAAGAATTAACTCAGGAGAAACAAATATTATTCTGACTTGGAAAATTGACCGTCTATCCAGAAATCCAATTGAAAACGGGCAAATATCTTGGATGCTCCAACAGGGGGGCATTCAACAAATAGTTACTCCCGACAGAACATATCTTCCTCAAGATAATGTTCTGCTATTTATGGTGGAAGGAGCTATGGCAAACCAATATCTCAGAGATTTAAGTAAGAATGTAAAACGAGGAATGCACAGTAAGGTAGAACGAGGTATCTATCCGGCATTTGCACCATTTGGATACCTGAACGAAGGAAAATACAAGGGACACAAAACAATTGTTCCTGATCCCAAGTATTTTCCAAAACTTAAAGCTCTATGGGATTTGTTGAAGACGGAGAAATATCAACTAGCTGACTTGTACCGAATAATGCAAGACAAGTATCCTCTGGATAAATATGGCAAACCTGTCTCCTTCTCTTCTTTTCACAGAATATTCCATAACCCTTTCTATTGTGGAATTTTCAGGTGGGGTGGCGAAGAACACTTAGGAACACATCAAACAATGCTTAGTCAAAGTGAATTTAAGAAAATCCAATCTCACTTAAATAAGAAAGATAAAACTCGACAGAAAGAGTTAGTTTTTGATTATAAAGGAGCCATTAAGTGTGGTACTTGTGATTCATTGATAACCGCCGAACGCAAACAAAAACTTATAAAATCAACTGGATACTACAATACCTACGATTATTACAAATGTGCTCACCACCGTCGTCATATTGAATGCAAGGAGAAGCCTCTCTCAAAAAATCAAATTGAGGTATTTCTAAATGATGAAGTAGATAAGCTACACCTTCCTAAAGACGTTATTGATTTTGGTCTCGAAGAACTAAAAAGTAAACAAACTCTAAAATCAAGTAATTTCAGCGATACTATTAACGCACTATCGCGTGAAATTACCTCCTTAAAAAAGCAGAAATCAATAGTTGAAAATAATTTAGCTCTGGAGTCTGATCCCGACATCCGAAAGATGATAATGAAAAAATATAACGAAATGAAAATTCAGATTCAAAGATTAGAAGAAGATAAGGTTTCCTTACGCAAGGAAATAGATAACAGGAATAATGATATCTCAAATAAATTAACTGTAATCTCAAAAGCTAAGAAGATTATAGAAATGGGAACACCTCTCCAAAAGATGGAGCTATTGGATACACTTGGTTCGAACTGGCGAATTCAAGGCAGAGAGCTGCAATATTCGCCCAATTTTATATGCCAAGCTATCGTTAGGGTTAAAGAATTACATAGTAACAAAATAGCTATGTTCGAACCAACAAAAAAAGGCTCTGCCAATGACTTAACAGTACCTTTTGAAGATGTTGAAATGCTCTGGCGGAGTGTGTGGGAGTTTATGGAGAACTTTCCATCAAGTTAATCCAACTAACTCTTCCTCCTCTTTTCCTAATGAATCTTCATCTATAATTCCATCATTAATTAGGTGAAATATATTCTTCTGAGCATTTAGGTTACGGAAATGCACCTGGTCAAATGTTCCTTGCTTAAAGAATGTTTCATATGCTGATTTCGCTCCTTCTGTTGTTTTGTCTACTTCTATGTAACCTCCATTTTCACGAACCACCCACTTGGCTTTCATTTCCTCTAGGAATGACTCTGGATATTTACTCACTGGATAGTAGTATTTAACATCGTGGTGAGTTCGGTGATCGTTATCAATTCGGTGAATTCGATCCTCTGCTTGATATTGTTGGACGTAATTCTCGGGCAAATCATCTCCAATAAATGCCTTTCCTGCGGTAAATGTTGTTCCTACTGCACCTGCTGCATATGTAGAAATCATAACTTGGCGGTCATTACTATTTTGAAATGTAATTCGCTCATAATCGAGAGCAAGCATTTTTTGTCCCTTAGAATCTGGTACTGGATAACCGCTCTCATCTAATGCCCAACTTCCATCTTCATTCTTTTTAAATGTCTCGATTTTTCCTGAGCTATCCTTCTTCAGCTTTTTCTTACTCGTAATTCCTGTATAAAGCGCTGGATTATACTGCTTGAAGCGCTCTGCATACTTCTCTGCCTGCGCATTATAGCGACAGAAAACTACAGGTCTTCGACCTTCACTAAGTGCCTTCTCTACCATTTTTTCTACAACTTCTAACTTATTATCGTCCTCTTTTGATCCGATAAAATTAGGATTGTTAATAGACTGCCGTAGAGCATGCTTTTTTGAGAAATTATTCTCTCCTTTCTTTAGTCGTAGACCATCTTCAAGCGCCACATCGTCATCTGGAAGATATTTATTGTATTTCTCTGTCCAAGACCGCCAGTCCATAAACATTTCATAAATTGAATGAGCTTGATCTTGTGTCATCTCAAATTCTCCAAGCTCCTCAGGGTTAATGTAAGTTTTCTTTGGTAACTTATTTTTCTGCTCTTCTAGTGGGACGTTTTGATCAAATTCTTCTAGCACATCTTTCTTTCGGAAACGAATTACGTGCTCATCTTTTAGTAAGCTAAGAGCTTTCAAGGCTTTTGAATCTCCTTCTGGAAAGGCTTTTGCAAATGCTGTATCACTTGAGAATTCTGGTTTACCTGGGTACAAGTTATGCAGCATTCGGCGCATAGAAACTGGATTTTTGAATGGAGATGCTGATAACATCAACTGGAAATCTCCTTTTAGCATGTTTGCTCCCCTAGTTTGCTGACTACTCAAGTTTTCACGTGTGTGAGCCTCATCATAGATAATCACTTTTTTCCCGTCTCCCGAGAGAAGCTCAAATCGCTCTTTGTCTTTAGTTGAACGTAAGAACTCAATATTTGTCACTTTGTGTCGTGAGTCATCCTCACGCAAAACTTTTTTTCTCTGCTCTGCAGACATGTTTTGTAATACTGTTGTGTCTGGATTTTTCAAGAACTTAGCAGCCTCCTCTCCCCATGCACTGGTCACACTATTTGGTGCGATGGTTAAAGACTTTCTGTCGCTTGTGGCCGCTAGGGAGACTACCGTCTTACCAAGCCCAGGTTCATTTGCTAGAATAATTCCGGCTTTACCTTGTGACATTGCTCCCTTAATTTTTAGAGCAGAATATTTTTGGAAGAAGAATAACGGAGTGTCTTCTTTCATGTTCTCAAATTTGATTTCATTGATTGCCCCAAAACGCTCAAGAACTTTTTGTAAAACTTTCTGAATTACTGGGCTTTTGTTTTTAGAAATTAAGTTCTCAATATATTTCTGTCCTTCGTCGAAAGAAAGTGAAAATTTCTTAATCAACATTTGTTCTGATGTTTTGAGTAGGAACTCAAAGCGTTTCGGGTCACGTGTTACATCATCAAGTAATTCCTCTCTTGTATCAGCTAATAATTCAAACAATGCCTCAATATCTTCGACTTCTCCTGTTTGGCGCACGTGAAGTGTCTCTTGCTTGGTTCGAGTTTCATTCTCCACATCAATTCCCATAACTCGAATCTCATTTGATTCTCCTGTTTTCAATGGAATTGTTATTTCAAATGTCCCATCTTTTTCTGCCATCAAACGACGAGTCCATGTCCCTGCCAAGTAAACAATATCTGTCCCTGTAACTCTTCCTTTTAGAATTACAGTATTCTCCTCTGTTGATGCAGGAAGCAATTCTAATTCTATTTTTTCCAGAGATGGAGTAAATTCTAAATATCCTTTTTCTTTGCTTTCTGATGGAGCAGCGTAGAGTCCTTTGAATCCTGTTGAGACAAGCTGATTGATTTCTTCTTCAGTTTTTTCTGGGAAGGCAAACTGCATGTAGAGCTTGAGCTTCAATGGGTCGTCTTGGAGTAGTGAAACTGCGTCTTCTAGGTTAAGTTTTTTGATTTCTTCAAAGTTATTCCATTCATTTATATCCTCTCCTGATGTTGCTAGTTTTAGGGCCTCTTCATGTGACTGTCCTTCTGCAAGTAAGGCGAGGAATTCTCTTGCTTGTGCCTTTCTAATTCCTTTTTGATAAGCAATATTTAAAAAAAGCTTATTAATAGTTGTTTCTTCTATTTTTCCTTCTCTTCTTAATATTACATTTATTGTGCTCTTAGTTGACACTGTCCTTAATTTTTCCGCTCCATAATCTTTTGCAAATTTTTTTAATGTAAGTGGAGAATAGGATGCATAATGATCTTTGCTCTTTTCCAATGCAAGATCTTCATTTAAGTCTATTAAATTAGCTAAATACTCCCTTGCTTGAATATGAGATATTTTTTTATTGTTAGATATTCGCCCAAGTAGCTTATAAAACTCTATTTCATTTATCCTTTCCCCGCTCTTTAATGCCACAATTTCACTACTTTTTGTGGATGTATTTCTAATTTTTGAAGCTCCCCACTCTTTTGCAAAGCGTCGCAGTACTTCTGAGGAACTTGTGTCCACTGTATTTTTCTCTGCATTTAACCTTGCCATACACATTGAATCATCATGGGAATGCCCTTTTCCCAAAAAAACCAAATATTCTCTTGCCATAAATAAAGAAATATTGTTTAAATTCTTTATTTTCCTTATTAGAGCGGAAAAAGTTATCTCAATCCTTCTTCCCTCCACCTCAAGAAATATAATCTCATTGGAAATAGTAGACGTATTAGAAATCTTTTCTGCTCCTTGTCTTTTGGAAAATTCAGTAATAGAGGGTAATGAATAAAAATCCACCTTCATTTTCTTAGTTCCAATTAATGCTTCCTCGTCTTTGCTTCCTTCTGCTAGAAGTGCTAAGTATTCTCTTGCCTCTGATATTACAATTCCTTTCTTTCTTTTTATTTTTAATAATAGGCTTGAAAATTTTGTCACAATCTCTTCCTTTTCGTTTCTAAGCACAACCTCTGCGGAACTCTTTGTGCTTGTATTTCTTATTTTTTCTGCTCCCCAAGTAGTACTCCATGATTGCAATACATTGATATCATAAAAATCTACTTTTTCTGAATTCTTTATAGGCTTCTTTTCTACTACTAAGTCTTCACCAGACAGAATCTTTTTTCTTGCTTCCTTTATAGAGTTACCTTTCTTAATAAGCACCAATAAACGGAGCCCTACTCGCGGAAGTCCTTTTCCCACTATTGAATTTGCAAATCTACTACAAAGATTTTTTAATTTTTCCTTGTACAAAATACCATCTACTGAAACTTCGTATTCTATGCTATTTCTTGATATTTGCTTTATTTCATCAAAATTTTTACCAAGACTGTCCTCAATCATCGCTAGCACTTCTTGCGATAAGACTGACTCTATTCTTTTTTCTTCTGTATTAATATTAAACAATCTTGGCTTATTTTTTTTTACATTTTTTAATATATTCAACCCTTTTGCATGTTGATTTCGTTTTCCTGTTTCCTTGTCTCCCACATATCTACATAATAAATCTAGTCGACCTTTATACTTTTCTCCTTTAATATCTACACAAAAAACATATTCTTTCTTATTATTAATATTGGCTATATCCTCAAGCTTGATATTTAAATTATCTTCTATATCTTTAATTACATCTTTATCCAAAAACTTCTCATAATCCTCAATTGCTATTTCTTTTAAAAGCAGGCTTTCTCCTTTAGCTACTTTTCGCATTTGTTTAAGTCCTGCACTCTCACTTCCATTCCCGAGGTGTTTGCAAAATTGCCTAATGCTAGCTTGGTAAGAAATACCTTCATGCATTATGCAAAATGATAAACCCGAAGTTTTTTGAATATTTTCAATATCAAAAATACTCCCCCCTAAACTTTCTTCTATTTTGGCAATAATTTCTTGGTCTAGATTATTAACCAAATCTGATATATCTCCCCTTATATATAATTCTTTCTTAGATGAGACTACTCCTAAAAACTTCTCCACAAACTCAGCCGCAAGCTGCTTAACCTCTGGCATGTCAATTCCCTCGGCAATTCGAGAAGAAATAGATTCAACTGCTTCTGTTACTTTGGGGTTCTGTGAGGAATTCTCAACAATTGACTCAAAGGTATTCAAGTCTTCAAATCCTGATTTTTTGACCGAATCTAGGAGGATAGATTTTTTCATTACAAGACTTTTACCACTTTCGCAATAAAAGTCAAGTATGTCATAAAGGAGAGAGATGGATAACTTCTGCCTCTGGCTATTTTAAATATGCGCCCTCGCCACAATGCAATTCTATTGTCTCGTCACCGCGTCCCGAATACATCGGGAATTGCTGGAGCTATTTGTATCCTCGCTGGGTCGGCACAAATCCTCGAACCTTGGTTTTCATTTCTCTTTCGCTTCGCGAAAATAAGAAATAGAAAAGCCCCACTTATTGCTCCGGTAGTTCGGTCGGGATGATTCGCTACGCGAATGATCACTAACCCTGGTCTTGTGTTCGAAGTCCTTCCCGGCTTTGCAAGAAAGGAGAGGAAGGGATTACACAGCAAACTGCACTTCTGGGTATTCCTCGGCTAAGCCTCGTCAGCGAACCCAGGGTTCAAAAATTCTGCCCTCGGCAGAAATAAAAAAATCCCGACACCCACTAGGGGTATCGGTATTGTTTTGCTCTGGCGGAGTGTGTGGGAGCTTATCAGGAACCAGAGTAATTGAATATTATATTCAAATAAAACATATTTAACCGTTATATTTATGTTTTACGAAATATTTATTATATATTTGACCGTAATCAAAAATAACTCTTCGTTTAAAGCTTAAACTTAGAGATATTTAAGCTCAGAAATACACAATGGTACCTCAGTATTTCTCTATGCATAGTTTAACAAATACAAATTATTTAAATCATGTAACTATTCCTAAATTAGAATATAAATGAAAACAATTCACTCCAATAATCAACACTATTACAAGAACAACTATTTCATCTATACAAAGGTCTTCCCAAGAATTACTTAACCATAATTTAACATTTAATAAAAGCTTTATTTTGACATCACTTTTTTGCCGAATACACTCCTGCTCGTGTTTAAATCTTCTCACGCAGGATTCGTGCAATTCATTGTGACAATTTAAACCACAAATGTTCTTTTACAGGGTGCAAATTTAAATACTTAAAGAAAGGACGTTCTCGTTAGAGAACGCCCAAACAAACAACACGGAACGAAATTAGAACCTTCTGATTCCGTGTCATTATCAAATTTAATTTATTAACAAAAAAAAACAATGTTTTATGAAACGATTAAGTTTTTTATTTCTAAGCTTCGCGATTATCGCGATCAGCTTACTAACGACAAGTTGTGAAAAGGATTTAGCAGAAACTGATCCACCAATGCGGGAAAAGGAAACAAAAAGTAAAGGTAGACTGAAAAGTAGCTTTTATTTTAACAGAAACTCTGCTGCTAATTATGCAAAAGCTTACACCGAACACTGGGAATATTGCTATCATCACACTGACGAGAAGCAAAAAAAGACCTGTAATGCCAGATACAATAGTCATTATCATAACTATGGTGAAATTAAACCTAACGGTGAAATTTGGGGAGACTGTGCAAATTTTGTTTCACAATCTTTGTATGCAGGAGGATTTCCATTGTATGTTCGTCACTCAGATGAAAATCCATATGACACAAACGATGATGATTCAAAAAAATTAACTTGGAACAACATAGTTAACAGTAATTTATCAAAGGAATTCTGGGGATTCTTAGTAAACTCCAGCGGAAAAAGATGGGGCTCACAAAGCTGGCGGAATGTAATTTTTCTCAAAGAATATCTTGAGGATAACTACTCTACTCGCGAATATTCTGTTAAAACCCGCCATGACCTCCAATGGAACTTAAAATATTTACAAAAGGGAGATTTGATATTTATGATGTCAGGCAATGATGGATTTTCATATGATCATGTCGTAATAATTACTGAGGTCGTAAAATCAGGAAACACTGTTACTGATGTAAAGTTCTCAGGCCACACATGGAATCAGGAAAATGTATCATTTAATGGAATTCTACAAAAAAATGAATCTAGACAAAGCAGCCAAAGGCTTACTTATAGGGTTTTAAGGTTTAAGTTCTAAACACCAAACAATGCACCTTCAAAGAACATTACTCTGAGAGAAGCAAAATGCTTCTCTCTATTTTTTTACACAACGAACATTTAAACTCACTGGCAAATAATGGTAACTAGAAAAGCCATATTCAACTGGAAACATCTGAGAATCCAAAACATACTCTACAGAATAAAACAATCCCAACCTTTTTCTTATATTCACTCCAGTAATATTTTCCAAAAGATAAGTCTTTAAATCTTTTTCTGAAACGAAATCTAAATACTTATCTGGAGTGAGACGAATTCGCATATTATTTAAAGCATAATACCCATCGCACCAACGCGTCATCCAATAACTTTGAATGTTTTCATTTTCTTCTACTTGCCTTTCTGCATCCCAGTAGCCATTCAGCATTAGGTTCATTTCTCCATACTTCAAAGGTTCTGCAGCTAACCAAGATAAATCCTCTTTGGTTTCCTCCAAAAAGAATGAGGCCTCCTCACGTTGCTTCTTTGCTAATTTTATTATTTCTTCATCACTCGTCGCATTCGTCAAAGAACTCTCAAAGTCTCGATAAAAGATATCCCCCAAATTCCATGAAGAAAACTCCTGTGTAGTACTTTTTTGTAGTATTTTCCAATCTTTCTCTGACGGAATTAACCAACCAATGGGACAAATACCTTGAGGTTCATCTAAGCTATAATTCATTGCTTCAGCCCATGAATACTGATCGTTTGGATACTTCTCAATCACTCCATTATCACTCGGTTCTTCTCCGGAGTTTAATATCTTCGTTCCTACATTCAAATTCTCCGCCATCCAACACTGTCCCTCTTTAGTTACATCATGCCCCCCATCAGCATCAAAGTAGGCTGTCTTATATTCATTTCCATCAGCATCCTTTACCTTGTCTCTCCCACAGACAAACTCTTCTGAATCAGATACATTCACTTCATCTTGCAAAACCTCAATTTCAACTTTTGGAGCCTGCTTTTCACAAGCCATCAGAAACAATAATGGAATCAATAACGCTAATTTCTTCATGCAGATATTTTGCATAACAAATAGTTGGGAATCAAATTTTCAGAGATAAAAACTATATTTGCCTAAGCTTAAAACTTAGACTTTATGAAATATCTCGCAAGTATATTCCTTCTTTTGGTGTGCCTTAATTCATCATCACAGGATACCACTGTTGTAATAAAGGATTGTCTTAAAACAACTACTATCAAGTATGGAAGCAGAACCAGAACAATTGAGGAAACGTTAAAATGTTTCTGGAATGACGCAATTGTTACTGTAGATACGATTATGAAGCTGGATAAAAATGGCGGTTGGAGTATGTGCATTTCAACTATTAAAACTAAGAGTGGAAAAACAAGAAGTTCTCGCAAAACAAAATCAATCAGCCACTATATAGCCAATCAACTAAAATTAGACACGCTAAGAAAAGAGGAACAAGAGGTTCCCACGTGGTATTGGGCTAGCAGAAAAGCAGCCAAAAAGAAACGTAGAGAACTAAAAGAAGCCAAAGATACCACAATAAACATTCAAGCTGTTTTAGATTCAGTAAATTCGCTTAGAGCCAAAGGTTGTAAATGCGGAGATAAAAATATGATTCCAGTAACAGATTTAAAGTGGAGTAATGAATTGGAAACAATAGCGTTTCTACATGCCAAGGATATGTTTCAAAGAAAGTTCTATTCACATATAACTCCTGACAATGTGGACTTAGAACAGAGATTTAAAAACTACGGTTATTCTAGCTACGCCTTCGGAGAAAATATCGCTGCCGGAAACAGAGATGAATTTCATGCATTTGTCGCATGGAAAAAAAGCCCCGGACACTGCCAAAATATGATGCGTAAACACTACAAATACATAGGTATTGCCAGATATAGGGATAAATATTGTATGGTTTTATCCTCTGACCTAAGAAAGACCAGCTCTCACAAAAAAATTTTTTCTCCACATTAAATCCTTCATAAATTAAAAATAACTGCTCTAAAGAGCCTATTTAGTTCAAAAATATTATTCAAATATTAAATTAAGCCACACCACTACTACCCTTTCGGAATTTTGTTTTGGCAACCCAACACATTTATGTTAAAGAAGGAATTGCAGATTCAACGGAAACTTTAAGCTCAGTTTTCCGCGCTTTTTGCGTGTCTGCAATTATTTTCTATCCCCCAGTCAGATGTTAAAAAAAATCCGACTAGAGCGTAATCTCCAAGCCAAAGATATTGAACTTGGCAAAGGAGCGGTGGTGAGTTTGGAAAACGCAAGTTCTCCTATCATCAGATTTCTGAGAGATAGACATCTTGAAGAACCCTCTTGTATTTCCGGGGATATAGAATTTTTGTACAAGTGTTCAGGTACAGGATTAGATGCACATCATAAGTACTACGAATCATAAAATGTGCAGATTATTGATTGGCTTCGAGAAAAGTTTGAAATATTTTCAATTATTTTTTTGCACTCATAATGGTTGAAAAGAGGTGTAAAATTTGCGTGCAAATGGCATGCAAACAAAAAAAAGAGGTTGCGATTCAAAATCGTAACCTCTTTTCTATCAGTGCTCCCCCTCTAGGACTTGAACCTAGGACCCCCTGATTAACAGTCAGGTGCTCTAACCAGCTGAGCTAAGGAGGAGTGTTTCCCGTAATCCCTCAGCGGAATTGCGATGCAAATATAGAAGCATTTTTCTTTGCTGCAAAATATTTTTTCAGAAAAAATGATCTTTTTTTATCACTCATAATTTATGTTTCTGATTTAATGTAATTTCTGTTAAAAATATTTTTTGATAGCAGGGTTTAATTATCTTTGCACCGCTTTTGCAATACCAATAGATATAAGATATGAAGAAGGTACTGGGACTGGGTAACGCACTTGTTGATATTGTTACTTTACTTGAAAATGATACGCTGCTAAACAGGTTTAATCTTCCTAAAGGGAGTATGACTTTGGTAGATAAAACGTATGCACAGGAGATTTCTGACACTACAGATAAACTTACAAAGGAGATTGCTTCGGGAGGATCGGCAGCAAATACCATTAATGGTTTAGCAAGTCTGGGTGTAGATGTATGTTTTCTTGGCAAAGTAGGTAACGACGAGCTTGGAGCTCTTTTTGCCGAGGATATGGCAAAGAATAATATTCACCCTCGTCTGTTTCTAGGATCGGAACCTACAGGAAGAGCTACAGCTCTTATAAGCAAAGATTCTGAGCGTACATTTGCCACATATCTGGGGTCGGCTATTGAGTTAACTGCAGATGATCTGTCTGAAGAGGATTTTGAGGGTTATCACTTTTTTCATGTAGAGGGGTATCTGGTACAGAACAATGAGCTTATAGAGCAGAGTATGAAGATTGCAAAAAGTAAGGGGCTTACTGTTTCGCTTGATCTTGCTTCATATAATGTTGTTGAAGACAATTACGACTTCCTTCACCGTTTGGTTGAAAACTATGTTGATATTGTGTTTGCCAACGAAGAGGAGGCTAAAGCATTTACCGGAGAGCATCCGGAAGAGGCTCTGAATATAATTGCAGAGAAATCGGATATTGCTGTTGTAAAAACAGGTTCAAAAGGCTCTCTTGTTAAGTGCAACGGTAATGTTGTTACTATAGATCCTATAAAGGTAAACAGTATTGATACAACCGGTGCAGGCGATATGTATGCAGCAGGTTTTCTTTACGGTTTAACAAAAGGGTTACCGCTTAATAAATGTGGTGATATAGGGTCGTTGCTTGCCGGAAATGTTATTGAGGTACTGGGTCCTAAACTTAACAAACCTAAATGGGCAGAGCTTAAAGATATTGTTTGTAAAATAGAGAACAACTAAATAAAAACACAGACGGACACAATGTGTCCGTCTGTACATACCTAAAATGCTTACATTACTCCTCTGTTACTTTTATTATCTTTTTTAGTGTTACATTATTAAACGTAGCTTCATTAGCTCCCAATATTATTTTGTAGTTCAGTGTTAAACTATTTGTAGACGGATTGTATATGTTGCCGTCCTGTTTCTGAATTGATATATTGCCATAGTTGAATGTACTAAACCACGATTTATAATCATCAGGTGTAGCTAATACTCTATTGGTATATGATAAATCTTTATCTGAGAATTGGTACTCTGTAAAGGTTAATTCAAACTCCTCAGGATAGATTTTTGGCCCTGAACTGAATGTCCATACTGGCAGACCTTTCATAACAATCTTATACTGATTATCTGATTCATCGCTACTCAGTTTTGCAACTGATATAATCTCTGCTTTGCTACTCTGTTGTTTACCTTTTGCCGTATAACTAACCTCATACTCTCCTGCAATATTCTGTATCCAGTCTTGCTGCTTTAAAGTTATTAACAGGCTATCGCGTGTACCAATTTTTGTATTCCCCTCACTTAACTTAAGTAGTATTTTGGCACTCTGATCTACTTTAAAGTTCTTGTATATAAAGTCTATATTGAACTCAGATATATATTCGCCCGGTTTTATCTCTACAGTTTTGTTCGATATAACAAAGTGCTTACCCTCCTCTATGTCTGTTTTAGCCTCATCTACATATACCATAGCATTCATAGTTTTAGTATTTTTTGCTACCGAATGTATCTTAAAGCTATAAGACAATTCATTTGATGTAAGCTCTATATTTTTTGTATTGTCTGAGAATTGTATATATGAATCTCCTTTATATATGAAATCCTTTTTCTTACATGCCGAAAAACAAACTGCAATAACTAATATTAAAATATAATTTATCCTCATCTGTTTATATTCATTAAATGGTTAATAACCGCTGTTCTGTTTTATGTTTTTATTGGCGTATATCTCGCCAATTGGTATAGGTAAGCTCCATTTAAAGCTATTCTGATCTAAGAAATTATCAGTATTGCTACTCTCTCTGTTAACTGAGCTGTTCCAACGTTTAAGGTCGAAAAAACGCATTCCTTCAAATGCAAATTCACGTCTTCTTTCGTCCTTAACCTCCTGCATAATATCCTTAGAGTCTTTCAGCTCTGCTACTCCTCTATTGGTTCTTATTATATTTAATATTCTCAGCACTTCTGTTTTATTTGCAACATTATGAGCCAATGCCTCAGCTTTTGACAGATACACCTCCGATACTCTCATAAGTTTTATATCGTTTCCGTTTGGCATATCTTCTGAAGGTCTGCCACTGTATTTTCTTATACCATAAAGGCCTTTATCGTTAACCTTAAAGTATCTGCTTAATCTTATATCGCTTTTGTTGTAAAGTTTTATAAGTGAGTTATCGGCGTACCATACATCTTTGTTATTTCTTGTATCGTAAAGTAGCCATGCATTTTTAGGCTTATCGGCAACAGTAAAGTGAATTCTGAAGATTAGCTCAGGGCTATTATCGGTTATCCACATGTTGTTGAAATCGTTTATGCTGCTAACCTGTGAGTTTATTGCTAACACCTTATCTGCATTAACTATCACCTGAGCATACTCTTTCTCTTCTAACGCAATCTGCATTTTAAGAAAATATACAGAGGCATCTGACAGATATATATTATCTCGCGATATTATATTAAGGTCTGCCGCGTTGGTTAAATCCTGTTTACATAACTGCAATACCTCGCTTTTTGTATTGCGTTCCGGTTGACCCGGATATAGCGTTGTAATATATGGTACACTAAGATCTGTTTTTGTATCTGAGAATAGTCTGTACAGATAGAAGTGAACCATGGCTCTTATTGTATATGCCTGTGCAAGAACAGAGTTCTTTTTATCTTCTGCAATACTTGCCGGAAATTTATCTTTACGCACAATAATCTCGTTACATGACTGTATTATGCTGTATGCAGATGTCCAGATATTCTCAACCTCTGCTGTTGAGGAGTTATAGTTCCATTTGTAGAACCTTATCAGGTTACCATTATTATCGGTACTATAGGTTACATTGTCTGATAATATATCGGGCAGAGCTATTGTTGTTAATCCCCCGACAAAGTTCTCGTTCTTCATCTTTGCATAGCATCCGTTAAGCAGGTCGTTAAAGCTGTTTTCGTTATTAAACAGTTTATCCTCCTCTACATCACCTTCAGGACTGTTTTCAAGGTATTTCTCACATGAGGTAACCGATACTAAAACTCCTATTGTTAAAGCATATACAACAAGTTGTTTTAGCACTCTGTATATAGCTGTTATATTTAGCATAACTATTATGTTTTTAAAAGTTTAAGTTTAATCCTAAGCTAAAGCTTCTGGTACTTGGGTATCTGAAACTATCAACAGTTGTTGCAACTTCAGGATCAAACCCGGTGTAGCTGGTTATAGTTACCAGATTATTTGCTTTGATAAATATCTCGGCTCTGGTACACTTAAAGCTGTTGGCAATTTTTGCAGGCAGACGATACATTAACTCAATATTCTTAAGTTTTATGTACGATCCATCCTCGATATATTTTGTGCTAAACTGGTTGTTTACACCTCCAACAACCTGTCTTGGTACATCGGTAATATCTCCCGGCTTTTTCCACTGCTTATATAACAGATCTCTGTTCTGATTGTATTTTGCAAACTCTCCGTCGGAGTTGGTAAAGTATTTTGCATTGTTAAATATCTCGTTGCCATATGCAAAAATAATGTCGAACGAGAACGAAATATTCTTCCATCGCACTGTATTAAAAAAACCTCCGTTAACTGGTGGTATTCCCGGTTTCTGAACCTTTGAGTATTTTGCATTAAACTCCTCTGTTGGTACTCCGTTGTTATTATACCACATTGGATTTCCGTTTGCAGGATTAACTCCTGCATACTCTACACTGTAAAGTGATCCTACAGCCTCACCCTCTCTAAGAATTGTAAAGCCAAGATGTATATCGCGTCCATCAGGCAGTTTAGTTACCTCATTCTGGTTATATGATATATTAAATCTGGAGCTCCAGTTTATAGCAGATTCCGGCTTTGTTCTGTATCTGAGACTAAGCTCTATACCCTGATTTCTTATCTCGCCGGAATTTTTAAGAATGTTTGTAAACCCATTTGTACGTGATATCTCATAGTTTAACAGCAGGTTACTCGTTAATCTTCTGTATAGTTCTATATTCACTCCAAACTGCGATTTGAATGCAGACATATCTATACCCACATTATAACTCAGGCACTCCTCCCAGGTAAGATCACTGTTTGATAACTGCGATTTTGATACCGAAGACATATCGTTATATGTATCGGTGTACGAATATATTGGTAACGCAGCGTATGCTCCTATATTGGAATTACCCGATGTTCCAATACTCGATCTTATTTTAAGGTAATCTATCTTATCATATTTCAGGAAGCTGTTAACATTGTAAGCCGCACCCACTGAGTAGAAGTTTGCGTACTTTTTATTCTCTCCAAAAACAGATGATCCGTCTCGTCTTATCGACAGATCAATATATAGGTTAGATTTGAACTTATAGTTGATTCTTGAAAAGAGAGAAATACCTGTAATCTTAGCTTTATCCCCTGTGGTACTACTGGCAACACTTGCAGCTTTAAGTGTACGCAGATCGCCACTTGCAAAACCTTTTCCTACAACGTAAAAATCGTCTGTTTTAAAGGCTGTACTCTCAAACCCGGTAACAGAGCTTATGTGGTGCCCCTTTTTATTCAATATTAACGCCTGTATGGTGTGCGACTGATTAAGATTATACCTCTCTCTGTACGCTCTGCTTAAATCGCCTTTATGATCGTTTACTCCTGCCCCTTTGTATATGCTCGATTCCGGATGCGTATACTTATCAAGTATATTCTGTTGATAATCTACCCCGAATTTAGAGTTAAAGTCAATCCCTTTATAAAGATTTATGGTTGTTCCCAGATGCATTATAAGGTTATTCTGCTTGGTAACATTATCAATAAGGCTAAGATCCTCAATTGCATTAGGACCAAGCGTTGTGGTAAGGTAGTTTCCGTCTTTATCTTTTACAGCATCGTACGGATTATTAAGATACGCCTGAACAATAGGGCTGTTCTTAAGTATCTTACGAGATGTAATACCTTCGGCCTGACTTGACTTGAGATGCGCCAGATTGGTATTAAACACAAATTTTATTCTGTCAGATACTTTTTGCGAAAGGTTTATTCTTGAGGTGTATTTCTTTATATATGAGTTCTGAACAGTTCCTTTCTGATCGTAATACGACAATGATATCATATATCCTCTGTTTCTCTTTCGCTGACCTATCTCAAACGAACCAGATTTTGTAACCCCTCTCCTGAATATCTCATCTTTCCAGTTGGTGAAGTTTTTAGATCGCTCCAGAATAGCCTCCTCTTTAAGGTTCTTTAGTCCGAGTTGTGTCTCGTAACGTAGTTTCTCTTCGGCATTCATCATGTTAAGTTTATCTTTTACTGTTTCTGATACACTAAACATTGTACTTGCCTTAATCTGTAGTTTATCTGACGTTGCCTGCTTACTCTTTATTATTATAACTCCGTTTGATCCTCGCGAACCATATATAGATATTGCAGAGGCATCTTTTAACACATTTACACTCTCAATATCTCTTGGGTTTATACTTGATATCTGATTTAACGATACAGGCAGACCATCAAGAATATATAACGGATCATAATCGGCAGACAGCGATCCTATTCCTCTGATGAATACTGTTGCCTTCTCTGTAGGATCGCCTGATTGGTGAATTGCATTTAATCCGGTTGCTTCTGCTTGCAGTAGTTTATCAAGCGATGCATAGCTACTATTCTTAAATGTCTCTTTTTTTACACTTGATGCAGATCCGGTAAATTGCGATTTTTTTGTTTTACCGTATGCTATAACTATAACCTCATCTATCTCTGTAAGCGATGCCTTTAGAAGTATTTTATTGTTGGTGTATTTCCTGACCTGAAAAGTATATGTTTGCATCCCAATATATCTGCACTCAAGGCTATCTCCTTTACTTGCTTTAATTCTAAAATACCCGTCAGCATTACTGTAGGCATATTCTGAATTATTTTTATTTAAAATAGTTACTCCTGGTAACGGACTCTCATTTTCGCTATTCAAAATATATCCATCAACCAGTTGTTGCGAGTATCCTGACAGGTATATTCCAAATAAAAGAATGAGAATAACTGTAATCTTCTTCATTGGTGATATTTTAAGAAAGGGTGAAACAGAACATTTCACCCTCTCAGTTTTTATTATTATTAAGATGTTATAGTTTAACAATCTTGGCTGTTCTTATGCCATTGTTTGTTGTTACTCTAACAAAGTAGTATCCTTCAGGCATCTTGCTCATATCAATCTGCCATATCTCTTTGGCATCTCCTTTATCAGAGTATACCAGTTTACCATCTGAGGTAAATAGCTCAACCTTTGTAATAATATCGTTATCTGTATTAATGAACAGTAAGTTATTCTTAACCGGGTTAGGATAAACCTTAACCTTATCTGAGTCAGAATAATCTATACCAGATATTATTTTCTCTACATTAACCGTCCGATAATCGGAGTTCAGTGTTTTACCGTTGCTGTACTGCAACTGAACATAGAACTTATGCGCTCCTTTATCTTTGTACTCATAACTGTACTCTGTTTTATTAACATCATCAATAGTTGATATCTTTTTGTCATTAAGGAATACATTATAAGCCTCAAACGATTTCACATTATTAACCTTCCACGACAACCCAATTACTTTACCTTTCAATTCTGCTGTAAAGCTCTCAAACTCTGCCGGGTTTATAATATTAACCGCAACATCAGATGATTTCTCTGACTTAAGCTCTCCATATTTTACTACTGCATAGTATGTATATGAACCTTCGTCAAGATCAGAATCTGTATAGGTTAATGTTTTAATATCAGTTATAGTTGTAAGCTCTTTACCTTTTTTGTAGATAATAACTGCTGTAGGGTTTACTGTTGATACAGGAAGCTCCCATTTAAGCTTAACATCATTATCTGTTTTTGTAGCGCTTATTACTGTTATAGGTTTAATTGCTGTGTTTTGTGTTATCTCAATTTTTATAGGACAACCAATAACACCTGCCGCAGATATTACAATGCGACCATTTCTCTCAATACCTTTATTAACATCCATGCTAATCTCTACTGTATTAGAGTTCAATAGCTGAGTATCTTTTATATCAAACCAGTTTGACTGTTGCTCAATATCCCAGTATACATCGCCATCACCTATTTTGGTAACCTTAATCTTAAGTGTTTTATCAGCAGGGTCAAGTACATATTTAGTTTTTGCAACCTCTAAACGCATTGGGTTCTCCTGAGGTTTCTCATAGTTAAATATAAACTCATCCCAAAGTGTCTCGCTAAATCGCAGATAGTTAACAGGATCAAGATACAACTTAGAGTTCTCTGTCTCTGCCGATACAGCTTCAGGAATCCATATTCTAAGACCTGTTGTTGTCTCGTTTGCTTTACCTGTTGCACCTGTTGCTACAATTGATTTATTATATATTGTTAAGAACTCACTTGCCTTATCGGTAAGATTTTTTGGTAACCTTTTGTTCTCTGAGATAATCTTAGCAAAGTCTCCAAGATCTTTGTGATCAACATTTCGTTTTGAGTTCCATGCAAGATCTCTTGATGCTTTTATCTCTGCTTTGTACTCATAAAGATTATCGATAAGCAGACCGGCAAACTGATTAAGTGCAGGAATAACCTCCTCACTAAATACCTTTGTATTTGTAGCAGCCTGAGTAACATCTGCAACATTTGAGTTACCTCCCACGCTATAGCTCTCAACATACTTTTCAACCATATGCTTACAAAGCTTGTCTGGTTCAATCATCGGATTTTCATTAAGTGCCGAGAATTGAGTTACGTAATCCCAGCCATCGCCCGGCTCTGTTTTTTCCGATGCAATAACGTAGTTAGTAAGATCTTTCAGTTGATAAACTGTTTCTGCCTGTCCTAACAGACACAGGTCAAATCCAACAATCTCAAGTTTCTTCTTTGTATAGTCATTAAACTCCTTAAGAGCTTTGTCCATATCCCAAAGATTCATATTACCAACAAACGAACGTACTGCAGCTTCCTCACCTCTGAATATTCCGTTTCCGTGATCCCACATTGTAAGAGCATAGTTACGTGCAGGGAACTGCTCTGCTGTCCATCTCATAAACTTACTCAGTACATTCCAGTCAGATAATCTTGGATCAACCCCAAACTGCGTACTTATTCGTTTAGAGATAATTGTGTTATTCTCTCCTTCCGGATCTTTCTCTACATAGTATATACCATCCTTGTCGTCATCGTCAGAATCGTAAAGAACTATGTAGTTAATCATTCCCGGAACCGAACCAAGTACCTCAAGTTCATTAATGTCCTCAGCTCCGTCAAGTCCGGTACCATCTTCGTACAGGTATACCATCCATGTCCACGCAGACTCATTATTAAGCGATACATTAACAATTTTTGGCTGACATTTCTCTGATTCACCAGCTTTACTATACATTGCCGAAACACTATATGAGTAGAAATCCGGTTTCAGATTTTCGTCAGTATACTCTGTTGTTTCAAACTTATCTACCTGTGCAATCTCAACATCGTTACGGTATACCTTGTAACCTATACCTTTTCCGTGATTAGGATTTGTAACTTGCGACTCATCATCCTCTGTAATAATATTTATATGAGGGCGGTTAGCTGCAATGTAACTCTCTTTTGAGTCCATTACTCTAAGTCTGTCTCCTTCTGAAGCAACAAGGCATAGTCCGTTGTTTGGTATATCATTATTAATCCATGCTTTAACAAGATCTGTAATGTCTATCTCCTGCCATCCGTTACTTCCAAAGTAGTATTCAGCCCATACCTTAGAGTCGTCATATACCGGCTTGGTTGAGTAGTCAAAGTCGTTCTCATTCCAGTTGTTACTAATTGCATAAACCTTTGATGGTACTGTATTGTAATCGTTTGCCATAAATATCTGATGCAGACGAAGTGTAACTTTATCAATCTTATCAGCTGACAGACCATCAAGGTTAAATTTAAACATACCTACTTCATGGTGTCCTTTAGGCGCGTAGTTTGCAATCCATATCTGATCCTGACTGTATTTACCAGTTTTTGCTGGACCATATGTATCATCACTTGGGAATCTTTTTACTGTTTTCTTCTTAATTGGTTTATCCCATGTAAGTTTTACATTCTTATTACTTGCACCGTCAACTACTGTAGCGTCAAGGTTATGTACAGGGAACGCCTCTTCAATATCGATAAATATATTATCCGGCATCGACAGATTTGATTCTCCTTTTTTATACTTAACAAGTATCACATACTCATACTCACCACGCTTCAGATTCTGATCAACATAATACAGGTCTGTTATCAAGTCTTTTGCAACTCGTTTACCATTTCTGTATAGTATATACCCTTCTATAACATTCTTAGGTTTTGCCGGGTCCATTGTTGGTGCATCCCACGATACACGAACATCATTGTCGTTCTGAACCTCAAGATTAAAGTTTGTAACAGCCGGAGTATAAGGAATCTCCTCAATTGTAACATCGTCAATTGTAATAGCCTGCATACTCATGTAACCATTACTATTGTTTGTTATGCTGTGTCTCCATCTCAGTTTAATCTTTTTATCACCATATGCCGAAAGATCCACAATTAGTTTCTGATACTCAAAGCTCTCTTTATCTATAGTAAAGTGGTTTAGCTCTGTCCAATTTGTTCCGTTGTCTTCTGAAACCTCTACATATGTAAAGTCATAATTCAACAGACGTTCAACTGGTGTATACTTATTCTTCCATCTAAATGTAAGTCTGTGATTTTTAGGAAGAGCTATTGCCGGTGTTGTAAGTACAGCATCGTCTTTTCTATCAAAATCACATGTAAGTGAGTGGTCACTCTCATAACCAGATCCGGCAAGTTTCCAGAACTCATTATTTGTCCATCCAGGAAGAGGGAATACGCCATCCTCAAAGTCCTCAACAAATGGGAATGTTTTAATCTCAGTATCTATAGCTTCTGCCGATAAAGGAATTGTAATTACTGCATTATCCTCACTTATAATCTTCAGCGAAGCACTCTTTACTCCTTCGTTATCAGGAATAAACCTTAGTTTAACAGTTGCTCTCTCTCCCTGCTCTATTGCAAATGTTTTTGGAGTCTCCAATCTGAAGTTATCAGAATTGTCTCCTTCAATCTCTACAGAGGTAATCTTTAACTGGTTAACACCAATATTTCTAAGTTCTAACTGTTTTACAGGTCGCTGGAACAGACCACACTTCTCAAACTTTATCTGTTTTGTAGTTGTGTAGATAATTGGTTGTGTTGGAGCATTCTCTAAACCAAAACGTACAATTGGTTTATCGTTAGTAAGCAGACCTGACTGATCGTCATCAGCAGGATTCGGATTACCATATATACTGTGGTGTCTTTTATATTTAGTTACAGCCCCTGTCTTATCTTCAAGATAGTAGAACCCTGCGTTACTGTTTTGTATAGCTTTTGCATTTGAGTCAAATCCAATAACCAGGTTCTTAGTATTATCATATTCAAAAGCAACTGGTAACTCAATAGCTACCCACCCCTCTACAGCCGGTACATTAAACTTACCACGATATACCTCTTCCAGTTCTTTATATGGAACCCATCCGTTTGCCGATGACAGATTTTCGAAATCTGTGTTGGCCATATAAACTACTATATCCTCTTCAAATTCCTGAACTCCGTTATAGTAATAGAATATCTGTTTAATTCTTTTACCTGTAAATGAAAATTCAGATTTTTTATAAAGACTTTGCGAATATGTCATATACGACAGATCATCAGTACCACAACTCATTGGTAATGAATTAAGCCCTTTCTCTACCTTATCAACCTTACCTATCTGAACAATATTATCGCCCAGTACTGCTGTAAAGTTATATACATCTGATTTTGTTGAGTAAACAACATCGCCAATTGTCTTTTTAACAACTAGTTGCCAGAAATATCTCTGCCCGTTCTTAAGATTTTTTGTCACCTTGTAACTGGCTGAGAATGGCGTATTGTTAAGTACCTTGTCCTTATCCTCGAATTTAGTAGCCTCAGACAGGTAAAGATCTACAGTATAATCACCACTAAAAGTATTCCACTCAAGAGTTGGTTGTAATGCAACTTCGTCCTGAGAGTTTAATGGCAATTTCAATTCCGGTTTTGCAGGATTAACAGTAGCAACAAACTGTTTTACACGAATATTATCAGTATCCTGCGGATCAACAATCTCTAACTTAGCAGTTTTTCTACCTTCTGATGTTGGGCTGGACTTAACTACAAGAGTAAAACTCTCTTGCGGACTGATACTTAACGGAAGATTTGCATTGTGCGCAAACTCTGCCGCATCAGCTCCGGTAATCTTTATATTATCTTTTGTAAGTTGTAATACAGCGTTACCCTCATTCTTAATATCAACCTCAAATGTCTGACTTTCGCCATTAAGGTTAAAGGCATCAAATTCATGAGCTACACCACCAAGTGCCTTACTAAGAGTCATCTTAGGTTTTAATGCTCCTGCAATAACCGGACCTGTAATATGATCGATACTTATTGCTGCATTATACTCAGCTGCTGTTGTTCCATGAAATGCTACTTTTATTTTTTTACCTGCATGTGCCGACAGATCAACACTTTTTTTACCATAATCAGTAGTCAGAGTAATTGTTGATAACTGCTTAAACGAGGTTCCGTCTGTTGTATACTCAACAACCAGAGCGTTTGCATTATTGTTGCTTGATGCATAGAACTCT
The DNA here is from genome assembly GCA_025210735.1 of Bacteroidales bacterium. Classification (GTDB taxonomy): domain Bacteria; phylum Bacteroidota; class Bacteroidia; order Bacteroidales; family UBA6680; genus UBA6680. The sequence goes on from JAOARD010000076.1 coordinate 212,088, forward strand.
ATCTTATCGCCTGCTTTAATACTCAGCTCCGGCGTTATTAATCTTGCCTCCGATGCTTTTAAGTATTTTGCTTTAAGCAGTGCTTTTCTGTCAGAGTTGTACCCTGCCGATTTATAATGCATAAAGTTATCGCCTGTTCCATTAATGTTCTCAAGAGTCCACTTATCACCCGGAGGAAATTCGTCTCCCTCAAATCCCTCAAGCAGAAGTCCTGCCTGATAAACATCAATATTTATGCTTTTCTCGTTATTTGCATTATTATCGTCATCAGCAATTTTGCAAACAAAGCTCTGACCAACTCCTTTAGATACCTTATAGTTGAACTCAACAACTTCTTTCTGTCCGGGAACAATGTTATCAATTGTAAACGAAGCAACCTCTGTACCACCAAGTAACAGACTCACTTTTTTATTGTTAATTACATTTGCTCCATTGTTCTCTACCTCTGCTGAGAATAAAATATTTGAGTTCTCATAAATAAAGCTATTGTTATTTACACCTAAGCTATTTATTTTCAAATCATTCTCAAGAAGTTCATCAACCAAAAAGTCATCAATAGCAATCCCTTTTGTTCTTGCACTACTGTATCCTTTAAATGCAATAAAGTAATCATCAGTAGATGTCGGAGTTATTGTATATGTAATCTTACTATAGTCTGTAGAGTTAATATCCTCTTTGGTAATTATCTTATTGCCCTCAAGTGTTCCTGTCTCTGAACTATTTGCCATATGAACAGATAATTTCTCTATCTCTGTACCTATACCTCTTACAAAGAATCTTAACTGGTATTTCTTTCCACTCTGTAGTCTCACAGGTGGAGCTATCAACCAGTCGTTCATATCCTGTTTGGTATAAGAGTTGTTTATATTGTATGCATTTCGCGGAGAGTTTGAGTAGTAACTCTCATTCTTCCACATTTTATCATCGCCATTAGCATTAACAACAACCCAACCTAAAAGATTTTTAGAATCTGAATTATCAAAGTTCTCAACATAAGGTACATTTAATGTTGCTATTGCTATAGTTTTAATCATAACCTTACCAACCTGTGCGTTATCTCCTTTTGAGGTAATTACAAGCTCGGCACTCTCTTCAAATCCCATAGCAGCATCTGCAGCAACCTGTGTTTTTACAGTTACAGATTTACTCTCTCCTATTGGTATTTGTATTTCAGATATCTCTGTATTTGCAGCATTATAAAACTTAACCGGCCATGTTGTTTTTGCACTACTCAACTCATAAGTATCTGCTTTAGAACCTTTGTTGGTAATTGTAAATGTATGCTCTACCCAATTACCTGTAGCAGCTTTCTGCGTATCAGTTTTCTTTTCTGTTATAAATATATATTCCGGTGCCTCTTTTACAGCAACGTTATCTAACAGCCAACCCAGACCTATATATGAACCATAATTTGCCTGAAAGTTTATAATTACTCTTTTACCTTTATATTTTTTAAGATCAAAAAGAGCATGCTGCCATGCATTCTTATCAAATGCAGCAACATCTTTCCATGCATCAAAACTTTTGACACCAAAGGCATTATTACAATATGTATAGTCATATGCCGGTGTTCCGGTATATACCTCTCCTTCTAGTTCCTCAAAAGAGTCTTCGCCAAAAACCTTAACTCTGACCTTGAATTTATCATAACTTCCTATACTTGCATTATGATCAAACTCTAATACCGGCGCAACAGCATCTTTAAGATCTACAAACGAGTTTAGAGTTACATCATACCCTTCTGACTTTGATGATTTAATATGCAGATAGTTAGATCCGCCACTGCTATTCTCATTTGCTATAACAGCTTCATCTGTTTCATGAATCCAGTTTCCAATACCAGATTCCATCTGATCTTTAAATGGAAAGCTATGGTTTACATAACTTGTTGTAACAACTTTATGACTACCCTTCTTATCAGAATCGCCATTTGAGGTTACATTAATAACTGCATCTGCTTTTTCCTGATTTACAACACCTGTATTAGGAATATTCAAACTTACATATAGTGTTTTAGATGCCTGCGGATCAAGACTTATACTGTTTACAACCTTATCTGTTTCGTCTTTTACAGTTATCGGATATTTGTAGTTTGCGGTTATATTAACAATATCAGCTTTTGCTCCATTGTTGCGTATAACTATTGGTAGTTTAGATATCTCTCCTGCAACAACATTAACGTTGTCTATATCGCAACTAAGCTTTACCTCGTAATCAGGAGCTTTCTCTATAACAATATCGTCAATATATATACCTGTTGATGAATTGGTATAGAATGAAACCATTTGTGACACTTCACTTGTGTTCATAAAATACAACTCATTATCAACATAGCTGGTAGAGTAGAAATTATCATCAGAAAACAGCGCGTCAGATGCTTTAATCTGATCAACAGATTCTCCTATATATACTTTTAGCTTTGCTTTTGTATATGATCCACCACCTTTTAACTTAAATTTAATTCTGTATGAAGCATCTTTCTCCAGAATAAAAGGTTGAGAAAATACCCAGTCATCTGACGAGTTATATTTATGATCGAATCTCAGGCAGTTATCATCAACTGTCCAGAAATTACTGTTGCCATCGCTGTTATCTATCCTCCATCCAAGAGGTAATTTATCATCCGGTAGTCCGTCGAAATTAAATGTGTATACTTTCTGAGGGTTGTTCAATGGGGCTATTACCAATACTTTTAGCTTAATAGTCTTGCTGATATTATTATCTCCCTGCGAGATAATTTTAAAGTCAACGTTCTCTTCATGTCCATGATCTATTCCGGAGTTTGGGATAGTGCAATCAAGGTTTATATCAACTTTCTGACCTGCCTGTACAGTAAGTTGTGTTATTTCAGCGTTTGTTTCTGAATTCAGAGCTTTCCATGTCCAGTTTGATGATGACTGAATCTGAAAATTGTAGGTATCATTCTCCGCCCCTTTATTCTCTAAAGAGATTGTAAATCTGGCTTTTTTAGATAGTTCTTTTTCCTGAGTAGCATTAGCTGTTGATGCATCAAATAGATAATCAGCAGGATCCGCAATACTAATATCATCAATAAAAGTATTCTTGCTTCCAAAATCGCTAATACCAATAATCTGAATCTTAACCACATCCTTAGCCAGAGGTTGAACAAATTCAGCCCAATCTTTAGATGAATGTACATCAAGGCTTACAAGCTCTGTAAATATACTACCATCTACACTTGTTTTAATTACAACTCGTGCGGGGCTACTTGACCTGTCACCATTCCACCAAAAGAATGATAACTGTGGGTTCTTATAGCTACTTAAATCAAATGCCGGGCTTGTTATTATACCCGAATTATTATTAGAGTAGTCGTAATTGTTAAACATTAGTGCTTTTGCACCAGAATAAGCTTTTCCCGGACCTCTGGTTGTACCATCATCAATCTCCCACGGTGTACTTGTGGGCGAGGTTGATGTCCATCCATTACCAGGAAATGTTGTTTCAAAACCCTCTTGCAATACCTGAGCATGCATAAATGAGTAAATGAAACAGAATAAACTAAGTAAAAATAATTTCCTCATAATTTTATTCGTTTAATTGCTGTTGTCGTATAGGTTGTATAATTATACAACCCAGTGTATTTAATAATTTAAGGTGTCAAAAGTAGACTAATTGGAAACGAATAATAATAGCCTGTTTTTGGGATTTATTAACCCTGCGAGTAATTTATAAAGACAATAATAATAGCATTATATAGATCTATTTATTAAATGAATACATTTTCAGTTTATTTATAACTGTATAAAAATGCACTCTCAACCTATCAGGAATATCACCAAAAAAAGGGATTAATATTTAATATACCTCATAAAACAATACTCTATAAACATTAATACTTTTATGTTTTATTTAAAGACAAGATACTAAAGCATTACAATTCCTGTATTAAACTCAACTGTAAGCCCAAACACTAAAACTTGCTATCAATCAACATTGTAAAACAAAATAATTTCTCAATGTATTATTATGCTTGGGTATTCATATTAAAAATACTACTTTTGCATGGCTTGCCCCCATAGTTCAAGGGATAGAATAGCAGTTTCCTAAACTGTAGATCCAGGTTCGAGTCCTGGTGGGGGTACAAACTTCTCTTTGTTATATTCTCTATTATTTTTTTGATAAGATAACACTATACGTTTGTTAATATTTTGTTTTTTTTGAAAAAAATCACATCGTCTATATCATTTTTTAAATTTATAACCTATATTTATTGGGTGATTATGTTATTATTAATGTTTTAACTTTTTTATTATGAGATTTTTGAAAATTTCTATCATTGCTCTGTTTGCTGTAGCTCTATTTGCTTGTAACAATGCAGAAAAGAAAGCTGATAAGGCTGAAACAAAAACTGAGTGTGCTGAGAAGAAAGCTGAATGCAAAGAGAAAAAAGCAGAGTGCGCAGACAAGAAAGCTGAGTGCAAAGGAGATCACGAGCACAAAGCATGTTGTGATAAAGAGAAAGGCGCTGAGAAGAAATGTTGCGACGGAAAGAAAGAAGGTTGCGCAGACAAAAAGGCTGAGTGCAAAGGAGATCACGATCATAAAGCATGTGATAAAGAGAAAGGCGCTGAGAAAAAGTGTTGTGATGGAAAGAAAGAAGATTGTAAAGCTAAAGCTGAAAATGCTGAGAAAGCATAACAATTTTTATACTACCATAAAATTTTACCCGGTCAATTACTTGTCCGGGTTTTTTATTTCTATATTTTTAGGGTTCAAAGAACTACTAATATGAATCTTGATTTATACATTCTGGGAGCTGGTAACGTATGCAGTGCTCTTATTGATAATTTAGCAAACAGAGGCTTTGTTATTGACAATCATAATATCAGTATTAAGTTAATTGCCAACTCAAGAAAACACATCTTTAATAAAAAAGGGATAAGTTTATCTGATTTAAGATTATTCCTGAACAGAAGAGTGATATCAGGGCAGAGCAGTAATATAAACCTTACAGATAATCTGAACAGAAAACTTGATAACAGAAGTATAATAATAGATGTAACAGCATCTGATAATACAACAGAGACACTTCTGTACGGAAAAAAATCAGGATACAATATTGTACTGGCTAACAAAAAACCTCTTGTTAAATCACAAGCTGATTTCAATAGTATAACAAAGGGCAATACTGGTTATAGAGCTACAGTAGGAACCCGATTGACAATAATAAGTCAGATAAAGTCCGGAGATATATCTGCAAATAATATAGAGTATGCTTACGGATGCTTTAGCGGCTCTCTTGGATACATTTTTCAGAAAGTAAACGAAGGGACACCATTCTCTGAAGCAGTAAAATTTGCACATAAGAACAAATACACTGAACCAAACCCTAAGGAAGATCTTTCCGGTTACGATGTAGCCAGAAAACTATTAATTGTTATGCGTACAATGGGTCTTAAAGCTGAGATGGACAATATAAACATTACTCCTGTTTTCCCTGAAAAATTTAATGGTTATAATGCAGATAAGTTTATTAATAACTGCAAGGAACTTGACAACGCAATAAAAGATATGGCGGACAGAGCCAGCAAAGAAAACAAGGTTCTTAAATATCTGGCCTGGTACAGAGATGGAAATCTTAATGCCGGTATTACTGCTGTTGATAAAGAATCTGCAATTGGCAAACAGATAGGATCAGAGAAACTTTTTGTTTACAAAGAGATGTTATCTGAAACAGATAACTCAATAAAGGCAACAGAGGCAGGTGCCGGACCTGTTGCTACAGCAAAAGATATTATTTTAGATATAGAGGATATTATACAATTAGATTAAACCTTAAGCATAATATTAGTCAAACGTATAAAATTCAATACTATGCAACAATTTAATTACACATGTCCAAAATGTCAGAACAAGACATATAAAGTTGGAGAGATGAGAGCTACAGGCGGATTTCTGTCGAAGATTTTTGATGTACAGACCGAGAAATTTTCATATGTATGCTGCGAGAGATGTGGTTATACAGAGTTTTATAAAAGATCTACAAGTGGTATTAGTAATGTTTTCGACTTCTTTTCATAAACACTTAACTATAATTCAAAAAAAGACAGAACCCTATTATGAGTTCTGTCTTTTTTATATCTCTATTTAGGTCAACAACCTAAAATCCCATATCAAATTTCTTCCAATACTTCTCTCCTAACTCCCACCAACGCATCATTGCTGTTCTTGAGAAGTCGTTACTGTATCTGGTAACAAACTCTTTTGCCTCCTCTACTTTACCTTTCTTAATAAGCTTCTTTACATGAGCCTCAATCATCGGCATCTCCATCATAGCTTTATCTTCCAGATCAAGAATATTATTAAGCATCTCCTCTCTTGTGTTTTGCCACTTTACTGTAGCCAGCCTGTTTGCTCTTCTGAAAAACCAATGAGCAGATCTTTTATCATACCCATTCTGTCCTGAATAGTTAAAGCTCTCCGGTAACTTAAGCGATCCTGAGAATATAGGGAATCTCGGACTCTGTGCAGGATTATCAAAAGAGAACCATGCAACACCACCAACCTCATCTGGTAACCAATCGCGTAGCTGAATAACCTCTGAATATGAACACCACGAAACAGCAACTGTACGCTGATAATCGGTTGTGTTTGCCTCAAGAGTATTCAGAAGGTTTCTTGTATCTCTGCTCATCCATGGGTTTGCAACCGGGCTAAGAACAGTATCAACCTTTACAACATTACCCTCTTTATCCTTCTTCTTTTTAGCAACCATAAGATTACGGGTCATATCATATTCGGTTCCCTCAAATGTAGAACGATACAACTTCATAACCTCTCTTACATCAACCTTTCTGTCTGGCTCAACAGAGAATGGTAACGACTCAGCATCATAACTAAATTTCTTTGATGGAGCCAGAGCATTAAGAATAAAGTACTCCCTTATCAAAAAGTTTTTATCCCAGTTACTATATGCTTTCCAGAATATAAACGGCTCTTTTCCGTCCCAATATCCCATCTTCTTTGCAACATCATATACATTATCAGATGCCATAAAGTAGTCCTCATCTTCAAGATCTAACTCTCCTACTCTAATAACATTTGCCGATACAGCAACATGTTTGTCCGGTACACGCTGTGCTACCCAAACACCACCTACTTTATCTTTTCCTTCGCCCATAACCTCAAATTGCCAAACCTCATTCTTGTCAGCAACTGTTAAACACTCTGCATAATCGCCATAACCGTGCTTTGTTACAAGCATACCCATTAACTTAATAGCCTCACGTGCATTTGTACATCGCTGAAGAGCTATGCGTTGTAGTTCCTCTATAAGAAACAGACCTTTAGTATTTACTAACTCCTCTTTTCCTACAGTTGTTGTTTCACCTATTGCAAGCTGCTTCTCATTCAGACACGGATAAGCAGTATTCAGATATGCATATGTATGTGCAACCTGATCTATCTCACCCTTTAGCTCCATTCCGGTTTTGTCTTTTGCATTTGTTGTAAACATTGTTCCCCAGTATACAGGATATTTTACCGTATCAGCATGATCCTTTGCCGGAACAATCTCAAGCCAGGTACGGTAACGACCATCGCAACTATGGCTTGTAATAACAGACCCATCTGTTGTAGCCTTTTTACCAACCATAATACTTGTGCACGACTCTTTCTGGTTAAGATACTCTGCCTGCCCACTGACATTTGCAGACATCATAATAAAAGCTGTTGTAAACAGCAAACTCACTAACTTGATATAATTTCTCATGATTTCTCCTTTTACAGTGCCAATATACATTAACCATACTTTTATTCAATGATAATTATCATGCTATACACAACTTACACTCATTTTATGATTGAACAACAAGATATATACACAAAAAGGTAACCAAACAAATCTTTCAACGTACAACAGGAGTAACACAGAATTAGAATAGAAACTAAATAACAATAATGTATTATGAAGAATGAATTCATCTGCCCGCACTGTAAAGGTCATCTTGTTGTTAACAATAGCCTGGTATTAAGCATTAAAAGCGAATGGAAAAAAGTCGGACTTGTATTCCTTAGTCCCGAACTTGGCGACTACACACTAAAAATGAATCCAAATCTGGGTTTAAAAGATGGTGAAAAAGTAACTGTTTTCTGTCCTATATGCCATGCTGATCTTAAAGCAAAAGGCGTTCACGATGATCTTGCTCGATTATTAATGATTGACGAAAAAGGTGAAGAGTGCGAAATACTATTCTCAGGTATTTTCGGAGAGCACTCAACGTATAAAATTGCCGAATCAAAGGTTGAATCATACGGAACAAAAGCAGGGAAATATATAGATTTTTTCAATTTGAGCAACATGAAATAGACCACACAAAAATAAGGTGCCTTTTGGGCACTTTATTTTTGAATTTTTCTATCTAACTGAATACTTTTCTCACCTATTCTTTGTTTATATATCTAATATTAAAATATTTAGAGCAACTTCGAGAGACGTATCTGATATCGACTTTCTTGTATAGATTAACTAAAATATATGCTTAATCCACTGTCTTTTTAAACTGATCCGTTGAAAGAAGATGCAAAATTTGCATGCCATTTGCATGCAAACAAAAAAAGAGGTTGCGATTCAAAATCGTAACCTCTTTTCTATCAGTGCTCCCCCTCTAGGACTTGAACCTAGGACCCCCTGATTAACAGTCAGGTGCTCTAACCAGCTGAGCTAAGGAGGAGTGTTTCCCGAATCCCTCAGCGGAATTGCGATGCAAATATAGAAGCATTTTTCTTTGCTGCAAAATATTTTCTTATCAAAAATTAAAGTTTTTTCTTCGCAAGCCCCTATACACAGTGAATAACAACACTATATAATCTCATATTTTTTTCAAAAAAAATATCATCCGACACTCCACAAACAACAAACAACAACCATTTTTTACTTTTTATCTAGCAACTTTTAAACTATTTTTGTGCTTCAATAAATTTAATAACAGTAAAAAAGATGGCACAAGACGATATTTTTAAGAAAATTATTGCGCACAGCAAGGAGTACGGTTTTATTTTTCAATCAAGTGAGATATATGATGGGCTTGGCGCAGTATATGACTATGCACAAAACGGTGTAGAACTTAAAAACAACATCAAAAAATACTGGTGGGATTCAATGGTTAAATTGAATGAGAACATTGTAGGTATTGACTCAGCCATTTTTATGCACCCTGAAATATGGAAAGCTTCAGGACACGTTGGTGCTTTTAACGATCCTCTTATTGATAATAAAGATTCAAAGAAACGTTACAGAGCCGATGTTCTTATTGAAGATTACATTGGTAAACTTGAAGAGAAGATTGAGAAAGAGGTTAAGAAGGGTATTAAGAAATTTGGAGAATCGTTTGATGAGGAGCAGTTCAGAGCTACAAACCCAAATGTATTAAGAAATAAGACAAAGATTGATGAGGTTCAGAAGAGATTTGTATCTGCTCTTGAGGCTAACGATCTTGATGAGATAAGAAACATTATAATTGATCTTAAGATCAACTGTCCTATGTCAGGAACATGTAACTGGACTGAGGTAAGACAGTTTAACCTTATGTTTGATACAAAGCTGGGATCTGTTGCCGATGATGCTAACACAATATATCTGCGTCCGGAAACAGCTCAGGGTATTTTTGTAAACTACCTTAACGTTCAGAAAACTGGTCGCATGAAGCTTCCGTTTGGTATTGCTCAGATAGGTAAAGCGTTCCGTAACGAGATTGTTGCACGCCAGTTTATCTTCAGAATGAGAGAGTTTGAACAGATGGAGATGCAATTCTTTGTACGTCCGGGCGAAGAGATGGAGTGGTATGAGAAGTGGATGGAGACAAGACTTAAGTGGCACAAAGCACTTGGTTTTGATCAGGAGAACTACAGATTCCACAAACACGATAAACTTGCTCACTACGCTAACGCAGCAAGCGATATAGAGTTTAAATTCCCATTCGGATTTAAAGAGGTTGAGGGAATACACTCACGTACCGACTTTGATCTTTCGCAACATCAGGAGCATTCAGGTAAAAAACTTCAGTATTTTGATCCTGAGACAAACAAAAACTACGTTCCTTACGTTGTTGAGACATCTATTGGCCTTGATCGTATGTTCCTGCTTACACTATCGGCAGCATATAAGGAGGAGAAGCTTGATAATGGCGAGACACGTGTTGTTCTTAGAATACCACCTGCATTAGCTCCTGTAAAACTTGCAGTTCTTCCGCTTACTAAAAAAGATGGAATGCCTGACAAAGCAAGAGAGATAATGAACGAGCTTAAGCTAGACTTCAACTGCCAGTATGAGGAGAAAGATAGTATTGGTAGAAGATACAGAAGACAGGATGCGATAGGTACACCATACTGTATTACTGTTGATCATCAAACTCTTGAAGACAATACTGTTACTTTAAGAGACAGAGATACAATGGCTCAGGAGCGTATTGCTATTGAGGATCTGTATGATATACTTAATAACAAGGTAAATATAAAGACTCTTCTTAAAGAGGTACTTTAAAAAATAATAACAAACCGGGCCTCACAGCCCGGTTTTATAATACACATCTATGCAAAAGGTTCTGATAATAACATATTACTGGCCACCATGCGCCGGTGCAGGTGTTAAACGATGGTTAAAGTTATCAGGCTATCTTGCTGAAGACAATACCGAGGTTCATATATTAACTGTTAACCCGGAAAAAGCCTCGTATGCTATTACAGAAAACAAGAGTATTGAATTACATAACAATATTCATGTTCACTATAGCAATACATTTGAGCTGTTTAATCTGTATAAAAAAATATCCGGCTCAAAAGAGATTCCATACGCAGGGTTTGCAAACGAGAAAAAACCTTCGCTGATACAAAAGGTTAGTAGATTTGTAAGGGGCAACTTCTTTATTCCTGATCCAAGAAAGGGTTGGAACAGATATGCATACAAAGAAGCTGTGAGCATTATCAACAGGTTTGGTATAAAACATGTAATAACAACATCGCCACCGCACTCTACACAGCTAATTGGTCTTAAATTAAAAGCTAAATTAGACATTAAATGGATAGCGGATTTAAGAGATCCATGGACTGACCTGTTCTATATTAATGACTTCTACCCTACCAAGATTGCAAAAAAAATAAATAGCAATCAGGAACGTAAAGTGCTTGAAAAAGCTGATAATGTTTTTACAGTGAGTCCATCGTTAAAAGAGCTGTTTGCAACAAAATCGTCGGCCATAAATCCCGATAAGATAATTACAATAAGCAATGGCTTTGATGCAGCAGATTTTGCCAATATTAATGCAGAGAAGAGCAGCAACAAGTTCGTTATTACACACTCCGGATCGCTGTCGACACAACAGAGTACGAATACCTTTTTTGCAGCTGTAAAGGAGCTTATTGATAATAACATTGATATATCTGTTAGATTGATTGGCAGAATTCCTGAACATGTTGAGAATGATATAAAACAATACAGTGTTGAGGATTATATAGAGCGTATTGGTTATGTTAAACATGAAAAAGCACTGGAGCTTATGAGTGCATCAGATGCTTTCCTGTTAATAATTGCTAATTCTGACAATAACAAAGGATTACTATCGGCAAAATATTTTGAATATATAGCCCTCAAAAAACCTATTCTTGCAATAGGTCCGGTTGATGGCGATCTGGCTAAAATTATAGCAGAAACAGATACCGGAGTTATGATAGATTACAACGATAACAGTGGAATAAAGAGTACGCTGCAAGAGTGGATTAAGAATAATCCTGCTGATACACCAGAGTGGAGAGATAATAATAAATACAGACAATTTGATATAAAGGAGATTGCTAAAAAGGTTAAGTTATACCTTAATTAACATATAAACGTATTGATCTGATAATTACAATCATTACCTTTAATATATCTAATTATTAAAGAGATAATGAAATTAACATACTAATGATGACAAAGATATTAACAATTATAGGTGCCAGACCGCAATTTGTAAAAGCTGCTGCAATAAGCAGAGCTTTTATAGAACAAGGAGATATAGAGGAGATTATTGTTCATACCGGACAACACTTTGATGCCAATATGAGCGACATCTTTTTTGAAGAGATGAATATTCCTGCACCAAATTACAATCTTAACATTAACTCATTAGGGCACGGTGCCATGACAGGGCGAATGCTTGAAGAGATAGAGAAGATTATACTTAAAGAGAATCCTGATTTTGTTATGGTATTTGGCGATACCAACAGTACCCTTGCTGGTGCTCTGGCTGCAAAAAAACTTCATATTAAAGTTATACATGTAGAGGCGGGGTTAAGATCGTTTAACATGAGAATGCCGGAAGAGGTTAACCGAATTCTTACCGACAGAATATCTGATATACTACTTTGTCCTACTCAGCAGGCTGTTGATAACCTTAAAAAAGAGGGTTACGACAATATAGAGTGTAAGGTTATTAATTGCGGCGATGTAATGCAGGATGCAGCAATGTATTATGCTCAGAATTCAAGCGAACAGTCCAGTATTATAACAAAATGCAATCTATTCGCAAAACCCTTCTGCTTAGCAACAATACACAGACAGGAGAATACAGACGATGAGAGCAGATTAGCCGAAATTATTGATGCACTTAACAATATTGCCGAAAAAGAGGCAGTTATTGTCCCCCTACATCCACGAACAAGAAAGATAATTGACAGCAAAAACATAGATATTAAGTTTACCGCTATTGATCCGGTTGGTTACTTTGATATGATTGAGCTGTTAAAAGGGTGTTCAATGGTACTTACCGATAGCGGCGGATTACAGAAAGAGGCTTTCTTCTTTAAAAAACACTGTATAACCTTCCGCGACGAGACGGAGTGGGTTGAACTTGTTAACAATGGCTTTAACATAATTACGGGAGCCAACAAAGAGAAGATAGAGAGTGCATACAACAACTTTAAAACAAAAGATAGCGACTTTAGCATAGATCTGTATGGCGGCGGCACAGCAGCCAACAGAATTGCCAAAGAGGTTGTTTTGAATGTTTAGGTAAAATTACAGAAACTTGTCAGGTATTGATTATGTGAAATGCCTGACAAGTTTTGCAGAAATACTTACCGAGCAGTGGTAAATTTTATTAGACTAAACCACTAATACTAAAAAACATTCCCTCATTCCAATATAAAACTGGAATTATCGGTATCTTCTGATTCGCAGATATGTATTATTATTTTACCATGAACATAATGGTATGGTGTCCATGAATCAAATTTCTCTGCAAACCTATCTTGATTAAAAAATCTACCAATATAGGCATCATAAAAACGATTTCCGTATGCTAACCACTCTGTCTCTTCCTGCTTCTCTTTACCATTATAAAGATATTTATTAGTAGATGAACCTGACTGTGCAAATGTTAGACCAAACGGATAGTAATTACTGGTTTGGGTAATATCATTTGTTTCGTTTACTGCTACACGAGTATTGCCCAGATGATCTTTAAGATGAAACTCGTAATTTGTTGTTGAGCCGTTTATATTCAGTAAACCATCAGAGCAGATCATATACTCCAGTTTATCATCGGTATATACAAAGTTCCCAAAGTAGTATTTTGTTTTGCCTCTAAACTTGTTTGCCAGTTTACGTCCGGTAACATCGTAAATATAATCTATCTTATCTGACCCTTTGGTTATTGAGTATGGCAGATTAAGGTTGTTGTATTTTATATCTGATAGTCCTTTATTTGGATCAACTATCATATTTCCATTAGCATCATAGATATAGCTTCCTGAGCATTGTCTAAAGTCCAATGTATTATCTCCGTTATCAACTACATTCTCATTCAAAAAGACTAGCCTTATTTTTATTCCACAAATAAGGCTAGTTATTATAATTTAGACTTTCATTTAGAACAACTCTCTGAACTCATAAAATATAGTTGTATATACCTTTATATCCTTATTATTGACAATATTAACTTTAGAAGCAATAAAAGTTAAACCACCTAAAACTTCAATATCGGAGAATGTTTCATTAAATATTTTTCCTTGCCATTGTTCTACACTGTAGAAAATATTATCGCAATCAAAAAGCAAACTCTCTTCTTTTGTATTATCTCTTATCAAATACTTATATTTTTTATTATCTACATAATCAATAATTTTATTATCGTTAATACTATACATATAAGATATATCATATGATTTATTCCAGATTCTTCCAATAATCTTATCACCTTTTACACCTTCAACTATATAAAAATCTGAAAAAACATTAATCCTATTTTTTATCAGATACCTGACAAGTATCTTTTTCCGCTTTAACAATATTTTATTCATCTTAAGCTCAGAAAAGTGCATATAATATTTATCAGGTTTCTTTTCGTATAAACTTATATTTCTTAAGTTATGACTAATTTGTTTCTCTGCTATTTTATCAAAAACAGCATAAACATTCTTTTTAGTTTTTGAGTACCCACTTACACATAATAAATGAAGTATAGTCAGTATAAGTATCTTTTTCATCATTTATATTTCGAATTAGTATTAAAATCCCAGTTATAATACAGACTTCTGGACCCATACAATAATCTAAATTCGCCTTCTTGCACAAATGTTCTTTTATTTGTTTTCACGCCATAGTGTGTTCTGAGAGGCAATCCTTTTGCACTTCTCATTTTATTCTCAATAAATGTAGCTGATAGCTCTGATACCGTGACAACTTCATTTGTTGATAATTTTGCCATCGGTCGTAAATCCAACATCCCTTCGCTTGCATCCCAGGCATGAGCAAGTTCATGACCTAAACCTATAAATAATGGTCCTCCTGTTGAATTATCAGAATTATATCCTCCACTTATTTCATTTTTGTTCAAATAAATAGTCCCACCTGAACCTGCTCCATCCATTCTATCATATGGAGATGCATCAGCATCATAACCTGTAAATCCCGTTTCTTTACCTCTTTTTATATCATAACTATATTCTGATTTTGTAAGAGAACTCAACATCTCTGCACCGATATCTGTAGACTCAATCTTTCTCAGAGAACTCACTGCTATATTTAAGAATCCTTTTAGTTTTGCATTTCCATTCTTATCTATCTTTATATTACCTTTTTTATCTCTTTTCACTCCTGCTCCTAGATAATCAGATCCATCTTTGTTTAAAAGTTTCCCCTTTTTATATAGTATTCTATTACCCTCATAATTTATCCACAAGCTATCACCATTTACATCAATAAACTTAATAGGATTATTTCCTCCATATTGATAAGGACTCATTTCTACATACTTCTCAGCAAATCTGTCCTGATTAAAGAATCTACCAATATAGGCATCATAAAAACGAGCACCATAATCCAACCACTCTGTCTCTTCCTGTTTCTCTTTACCATTATAAAGATACTTATTAGTAGACGAACCAGACGTTGCAAATGTAAGACCAAAAGGATAGTAGTTGTTTTCCTGAGTAATATCATTTGTTTCGTTTACTGCTACACGGGTATTACCAAGATGATCTTTTAGATGAAACTCATAGTTTGTTGTTGATCCGTTTATGTTCAGCAAACCATCAGAACAGATCATATATTCAAGTTTATCATCAGTATATACAAAATTACTAAAGTAGTATTTTGTTTTACCTCTAAACTTGTTTGCCAACTTACGTCCTGCTGCATCATATACATAACCTATTTTTTTATCCCCTTTTGTTATAAAACAAGGGAGATTCATATGATTATATTTTATATCTGACAAACCTTTATTCGGATCAACTGTCATATTTCCATTGGCATCGTAGATATAGTTTCCCGAGCCTTGTCTGAAGCCTAACGTATTATCTCCGTTATCAACTATACTCTGTAACTGATTACCTTCGTCGTATGCATATACCAGATTATCCATTGTAAGAGCACTAAGTGTTCCTGAGTTATCAACTACTGTTTCTCGTCCTAATGTAAGTATATTACCGTTAATATCATAACTGTATGTTGCATTATAACCATCTGTCTTTGTTCCTGCATAGTCGGCTGTTGTTAATCTGTTCAGATTGTCGTAGATAAAACCATAACGCTGTTCTGCTTTGTCGCTATTTTGCCAGCTTATGGCACTTATGTTTCCATTATATTGTGCCTTGGTATCAACCCCTGTAACGGTGTTGTTGTAGTGCAGATTCATACTATACAGGTTGCTGCCATCACTCTTTGTGTTGTTCAGCTCTTTTAACCACCCTCTGATATTGTAGCAGTACTCTGTGTTTATGGCTTTATCGTTAAGTCTCTTTTTTATCATCTGACCTAACTCATCATATTCAAATGATGCATACAGAATCTCACTTTTTGTTATTGCACCTTCCAACTTTTGGTAGGTTCTCAATAGTCTGTCGGCATGATCGTACTCATTACGCTGTTTTACAACAATTGCATCTTTTCCGTTTAGCTGATGAGCATATATTGTGTTCTCCACACGTCCGGTAAAGCTGTAGTTAGATCCGGCTGTCTCTGTAAATATTTTACCATCGGGTAACACTGTTTTTGATACCGTCTGTACTACACGATATTTATCATCGTAGTAGTTTGCTACCTCCGTCCATGTGTCGTTTAACCTGTTCTGCGAGGCATCAAACACTCTTACCATTGTGTATGTTACCTGACCTTTAACCGATGTATTGTAACTGCCACTGTAACCATCTATATCATAGATTGTGTTAAAGGCTACGTCACCAAATTTTGCAGGGTAGTAATTGTCATACACTGTCTCTGTATATGGCAAGTTGTTTGTTGTGGGGAAGCTATTGTTTGTATATGTACCGTTATTACAATCCTCATACATATTACTGTTAGCCTCTACCTCACTACGCATCTGATCCTGTGACAGTTCTGATGTTGCTGTATAAACACCTGTCTGTACAGGGCGGTTAAATCTGTCGTACTTTGTATATAACCATTTGTTGTTTTTACGTTGTTCACCATCCTGTGTAAGTACAAGACGATCACGCTTATCATACACCATATATATTGGCTCTGCTCCGGGTAATTGTTTAGTTACCATACGCCCAAGTTCATCGTAACTATAGTAGTAACACAGATCTTTTATAAAGGAATCTGTACTTGACATATCTATATCCGGATAATGATCTGCAAATGCATCATTAATCTGTTTCATTGCCTTTGGTGACAATATATAACGTAATAATCCGTAATCGTCATATACATAATATGTATCAGCATTCTCTAACCCTCGAAGTATATTTCTTTTAAGTACCACCTGACCCATTTTATTTTTGTACTCACGGGTTACACCTCCATTGTTCTCATCTTGTACTGTAGACACAAACATTGTTGATGGTTCATAATACTCTTCATATTTTTTAAATATAAGATTATCATTATTCAAATCTACATAGAATCTATAAATCTCCTCAGCACTGTTTGAACCGTAACCAAATTTCACTGTATGGTCATTATCGTTATCCTGTGGTTGCCAAACCTCTCCGGGTGCTCCCTGTTTGGTTACACGGTTTAGTGGCGATCTGTCAAATCTTGTCTCTGAAAAAGGAAAGTTTGTAACCTCCTGAACCAGATCTGAATCAAGGTAGAATTCTTTCTGATTCTTAAATTGCTCTCTGTCTATACTTCCGTTGCCTTTTGAGCTTACATATGGCAGATATTTCTTTGCCTCACGACCTAGTGAATCGTACGCTACAGGTATTACAATATCCTTTCCTGACACCGATGTTGCTACACTATTCTTCTGCTCAACAAAACCAAGACCATCAACATATGTTACATTAACTGCTACTTCAAATGGATTTATAGTATTAACATTAATACTCTTAACTGCTGATTTTGGGACATACTGAACTATAAAGTTTTTTTTACGTGACAATTTAAGAACATATGGAGGAACATTAGCCTCTATTTTTGATACTACGCCAGTAAATAAGCTAAGTATTATTATATATATTATTTGCTTCATCTGTTATAATTATTTTTTATGGTCAGATGTAACTTCACATCATAATCATCCTAGTGTGTGTGAATGACTATTCTCACGCTTCGTTTCATCTGTTTATTTTTCTTTTTAATGGTCAGATGGAACTCCGCATAATAATCATTCTCGTGTGTGTGAAAACTTTTCTCATGCTTCGTTTCATCAATTTATATTATCTACATTAATTCTGTAGATATCTTATACCCATTGTTTATTTTAAAAAATACTTAAAAATTTGGAATAAGAGCAATTGCTTCCTGAGTTACATTTACTCTAAATGTGTTACCCTCCATACGTATTACAAAACTTCCACTTCTGGCATCCATTGAGTTATTTACATCACATGTTACAGTAATATCAGCATTACCATTACCACTAATACTATTAATATTCACCCAAGAAGGAGCACTTTCAACAATCCAGTTACCATTTACCTGAATGTTAATTACCTGTCCTTTATTTCCTAGTTTATCAAATGTAAGACTGGTTTTATCTATCCAGTTTACTCTTGCTCTTACCTGATAAAATCTACTATTGGTTATTTCAATCTTTGGATTCTCAAAGTAAACACCACTCTTACTCAACATTACATATCTTTTCCCAGAAGAACCTGTTGCGCTAATATATCCTGTTCCAAACTCAAAATTACCATATGAATTTGAGTATACTGTTTCCAGAATCTGTGAAGTTGATTCATCATACACTTGCACTGTAACACCAGATACAGGATTATTAAACTGATCTGTAACCTTACCTTTTATAGGAAGAATATCATAAACTCCTTCAATTCTATAATCCTTATTAATATTTACTATATGATATGATGTCATGAATGATCCTGAAACACCATTAACATTAATCTTCTCAAAAGCAAATCCCCCCTTTTCAATAGGAAACTCAACTCTATGAGATTCTCTCTGATCTAAAAGCTGAACTCTTTCTACCTGCTCTACATTATCTAGTATAGTTACTTTATAAAACAATACTCCTTTGAATATATTATATCTGTTTACAATGTCATACTGAGAATTAAATCTTACTCCTGATTTTGTCAGTTTAATAAATAACTCTTCTTTACTACATCTATAATCTTTGTTATTAACAAATTGATAATTTCCATTACTGTCAGAATAAACCGTTTCTAAAAGAACTGTCTCCGATCCTCTTTTAAACAATTCTATTTTAACATTATTAATAGGTTCATTAAACTTATCTAACACTTCTCCTTTAAGCGGATTCAACTCATATATTCCTGACACACTAACATCAGAGTTAATATTATCTAACTTATAATTATTCTCTTCTGTAATTTTTACTCCATTAACCTCAATTCCTTTAAAGGTATAATTATCAATTTCATCAAATACAAAATTGTAATAAGATCCATGATCAACTATTATTTTAGTTGGTTCAACATTCGGACAATCGTATCCCCTCTTTGAATATGAAATTATATACTTTTTAGATTCAAATTCAGCATATACAGACTTCCCCTCCTGAATATTCTTTAATGTATAACTTATTCTATTCTGATTACCAACAGAAGTACCCGATACAATATTATTTATTATAGTATCATTATTAACAGTGACAAATCTTAGTCTGCCATCGCTATCCGGTATAAACTCTAAAACCAAATCGCTACCTTTTTTTATCTTTTGATTTCTATTTGGCAATGTTTGTCCACTACCGCTGGATCTTATATAAAAATCAACATAATTATATTCAAATTCTGCTTCAATAGTATTTAGTCTGGGCTCTAGTGAAGATATTGTATACTCTAATGTATTATCAACTAATTCGCCATTCACTTTTAATGACTTAATTACATAACCAATATCCGGTTTAATTGTAAATGTAACAGCATCTCCTACAAAATATCTTTTAGATTGATCATACTCTATTTTACCATTTCTACCAGCCTTTACAATTATTTCTGTCAATTGACTTTTAGCATAATAGTACTCATTAGCAGATATTATATTCCTTTCATTATCATAAACTGTTTTTAATCTTCCAAAGTCATCATAATCGTAATATGTAGAAATATTATTAGGGTCAGTGGCAGACTTCATTCCATACATCATATCATATGTATAACTATAAATTAGACATTCATTTAATTCATCTCTCAATTCTGATACAAAATCTACAAAGTCATCCTCCAATCCATTATTTATTGTATTAAACCAATAAATATCATTACCCAGGTCTTCTATTTTTAAAACCAAATTATTATAAGATATTCCTTCTGCTTTAATTACAGGATAAATGTTATCATACCCCCAAATAATACTTGTTAATTTACCACTCCTATCTTTGAACTCTGAAATTTTACCAAATTTATTATATCTAGTATATATTCTGTTCTCAATGAATCTATTATCAATCTCAATATTATGAGCAAATTTATTCTGTATCTCTATATTAAGATAATCATCTTTAGTAATGTTCAGGTTTCTAAAACTTAACTCCTTTTCCTTTCTTACAAATATTCCTTTATCTCCAAAATGCCTCCCATATCTGTTAATATTTGAACTAACCACAATTTCTTTATTATTGGCTGACATTACACTAGAAAAAGACTCTATAGGGTTATTTAACATATTACTGTTATTCATCTCTACATATGCCGCATAATCTATCAGCTGAATTCCTGTATCATTAGCTTTTTCAATTTCTTCAGAAATATCATCAACATAATTATTATAGTGTTTAACCCCTTTACTTCTCTCTATAATAACTTTAGGTAATTTATTTATCCCACTATATTCATAATTCGTAACATCTTCAGTAGAACTAACACCATTTTTATTATAAAAATAGTTAGTTATCACCTTATCTGTCAACAAATAAGAATCTAGAGAATTATTATATTTTGCCGCCGTAAATGTTTTAGAGCTAAGGTTTGATGAGAAAAAGTTAAATGAAACCGCAGGTACTTTTTCTATATGCCTATTCTTATAAACATACTCCTCCTTCAACTGTATTTTATTATCAATATTAAATACTTTTTTCTTAATTATTCTTCCCCTCTCAAAACCTTTGTCGCAATAAGGAATATCAGGAGATTTATCTCCATTATGGACAACTATTGCTGTCTCATCTTTATTAGTATTATAATCTGAGAATATATAAGTTGTATACGATCCATTATTTATTACCTCATTAACTTCTGAATACTGAATATGATTACCTGAACTTCTTGAGGTTAATGGAACTATAGGGTTACTACTTGAAGTAATATACTCCTTTTCATCACTTGTTACATCTACAACAGGAATAATATTCCATGTTATCTTTCCATTATCTTTAAAATACTTATAAGCAAAACTATAACTAGGCAGAGAGTTTAGTATTCCGCTTGATTTAACATCTGCCATATTACCAGACATTCTACCATATATATATGTTTTTCTTATTGTATCTCCATACCCCTTATAGCTCTTTATCTTTTTTATTCTAACACCACCTGCAATGCCATCATCATTACATGCAATAACATTTTTTCTATCTTTATCAAGATAGTATCCATATCTATTTGGTTCATATTCAAACTCTGTAAATCCACCTGTGGGATAGTTAATTTTAGTTAAAATTCCTTTATCAACATAAGAGTTCGGCGCTTTTATCACTTCAAAATTGTATCCATTGTGATTTGTGTTAAGTATCATGTTATTATAACCCCAATGATCAGCCATTGTCTTAAGACACCCTACAACAGCCTCTTTATCATTATATTCAAACTCATAAACACGATTAGCAGATGGTACTATATTATCAGAACTAGATTCTATAACCTTCTCTAGAAATAATCTATTATATACATTATCATTGTATTCAAATTCAAATTTCCTAATAATACGAGAAAATTCATCTTTCTTTTGAACAACTTTAACTGTATCAATTTTATGCCATAAAAATCTATCCTTATTAGTGATATACTGTCCAAAATAATTAATATCTTTTTTGTCGTATAAAAGATGTTTATTCTCACTATATTTTATATCTATTTCAACTCCTTTATAAGGAAATGATATTGTGGATAGATAAATAGGGTAAATTACATTTCCTTCATTGCTAAAACTAGATGACTCCAAATGTCCGTCTACAAACTTAGACATCCATTTTTTATACAAAAAATAAGTTCTATCTCTCCTGAAATACTTATAATCTATTACTTCTGTTCCATCTGCAGATTCTATCTTTGAAAGAAACCAACTTGTAGCTATAAAAGATTCAGGTTTAATTTCTTCTAATCTTATCTGCCTAGAATATTCAATAGCATCACTACCACCAAAAATAAACTTTGTGCCGTTACCATCTATAATGGTAAATTTTTCGAAACATTTATGTGGATCTAGTATATTCCCATTAAATTCTACCTTAAGATTATCATTACTTTGTATTTTCCATTTACCATCATAACCCATCATAAATTTACCTGAGTAACCCAAAAAGTTAAAATTAAATTCATCTGGTTCAGAGTCTAACATAAATATTTCTTCCAATACCTTCCACTCATTAATGGGTTTAGTGTTATACAGATTCCTTACCTCATTATATGAATAATAAAATCCTTCGCAATTCAATTCATTTATATCATCTGGCATGTCCCTTACAACTCTTGTAATACACCCACCTGTATTAAGAACCCAACCTTCACCTATTACTCCTGTTGGTATATTGGGTCTTATTCCTGAACTATGATATGTTAGATTTAAATCTATACCAATAAAATTCCCTGAAGAAGAGAAAAGAGGTATACCTATACTAGGAACTCCTGTATTTAAAGAAACAGGTACCTCACCATATATTCCCAGATTTATTGCTGTAGAACTAGGAACAGAAGGCAATACATCATTGGGTTCCTGTGCCATTAGATTAATACAACCTAGTTGTAGATAAAATAACATCCACACTAGTATTACTTTTGATTTATTCATAAACATTCTATTTAATTATTAAACCACAAATAAACATATAACAACCGTCACTTCCTATTGTCAATGTTGTCAATTTTTATTTTCGGCTTTTCAGTCTCTATTTTCGGAGTTATTAACAATTTAACCAAAAACAGACTAACTACTTACATACCTAGTTATTGGTAAATACATTTTAACACTTTTGTTGATAACTTATGCAAGTTATCAACATTAACCATACCCATAAAAAGGTACTTTTATTCACTCCGATTTTGGAGTGTGACAAGGTAAAATAGGTTATTTTTACTTGATGTTTTATTCTGTTAGAGTCTAAATATAGACATTTTTGTGCATTGTGTTATTATTATGTGGTATGCTGTTCTGGTATCGACGTTGCGTACTTATTGTTGCTACGTTGTGTGCTTCTTGTGGCTACGTTGCACGCAACGTAGCTTACAAAGGCAACAAGATAGCCAAGAAACAAACCTCATCAACAAACAACATCGCCATTCATCAGATGGATTACACACCAAAAAAACACTGTCACTCTGATTATTTCACAAAGTAATCAAACCAACTACCACCCTTCATAGAGTAGTAACCAAATTCTCCGGTTTTAGTATCAGATAGTTTTATAGTACTAAAATATTGATAATGGAACTGAACTGTATCGAATTCATTTCCGTCGAAAAAGATAATCTTATCTCCTAAATATTCTGATTCTTTAGTCTCTATAAAATCTCCCAAAATTCTCTTCCCGCCAGAGTGTTCATATAAATTATGGTGGTAATATCTGGATTCCATAAAAAACAACTTGTCTGTATAGTATAATAATACAACACCGCATAGAATTGTTATAAGTATCTTATATCGTTTTTTCATTTACCTACATCTTTTAATATATACCTAATAGTCAACTCAAACCGAGCCGAAGCATGTAGTTCTCGACTCCGCTTGAACTGACAAAAAAGATTCTCTGAATGAAACAAACAATCTGTTATACTCAATCAGTATTGTTCCCCTTTAATGGTTTAGGACGATTAATAACAGAAAATCCGGAAGCATCTTGTTTTAGCATCTCTATTAATGATTATCACGACTGGTTTTATATTGGATAAAAAAACCAGCTTCCCAGTATATTGTTAAATTAGAGTGTGAAAAAAATCAAACAAGAATACCGGGAAGAGGGATACAAATTTAGGTTATTAACAGGATTAAATCTAATAGAATATGAAGTTTTGCATGAAAAATTTGCCATATTAATGGAAGAAAAGCTGTTTAGATACACGTTAAAAGGGAAACTTAGAAATAGAGTATTATATCAAGAAACCCAAAATAGTTTGATGGAAGTGAAAGTAAACTAGGCTTTATATTAATGTATCTGAAAGAAAACCCGAATCAACAGTATCATGCTTACTTATTTAGTATGTGTCAAAGCAAAGTAAGTGAATGGGTAAACTTTATATTACCGGTATTAGAAGATACCTTAATTTCATTGTCAGTAATGCCTCAATCAGGATATGAATATTGTCAAGATACAGATGAAGATCTGCTTGTAGATGTAACTGAAAGAGAGGTTCCAAGACAAACAGATCACGAATCACAAAAAGAAGAGTATAGTGGTAAAAAGAAAAGACATAGTATCAAAAACTTAGCCATAACCAATACAAATGGTTTCGTGAATTTTATAAGTGATTATTATTTAGGAACAACACATGATAAATCAATCTGGGATGATTTGATACTTAAATTTAAGAATTGTTCATTATATGCTGATTTAGGATTTAAAGGGATAGAGGATAGTAATTTAACTATAATAATGCCACATAAGAAGCAAAGAAAATCGAGCCTCACTGAAAAGCAGAAAAGTGAAAATAAGGAAATCAGTTCAAAAAGAATAACAATAGAACACACTTTTGGTAAAATGAAGATATTCAAGATGATTCGAAATAAGATAAGATTGAAACGCTATGATATAAGAGACACTGTATTTAGAATATCTGCCGCGATACATAACCTTAGAATTATATCTAAAAATCACATAACAAACGAAACGTGATAATCATTATTATTCTATTTGAATAATATGAATAAAAAAATACATTTCTCATTTCGCCGTGAATAAGAATTAAACCAACTTTTTCAACAAAATAATATATCAGCATCGAATCAGATACATCAGGCTCTATATATTGGTATTTTTCAACATTATACGTCTCTTCATCAATAACATACTCTTTACTTCCGATAAAATCAACCTCATGTCCATCAAGAAGTAGTTTTTTATCACTCTTTTCAAGAGTGTATAATACTAAAGAGTCAGCTTTTTCTTCTCCATAGTAATAGACATATTTATTATTTTTTATTGATAAAACACCCTTCTGATTATCATTCTTTTCAGAATATCTTAATGAAGAAACTATTGTTATCTTCATCTCGTTCTGTAAATATCCAACTAAATCAAAAAGAAATAACATAAGCAGTATTAATTTATATTTCATATTCAACTTACAGCTTTATTATAAAATAGTGCCATTACTATACAACAAAGTATCCATAGCTACAGATCAATCAACCCAAACAGTGTTGTTATATCTGTCTGTAGAAACACTATTACATCCTAATAACGATAGTATTAAAACCAACAGTGTTATTATCTTGTATTGCATATGTTTAAATTTGTATTTAATGGTCAGATAGAACTTGCATTTATAATTATCGTCATGTTCGAAAATGATATTGTCATATCTCAATTCTGTTATATAGTTCTCAAACTCTAATTCAATATTAATTCTAAAAAACATACAAAAGTAATTTTAATATTTCAATTTTATATAACCTATCATTACCAGCTATTTAAACCAAAAAATTAAACTCACAGCATATAAACAATACCGATACATTTAATACAACGCATATTCATAAATTGAAAAGAGACACACTCAAAAAAATACACGCATCGGTTAGGAATATATTTTGGATATGGTTATATTGTTTTCTCCATATAAGAACAACAATAATCCAGGATGCCGAAAATGGATAAATAGAGTAGGTTCATAAAATTTATCTATCATGCAAAATAGCTTTAATTTTAGTAATTCTGACTTTAATCTATTAAATGACGAAGAAGCCTCCAACATTAAGGGAGGAAAGAAAAAATGTACTGGTGCAGGTGATACAATACTAACTCTTTGCGCCTTAGTTGTAGATTACACTGTTAAATGGTGTATAACAAAAGAGGCTTCATGCGGAAGTGGTTTTTCATTTGATGATGATGGTAATATGACTTGTCAAAAAGATTTCTCATTGACAGATGCTTAAACTCTAAATCAAAGGTTGTGTCATTTTGATACAACCTTAAAAAACATATTTATGAAAAATGATATCCATACTATTGACTTAAAGGAAGGCTTGTTCTTCCATACACCAACTTTACAGGTATTTAAAAGCAATAATAGTATTATAAAAGAGTACTGTAAATCGATAATAAATAAAAACACCAATCAACAATTTAATAGTAATGAGATAACAGAAATAGAAGA
This sequence comes from Bacteroidales bacterium, assembly GCA_025210735.1. Lineage (GTDB taxonomy): Bacteria > Bacteroidota > Bacteroidia > Bacteroidales > UBA6680 > UBA6680. The sequence continues at coordinate 238,506 of JAOARD010000076.1, forward strand.
GTTTCTAATCTCTATGATCAATCGTGGTCCAGTAACTTATGTAAAAGAACATAACATGAGTATTGATGCAAAAAGAAACATTAAACAATATATTCTACCAATAGTTGATAATTGTAATTTAGCTTGTGAATATTGTTTTGCCAAAGATAACAGTAATTTTAAATTCAAATCATACACAAATAATGACATAATAAATGTTCTTAAATTTATTGTTGATTCCAATAATACAAATACCAGAATTGATATATGCTTTTTTGGAGGAGAACCTCTTTTAAAACCGGAAATAATTGAGTTTACAATAGATACGGTAAAGAACAAATATCCTAAACATAAATTCTCATTTTCGATAACAACAAACGGAACAATATTCAATAACAGAATCATTAACCTAATAAAAAAGGAAAACATTAATATTCTATTAAGCCTTGATGGTGATGAAGAAGATTCCTCTCTAAGGAGATATGCCAATGGTTTTCCTTCATTTAGCAAGGTAATTAATAATATAGAAAAGATAAGGGGTATAATCCCTATTAATATAAGATGTACAATTGCCAGCAATAACTTTGATTTAGTAAAAACAGTATCCTTCTTGGAAGAATTAAAACTACCATATTTATATTCATTCGTTTATAAATCGGGAAATAAAGACCATAATTATGGACTATATTCTGATGACGTAATTGAAAATCTCAAAAGATCGCTTGATGAACTAAATGACTTTTTTCTCGAAAAGATAAAAAATAACAATAAAATATATTGTCAAACAATCATCAACAATATTAATACTTTACGAAAAAGAGATAGAAATAATATAGCTTGTGAAGGAGGGGTATCAATGCTTTCAATTACATCAAATGGAGATATCTTTTCATGTCAACACCTTGTCAATTATCCTAAATTTAAAATTGGAAATATAGAATCTGGTATTGATCAAATATTATTCTCAGAATCCAAACCTACTGATGTTAAAAATATAAAAGTTTGTAATAAATGTTGGATCAGATTTCTTTGTAGCGGAGGATGTTTTTCAGAAAAATTACTTTGTAATAAATCAGTGCATGATTCGCTTCCTGAAGATTCATGTAATTTAGAGAAACTTAAATGGGAATACACAATCAGATTATACAGTAAAATAACAAAAAAATTTCCTGAGTACTTTAAAAAATTTGATAATGAAAAAATGGTTAATAATTAGTCCTGTCTTAGCAATATTTATAGCACTATTATTTTTATACAGCAAGTCTGATGAGACAATAAATAGTAGCTTTAATATCAGTATGAGGTATGACAATAATGAGTTTAGGATAATACCCTATCTGAAAATTAATAATGTGATAAAATTTAATAATTATAGCAAGGATACTTTAATCCTAAGCTTTAATAAAACACCACATTGGACAAACTCAATAAAAGGAACTCTGATTGATAGCCTCAACTATAAAATAACAGAATACGACAATGATAGCTCGGATATTGTAATAGCATATAATTCTAAAGAAGGCACTATTAGTATAATAAACAGAGATCAATCTAAAAAGGACTTCACTCTTACAATAGATTATTATTACAAATATCAATACAATAGTATTCTGGAAAGTTTTAAAAATCAGTTTGCCACAATTAATTGCGATGTAGATTATTGTAATTGGTTTCTTATTAATCCGAATCTGACCTTTAATTATATAAAAATAGATAAAGACGATAAATACAGAGTTATATGCAATAATCAATTGATTAATAAAACAGATAAAAGTTACACATATGATATAAGTACAACACCATATTCTGATATCAACATAATGCTTATAAACGATCTTTTTTATAAAGAAGAGAAAATAAATATAGGCAAACATCAATTCAGAGTTAACATGTTAAAGACATATAGTCCTGACGTTGACTCCATAAACAAAGTATATGTTATAGACAATGAGAGAGAACATCATAAAAATCATTACGATTCTATTATTAATAGTTTTATCAAATATGTTAAGCCTCTAGCAAGTAAATTTTCATATAAAAGTCTCGACACAGATATATTTGAAGTAAAATGGAGATCTGACAATGCCAAACAATATTACGGTAGAGGTTATTCGGGAGGTAATGGTTTTATACGATGTGATATGCGTTTCTTTTATGGATCAGGCATTGCTCATGAAATATTACACAAACTTTGTAATGTAGAGGGCGATATAAAGGCTCCCGGATTCTTGTTTATTAATGAGAGTATAATTGAAGCATTTACAATATACGCTTGCTATGGTGATAATAAAGAACAGATGGATTCCGTATTTACCAATCTGAATAAGAGATTTTATGATAAGGGTTATTCTGACACAATCTCTCTATTTAAAATAGAGTCAAACTCAAATCCGGTTTGGGGTAAAGTATATTACAAGACTCCATATGATATATACATGTTCTCTAAAAAGAGAGGGAATGAAGAGTTCTGGAATATTTTAAATGATTTTATGATACAAGATATTAAGGATTGTAAATGGATAGATTTTTACAACTTCTTTATTGAACGAGGTCTCTCTAAAGATGAACTAAACAAACTAAAAGAGGTAATTTAACCATTACATCTTGTACTTAAACAGTCTAAAGGTAATTTTGTCCTTTAGACTGCATGCCTCATTATTAATCACTTTTTCAAAATCACCTCCACTCAACCACATCGCCGCGATCCGGTTTTAGCATTTTTGGTGGTACCGACTCTTTTATTGTCTGTTCCAGTAGCCCCAACAGACGGATTTTTGCAAAGTTACGCGAGTAAACCAAACTTACTTCACGTAATGGTACAGGTTGCATAAAGTGTTTTATATGTGCCATACCTTCTGATACTGCAAGCTCCGGTAGTAGCGTAAAGCCTCCATCCGACTCTACCATCTTCTTTATTGTCTCTAACGATCCACTCTCGTATCTAAAACGCAGATTGTTATTATTCTCCTCATTATCTATTGAGCAGAGATTAACTGCCTGCGATCTGAAGCAGTGCCCTTCGCTAAGCAACCATATATCCGGCGATACTGTATCCTCCGGTTTCATAAAGTCATATCCGGCAAAGTTGTGATCTCTGTTGTGGTACACTACAATCTCTTCATAAAAAAGTATGCGTTCAGTAATGGCTATATCGTTCAGAGGAGTTACCAGCAGTCCTACATCTAGAGTATCTTTTTTTAGCTGATCTATTATCTGATTTGTAAGCAACTCTTTAATAATTACATTAACCCCGGGATATCTGCGTGTGAATTCACCAATAAACAGAGGTAGTATATATGGTGCAAGCGATGGTATAACTCCAATAATCAGATCACCCTCAATTTTGTTGTTTATATCATCAACTATCTCTGTTATTCTGTTTGCCTCAGCCAAAACACGTCTTGCCTGCTCAATTATACGTTCTCCGGCTTTTGTAGGTATAATAGGTTGTTTTGATCTGTCAAATATCACAACATCCAGATAATCTTCAAGTTTCTTTATCTGCATGCTTAATGTGGGCTGAGTTACAAAGCATTTATCTGCTGCCTGCGCAAAATGTCTGTATGTATCAACCGCAACTATATATTCTAACTGCACCAGTGTAATCATAACCACCTTGTTTTCTGTTGATATAAATACAATCTATCAACACATAAATATTATCAATTTGATTTATAAAGATAACAGATATATCTTTGAATCAAATAAAAATCAAGAATTAAAAAAATATACTATTATGAAAAATTTCATAGGACTTGACAAAGTAAAAGCAGAGCAGTTAGCAGAGAAATTAAATGTACTACTGGCAAACTACCAGATGTATTATCAGAACCTTAGAGGGCTACACTGGAATATTAAGGGTAAGAAATTCTTTGAACTTCACCTTAAGTTTGAGGAGCTGTATAACGATGCTATTGTTAAGATAGATGAGGTTGCTGAGCGTGTATTAACACTTGGCGAAACACCTACACACACTTACTCTGATTACATAAAAAACTCAATTATTACAGAGGCAAAGAATGTATCTGATGGCGACAAGGGAGTTGAAATTACTCTTAACAATATAAAAAGCATTCTGGAGATAGAGCGAAGCATTCTACCAATAGCAGAGGATGCTCAGGACGAGGGAACACTAACACTTTTAACCGATTATATAACACAACAGGAGAAGGTGGCCTGGATGTTAGCATCTTATCTTCAGTAATAACAAACTACTAACCCCGGTTTTTGCCGGGGTATTTTTTTATCCTTTACTCTTACCTCCGTTTATCCCTTTTGATAATTCAGTCAGATTAGTTTTAATATCAGACAACTTCCTCCACTTACTCCAGAGCCTCTTCATTGTCTCAATCTCTATTGGTTCATAGAATCTGAACAGATATAGTATTATTGGGAACAGAGCTATTACAACTATTTTAAGTGGCAAACGAACCCATATATTAAGTGGTGTAATAAGCATACTAACAGCTATAAGTACTGCTGCCAACACCAGCATAAGTACAATCTTCTTAAGTTCATATGGTATAAAGTACACCTTCTGTGCTGCACAGTATATAAGTATCCACAACATAGCCTGCGAAATAACTGTTGATATTGCTGCACCCCAGTATCCAAGATACTTAATAAATACAATGTTTAGTATTATGTTTACAACTGATGTAACAAATGAGAAACCTGCAATAACAGGCGTCTTTTTAGTAATGTTTAGTCCTGTTACCGATACATCTTTCAGTATACCAAAATAAAGGGCAAATGTTATTATTGGTATTATAACCCAACTTGCCCAGAATTCAGGGTTACCAATTGACATAAGTACTACCAGCTCTTTCCCGAACACGCTGAATCCCATACCAAATATTATTACAATAAATGTAATATAGGTCATCAGTTTTTGGTAATAACGTTTATTATTCGGGTCGTTCATCATCTTAAATATCTGTGGCGATACCGCCAGCCATATAGATGTAATTACAACCATCTTTAGCGTGCCACCTATCTTTGCCGCAAAGCTATAGAGTCCGGTATCGTTCATACCATCTATATATCGTATAGAGAATTTATCTGATGCGTTAAGTATAAATATAGATCCTGTAGAGAGAAGCATTGGCAATCTGTATATCAGCATCTCTTTAAGTGCAGGCCAGTTAAATTTTAGTTGTATATTCTTTATTGCAAACGGAATAAGCATAATAAGGTACACCAGACCAGCCGCTGCCCGTGCTTCATATACACCGTCTACTCCTCGGTTAAGGCTTAACAGCAGATATAGTGTTAATCCAAGTGTTACAGTGAATCGTATTACCGATGCTTTTGTAAACAACAATGCCCGCTCTTTTATACGTACCAGAGATGTTATATTGTAACACAACAGTTCACATACACTCAATACAATCATCAATCTGAATATATATGAGTAGTTGGCATTATCAAGCAGAAAATCGGCAAGGTTAACAGAGAATCCGAAACCAAACATCAGTATAATAAACGATACTGCTGAGGCAAACATCATTATTGAGAAGAACATTGACTTCTGTTGTCCACTAAAATTTTTATCCCAATACCAACGCTCAAAAGCGGAGTTAATACCAAAGCCAATAAACGATATTATAAACATAGATATTGACTCAAGAAGCCCTATTGCCGCATAATCTTCTGTAGTTACATGATCTGTGATTATAGGCAATAGTATAAAACCAACAAATTTTGAGAACAGGTTCCCAAAACTATATACAAGCGATTTACTGAATGAGTCGCGAAGATTCTTTAACATTTGCTTTTATAAATATTGCTGCAAATTTAACTAATATGGTTATAGTATTACACAGATTATGAATAAAACTATACACCTATTGCAATAACCGATACATCATCAAAATAACCACCCGACTCTACACCAGACTCTATTCGTTCAGTCAGGTTCTTCATATTCTGAAACAGAGTATGTCTGTTTGTAATACACTCCTTAAGAATATCTGTACTGGCTACAATCTTATCATTTGATATTGTCTCATACAGTCCATCGGTGAATGCATATATCTTTGCTCCACGTTTAACTGCAAACTTCTCACTCTTAACAGATGGTATCATATCATCCATTCCCAACCCAATGCATCCTTTAGACAGTTCTGTAATTGTATCAGAGAACGGACAGTACAGAAGTGGCGATACATGACCTGCATTAACATATTCAAGATGTCTGCTCTTCATATTAAATCGTCCTACAAAAAACGTAACAAATCGTTCGCCCTTAGCAACCATATTTACATGATCGTTAAGCTTGTGTACCAGACGTTTCATACTTATATCTGATGTAAATATTGCTCTGAGTCCGGCCTGAAAATTTGACATCAGCAGTGCTGCCGGAATCCCTTTTCCGGATACATCGGCAATACAGAACCCTATAACATCGCTGTTAAAACGTATCACATCAAAATAGTCGCCTCCTACCTGATTGTGCGGTTTGTAATAGAAATCTATATCAACATCAGATAGCTTAGGTAGTGTCTCTCTGCTAGGAATAAGCATTGATTGTATATCAGAAGCTACCTCAAGCTCTTTACGCAAACTCTCTTGTTTAACCTGATCTCTGAACAGACGAATATTCTCTATTGCAACAATAATAATGTTTGCAACTGTCTGTATATATTTCAGGTGTTTTATTGTAGGGCTTACACCCTGTCTGAATATATCTTTATCGCCAATAATAAGATACCCTATGCTCACATCATCGTGAACCATAGGTATAATAATGTTGTAATCTTTTACACTGCTCTCTTCAAAGCTACTTATAAAAGTTACATCCTTATATACCGCTACATCTTTATCAAAGTCGATAGAATTAATATCAACACCATCGCAACCATAAGATAATACACACTCCCACTCTTCGCTCCCTTTAAGGTAGAATAGGAACTTACATATCTCCAGATCTTCTAACAATATAGATCTGAACCTAAATAGTAAATAGTCTTCTGACCTGTTTTGGTTTATCTCCCTTGTAAGGTCAAGAATTGTATTCAACTTATAGTTAGTAGCTTTTAGTCTTTTTTGTGCCTGAGAACCACTAGTCATAAAAAAATCTTTACAGGATAGGTAATATACACCTATTCTGTAAAGATTCAAAACAAAGATTAAGAAACTGTTTAAAATTCTACAAACAAATTCAAACTGTTTCTACTGTATATGTTACTTTACTCTTTCTGAGTATGATCTGTCTCTTGTATCAACCTTAATACGCTCGCCAGTGTTTATAAACAGAGGAACCATAATTGTAGCACCTGTTTCAATAGTAGCTTGCTTAAGAGCTGTTGACGATGCAGTATCTCCTTTAAGACCCGGCTCAGTGTATGTAATTTCCATCTCGATAAATGGAGGTAGTGTTACTGTAAGTGGCATTTCCTTCTCAGCATGGAATACAATCTGTACATCTTGTCCCTCTTTGTAAAGATCTGCATTCTCTATCATATGAGGCTCAATGTTAATCTGCTCATAATCTTCCATATTCATAAATACAAAGCTATCGCCCTCTTTATAAAGAAACTGATACTGACGAGTCTCAATACGTACCTGATTAACTTTTACTCCTGCGTTAAAAGTATTTTCAACAACTTTACCAGTCTCTATATTCTTAAGTTTAGTACGAACAAATGCTGCTCCTTTACCTGGTTTAACGTGTTGGAATTGAACAATTGTACAAAGTTTACCATTGAATTCTATACACATTCCGTTTTTAAAATCTGCTGTAGTAGCCATATCTTTAATTATTTGATTTCTATTATAATTGTGCAAAAATAAAAAAACAGATTATTAATAACAGAAACTGACACTATTTTATTTTAAAAGAGATTAATTTTTGCCGTATTTCACTGATATCAGATCGCAACGTACAGTGCCCAGAAAGAACTCAAATTCAAGTCTTATAGGTATTGCCTCATCATCGTCTGAGATATATACACGCATAGCATCCTCGCGTTTAAACACACGCCCCACCTCTGTTACCGGCGAATATACTCTGCAACGTCGTTTACCATATTTTACCTTTACTGTCTTCTTATTTACATAACTCATTGTAATAGGAAATACCTCATCGGTAAAATATGTATCAACATAAATAATTGTATCGGTATTTGGTGGAGTAGTAAAATATCTGTGGCGCATATAGTAGTAGCTACTAAGTATATCAAAGGTATTTTTTGGTATAACCACCTCGCCACTGTACCCGCTCTGTATAACTGTTGAGTCTGTTCTTATATGATGATCGTACGTTACAATATTGTATCTGCGATATCCTCCCTCTCTTATATTTCTTATTGCCTTAACCGGGTAACCAGTCTCCTTGTCAATATAACTCTCATATATATCTTTTATCCTGTAAAGCTGATCGAAAACGCCAACAGTTCTTACTTTAAGGTAAATATGATGCAGAGAGGAGTCATTACGACTTACGTCTTTAAAGCTTATTGTTACTAAACCACCTTTTATAAATCCGTAGCCCATTGTGTATGTAAGTTTAAGATCTTTATAATAATCAAACTTATGTGCTATTGGCTGCGAGAAAGCGCTAACAGAAACTATAAATAATAATATTTTAAGAATATATTTTATCATAACGTACTATTAAATGTAATGCTTTTATACGCCAATAGCAAGAAGAGGATACATGATAACTAACAAATTATCTCTTGCTTTTTATTCTGATTTTTATTTACTTAACAACAAGAATAACAGACACAACTCATATTTTATAATTTTATTGCTGTATACCGCGTAGTATATGGGATGTGGTGTTAATCTGAGCTTGAAAACCGGACCTGTTTTAGTGGAAAAATTACAATTACAGACTTTAAACAATAACCCGTTTTGTCTGAGCAACTACAAAAACATGTTGCTTAGAGAAGACAACACAAACAATTTAACAAATGAGAAACCCTTTAAGAACCATCTCTCTGTTTGTTATAATGGCAACTTTATGCAGTACCGCATTTTCTCAAAAGTTTACCATAAAAAACTATGCAGATAAAGAGATAAGCCTGAAAAAACAGAAGAGAGTTGTTGATACAACCATTTTAGAGTTAACAGCAGAGATCAACCGATTATCAACAGAGTTAAAGAGTATTTACAGCGAAGCTGAGAAGAAAAAAACAATCTACAACAAAGCTAAAAGTGATATTGATATATCGCTTGGATTACTAACTAAAGAAGCTGAAAAACTGTTGATGCCCCGTAATTTCTTTAAGAAAGAGGAGTATTATAAAAAGCAACGAGAGGTATTTGAGATGATGAAACAAAAGCTGAAGGACTCTCTTAATGTTAAATACTCGTTTAATAAACTACAAAAGGATGTAACAGATATAAATGTTGTTATTGAAGAGAGAAACGCAGTGATATACTCTAAACGTCACACACTTAAGCTACAAAATAACAAAGCAGACAGTCTGTTGAATCTTATTGATTACTATTCGCCTAAACACACCAGTTTCTTTAGCGATATTGAAAAAACTATTGATGAGTCTGATACGCTTAATTATATAACACTATATGCAGCAGATAAACTTCTAAGATTACATACTGAGCATAAAGATTCTGTTCTGAATAGTCTTAATCAGATTAAGTTGTATAAGAATCATGACGACTATGCTGCTATACATGACGATTTTCAATATCCACTGGAATTTCTTGGATCGGCAATTGACCCCAAGCATTGCGAAACCAAGTATAATAAAACTTATAAGAGCTTTTATATTGAGATAAAGGATAAGATATTCTATACAAATAATCTGAAAAAGGAGATTGCTATGGATATTGACAGCAGAGCTATTCCTCTTAAGATATTCCCGATTGATAATAGCGATATTCTTATGTACAATAATTCGCTTGACACATTAAAGCATCTTGGTGATTTTTATAGTAAGGGTGATAAGATTTCTGAATATAACTCAAAGAAGGCTATATATGATGTTCAGGACGAGAAATACTACTATACAGTATTGGTATTGGCAGAACACTCGGCAAGGTTTAAGAGTAATTTCAGCAAAACCAAAATATATAAGATTGGGTACGACTACTTCTCATATCTTGACGGATACTTCTACTCAATGGTAAAAGGTATACGCATTGGTAATACTATATGGATGGCTGAGAATATGGTTTACAGTGACTATAATCAGAATGTTTGTTATAATGGTAACGATAACGATTGTGAGAGATACGGAGGGTTGTATATTGAACAGCAAGCTCAAAAGATTGCTCAGCAACAGAAGTATAGTGGTTGGCATCTGCCATCGGTTGATGAGTGGAATGCTCTGATTAAAAGTATGGGGGGAAATAAAAAGGCTTACAATATGCTTATTAATGGTGGTAACAGCGGGTTTAATGCCAAACTTGGTGGCGAGGGTTATGGTTCGCCTCTTGATCCTGCATATTTTAAAGGAGCTAATAAAACTGGTAAGTACTGGTGTGTATCGTTTAATACGGAGTGTATTGTATTTAATGCCGATAAAAAAACTGTAGGTGTATCAAAAAGCTACAGAGAGAGCGGACACAGTGTAAGGTTAGTAAGAGATTTGTAATTAATAAACTTAGAAGCTGTTTAAGGTTGTTAGCCCGTAGTTTGTAATATATATTACATTTTACGGGTTAGCTTTTTTCTGAGTAGACAGAAGACCACATGCAGCAAATATATCCTGCCCGCGCGATTTTCTTACCGTTGCCACAACACCTTTTGAGTTAAGGTCCCGCATAAATTTAATAACACTATCCTCATCGGGGCTTTTAAGATCAGAGCCGGGTATTGGATGAAATCTGATTACATTCACTTTACAGCTCATATTATTGAGTAGTTTGCTTAACTCCAGAATATGATCCTGACTATCGTTAACCCCATCAAACAGTATATACTCAAAGAACACACGTTGTTGCTCCTTTACTGATAATCCGGTTATAATATCCATAATATCGTTGAGTTTATACCTGTTCTCAACCGGCATTATCTGTTTACGCTCGTGGCTAAACGGGTTATGAAGGCTTATTGCCAGATTACACTTTGTTTCGGCAAACAGCCTGTTTATTCCGGGTATAATTCCTATTGTTGATACAGTAACCTTACCGGGCGCTATTCCGAATCCCTGCTGATGGGTAATTATATCGATAGCTTTAAACACATTATCTGCATTATCAAACGGCTCTCCCATTCCCATAAACACAATATTGGTAATCTTATCGCGCTCCGGTATTGCTGCAATCTGGTTCAGTATCTCTGCAACTGTAAGGTTTGCATGAAACCCCTGACGTGCAGTCATGCAGAATGAACAGCTCATCTTACATCCTACCTGCGATGATATACATAGTGTTGCTCTGTTATCTTCCGGTATATATGCAGCTTCTACTAGTCTGAAGTCGCCATAATCAAACAGATACTTCTTTGTACCATCAACAGATACCTGAACATCAGAAAACGAAACTATATCTGTTGTGTAGTATCGCTTTAGCAGATTTCGCTTTTTTGCTGATATTGTAACCATATCGTTTATACTGCTAACCCCTGCATTGTAGATATACTTATACATCTTTACAGCTGCTGACTGTCCCAGATTAAGTTTCTCTGCAATACTTTGTAGTGCATTCAGATCATATCCAAAAAGCGATTGTAACATACCCTGATATTTTTTGCAAATATATCAAAAACTAAACATATCTTTTATCTTATCGGTTTGTCGTCTTGATACTTCAACCTCTGTACCATCTTTTAACCTCAGTTTCAGACGTCCGTTAAACCATGCCACAACCTTATCTATATACTTAAGGTTTATTATCTGACTCCTGTTTATTCTAAAATAAATTGTATTATCAAGAACCGATTCAAAATGACTCAGCGACTTAAGTACCAAGGGTCTGTTATCTTCAAAAAATATCTGCGTATAGTTTCCTTTTGATTCAAGCAGGAATATATCTCTGACCTTTACAAACCAACATTTATCGCCATCTTTAACAAATACGCTGCTATCATCTGTTAGTTTTTTACCTGATATCTTTACTGAATCTATACGCTCTTGTGCTCTTTCTATTGCAATATCAAGCCTCTCATCAGATATAGGTTTTAGCAGATAATCAACAGTATTATACTCAAACGACTGTATTGCATACTGATCAAATGCTGTTGTGAATACTATTGCCGGTACTTTATCCAGTTCGGCAAGTAGTTCAAAACCACTCTTTCCGGGCATCTGAATATCCAGAAACAGCAGATCAGGACTCTCTGAATCAATTATCTCCTTCGCCTCCTTTGCACTACCAGCCTCTGCAATAATATCTACATTTTTATACTTACCAAGCATCTCTCTTAGTTCAATACGCGCAAGTCTGGAGTCGTCAATAATAACGCATCTGATCATTATCTCTCTATTTTTATTCTGGCAATAACATATCCACTATCTTCAAACAGGCTGAAACTGAATTTATCATCGTAGATATGTTTCAATCGCTCATTAATATTTTTAATACCAACACCTTCTGAGTTTATATTGTGTTTATCTCTATTCAGCTCTCCACTGTTTTTAACATCAATGGTATAAATCCCTTTACTACAATCAACTTTAACACCAATATAGTTATTACTATTCTCCGATTCTGATATACCATGTTTAACTGCATTTTCAACCAGCATCTGTATTAGCATAGGCGGAATATTTATATGTTCACTGTCTGCATCAACATCTATAGAGTAGTTAAGTCTCTCCTCAAACTGTATTTTACATAGTTCCAGATACTGTTTAACAATATTTATCTCGTCAGTCATATGCACGTCGCGCTTATCTGTACTCTGTAACGAATATCTGAACAGGTTTGAGAAGTTTGTTAACATCTGCCTTGCCCGTTGCTGATCTACAAGTATAAGTGCCCTGATATTGTTCAGGGTATTGAACAGAAAGTGGGGATTTACCTGAAGTTTAAGGATATCAAGCTGTGCCTTCTGAACCTCTGCTTTAAGTTTCCAACGCTCTACCTCCGATTTATGATAATGTCTTATCAGGTTATAACTAAAGTACACAAGAAACCACAATAACAGAATAACTCCGGTTGGTGCAAGATTAACCAGCAGCACAACAATTGGCAATACTCTGCCGGTAACAATCATAAAAAAGAGAAAGATCAGAAACAACCATACTGTAGCAGTAATTAGTGTAGAGGTTGCTATAAACAGCATAATCTTTTTACGACTCCACTTAGGCCAGTTTAACCTTCTTATATACAAATAGTAGAGTGTTGTTATAAGAAATCCTCCTCCGGCAATAGACAGAGCATTCATAATTATAAGCTGAGCAGGAAAATTATTCATAGCCTGAACTGTAAAGTTAGCCGCACCTACTATTAACCAGACTATAAATTGTATTATTAAAAAGTTTCTGATCTTCTTCTGCATATCTGTTAATTAAGATTCGTTATCCACTCTGATACAGTATTAAGAGCTTCCTGATTTACTGTCTCTTCTATCTGACGATACTCTAAATCTATTCCTGTTTTTGCTTTTTGTAACATATGGTTTAACCCTTCAAGCTCTACCGTTTTAAAGTTTTTATTGCCTGCAACTGTAAGAGATTTATCAATAGCCTTAAGGTTATCAGAACTCTTAACCTGACAGTCAAGCGATCCGTTAATTGCCAATACAGGGCACTCTACTTTAGACAGATATTTATCCGGATTAAATGAGGCAAAAAATCTGAACCACTTACCGGAATAAACGGCAACCAGTTTCTTAACGTCTGCATTCATCTCTGGTAATTTTTCATTCAACTCTTTACTTATTACCTTCTCTAATCCATCTTTAAACTTCGACTCTTCTTTTACATCTGCATTGTTACTCAAATATACCAGTATTTTGTTTGTAAGCGAAAGCTCTTTCTCAATATAATCTGCAGGCACTCCTCTGAGTTTTGACATGTCCCTCTTCTGTTGAATAAGTAGTTTTTCTATTGGCACACCCGGTCCAGCAAGAAGTACTGCAAAGTCTATATCGTTATTACGTGCAGCTACCATTGGTGCAACCATTCCACCTTCACTATGTCCTATAAATCCAATCTTTGCATGTTTCAACTCTTTACGGCTTTTAAGGTAGTTAAAAGCTGCCTCGGCATCGTATGAGAAATCAGCAGTTGTTGATCCACTGAAATTACCTTCTGACTCAGCAACACCTCTGTCGTCATATCTTAATACAGCAATACCCTGTTTTGTAAGCCAGTCGGCCCAAACCATAAATGGTCTGTGGTTAAACAACTCTTCGTCTCTGTTTTGCGCACCTGAACCGGATATCAGTATTGCAGCATATTTTATCTTCTTATCCTTTGGCAGGGTTAATGTTCCTGCAAGATTTATATTATCTCTTTTATTCTTAAATATTACATCCTCCACTTTGTAGTTAAAACTTACCGGATCTTGTTTTCTCGTTATTTTTTTAATAGTATGCCTGGTTAATACTAACGGAAACGATGCCATTCCCTGCTTAAACGTACCTTTAATAGTATCAGCTTTATCGTTCAGTTTTCCTGTATAGAATATTTTATACGTATTTGCATTCAGGTTAAGCTCATTATTTACAAAACTTGTTTTATCTATCTTTATTCCCATAACTCCCTGATCCGGGCTATCCATTGTTGATTTAAGTATACCGTCACTCTTTTTCATATTAAACACTACAGTAAGTGTATTATTTCCTGCTTTTAGTTTACCTGACCAGCTTCCTGTTATGTTTTGTGCCTTAACTGTTAATACTGTTCCAACAAACATTAACAATAATATTAATTTCCTCATATGTTTAAATTTTTTAGTTATACATAACCCTTGCTATAAAGGGGCTTAATTATTAATATATTAACAACTTATACTGTAAATATATCTGCTTAAATATTGTTTTGCTACTAAAATGGTACGTATGGTTAAATAAAATGATAAGTGGTTTCCGGTATTACTTATCAACAAACGCAACATAACTATATATTATTACGTAGTATTTGTCAGGGTAACAACTTAAAACAACATTTATGGATAATTTAAGATCGTATTTCAGGGATTATGAGATTGAGATATCAAATATACCAAACGAAGTGGTTGAGATTCCTTCTGTTCCGATATCGTATTTTATAAAAGATGCGTTTACTATAAAAGCATGGGCAACTGACGATATGGATGAACTAAAAAAGGTAAACTACAACTCCTTACAACTTAAACGTATTGAAGATCTGGCTTATGCATGCGAGTTTATTAACAGGGAGTGGTGTGAGGTATGTAATACTCTTAATTACAGTACTGCCGGCTGGAATAGTCTTACCGATAAAGCAATAAATATTATTAATTCTCTGATACATACATTAAGATTCGCTTTCAGAAACGATCCGGAACTTATTACTGTTATTGAGCTTATATCTGACAGGAATACCAAAACTAATATCATTAAAAACCTGAATGATCTCTATTACACAGGTAAAGACAATGCCATTATTGTTGATGATATTATTGACAATAATCTGCTAAATGATGCACACAACCTATCAGAACAGCTAATGACTGAACTTGAAAAGATAAACGGAGATTTCTACTCTGAAAATACAATAAGAGTTATGCGCGACAAAACATACTATCTGTTAAAGAATGAGGTTGATGAACTGAAACATTATGGCAGGTATCTGTTCTGGCATAATCCGGACAGGCTTAGTGGATATATAAATACATAAACAACACACTTACATAGTGAATAGACTACTGTTTTATTTTAGTATCATACTACGTTTATTGTTTGTAACAATGTATAGATTTTAGCTATATTTGTGCTGGTATTTTAACCCTGAACACATAAATTATTAGAGATAATTCAGATTTATAATACCCCTAATCAGTATTATCTTTTGTGGTTTTTACAAGAGATAAGCTATTAACAATAATCTATATGAGAGAGTACTATTACACTGACGGACAAGAACGATTTGGTCCATTCACGTTTGAGCAGCTAAAAGAGAAAGAGATTACACCTGATACAAAGGTTTGGTTTATGGGTATACCAGATTGGAAACCTGCAAAAGAGGTTCCTGAACTAACGGCTCTTTTCTATGAAGATCAGACCCCACCACCAGTAATAACAGAATTTGAGTATGTGTCAATAAAAAACAAAGCTAATGGATCTGTTGACAAGGTTACCTCAAAACGATGGGATGAGCTAAAAAGGCTTTATGGAGAGGATAAATATACCATATTAGGGTATGTTGATACTGATGGAAAAATGATAAAGAATCCGGAAAATATTACACCCGCCAATCAACCGCCAAAATCATATTTAACAGAGTCTATTCTTGTAGTTATATTCTGCTGTCTGCCATTTGGTATTGTTGGTATTGTTAATGCCTCAAAGGTTGAGTCGTTATATTATGCAGGAAGAATTGAGGAGTCTGAGAAAGCATCAAAAGACGCTAAGATGTGGGTAGGTTGGGGATTTGGAGTAGGCCTTGCTGTTAGTGTTATATACATTATACTAAAAATTGCATACGGTGGCCGTTTCTAATTTAAAATATAAACATACCTCTCTTTTTTTAATACAAAGAGAGGTTAAATAAGTTTATCTTAAAACTCCTCTATAATCTCTTGTAGTCCGTTTTTCTTTTTCAGAACAAGTTGCCCCTCACTATTCTGTGTTATATTAACATATATAGGTTTTACAGCTGTTGCATACTCAATATCAGGACTAAGAAGAATATAACCATACCTGTTTTTAATTCTGGTAATCATAACATGTTTATGAAGAAACTCAGGCTGATATATTGTATCAAACACAGGTTTAACAACCTCTTTCTCATCAAATACATTAATAATACCATAACCACGTTTTGATTTTGTAAGTTTATAATTCATATAAAAGTCTGATATATCAATATACTGTGGCTTTATTATTGTCATCTCTTCTAAGAATACAATTCCTTTAAGTCCTTTATTCTTAACTATTGCATATGTCTTATCCGAATAACTATCACGACCAAAAGATAATATCTCATCATATTTAGGTGGTATATAATCCTCAAAAGTCTCTTCATATTTAAGGTAACCTGTCTTACCTTTTATCTTAACTTTTATTATACCTTCCGGATAAAATTTATCTTTCTCAACACTACCAATATAGTCGTATTTAAAATCGGTAAACATCTCTCTCTCCTGAAGATAAATTATCCCCTGTTTCCCGTCTCTGCTTACAATGGCAAATACATCATCGCTGTTAGTTAATGGTTTTATGAAATCGTATATTGCCTGAGTATATACATATTTGTTATCCCGGCTTTTATAACCATACAGACCATCCTTTTCAAATATCTCATACTTTCTCTCTAATGCTGTTTGTGCAGCAGCAAACATGCCACCAAGAAACAACACTACAATAATCAGGAGTAGTTTCCTCATAGAATATATTATTTTATAAAATTACTTTTTATCAGAACAGTTCTCTCTCTTTAAAGATATCAAGCAGAAACATTCTCTTACGTTGCGATACCGGAACAGTAGAACCATCTATCATACTTATATATCCACCATCGCGCTTACTATATTTAAGCACATTGCTTATATTAACAATATGCGACTGATGAACTCTTACAAACCCCAGATCAGTAAGCAGATCTTCGTAATATTTTATAGCTTTAGATACAAGTATCTTTTCTCCATCCTTTGTATGAAACGTTGTATAACTATTATCAGACTCGCATCTTATTATATCGTTAAGATCTATAAAGTATATAGAATCTGATGTCTTTAGAGTTATACGCTTAATCTCCTTAGTGTCGTCAGTTATATGGCTGTAGTCAGGTTTGTGTTCACTGTTTTTAATATCAGCAATAACGCTCTCAACACCCTTTATAAGCTCAAACTCATTTATTGGTTTAAGTATATAATCAAATGCATTAAATTTTATTGCTTTTATAGCATAGTCGTTATGTGCAGTAATAAATATCACACGGAAATTGGTCTTCTTAAATTTACTCAGAATATTAAAGCCTGTTCCGCCATGTATATCTATATCAAGAAACAACAGATCCGGCTCATTATCAATAATAGCATTATAACCACTATCAACAGATTGTGCTGTTGCAACAATATCTATATCGGGAAAATTAAACTCAAGTATAAATCTTAAAGCCTCAATAGCTTTTGGTTCATCATCAATAATTACTGCTCTTATCATCTAGTTCAGGTTTACAGGAATCTTAAACGATACCTTTGTGCCAATATTATTATCAGGTTTTTCTATAACAAACGAACTATCCTTTATGTTGTATATGTTCTGTAGTCGCTGATTAAATATCTTAAGTGCATAAGATTTCTTCTTATTCATCTTATCAATATCAAAACCTCCACCATTATCAATAACTGTTACTGAGTAAAGATTGTTCTCTTTCTCTATATTAATATCTATATGCCCTCTGGCCTGTATATCTGCTATACCATGTTTAATAGAGTTCTCAATAAACGGCTGAATAAGCATTGGAGGTATCATCTCAAACTCCTTCTCGATAGTTGGAGATATATGAATATCGTAATCAAACATATTGTTGGTTCTTATCTGCTCAAGTTTCAGATAGTCATATATTGTTCTCTCCTCCTCTTCTAGAGTAACAAGCTCTTTGGTTGAGTTCTCAAGAACCGATCGCATTAGCGAAGAGAACAATCCAAGTAATTTAGCCGCCTTTACTCCGTCATTCTTATATAGATAACTTTGAATAGATGTGAGACTATTAAATATAAAGTGAGGATTCATCTGCGATCTTAGCAACCTGTGTTCCAACTTAAGTTTATCAGACGTTTGCCTAACTCTTCTGTTTCTGACAATAAAAAAGAAGATTATAAACAACAATACCGATATTGATACCACACTAATTGTAATTATCTCCGATACTTTTGCTTTATACTCCTTCTGTTTAATCTTAACATTCTGCTCTGCAATTATCTTCTCTTTCTCAGACAGTTTATATCTACTGTTAAGTATGGCAAGCTTCTCTGTTTTCTCCTGATTAATTATTTTATTACTGGTCTCAGTAGCTATTTTGTTCCACTTATAGGCTCTTTTATAATCTCCGGTTATGCTATATATCTCTGACAAAAGCTTTGCAGCCTGCTCAATTGATGATTTAGAGTCTATCTTTGTTGCCATATTATATCCCTTTGTCAGGTATCTCATAGCATTGTTGTAGTTTCTCTGTTTAAATTCAATATCTCCAAGAGATATTGCAGCCGCAGAGCCATAGTAAAAATCCTTTATTGAATCAGAAATAGCTGCTGATTTTTTGTAAAACATCTCTGCCTGCACATTATTATTTAACGTTTCATACAGCCCTCCAATATTAAGATAACATATAGCCTGCCCTATCTTACTTCTGTTATTTATATTAATATTAAGCGACTCTTTATAATAGTGTAGTGCACTATCAGTAACGTTCATATCTTTAAATACTCCCCCAATACATAGATAATTTATAGCTTGACCCCGCCAGCTTTTCAACTCTTTCTCTGTAATCAATGCACTTTTAAGATATCTTATCGCTTCATTTTCATCACCAGAAAGCAAGTATACATTTCCTAATCCGTTAAGAGCAACAGCCCTGCTCTTCTCTCTCCTATCAGATTCTACACTATAGTTATCAATATACATCAATACCTCATGGTAACACTTTGTTGCTTCAATCCAGTCGTCAATTCTGCGATATACAAGTCCAAGATTGTTCAGTGCAAAAAATATCTGTACTGTATCACCACTCTCCTTTGCCAGCGACAATGCTCTCTTATGATGAAATATAGATCTGTTATAACTGTTATAATTTCTGTAAGCCAAACCAAGCAGATCATTTGCCTGAATAGTGCCTTTTACATAATTTACCGTTAAAGATTGATTAAGTAACCTCTTAAGCTTTACTGTATCGCCTTTACTCTTAAAAATATCTTTATTAATACGCTTAAAACAGGTGTCAGAAACATTTGCTATATCATCTGTAACAGTTTTACTATCATATGAGCAACTACACACAAACAGCAACGATGCTAATGCCAGCAAATTCAGCAACATTAGTTTTTTCATAAGTCTTATATCTTTTGTTTAAGAGAGCTAATTTGCAACTATGTACAAATTGTTTTCCAACCAAAAGTATAAAACATTATTGAACCATATGCATTTTTAACCGGTAAATTTGTTATAAAATTTTATGTACTATGCAGTTATGTTAATTTATAACTGCATAGTAACCGATAAAATTTACAATGTGTGGTTTATGTATAGTCTGCTTTTGTCTGATCTTTTCTAAAACCGGATGTGTTTTCACAAGCACATCCGGAAAAATGTAACTATAAAAAACATATAACGATATATCAATTATATGATATCGGATAGAATACTAATTCACGTTTCTAACTATTAACTACTATGATCGTAAGTAAAGCTAACATTTACGCCCATACTTTTATATCAGAGTTTGAATTCGCCTGTATTTTCTTTGAATTCGATACAACATATTCTTTCATAATTAAACACCCTGTCCAATAATGGACATTATTTCACACAAGCAATTCTGCTTAAACATTTGATTAACTGCAATTAAACTATGTTTGGTTTGTTGTTTGCCAAACAATGTAAAAAAGAAATTAAAATGGACAGAGCACTATCAAAAGATTACGTTAATAAGCGCAAAAGAAAAATAATTATAAGAACTTCTGTTGCTGTTGTTACTATCGCTACACTCTTTATATTGCTTCCGGGGTGGATGACTCCTGTTGCCAATATGAAACTATACAGAGTTGGTTATGCTGACAAAGGAGATATAGAGACGTCGTTCAGTGCATATGGTATTGTAACACCTCTATATAATGAGGTTATTACATCGCCAATTGCAACAACCGTTTTAAGAATTAACAACTCTGCAGGCGATAATATTACAACAACCGATACTATTATAATTCCTGATATTGAACGTGCAAATGCAACCCTTAAAAAGCTGATAAGAGAACGTACAATTAAGGAAAACAGCATAAAGCGAAGCAAAGAATCTATAATTCAAAAACTTAAACAGTTCTCTCTTGCTCTTAATGCTGATTCTATTAAAATTGAACAGTTAGCCTCATCGTTACGTAAAGAGCGTGAGTTACTAAATATTGGAGGAGGCTCACAAGAGAAGGTTGATCTGGCAGAGATGAACTATAAAGTTGCCAAAATAAATCGTGACAAACTTATACAAGAACATGACTCTTACAAGGCACTAAGTAATATAGATATGAACACCAGTGATATTGAGTTATCGATACTAAATGAGAAAATATACGAACAACAAACTCTTATAAACAGATCGTTCATAAGATCTAAAAGAGATGGTGTTATAACCAGTCTTGCTGTCAAACCCGGACAACAGATTAGCGCAGGACAACAGGTTGCTACCGTTGCCAATGTTAATAACTTTAAGATTATAGGTAGTGTACCGGGTAAATTTGCGGATAGATTAAACTACAATATGAAGGTCAGAGTAATTATACAGGATAGCTCTCTTTACGGACATCTGTCTGGTATTGCCCCTGAGATTGACGGAGGTTCTGTATCGTTTACCGTAACCCTTGATAACCCAAATCACCCTCTGCTAAGAGCACAATTAAAAACGGATATCAGAATAATACAGAAGATAGAACAGGACGCTATAAGATTACCTTTTTCTGATTTCTACATTGAAGATGCTTACGTTAGTCTGTTTGTTTATAATAAGGGAAAATTAGAAAAACGAAAGGTTCTGCTAGGAGGATGTTCGTATGACTATATTGAAGTAAAGTCCGGTATTAAACCCGGCGAAAAAGTTGTTATAAGCAAAAGTCTGACCGAAGAGTTCGTGGATTATACAACTATAGACTTCAAAAACGATTACGAAAATTAAAGCATCCTCTTACCCAAGCAGGAATTACTATTCCATATGACTTTTAAAAAAGAAATAATGAAGAGATTATTAATATATTTTATCTGTATAATTACGTTTCTTGCACTAATTAAACCCTCTGTGTTGGCTCAGACGCATATAACTATATCGTTATCTGATGCTATTGAGTTATCAAGAACAGAGTCGCCTGTAGCAAAAAGAGCCGTTGTAGCGCGTAAAAATGCTTTCTGGGATTATAAAATTCACAGGGCAAACCTGAGACCAAAGCTCTCTATGAGTGCTGTTGCACCAACATTCTCATCGTCTGTTGATGCTATAACACAGGCCGACGGATCAATTGCTCTGCACGAAGTATCGCGCAGTACAACCGGCTTACAGCTACAGATTGATCAACCACTGCCATTTCTTGGTGCCGAATTATTTGTTAAATCAGGTCTTAACAGATACGATAATTTCAAAAACGATAAACACAGCTACGGAGGTTTTCCGGTTGAGGCTGGTATAAGCATGCCCCTGTTCAGATATAATAAACTAAGATGGGATAATAAAATTGCACCCATACAGTTTAAAGAGTCAAAACTCAAATATATTGAGAATATAGAGCTATCTTCACTTGAAGCTATCAGGTTATTCTTTGAGTTGGCTTTGTGGCAGTCAAGACATAAAATTGCTGAGAATAACTATAAACTAAATAGCAAACTGTTTGAGATTGCAAAAGAGAAATATGAACTTGGTAAGATATCAAAGTCAGAACTACTGCAGGTTCAGCTAATGTATATTAACTCAGATAATGCATTACAAACAGCAACACAAAATATCGGTAACGCTGAGCTAAACCTAAAATCTCATCTTGGTATTATTACAGAAGCCAGATTAATACTAACTCAAATACCCGAATTGCCATTAATAAAAGCAAACCAAAAACATGTTGTTGATATGGTAAGAAATAATAGCTCAAAAGGAGTATCATTCACACGCAGATCGCTTGAGAGCAAACGTAATATAGCTATAGCCAGAGGCAACAGCGGAGTATCCGGTAGTCTTTACGCCTCTATAGGTTATGCAACACAGTTTAACTCGTTTGATAATATCCCATCTGATATGCCAAAACATCAGAAACTTGAACTAGGATTCAGTATGCCAATACTTGACTGGGGTAGAACAAAAGCTGTAAGAAAAAGAGCAGAGATAAAGGATGAATTAACAGAGGTAGAGATAACTCAGGACAGAGCTGACCTTGACAAAGAAGCTGTGGTTGTATTAAGTAGCCTTAAATCGTTACAAATACAACGATCAAAGATTATTCAGGCAGATTCACTGGCAAATGAGAGATATAATATATCACACAACAGATATCTGGTTGGAGATATATCGGTAATTGAGCTAAATCTGGCACAAAATGAGAAAGATAATGCAATACGTGCCAGTCTTATAATGAATCGTGATATCTGGATGATATACTACAGACTAAGAGGTCTTACCCTATTTGATTATATAGATAATAAGAAGATTCAGAACGAGTATAAAAACATATTTGATAATTAATATAAAAACATAAAATATTATGATTGAACTTAAGAACATTCATAAAGTTTACCGAACAAAGAATATAGAGACGGTAGCACTTGACAATATCAATCTGAAGGTTGAGGAGGGTGAGTTTGTTTCAATAATGGGTCCTTCAGGATGCGGTAAAAGTACTCTGCTAAACATTATTGGTTTAATTGATAACCCTACCGATGGAGATATGTCTGTATGCAATACACATATAAATGGTCAGAAGGAGAAACAACTTGCAGCATTCAGGAATAAAAATCTGGGGTTCATTTTCCAGCGTTTTCACCTGATACAATCACTAAACGTTCTTGATAATGTTGAGTTATCACTTATTTATCGTAAAATATCAGCTTCAAAACGCCGTAAACTTGCACTGGAAACATTAGAGAAGGTTGGTCTGTCGCACAGAGCCAAACACTATCCATCTGAGTTATCAGGGGGTCAGTGTCAGCGTGTAGCTATTGCCAGAGCTATTGTTGGCGAACCACAACTTATACTTGCCGATGAGCCAACTGGTAATCTGGATAGCAAGATGAGCGAGGAGATTATGCAGATACTTCATGATCTTAACAGAGATAGTAAAACTACAATTGTGATGGTAACACACGACGAAAAACTTGCTAAACAGACAGACAGAGTTATCAGATTCTTTGACGGACGTCAGGTAAACTAAAATATAGAATATTATGTGGCGAACAACATTTAAACAGTTCCTTGTACTAATAAGGAAAAACAGATTCTTCACCTTTGTAAACCTGTTTGGTATAAGCTTTACAATAATGCTTGTAATGACAATTCAGGTAACATTTGAGAGTCATGTATGGCCGGGCGGGCCAGAAAAGAATAACGACAAAATGTTATTTCTATACAGAACAGCTATCTCTAAAGACAGATCAAACAGCATTGGTGGTGTTAATCAACGAGTAATAGAAGAGTATATACTTAAAATGAAAACTCCTAAAGCTATCGGTTTCTGTTCTCACTCTGACTGGTCAAATATATCGAATAATGGTGTGAATAAATATCAGGTTAAGATGACAAATGCAGCCTTTATGCAGATATTTGATTATGAAATTATTGATGGCAGAGTATATAATGAAACGGAGGTAAAAAATTCATCTCCGGTAGTTGTTATAAATGAATCTTTAAAAAACGATCTGTTTGGTAAATATAGTGCATTAGGAAAAACTATTGATATACAGAACACTGCTCTTACAGTAATTGGAGTAATTAAAGATGTTCCTAATAACTGTAAAGCTTCAAGAAGTGATATTTGGTATCCCTACACAATAAAAAAACATGATCTGCCAATGTTAGATGAAACAGGAGTGTGCGACGTAGTATTTGCTACAGATGGCAGTGACAATAGTAAAGCTATCAGAGAAGAGTTAAGAGGAGTTGAGAGAAAGATTGAAGCTGTTTTAGATGGCGAAGATGTTATGTTACCCGGACCATATGACAGTTTAGATAAATACTTTGCAGGATATGGTGATCCACGATACTATAAAGGAAAAACTGTTAATCTTATGTGGCAGATAGGTAAAATGCTTCTTGTTTTGCTTGTTCCGGCAATAAGCCTGATAGCATTAAATCTCACCCGTGTGCAGGAACGTTCTGAGGAGATTGCTGTAAGAAAAACATTCGGGGCAAGTAGCAATGGCTTAATTAAACAGATACTATTTGAGAATTTTCTTCTTACCCTGATTGGAGCAGTCATTGGGTTTGTTTTTGCATGGATCTCACTTGAATCTTTTGGTGATATACTATTTTCTGAGTTAAATGGGAATAATGTAACAATCAGTCTGAGTATAATAACTTTCTTTGTATGCCTGATCATATCTCTTGTACTAAGTATTGTATCTGGTTTTATTCCTGCAATAAAAATGTCGAAGCTTAAACCTGCATTAGTAATGAAAGGAGGCGAATTATGATTAAACATAGTTTTAAACTAATCTGGAATCAGAAAAAAAAGAATGCATACATTATTGTAGAGCTATTTATTATGTTCTTTATACTTTTTATAACAGGTTCTTTTGTATATGAAAAAGCTGTGAGATATTACGAAGGTGTAGGTGCAGATATCTCAAATAAGTACTATATATACCTATTCAAGAACAACAAAGTTGAAGATAACTACAACAAGTATGAGGTCTTTCAGAAAGTTAAACAATCGTTATTAGATCTTGATAATGTAAAGGGGGTATCTATAACACAAAACGGAGCCCCTTATACAGGTAGTATCTCTAAATATGATATCCAAAACGGAAATAAATCGGCAAATATTGCAGAGAGACAAACCGATGCAGATTTTGCCAATCTGTTTAAACCAAATATTATAAAAGGTAGATGGTTTACAGAAGAGGAGATGAATAATACTATTATCCCTGTTCTTATTGATAGCGAAACGGAGGAGTACTTGTTTGATGGTAAAGGTGGTATTAACAAAATACTTACAGGAGGCAGATCAACAGATGAGGTAGAGACAAAATATAAAGTTATTGGTGTTATTGATTTTATGAAATATGGCGACTACTCTGTAAAGCTATCAACTATGATTATACCTTGTACAAGATCATACTGGAGCATTAGTCAGCGCAGTGAGGTTGTTCTTGAACTAGACGATCTGTCAAAACAGAATCCAAAGGAGTATGCTGAAGCTATATTCTCTGTTCTTGATCCGAATGACTGGACAATACACCGTTCAACAACATTTGCCCCAATGAAAAGAGGTATGAACTCTTACTCAGCTTCAGACTTAAGAACAACAATTATTATCTCAATGTTTTTTCTTATAAATATCGTTCTGGGTATGTTTGGTATTCTTGGTTATAATATAAACAGACGCAGAGCCGAGATTGGTTTAAGGAGAGCTATAGGAGCAACAAAAAAACAGATACGTAAGCTTCTGTTTGCAGAGATGATAATGATTACATTAATATCAATTATCCCTGCAATAGTAATAATTCTGAATATGCAGATATTTATACACGGTTCAAAGCATTTAGATGTTACAATTCCGTCGTTAATAGGTTCTGTTATATTTATATTTGTAATAGTTAGTCTGTGTGTCTATTATCCGGCAATACTCGCTTCGCGTATTGAACCTGCAACAGCACTTCAGGATGAGTAGACAACTTAATAGCTCCCGTTATAAAGTAAAATGGCTTTTTAAGAGGACTCTAAATTTATTATCTTTATTTTCAAATAAAGTATCTGTATGATTCTGATTATTGATGATGATATAGGAATAAGAACATCGCTAAACCTGCTTCTGAAACAAGCAGGTTTAGCTGCTTTTGCTGTTCCGGAACAGAACAGTGCAATAAAATGGTTAAGAGAGAATAGCCCTGATCTTATTCTTATGGATATGAACTTTACTGTAAGTACATCGGGACAAGAGGGACTTGAACTGCTAAGAAAGGTGAAAATATTACACCCTGAGGTTCCTGTAATTCTAATTACCGGATGGGGTACAATATCGCTTGCTGTAGAAGGTGTAAAATTGGGAGCTTCTGATTTTATTACTAAACCATGGGATAATAACCAGATAGTAGAATCGGTAAGAACCAACATAAAGATAGCTGAGATAAACAACTATGGCGAAGATATTTCTGATACAAAATGTGATCTGAGAAAGAGATATAATCTTACCAATATTGTAGGTAATTCAACAGAGATAAAAGAGGTACTTACATCGGCAATGCGTATTGCTCCTACAAATGCAACTGTATTAATTACAGGCGAAAGTGGTACAGGAAAAGAACTTATTGCTGAAGCAATACACAACAATAGTAAACGTAAAGACAAACCATTTATTAAGGTTAATCTCGGAGGATTATCCTCTTCGCTTTTTGAGAGTGAGATGTTTGGTCATAAACGCGGTGCTTTTACCGATGCCCATACTGACAGAACAGGACGATTTGATATGGCAGATGGAGGAACAATATTCCTTGACGAGATTGGTGAACTTGATCTGCAATCGCAGGTTAAACTACTTAGAGTATTACAAGAACAAACCTTTGAGGTATTAGGATCAAGTAAACAGAAAAAGGTTGATGTAAGGGTTATTTGTGCAACAAACCGCAACCTGCCACTTATGGTACAGCAAGGTGAATTTCGTGAGGATCTTTACTACAGAATAAATCTCATAAATATTAATCTTCCTTCGTTAAGAGAGAGAGTTAAAGACATTCCGTTACTGGTAAATCACTTTGCAGATAAACTGTGTAAAGAGCATGATATTCCAACTGTAGATATAGATAAAGAAGCATATAGCTATCTTAAAAAATTACCTTTCAGAGGTAACATCAGAGAACTTAAGAATCTGGTTGAACGCACTATACTTATGTCTGCTGATTCTGATATAAACACAGATAGTTTTGAGACAAATCAGCAATACGAGATAGTAAATACAAATATATCAGGAGGACTTGCAACAATTGATGCTGTTGAAAAGGAGATGATAATAAAAACACTTGATACTTATAAGAACAATATATCTGGTGCTGCACGTTCATTAGGGCTTAGCAGAGGTGCTCTGTATCGCAGATTAGATAAATACAATATCTCTTATGAAAAATAGAGATAATTAAACGAAGATATAAACAGATGACATTACGAAAACAATTTATCATTTGGGGTATTATACTGTATACAGCTGTATTTATTACTCTCATACTTCTATATCAATATAACAAATGGTTCTTTCTTACAGGAGAAATTCTACTTATTGCTTCGTTAATACTGTTTGTAAATCTATACAAAAGACTCGTACGTCCTGTTGATGCTATTGGTTCTGCTCTATCGCTATTAAAAGAGAGGAACTTTAGCACACGTCTTATACCTGTTGGTCAGAGCGATATTGATAACCTTATTGAGGTTTATAATAAGATGACTGAACAACTCAGAATAGAACGCATAAAACAGAGAGAGAGCAACTATCTGTTAGATAAACTAATTGATGTTGGCCCTTCTGGTATAATAATCTTTGATTTTGACAACAAGATTGTTAAAATCAACAGAAGAGCAATAGCATTAATAGGTCGTGAATCTGAAGATGATTGTATAGGAAACTCTCTTGATATTTTCGACAACAAGATCTGTGACTATCTATACACTCTAAAGGATGAAGAGAGCAAAATTATTACAACTGAGGGAGCCAGAAGGTATAAAATTTATCGCTCCGGATTTATGGATAATGGTTTTCAACGACCATTTATTACAATAGAGGAACTTACCTCAGAGCTTATTAGCGCAGAACGTAAAAGTTACGAGAAAGTAATACGTATGATGAGTCATGAGGTTAACAACTCGGTATGTGCTGTAAACTCAATTGTAGACTCTGTTATTACTTTTAATAAAGGTATCACCGACCCTATGGTTTATGATATATGTAATGCTCTGGAGATATCTAAAGAGAGAAACAACAACCTTACTCAGTTTATGAGAAACTTTGCAGATGTTGTTAAAACCCCTCTTCCTTCAAAGAAAGAGATTAACATAAAACATCTGGTTACTAAAACGGCAAACCTTATGGTGCCAATGGCTAATGAACATAATATAAATATAACAATTGATGTTCCTGACGAGAATATATATATTGAGGTTGATCCTACCCAAATTGAACAGGTTATTATAAACAGTATAAAAAATAGTATTGAGGCAATTGAAGCTGATGGAGAGATAGATATAAAACTCACCAATAATAGCATTATAATATCAGATAATGGATGCGGTATAAACGATAAGATAAAAAGCAAACTCTTCACTCCTTTCTTCTCAACAAAAACAAAAGGCCAGGGTGTTGGCCTCACCTTAATACGAGAGATTCTTACAAATCACAACATGAATTTCTCTCTTAGCACAAATGAAGATCATATTACAAAGTTCGTTATTCACTTTAATAATGGTAATAAATAATACATCTCTTTTTGTTACATTTAGATAATCAAAAGAGAAACTACTATGTCTGAATTTACAAAACATGCCGAAGAGCGAAAAAAGCAACTAATTGAATTATACGACGCTATTATTGAAAAGCGTAATGCCGTTCAGGCTATAAAACAGAGCGAGACTCTGCTAAAAAATATTGTCCCTTCTGATATTATAATGGTTGTAGATACCCTTGTTGACAGAGCAATACCAATGCAGGATCTTAAATTGGGGATAAATAAGTTTCTGAATGTTGTTTATCAGGCTGTAAAAGATTACCCTTATACACCACCAAAAGAGAACACTTTTCTGCACTGTTGTATAAAGAATAACGAAAAGCTGGATGAGCTTCTTACGTCATCAAAACCAATGATAAAGAAGATAAATGAGTCTCCCGGAAACAAGGGATTACAGACAGGTTTAACAATGTTATTCAGAGAGGTTAGCAGATTTATAAACTACTACATTATTAAAGAGAATGTACTGTTTCCTATTGTTGAAAAACACCTTAAAGAGTACAAATGTCTTCAGGTTATGTGGTCGTTTCACGACGATATTAAGAGTAATATAAAAGCTCTGTTAGCAAATCTTGAATCAGACTCATTTGATATTGATGACTTTAATTTTGTTGTTGGCGATATCTTTTTTGATATGTATGCTATTAAATTCAGAGAAGAGCGTATCCTCTACCCTCTAATTGAAGAGATAGTTCCTGAAGAAGAGCTAAACAAGTTATTTGCAGCCAGTGCAGAGATTGGATTTCCATACTATACTCCTGAAAATATAGATATTGACGACACGGATTCTGTAACTACTGATCAGGGCGATATAAATCTTAAAACCGGTTCGTTATCTGCTGAACAGATTATCCTGTTGTTTAACCATCTGCCTGTTGATATAACATTTGTTGACGAAAACAATAAGGTTAAATACTTCTCTACTCCGCCCAAAAGAATATTTCCGCGCACAACATCAATAATTGGCAGAGATGTTAATAACTGCCATCCGCCCGAAAGCGTACATGTGGTTGAACAGATTGTTGAGGCATTCAGAGACGGAACAAAAGACAAAGCCAGCTTCTGGATAAAGATGATGGGCGACTACATATTGATACAATACTTTGCTATACGCGATGAAGAAGGTAATTACAGAGGTGTTGTTGAGGTATCACAAGAGATCAGCGAGATTAAATCGCTTGAAGGCGAACAGCGATTACTTGATTGGGAGAAGTAATATTATTGACAATTATAGATATTTGAGCAGTTCTGTTTACAGACTGCTCTTTTTTTTCGACATGTGCCTAGTCATGAAAAGCGTTACTATGAAAATATTAGAATTGGAAAAAGTAACACAAATTCAACTTGTATAATTATATTACGGCACCCTTATTACAAAAGGGTAATAACCGCAAAAAAGATTATTTATGATAAAATTTGTAAAAGAGATTTTCAACCATTTTTTTGACAGTAACACATTTCAGAAAGGAGCATCACTGGCATACTATGCAGTTTTTTCGCTATTACCAATGATAGTTATTATAACCTCTGTTTTAGGCATTCTATTTGGGAAAGAGGCTGTATCCGGAGAAATATACTCCCAGTTAAAAGATACTCTTGGTAATAACGCTTCTATTCAGATTCAGGATCTGATCAAAAATCAGCACATGAACCACAACAGTATAATAACAACAATTGTAGGATTTGCTACTCTGGCATTAAGTGCTTCCGGGATGTTTACTCAGATACATAACTCTTTTAACAGTATATGGAATATTAAAGCAAAGCCTAAAAGCAGTATTCTGAAATATATATCTATGCATATGGTATCTTTTTTAATACTTATAGGACTATTCTTTATTATTCTGACTAGTGTAACTATCAACAGTTTCTTAATAAAACACTCAGAAACTTTACATAGTTCTTATAAATTCTCATATGTATATGAGCATCTTACATCTGTATCTGCACTAAGCATTGTATTTGCTGTAATGTTTAAATTCTTGGGTGATGCCAAGATACATTGGAAAGCGGCTATACTCGGAGGGCTGTTTACATCATTACTTTTTGCCTTAGGAAAGGTGGGGATAGGAATGTATATTGGTCATAGTCATATCTCAACAACCTTTGGCTCGGCAAGTGTTCTGGCTATATTAATGCTTTGGGTATACTATACATCCCAGATTATATTCATGGGTGCATCGTTTGTTAAAATAGTTAGCAACAGGTTAGGCTATGAGATAGTACCAAAGGCAAATGCAACAAAAATAGAGCATGTTGAGGTTAATAGCTGACTACTCAGTTGCAAGCATTAAATATTAACAAAAACACCTCTGCTAATAATAGCTATTGCAGAGGTGTTTCTGTTATATTTATTATTCCCTGATATCAAAACATTATTCCCACACCAAACGTAAGATTGTGTCTTTTAAGTTCACTCAGGTAGCTCTCATAGGTATGCTGATTCCAATCTTCAACATGTTTATAGTTGTAACCAATTGTAGGGGTCAGATATATTCCTTTTAGTTTTATCTTATAGCCTATTCCAGCATTAAAAACCATTCCCTTATCTGTGGTTTTTGCATATTTAAATGAGTAACCCAAATCAGCATATAGATAGGGTGTAGAGTTCTCTTTTAGCGATAATCTGGTTTCAACAAAAACCGGAAATGTAAGCAGAGCAGGTGTACTATAGCCATCACATCCAAAACCAGCGCCGGCAGACAGGTGTTTATTAAAAATATAACCAACCATAAAACGCGTGCTAATACCCAACTTTTCAGAATGTAAAAATGCAGAGCGTTCAATATTTGAATCAATCTCTTTTATAAACTTTGTCTCTATACCAAAATAGATCTTCTTCACCTTATCCTGCGATAATATCGATGTTGGTATTAGGATAAATAATAGTAGAACAACTCTTTTCATGAATTTAGCAATCCTATTTAGATCCTATAACGCAATAGAACATCCAAGCATAAACATACGGGTATGTGGGTATATGAAATTATCGTAATAACCATCAAAACCACTCATCTCAGGATCTCCGGTAAATGAGGTAAATGTAAAAGCATTTATGCAGGTAACATATACCTGAAGATTCTCTATATATCTTTTATTAACAGGTATATTATAACTCAATGTGATATTATCAATCTTTAAATAATCACCTTTCTCAACATACATATCTGTTTCTCTAAGGATATCTATATTATAAATATCTTTTATATTAGTCCCCTTTATATGGTTACCTTGTGAGCTATAAATAACCCTGTTATTATTATATATGTCAAACCCGAATGCTCCCCGTGCAGAGATATCAAGACTAAGGTTTCTGTACTTGAATGTATTAGATGCTCCTATCGTATAATCAGGAACACCGCTTCCTGTTTTTGTATTCTCATTTGACAGATAAATACCTCCGTCATTTCTATAACCCTGGAATTTTCGTTTATATATATCCGCAGGATTGTTTAGATGCTTTAACAAAACATCATCATCACCATCAGATTTGCTGATACTACTATTGTTAATTGCTAAGTTTAACCTGACATTCCATTTAAAAGGTTCAATAACCGGCTTTGCCGAAATTCCAATCTCAACCCCGGCATTATTAAGATCAAAGTTGCTGTTAACGCCAAGATTTGAATAATAATCGCCTGCTTTATAACCTACACAACGAATAATAGTAATATTTTTTGTCCTTCTATTAAAATAGTTTACTGACATATCAAGCCTTCTGTTGGCAAACGATATATCTGCACCAAAAGTGTACTCTGTTAAAGTCTCTGTAGGTAATTCTTTATACACATATAATTCAGGTTTATATTTATAAATATTTGTTCCGTACACCTGCTTTGAAGAACCATACCCGGTTGTTAACTTCATATGATCTATAATACTGAAACCATCCATAAACGATTCATCACTAATAAGCCAACCCAACTTTACTGATGGAAGATTATAGTCATAACTACTCTTTTTACCTTTCTGATTATTTGTATACCACTGCTTCAGAAAACCTAAAGATATAAAGTACTTGTTCTTAAAGCTATAGTCTGCAAACAACGATGCAGAGTAATAGTTATAGCTATCATCCTTAACCTTATTATCATCATTAATAGTCTCTTCTGATTCTATTACTCTTCCTTTAATTGCCAATCTGGCATTTATATAATGGTTAGTCAATTGTCTTGCATACAAAAATCGTTGACTAAAACTCCCACTGGTAATATATGACACAATCCTATCTGATGATTTAAGCGGATATGATCCTCCGAAATCACTAAAAACAACTCTCTCCGCTTCATAATCATCTCCTCTGTCAAAGTACTGTTTTCCAAATACAGATTCCGATTTCAGATAGGGATTAAAGTAATATGTTAATCTGGCATTTACTATAGTATTATTATAATCTCCTTTATAGTTCATCTTATCTAATTCTTCAAGTGGGGTATGTTTTGACCATGCATAATCACCACCTGATGATGGTATTGTAGGATTGTATCTGTTTGCATATGACAGTATTCCATCATATCCATCAATAATATAAACTCTATTGGCTATTTGATAATCCTTCTTTGAGTTATGTAACGATATATCAAGTTTTAGCCTGTCACTAATCAGGTTCTGAGACAGATTAAAATACGTATCAAACTTCTCTGAGTCCGTCTTCTGTAATATCCCATTACTATTTCTGTATCCAACCCCAACAAGTACCTCTGTATTATCAAATACCTTTCCTGAAAAAGATATATTATGAGCATGGCTCAATTTTGTTTGCGATATCTCTTTTCGCCAATCCGTATCGCCCATTTTTGTGTAAGTACTATTAGGATATAACTTTCTGTTAAAATCCACATATTCATCAGCATTCATATATCCTGACTCTGAGGCAAAACTCTCTAGATAAGACAGACCACTATATTTCACACTTAGGTCTGCTTTCTCTGTTTTCTTGGTGGTTATCAGAACAACACCATTTGTACCCTGAACACCATATTCAGCTGTTTCAGATATATCTTTAAGCACCCTTATTGATTCTATACTATTCACAGGTATAACCTCTATATTAATAACAGGAATCCCATCAACAATAAACAGTGGAACAACACCATACCCGGATGTACCAAGATGAAGTGTAGACATGCCTCTTAACTGTATTCTATATTCCGGATTAGGATCGTTACCATTTGTACCAGCAATAGTAAGACCGGGAATATTACCCTGTAAAAGTTGTAGAGGAGAAAAGACTAATCCTTTATTAAACTGTTTATAATCTAATAGATCCTGGTCAAAAACAGTTGTGTCTTTTGTCTCACTAAAAACACTGTCTGAAACAGTATACTCTGCTCTAATCTGCGATATTGCTGCAATAGATATCAGCAATAGTAATATTCTTCTCATTCCGGGGGAATTAAATAGTTATTAAAGCCTGCAAATTTATACTATTTATATATATAACAAAATGTACAACTTATCTTTTCCAGAATGCAGGGGTAAAAATTACCAATAGTGTAAATATCTCAAGACGTCCTAAAAGCATAAACAGAGCCAGAATCCACTTTACGGCAATGCTAAGATGTGCAAAGTTTGATGCAGGACCAACTGTTCCGAAACCAGGACCAATACCTCCCATTGATGTTATTATTGCTCCCATAGATGTTGATGAATCGTTACCTAAAACTATTAACAATACTGAACCAAACAGAAACAGCATTACATAAACCATTATAAAGTTAAAAGCGGATCTGCTTGTGTCTGTACCTACAACTGTTTTACCATACCTGATAGGGCAATATGCATTTACATGCAGCATCTCATAGAATCTGCGTTTTATATGTTTTATAAATATCAGATGCCTTATAACCTTTATTCCACCACCTGTTGATCCGGCACAAGCACCAACAAACATCAACATAAATATTAAGAGATACGTAATTACCGGCCACTCCAGATAATCTGCTGTAGCAAATCCGGTTGCTGTAATAATTGAAACTACCTGAAAAAATGATTGCCTGAACGCCTCCTCTACATCATATACATTCTCTGATATCAGTTTTATAGCAATAATAACTGTAACTATAAACACTATTAACAGGTACAGATGCAACTCCTGATTACCAAACGCACGTTTTACCCTGCCTGAGAGAATAAGATAATGTATTGAGAAATTTATACCTGAAACAAGCATAAACAGAGCTATTACGTATTGTATATACGGGTCATACTCTGCAATACTGGTATTGCGTGGCGAGAAACCTCCGGTTGCTATTGTTCCAAAAGAGTGGCAGATACTATCAAACAGACTCATACCACCAAAACATAACATTATTATCTCCAAAGCGGTAATACCTATATATATAAACCACAAACGCTTTGCCACCTCAAATATCCTTGGCCTGAACTTCTCTTCAATTGACATTGATGACTCTGCATTAAACAGATGCATTCCTCCAATCTTAAGAAATGGTATAATAGCCACCACCAGAACAATAATTCCCATTCCACCTATCCAGTGTGTAAGACTTCGCCAAAAAAGTATACCATGTGGCAACGACTCTATATCTGTAAGTATTGACGATCCGGTTGTTGTAAAGCCTGATATAGACTCAAAGAATGCATTTGTAAAATCTGGTATAGAGTGACTAAGATAGAACGGCAGCGAACCAAAAAGTGATATCACTACCCAGGTAATTGTAACAATTATAAAACTATCCTTTTTCCCAATACGCCTATGTTTTGATTTTCGGAATAACAATATAAACAGTACTCCTACCCCCAAAGTTATCCCAACAGACTCCTCAAAACCAACTATATCACTCTCTCCATATATCATAGATACAATAAATGCAGATACCATAAACGCACTCTCAAACAGGAGAATATATCCGACAAGATAGAATATCAGCGACCAGTTAAATTGCCTTAACGAAAGCATTTTCAAATAAAATTATTGTTACAAAAAAAGAATTACGAAACGCTATTTAGTGTCTGCAGATAATCATTATGCAGACAGAGAGGTATCAAACAGTATTGTTAAATAACGTAAATATCATAATACTTGCAGGCTTTGTTTTTATTCTGTTGACAAAAGTATTGAATCGTATATTAATATCTACAGAAACAATTCCGTTTTTTACTGATAGTTAACAACTGTACTCAAACAGACAAATGCTGTTAATAATCACTAATAAATAGTTGACAAATAATTTTCAACCTGTTCTACAGGTCATAAAGATTTGTTTCTTAATATTGCACAGAAATTTAGAACCAATTTATTATGTATAGTTGTAAAGATTGTAACTGGAAGGGCAGTAAAACTGAGATAGAATACGACCGTGTTGATACCTGTTTTGGATACGATGAAATTGAGTGTTGTCCTGAATGTGGCAGCTATAATGTTAAGTTATATATTGATAATAAAAAAGGGCATACCAAATAGTACACCCTCTATATTCGCATCAATGCAACATTAAATACGAAATATAATCTAGCCTGTTATTACATTACTTTGTGCTTGCATATCCTACAACAGTACACGACTTTGATGAGCTTACACCATTCTTATAGAATGTTCCGTTAACCTCAACTTTTGAGCTACTTGAAACCTTAAATGTTCCTTTACCTGACATATAAGTATCTAAAAGACCATCATTATCAACATCCATCTCAAGAGTAAGAGTAACATCTGAGCCACTAAGATCAAATGATTTGCTTGACTTGAAATTAGACTCATCCATCATTACTGATAGCTTAACCTTATCATTCTTTGCAATTAACGATCTCTTACCAGCCAAAGCCATAGAAGCAACCTCTGTTCCTGAATATTTTTTACCGCTAATTGTTAGTTCAAACTTACCTTTGTTGTCAAGATCCCCTAAATCTATATCATCATCTTTACTACATGATGCAAAAACTACGAACATAAAAACCAATGGTAAAATTTTGTAAATCGATCTCATAATCTATCTGTTTAGTTAAAAAAATTATTTGTTACATATACTATGTTGCAACAAGCCAGATAAATTGAAATATTTTTCACAAAAAAAATTGAATAAAATCAGACTATATAATCTTCTACTGCTTAATCACCTCCCAAACATGTCTTATTTTATCTGATATATAATCATTTGAGAGATATTCTATAATTGTTTTTCCGGCAACAACAGACTCTACCATAACTCTGTTATATGGTATCTCACATATAAGTTCTATATTCTCTTCAACTAAATAATCTTTTATGTTATCAGCTACTTCTGTATTTATATCGTACTTATTTATCAGTACATATAACTCTGTATTAAATGTCCTAACAAGTTTAGTAAGACGTTTAATATCATGCAGACCAGACTGCGTTGGCTCTGTAACTATTAGTACAGCATCGGCACCTGTAACCGACGATATTGCCGCACACCCTATTCCCGGAGGTCCATCGTTAATTATATATTGTGCTTTGGTCTGATTAGCAACCTCGCGTGCACTCTTTCTTACCTGAGAAACCAGTTTTCCTGAATTGTCCTCACCGGGTTGCATTGTTGCATGAATCAACTTGCCGAAACGTGTATCTGAAACATACCAATAGTTATTACCATTGCGCTCAGATGATATTGCATTCTGTTTGCAAATACGCTCACACAACCTGCACCCTTCGCATTTAAAGCCGTTTATTAAATATCCTTTATCATCGTTATAATGTATTGCCCCAAACCTACATAAATCAGTGCATACACCACAGCTACTACACTTATCTGTATCAATGGTCATGCTCCATGAGCTATAAAAGGTGTTGGTCTCTTTAATATCAGGATTAAATATCAGATGCAGATCCGGGGCATCAACATCATTATCGCAAAACACTGTATTTTCAGCAACAGATGCCAGCGCGGCAGTTATACTGGTTTTTCCTGTTCCTCCTTTACCGCTTAATACTGTTATCTCCTTCATCTGTCTGTTTTTTCTTTTTCAATAGCCAGATACTGTATCAAACTATCTGTTATATTTCTGTAACTATAATCAATACTCTCCGGAATATTATTGGTTAACTCTCCCTTTGCATAGTTTCCTGCATACTCCTTTATAAACGGTATCTCGCCTATAAGCTCCAGATTCTCTCTGTTCAGATAGTCGTATACATCGTTTGTACCAATACCCGATTTATTTACAACCACACCAAAATTAACCTCTAACTCCTTAAGAACATCAACAGCCAGCTTAAGGTCATGCAAACCAAAAGGTGTAGGTTCTGTAACCAGTACCACATAATCTGCATCTGAAACAGTCTCAACAACCGGACAACTTGTCCCCGGAGGAGAGTCAAGTACTGTAATTCCGGCTCTTTTACCTACTTTGCTTTTAAGTTCCCTGATAACAGCTGTCTGCATAGTAGAGCCAATCTTAAGTACCCCCTCTGCAAGCATCATATTATCAGTAACACTATAGTAGTTTACATCACCAATCTGTTCCGGTTCTTCATAAATGGCATTACTCTTACAAGCCACCAAACACGCTCCACATGAGTGACATAATGAACTGTTTATCTCTGCATATTGTGCCGATGGTATAACTACTATTGCGTTAAACTCACAATACTCAACACAACGTCTGCAATAGTTACACTCATTATTATTAATTAAAGCTACCTCTCTTACAATCTTATCACTACTTATCTTATTTGCATTGCTATAGAAAATCCTGTCATTTGGCTCCTCAACATCGCAGTCAACAAGTGTAATATCATAATTAGTCTGTTTTTTCAGATAGTAACAAATGTTTACAGATACAGAGGTTTTTCCTGTTCCTCCTTTTCCGCTTGCTACAGCAATCTTATAAGATTCCATTAATACGCTCTCCTTTTGTTATTAACATATCTCCACGTTCTACACCAAGTAATTTTGCTATAGGATTACACTTTGCCATAAGCATAAAAAACAGATTCTTCTTATCAGAATCAATAAGTCCTTCAAGGTTTCCCTGCCCCTTAGATATCACAACATCAGCCTCATTAAAAGCATCTGTAAACTCATCTGAGCAACAGTCTAAAATTGTAGATGGTGCATCGTACCCGTTTGATATAATATTACATACATCATGCATACCAACCATAAGAGCATCATTATATGTTACATCGTTAATAACTGCACCTCCTCTTACCGCATAGGTAACATTAGGATGATTCATTACTGATATAAACAGCTTATCAAAAACCACCTCTCCGCAATTATCACCAAGATACAATACGCTTTTTGCACTCTTTATAGCACTTTCCAGATTGGTACTATCATCTACTCTCAGCTCCCTGTTCAGAAGCTTTTTAATTGTACCATCAATATCATCGGGGGCTGTATTAGCCCCATAGTCGATGATATTTCCTGCAACAGCAAGCTTAGCTGCCACACCAAAACTATTATTGCTGTCTGAAACTATATCAGACCATTTATCATAAACCGATAGTAGAGTTTTATTAGCATGATTTTTCTCCTGAATATAGATGTCTCCGTTATTCAGTATATTTCTGGCCGACCTCTGTACCTGTGCTGCTACCTGAGGATTCGTTTGAGTTTTCCAATCAGATAATATTCTGTTAATAGCATTTACCAGTTCATCAGTCTTTACCTCATCAGGATTAAATCTGTTAATAATCCTCTCAATTGCTTTAGTATGACAAAAATAACACTCGTATTGCATATTGCTAATGATTACAACTGTTCTCCTTTAACTCAAGAGTTTTATCTAAAAACATATTAACAAGCTCTTTTGGCTCGCCTTCTGGTGCCCCCGCATAAACATTTACACTATGTTTATTAAATATCTCTATGGCTTTATTTCCTATTCCTCCGGCAATAATATCTGTAACTCCACGCTCAACAATCCACGGAGGAAGTAGCCCCGGTTGATGTTCCGGTGCTTCAACAGTTTTGTCCGAAATAATTTTATTATTCTCTATATCTATAAATACAAAATGACTACAGTGACCAAAATGTTGAGTAAGTAGCCCTTTATTCACTGGTATTGCAAATCTTCGCTTCATCTGTTTATTTTTTCTTTTTAATGGTCAGAAGGAACTCGCATTTAATAATCAATCCACATGTATGAACAATCATTATCGTGCTAGTTTCATCTGTTTATAATTGTTTTTTCATTTGAAAAATGGAACTAGCACAACCTCGTAATCCCGTGTGTAAGAAACTTAGTCATGCTCGTTCCCAAAAAAATCTAATTCTATTTACAGTTGATCTGTTAAACTACTTAAGTTTAGATATTATCTCCTCAATAATAGTACTGTCATCCTTAAGTATAACCATCTGTATCTTAAACTTATCAAGCAGATCTTTTGCCTTAGGTCCAAAATCGCCCGATATAACTTTAGTAACCCCAAGTTCTACCATCTTTTCAGCAGCTTTGGTTCCGGCACCACCCTGTGCACTCTTATTCTCGTTATTAACAAAATCTATATCTCCGGTTTCGTCATTATATATGCAAAACCATTCTGCACGGCCAAACCTCAGGTCGAACAAGGAGTTTTCTCTATCTCCTGTTGATGTTATTACCGTTTTCATATGTTTATAATTGTTTTTTATTTGTCATATGGAACTCGCATTTAATAATCAATCCGCATTGTATGAGCAATCATTATCATGCTCGTTTCATATGTTTATTATTTGTTTTTAATTGATATTAACAGCCAATGCTATTCTATTACAATGCATCAACCATCTGTTTATATGTGTATACACTTATTTTCTCTATCACTATTGGCTACTGCTGTCAAGCATACTTACTTTTTCTGATCTGCACATAGGACAAGAGTCTTTATGCATCTCTTCAGGTACAGTAAACCGGGCATTACAGCTATCACATACATACCACTCTCCATCAAGCTTTGCATTACCAAACACAGTACGTATCTCTTTAGATTCAACAAATGCTTTAGCTATCTTTCGTCTGGCACTCTCATATATTCTTGCAAATGTTGCTCTTGATACATCCATGAGTTCAGCTGCCTCTTTGTGGTTCATCAAATCGTAATCGGCAAGTTTTATAGCCTCATACTCCTCATAATAAAGCTCTATAAACCCTTTTGTACCTTTTGTACTACCATAAGGTTTATAACCCTTAAAACTCGGAGGCGCAACAACTTTTCTTAATCTGGTTTGTCTTGGCATCTGTAATTTTTTTACAAACATAATGAGAATATTCTCATTTAAAAATTAAAATGATACAATTTTGATCAGCGTAAATATGTGTAAATAAAAAAGGCTCTACTGCAATTTGCAATAGAGCCTTATATTTTATTGAGATAAGATTGTTACTCCTTAACAATCTGTTTTGTTACAACTCCTTTAGATGTATATATTTTAACCATATATACTCCTGAATCAATATCGCTAAAATCTATCTCTGTTCTGTTTGCAGATCTGTTAAAACTCTTTATTGTAGCTCCTGATATGTTAACAATATCAACCTTTACAATATCCTGTTTGCTATCTATCTTAAGAATACTATTAACAGGATTTGGATAAAGCTTTATACTACGCTGAAGCATATCGTTAATATCTGTTGCTTTTGTAACAACCACGGTTCTTTTAACCGGATATGCTGCATTAACATTCTCATTACCTGCCTGCGATGCTACAACAACAATATTGCCTATCTCAAGAGGTTTTAACACCTTGCCGTTAAGC
The DNA here is from genome assembly GCA_025210735.1 of Bacteroidales bacterium. Lineage (GTDB taxonomy): Bacteria > Bacteroidota > Bacteroidia > Bacteroidales > UBA6680 > UBA6680. Next base: position 280,578 of record JAOARD010000076.1, read on the forward strand.
TCTGCTTTACCACTCTCAATAGCAAAGGTAACATCCAATCCTCTGTCTGATGTTGCCTCAAGTGTAATATCGCCTGAACCAAGTTTGTGTGCAGGTATCTCTTTAAATGTAATTGCCTGCTCAGCTTTATAAACTGCAATAGTGATATCCACATCATCAGCTTTATTGTAGTTTTCATTACCTGCCTGCGATGCTGTAATCTTAATATCTCCTGCTCCGGTAATTGTTACTTTGTTACCAGCTAATGTTGCAGCACCCTCTTTTAATACGTATGATATATCAAGTCCCGATGCTGTTGTTGCAACAATATCAAACGGATCATCGCCATAGGTTTTATCACCAATAGCTGTATAGTTTATTACCTGATTAGCTTTATTAACAACAACTGTAAGATCTACAGGAGCAGCAGCAAGAAAATCATCGTTACCCGCCTGTGTAGCTTTAATAACAATTGTACCCGCTCCGTTAATTGTTACCTCTTTTCCGTTTAGTGTTGCAGGTCCGCTAACAAATGTATATGTAACAGGAAGTGCCGATGTTGATGTTGCATTAATAGTAAATGGGTCATCACCATATGTTTTTGTTGCAACATTATCAAATGTTATTGTCTGCGCTTTAGGACCTGTTCCGTTCCACTCCTCGTTTGTTTTATCTCCGAAGATATGCTGTGCAAGCTCAGGATAATCAACAAAAGGATTTCTGTTTTTCTGATATTTAAATACAATATTATTACGTCTTACCTCATATGGATCTACCGGATCCTGTTCACACCACTGAAGTAACATATTCAGATTACCAACCTTTGATATCTGTAGTCCGTAACGAACATTAAGATAGAATACAATACGAGCAACATCTCCACGAGCCGATAGTGGTGGAGTATATCCTCCTCTGCTACCAACAAAAGGATAGTTGTTTCTTTTAGCATTCTCCATCTTATCTGAACTTCTCAGGTGATGAGCATCAGATTGTGCAAATGCAAGCTCTGTTCCGGCATTTGTTATTATAGTTCCATTTGCATATGGTCCATCGCCCCATGGTGCTCTTGCATTCTTAAACTTACCAACCGATTGTGGATACACATGCTCTCTGTTCCACTTCTCCTGCGATCCTTTTAATCCAAGGTGTTTTGCATCCTTATTGTAAACAACCTCTTTATATACCATATATACCTGATCAGGGTTATTCGGATTCTGATCAGCCTCGTCCATAATATCATAAACATCAAGTGGTGTTGCACCAGCAACCATACGTCTGCTCTCAATTGGTACATCGCCTCTTCCATCCTCTTCGTAAGGGTACGAAACATAGTTCTGGTTTATGATACTCTTTATCTCTGCTTTAAGAGCATCTCCTTTAAGACCTGTTGCTGTACTGTAGTATGTTGCAGGAATACCTGTGCTTGCATAGTGCTGACCCTGTGTAACAGTTTTAACATACTCATAAGGCAACATTACATGCGTTGTTGTATGAATATCAAACTTAACAGGTGTTGTCATTGTATTTACACCAAACTCATAGTTATCCTCAGCAATAACATACAGGTCGTAATCTGTATCTTGTGTAAGTCCGGTTACCTCTTTTGAGGTTTCATCTGTTCCGGTTGCAAATTTACCGAAAACAACAGCTCCTGTACCACTTTTTATAGCTGCTACATCTGGTGCTGTACCATCGTTATCAATCACGTAGTAGTATGCTTTTCCAGGTTCATCAATCTTAACCTTAAGGTTAAACGACGATGAATATACATTATCAACCGCAGGGAATCCTGAAGCAAATGTTGGTGCTGTTACATCCGGCTCGCCCTGTGCTGCAAGACTTATCTTTACTGTGCGTGCTTCTGGCGATGTATGAACAATCTCTCCGGTTATCTTATCTGTATATTTTACTGTTGGCTTAAAACGTACCTTAACCTTTACATTTGCAGCATCTGCCTGTGGTATTGTAATGTTTCTCTTCCAATCTGCCCCGTCAAGTGATATCTGGAATGGCTCTGTTACAGCTACTGAAACATCTCCTGTAAGAGTCTCTCCTTTTAATGTGTACTCTTTTGTATCAGAAACAGAGTTCAGATCAACCACCTCAACATAGTCAAAAACCATGTTCTTTTCAGTAATGTTAATAACAGAACTAAAGCTCTCATACTTCAGTCGTAACATTATTGGGTCGTGATCTGATATATATACATTACTTACCGATACACTGTTTGTAAGCAATGCATGTTCTTCATATAACTCATTAGATACAGATATATGATCAATCTTCTCTCCGGCAACATGTTTGTAATACTTGTTATCCTCTTCCCAGAACACTTTGTACGGACTGTCTCCACCGGCCATACTTCTGTCTTTATAATCGTTATAATCACCCAGAATAATAACATTGTTTTCAGGATAATCTGCATTAAGAGCATTAAGAAGAAACTTAGCATCAGCACGTCGTCTGTCTGCTCCGTCTCTACAACATTTACCATGTATATTAACAATACATATACGCTCTGTTGCTCCATCAATATTTATATCTGCCTCAAACATATATGGCAGACGACCAGAGGCCATAAACTTAGCTGCATTACCTGTATACCCCGGAATATTTGTTGTTGAAGTATTAGGATACAGATCGCTGAACATTGAGAAGTCTTTTATATTTGTTACAGTAGATTTGTTATAAACATAACACAGACGTTGTGCAGGAAAATCTGCCGATGGAGTATCGTCATGAGAGTATCGAGGTCCATAAGTACCTCCCCATACATCTGCTCCGCTAAGCTCATTAAGTTTTGCTACAAGTGGTGCAAGGTTATCGCCTTTAAAGTTATCTACAACCAGCTCTTGCAGTGCATAAACATCTGCATCAAGGCTTATAATTTTTGCCGATACAGCATCAAGCTGCTCATCAAAATTATCGGCATGTTTTGATTTCTCTGGTGCACCAAACCACTCTACATTCCATGTAACAACATCTAGTGTCTCATCCATTGGCAGTGTTGTAGCATCAGTAATATCAGACGATCCTTTAGCAAACAGCTTAACACTGTATGTTGATGTTCCGACAGCTGCATGAGTTATTGTTCCTGAAGCTCCCATTATCTTATCTGATGTTGGGGCATATCTTACATATAGTGTCTTTGGCGATGTTGCATCTTTTGCAATTGTAAACGATGTTTTCCAATCTGTATCATCAGTTGATATCTGAAAATCGTCAGTTGCAGTAACTGTTATATCGTTCTCAAGATCAGCAAATGTAAGGTTATACTGCTGCGAAGCACTCTGTAATGGAGGCTTAACATAGTCAAACTTTACACCTTCAGCAGGTGCTGTACCAGTAATTGTACCAGTTGTTCCTGTACCGCTGTCGCCAAACTTTGTCCAGATAACCTCATCAAGCAATGTACGTTCTGTGGTTACAAACTTTATTACAAAGTCTCCATCAACGTTTATATCTTTTGAAAACTCCTTAACTGTTGAACTGTTTACGTTCAGCTCATCAATAAGATTATCGTTAATATATACAGATATCTTTGTGTTACTACTAAAAGCTTTTCTGTATTTAAACTTAAGGTTACCAATACCACCAGATATTGCCGAAGAGTATAACTCACCACCTTTTGGCGATTTATTGTTACCAATTAACGGGGTTGTACCCTCAATTGATTTACCTTTTGCTCCGGTTGTGATATTCCATTTAATACCATTTACACCAGTCCACTCAGGAATATTTCTTGAATAACTACTGGAATTATGAGGATATGTATCAAAGGTCTCATGCCCCTGACCATATACGGAACTACTAAACAGCACAACAGCTGTAATTACTATAGCTGCTTTGCTACCTATTAGTGCCGACAATTTTGTTACCGATGCCTTTAAGCATCCGTTTAGATATCTGCGCATCATTATTAATTATAAATTTTACTTGGGGCACCAAAAGTACGTATTAATAACATGCCTGCAATTTATTTTTAGTTAATTAATTAACATTATATCAACATGTGTACAAACTGAGATATAAATACTTAAGCAAACACTATAAACATTAAAAGAGGCACAAAAAGGGATTATACTTTTCAATTTGCCAGAAGAAACTCATTATTACAATTATTCTCGTGTATAAATGTATATTCTCTTAATATACTAATTCCTCTTATAGCAACTTCACCAAATAATTAATTCAAAACTCCAATAAATCTATATCAAAACAATGCTACAAAACCTAATCTAAATTTAAAGCAAACCTAATATGATTATTATTCGTATATTTGCACATAATATCAAATTAATAATCATGGCATTAGAGATAAAATCAACTCCGGTACTAAAAGGAGATAGTGCAGATAGATTTCTTAAAAAAGCTGAGAAGGTTGAAAAAGCTCCTAAAAAGGATTTTTCTAAGCAGGTTGATATAGCCAGAAAAATACTAAAAAAGTCCTTGTAAAACAGGAGTATGATGTTAAATCTGGCTGAAAATTGTTCTTTCGGTTCTCTTGCTGAAAACATTGAAAACTTTGATCTAAATAAGTTTAATTGTATTAATGAGGATTTAAACGAATTCTTCAAACAAGATGCAATTAAGTATTCCAAAAGTCTATTAGGCAAAACATATGCATTTGTATTAGATACAGATAAAAAGACTATTGTTTGCATGTTTACTGTCTCAAATGACAGTTTAAAAGCTGATAGTTTGCCAAATAGCCGAAAAAAGAAAGTAAATAAAGATATCCCTTATAACAAACAAAGGAAGAGTTATCCTGCTGTTTTAATTGGACGCTTGGGTGTCTGTTCAAAATTCTCAAATAATGGTGTCGGGACTCAATTAATGGACTTTATTAAGGCGTGGTTTATTGATCCTTTGAACAAAACAGGATGCCGATTCATAGTAGTTGACTCTTATAATACAGATAATGCTATTAACTACTATCTAAAAAACGGATTCTCATTTCTTTTCTCTTCTGAGGGTCAAGAAAAAGAATATATTGGAAAGTGCGAGACTGAAGCACTTAAAACAAGAATGATGTATTTTGATCTACTAAGCCTTAGTGTGTAAAGCTAAAAAACGTTATATCCTTTTATAAAAATAAGACACCTTATTCACTTTATCATCGTAACTGACTAAACCCGATTTTTTACCACACTGCATATAGTTAAGAAGATAAAAATCGCCACTACAGAACATTGTATGCAATAGTGTAAAACCCAATATTACTATACGCCAGAATTCGTTAACAAAAGGAGCTGTTATTAACGATGCTACAATTACAAACAGAAAAGGAGACAGTGCAACTATCTTAAACTCCCTGAGATTAATTACAAACATGTGGGCAATTGCAGCAAAGTAAAATTTTTTAAAATTAGAATAGTACGACACCTCTTTTGCTCCAACAACTTTATAGGCCAATGCATGTAATAACTCATGAAACGGTATAAAAATAAATACCAATCCAAATCCTGTAAAGAAAGCAAGAATGCCTTTTAGTGCACTAACCTTATCGTTAATTATATAGTAGGTGATAACAAATGCAGAAAGAGTCCAGAGAATAAGTAGTGTAACAATAAACACATAATAGAACAGACCTCTCTTCTTCACATTATTCCTCAGAAAGTTTATCAGATCATCATGTTTTAACTCTTCTGAAACACTATATCCATGTTCTTTAAGAGATTCTGGTAATATCTTCATCTGGATAATCTTTTCATTCAACCGATACAATATACAAAATGTTCAGTAGTAACGTATGATAAGGATAAAACAGTTGGATTATAAGACAAAAAAGAACAGCTACTCTCTTTATAAAAAGGATTGTAACTGCTCTTTATTAATAACAAATACTATAAGTAACTGTAATGTTACTATAAAAAAATTGGGGCAATAATTAACAGACTGCTTAAATACCTTGAATTATAAATTCATTATTTGCCCCAAACTATGAGTTGAACAATTTGTAAATGAATATTACAAATGCTCTATCTTAAGTAAACTATGGTCGCAATTATTGTCCATACACCTATTGCAATACCTAATAATCCTAGTTTTGCCTGAATTGGGGCAAGTTTAGCAATTAATTGTTCACCCTTCTTTTTAGCCTCTTCGTTTTTAGATAAAATAAACTTGTTAATCATTGCATAACCAAGGATAAAACCTAAAGCAGCTTCTATAACATAACCTGCCATTGCAGTAATCCACCACATAGGTAAAATTCTAAGAACTGTTGTTGCAGTAGCGGTATTAATTATTCCGAAAATACCTATCAGCAGGAATATTATTCCAATCCATCCCTGATAAGGTGTTATTTTATTAAGAATTTTCTGCCCGTTTGGATGTTTAGTTAAAAATAGCGATGGAGAAGCAATAACCCCTAACACAATTAATAATATCCCGTAAACCATTGTTTGTTAAATTTTAATTATACATTTCTGCCGCAATGATAAGAAAATTAACTTCACCTTTTTATGCAATTAAATGAACGGCTACTCTGGTTTTGTGAGCAACGGTATTTTTAAATAAGCGGTAAAACCTAAATCATGATTTATAAAAATATTATGAGTATTTATGCAGATATCAGAGTAGGTTATATAACAATTAACATCTGGCGGTTTTGCGTTTTTTACCAATACGTCCTTTTGCTGAAACCTTATCTATATAGTCATTAGCCAATGGTACTTTACAAGCCGTACCACCCATATTAACAGTAACCTTACCAATCTGAACGGCTACACTCTTTGCCACATCTGTTAATTCCTGAATATACGATCCTACAGCTATTACAAAACCATTCATTGCATACCGTACTCTGTTAAACTCTGTTGTATGTATCTGCTCTTTAACTCTGTTTAGTAACCTGGTATACACATCTATATCCAAATCTGTATCATCGTTTACTGATGCATAATATGCTAATGCCGACCATCCTGCCGAAGCAACAGTCTCTATGTCTGATTCAATCCACTCCAGTCCCAGTTCAAATCCAAATTCCGTTTCAGCAGCCACCCATGGTACTGCATATTCACTAAGATATGACCAGTATGCCTTATCAACCCAATTTTGCAGTTGCTGTTTTGTAATCTGTTTCTCATCTGCCATTAATCCGGCAAGATACATTGCATCACTATTTCCTGTTGCATATAACTCTAATGACAGCTGATGATTCTTCTTTGTTTTTTTAAGAATCTTCTTCAGATCCTGAACCTTAACACCAAACAGAGGTTCTTTTGCCCCATGCCTCATCAGTGTCTTTTTAGTTTGCTCATCGCCATATGATTCCAGCTCTTTAAGAATATCATCTGTTGTCATTAGTATCGTGTATTTAATTAGTAATAATCATATTAACACAATATACAAAAATGTTTTTATAGGTTCAGAAAGGTATACAGCTAAACTCTCAGTATTTGTTTAAATAAACATACGTATAGCTCAGTTTCCATAAAACCAATATAGAACCGTGTTATTTTATTGGCAATTTATGATTGTATTTTTACAGTTATATTACCTTTAAATGATTAACATCTGATTATAATGAAATGTATCTTTATAGTTCTGGTAAGCATTATACTTTCTCTATCTTTCAATACTTTTGCTCAAAATTGTAATGATTTAATATCTATAGAAAATGATATTGATATAGTTAGAGTAACTGCTATACCTGATAGTATGATAATAAGTAGCGGGGCTTATAAGCTAATTGATTGTAAAGATTCAGTAATAGCAAAGGAGTTGGCAGTTTATGACATTGAGAGGGGAACTCCATTCTTGCATTTAGGAAATAATTCAATTCCTACTGTATATGCAGAACAGATTCTTTTTGAGTCGAAGTACAAAGTGTATTATTACAGGCATAGCTGTTCAGTCATAGAAGAGGATATTATTGAAGTATATAATAGAATCATTTTTAACTACATCTATAATAAATTCGGAATCAACTGTATTAAAGAGATAAAAGGCGAAGTTATAGGTCTTAAACACTGGTATTCAAAAAAATTTCACAAGGTAGTACATCAAAAAACGGATTATGAAAAACTTAATTTTTCTGACAGCATTATTTATAAGCTTTAGTACAAATGTTATAGCACAGATTATACCTGTACCAAATGGTTATTCTGTTCTGGATACTATAACTGGTGATCTGGACAAGGATAATATTAGCGAACTTGTTGTAGCTTATAACACCGGAGATGAAGATGACGACGTTATAAGATCATTAATAATATATAAGATTAATAATGGTGTCTGGAAAAGTTGGAAACAGTCTGACGAAGCACTGTTAACAAGCAGAGGAGGTGGTGTATTTGGTGATCCGTATCAAGGAATAAAAATAGAAAGAGGTATACTCATTATATATCATTATGGTGGCTCTAACTGGAAATGGAGTACAACTGATAAATACAGATATCAGAATGGCGAGTTCTATCTTATAGGTTATACTAATACAGATGGAAGACCTTGTGATTATTGGCAAACATTTGATTTTAACCTATCGACTGGAAGAATAAATTTTGAGAAGATATTTGAGAAATGTGGTGATGATTATGACGTAACAACATACAAAAAGGAGAAAGAAACATTCTACAAACGTAATTTAAAAATCACACTGCAAAACAGACAGAACAAAAGTACCAGAATAATAACTCCAAAGTATAAAGAACAGTTATATTTATAAGTATCAGATAGTAAGTTTATGGCTTCAACCAGTTACTTTGGGGCTTTACAATTAATCTTGCATTATTATATGCCATTTTCAATGTTAAACATGTTCGTGCTGTATATATATTTGTATTTAATTTATGTACTACCAATGCCAGATCAGGATTAGGAGAACCTACAGTTAAACATAATGGTAATAGTAATTGTATTTTACCATCATAATACTGTGGAACAGCAATTTTATAGTTCGTTCTAACCTTTTTTCTTACTTCATCAATTGATCCAACCAACTGTCTTCTCAATTCTCCTTCATCTGCCCCATGCAAATGCTCTGGAAATCTCAACAGATTATCTTTAATTATATGGTCAATATCGGGAATTAATCTACATTTTGGGTTAAAAATAAGAAGATCAGGTTTGTCAAAGAAATCAGTTATCTCTGGAATATTATCATCAAAGTGTCTCAATATATTATTGTCACTTTCCTTCAAAAAAGCTTTAAAACAAAATGGTGTAGTTGATCCCGGTCGTGGATTTCTATATTCCTCAAAGAAAGCAAAAATATCTTCAAGATTATTCGTTACTAATCCAGTATTAAAACAAGCATATTTATTATTACTTGTGAAAACAATTTTCCCCTCTTGTTTAAGCTTTCTATAAGTAAACTCTAAATAGTTTTTTAAAATAGGGTATGTTTTAGTTCTGGAATCTGTATAATCCCATTCTTCTGAAGAGGCAAGGTTATCTGCTAAGAACTTAATTGCTTTATCGTAATTTGGAAAATATGCAAAAGAAAATAATTCTGAGTGAAAAGGCATATTGTTTTAGTTTAGACGTTTAAAACAATATATTAAAAAATATAAGAGCTGTCAACTATCAGGACAACTCTTTATATATACTTCTTTCAATTTATTTTCATTCCTGCTGATAGATCAGCAGCCATCTTTATATCAAGTACTTGACACGAAGGTACGGACTATATATATTATATACAAAATTGATCTATACTTTTACACTAAAATACACTTTATCTCAGTAAAAACCCGAGAGTGTTAATGTAACATTCTCAGGTTCCTTTATCCTTTAACTCCAATTACTACTGTACTAATCAGCAAATATCTTATCGTAGGCTTTATATATAGCTATCTCCTCTTTCATTATTCTGTTTTTCAGCGATACTATAAAGTTTGCAATATCTTTTGAGAATCCGCTACTACCAGCCTCTGTTACATTGGTATACTTTGCATAAAAGTTATTCACAAATTCGGTAATACTATCCATCTCCTTTCCGAAGGTATCAAGTGTACGTTTAAGCGAAGCATCTCCTTCTGCCTGTTTATAAAGAGGTGGGTACAATTCGTTATCTTCCAGTTTAAGGTGAGCCAATAGTGTCTGTTTACTCTTTATAAGCAGCTCTTTTCCCTTTACAGATGTTGCTCCAACACGTTGCAATTCACCTAATATATCGGTTAACTCTTTATGATCGTCTTTTAGTTTGTCAACAAGTTTACTCATTAATTAATTATAGTTTGTTATGTTCTTTTATCAGTTTCTCAATTGCCTTTCTGGTATAGGTTCCTTTGCGCATATTATCATATACATAGTAGTGCAACCTGTTGCTGTTACCTTTACAATATTCAGGCAGTATCACAGAGTATCTGTCCGGTGCTTTATCAACAAGTGTTAATAACTCCTCTGCCGGTATCCAACAGTAATTCAGCATCTCAAAATCTTCTGATTTAGGTTTACTTTTCTTAATAACTTCGGGCTCTATATAATCTACTTTTATAAGCCATATAAATGTAACTTTATTAACCTGTACTGGGGCTTTCTGTTCAATCTGCCTGATAACATTTAATGAATCAAATACCTCACGAGTCTCCTCGTGCCAAAACTCTCTGAATGCTGTTTTTTTGTAATCTCTTTTATCTGCTCTTTTTTTTCCTCCTACAAAGTTCATCCAAAAACAGCGTCCATCTGCTCGCTCATCCTCTCCAAGAAGTATATATACCTTATTATCAACAACGGAGTATGCTGTTACTCCGGCATTGTTATACTTTGTTTTTCTTTTGGCTTCTGTAGTCTGAATAAAAACAGAAGCAATTAATACTATAAATAGATATCGCATAAACTATTGTTTTGAGCAAAAATAGTAATTCAATTGTTTATTGTATTACCGTATAAGGCAAAACAGTATATATGACTGAAAGAATATAGGTTAATATGTTTTGTTCTGATCTATATTTTTTATAACTTACTTATAACCAAATTTTTAATTAAATACTACGATATGAGAACTTTAAAACTCACATTAATCCTGATTATTGCTTCATTAACAATGTCGTTAACCGCACAAAGCGTTAAGGTTAACACAATGAAGAGTAAACTTACATGGGTTGGAAAAAAAGTTACCGGCGAACATACCGGAACAATAATGTTAAAATCCGGAGAGATTATCTTAAATGGAAAAGAGATTGCAGGAGGAACCTTTGTTTTTGATATGAAAACAATAAAGGTTACAGATCTTGAGGGTGATATGAAAAAACAGCTTGAAGGTCATCTTGAGTCTGACGATTTTTTCTCTGTTGCAAATCACCCAAAAGCAAAATTTGTTATAAAAGGTGTTGAGAAGATAAAAGGTAATGAATATAAGATAAAGGGGAACCTTACAATTAAAGGTATTACCAAACCTGTTATCTTTAAGTCTATGGTTAAGGTTAAAGGTAAAATGGTTATGGTAAAAGGGTCTGCTATTGTTGACAGAACAAAGTATGATATTAAATACGGATCGGGATCATTCTTTAAAGGGCTTGGTGACAAAGTAATTAATGATGAGTTTGCTCTCTCATTTGAAATTGTGACAGAATAATATTCAATCATTATATATCTTTAAAGGGCAAAATATATTCACATTTTGCCCTTTAATATTTCTATCTGTTAATTAACTTTTTTCTAAAGTGAACAATAGCATACGCTCCATTTGCAGCAAAACTTATAAAGCCTGCAATAAACATCAATACATCTGTTCGTGGCAAAGGAACAAGATGACTCTCAATAAACAGAGGTACGGTAAAGTATAACATAAACCAGGCTGCCAGAGTAAAGGCTCTTGCTTGCAGCCATGTTCCTTTCTTTATAAACAGTGAAGGTATGGTACATGATAACAACACCAGAAACTGATTAGCAGCCGATCCTGGAAAATTAAGATATACAAAAACAAAATTCCAGATATCATATGCTATAATCCAGAATACAGTCATTGCAGGCCAAATCATATCCTTATACTTACTATTATCGGCATTTATATGTTTATATCCTGATAATGTAATTATTGACAATATTCCCCCTATAGCATTTAGTATATTTGCCCAGAATCCCATTGAGAAATCCTGCATAACAGCCTCCATAATATTTACTGCAAGAAATGCCGCTGCAATAAACTTAGCATAGTTCTTATTTCCTAATTTGGTATATCTTATAAGCGTAAACCATATACAGGCAAACACAACAGAATATAGTTTTACCCATTTAAACCAATAAGTAACTCCATGGCTACTCCACAGAGGAATAAGAACTACTGGTAACAAAAAATAAAACACAATAGTGGGCCATTTATAACGTCTGAATAATTCATTCAGGATAATTAAAGCTATTAACATCCCAATCCAGAATAGAGCTGTCTCTACACTGCTCCACCTGTTTATATGAAATATCTTGTTTCCTTTTTTATATAGAATTGTGTTTCTATCTGTAATAGTCAGACTAGCATCTCTGAAATTGGTTATCACTGATTCATCAGCATATGTTATTGTAAGTATACTATCAGTAACTCTGTACTCATGCCTCTCACAATGATTCTGACCTGCAAACTGTTTTGTTATTTTTACTGTATCACTGTTCTCAAATTCAAGTCTAAAAAACAGGGCTCCTTCACCGGGATCTCCATCCATTACGCCTTGCCAAGTTGTTTCTTTAAACTCAACCGGAGTATATTGTGCCATTAAAGGAACAGACAGTCCAAAACTTACTAATATTAAAACAATAATTAATCTTTTCATCGTTTCACACTATTATTGGTTGTGACTTCCTGTTAATGTATACTCTGTATGCCCACCATATTATAAATGGTATATGTAGTGCTACATTACCTAAACCCCACCAATATAACACATTACTATTTGCCCATGACGATGAGTCCATTATTGGGGTAAATATATCGTATGTGGCTCTTATCAGAATATGAAATGCCAGTGTGTATACGCGTGCTATAATGTATAGTTCAGGACGCTTTTTTATTATCGGATAAAACTCGGCTGCCATAAGTATACAGAAAGAGCTAGCAAAGTATCCCGGATTCTCGCCAAATACAAAAGCAAGGTTCCATGTTGTGTAAAGGAAATTCCATGCAGGCGATGTAAATGCAAGCAGATCTCCCGGTTTCTCTTTTGTAAAAGTCCAGTTATATTTACCGCTTTTATTGTTCTTAACAAGTGGTATTGTTATGCACAGTATAGCTCCGGCAATTCCGTTATATATATTGCCTGTTGCAAAGTCTTTTAGCGTTGCTTCAAGTATGTTTATAAAGAGTACTGCATACAGAGCCCATAGTATCCAATCTTTTTTAAAGATGTTTAATTTTCCGTTGTTGTTAATTGCTGCCAAACGTCCGAATCCGACAAGAATTGCTGTTGGAATAAGAACACTTACTGTTTTTGCCCACCTGAACCAGCCATCGAGTTGTTCAGACCACAAAGGGAAGGTTAAAAGAGACAGAATCCAGAAGATTGCTGCAAAACGGATATTCTTTCTCATAAACTCTACCATAAGTAGTAGTATGATTATGTAAGCAGACATTGATGCTACATATTGCCAAATAGGTATATTCATAGTTAATTTGTTTTTAACCAGTAACTGGTTTGTTGTTAGTGTAAAAACAAATATAATGAATATTTATTCATTTATAAATGTCTGATACAAAAAAAGCAATCATCATTACAGAGATTGCTTTTGTATATTTTATAATGTATGTCTGTTTACTCAGGCCATATAATGGTATCTTCGTCCTTAAACAGAGGTCCAAACTGTATCTCTACTACTGTATCGTCTTTAACAAGGAAATTTATCCCTTTTGCATCAGAACCAAATACAATCTGACTATCTTCACCATCGCTAAGATCTTCTGTAAACATATCATCTATCTGAATTGCCGACATAAGGTTCAATAGTGCATTTTTATTGATACCGATAATATCGTTGTCATCAATTTTACACTCTTCTGAGAACGATGATATTGTAACCAATCGCCAATCATCATCTTCGCCAAACGATAATGATAGTTTCTTATCTTCATAAAACCAGCTCTCTGTAAGGTAGTGTTCCTCGCTTGAGAATGAGTAGTTCTCAACCTCATTTGGTTCTCCCAGAATACGTTTAACATCGTCACGGTTCATTCCAAACTTAATGTTGTCTATCCCCTGTCCTATCTTTATATCCATAATAAAATAAGTATCAAATTTTTACCAAAGATAGTTTTAAATGTTTCTAAAAACAAAGAGGGCACTGAAACAAGCCAGTACCCATCTTTTAAATGAACAAATATGAAATACACAGTATAATAATCTTTAAAAGGTTTTAATTATATAATTACACTCTATATCTCTTCATATGTAATAACAATAACCAGTGCGTCAACAATTGCGGCATCAGCTACAGCATCATTTGGTGTAGTAAATATAAGGTGTGATTTTTCAGCAATAGAAGCGTTGTTTTGCAAAGCTGTAACATCTATTCCAGCATTAGTTGCCTCCTGATTTGCACTAAATATATCGTTACCACTACCATTTATTGATCCACTGGCTCTTATGTTTATATTAAACTTAACAGATTCATTGGTACTAACTGTGTAAGCACTTACCTCAGTAATCTTTATACTAACATCTTTAGGTGTTCTCCACACCGGTAGCGACTCTTGTTTCCAATCGCCATCGTCGCCTATTGTAAACGACACCTGTTTTGTTTTTGTCTTTATAGCATCATCAACATACTTCTTATTTGCCGCATCTTTATCTGCCGTAGGTTCTCCTAATCCTTCTATTTTTTTATCTGATGTAATTGCATTACCCTTTGCCAATACAGCATCAATATCAGGAACAATATCAACCCAATCAGTACCATTATAATATTTAAATACATTATCTGTAGTATTATAGTATATCTGACCTGTGGTAGGATCAGAAGGGTTCGTATCTCCATTTGATACTCCACTGCCAACTTGTGCATCAACATAAGCTTTTGTTGCTGCATCCTGAGGATCAACTGGATCAGTAAGATTTGTTATTTTAGAGCTACCTGCACTATTCCCTTTTGCCAATAATTCGGCCAATGTATTTGTTACTGATTCCCATTCGGTTCCGTTATATACATACCAATTATTATCAGATGGTTTAAAATAATAATCACCAGCAGTTGCAGGATCTGGTTGTGTTGTAGGAGAAGATCCTGAACCTCCACCTCCACTAACTAGTTTCCAATCGTTGGCATCTGAGGTTCCTGTACTTACATAAAATTTTCCATCAGACTGATTAAACAGTAGTAGTTTCTCTCTAGAAGGGGCTGAACTAGGGGCTCCTAAATATACTATATCAGAAGAAGCACCAGTTCCTTCTCCAACCTTAGTCCAGGAAGTGGTATTTAAGCTAACTAAGAACTCATTTGTACCAGTATTATAGTGTAATAATCCTACTTTTCCCGGAGATCCGGGGCTTGATGAAACTGTTACAGGAACATCTCCTGAAGCTCCATCGCCAGTAAGTTTAACCCAATCTGACGAGGTTGTACCTGTTGAAATATACAGATCACCGCTTCTGTACATAAGCTGATTTACATAATCCGGCACTTGCATACTTGTTCCCTGAAGAATAGCTCCGGCAGCAGGAACCCAGTTATCATTTACATATACCTTTACATAACCATCATCAACATCATAATACATATCTCCTGCCTTTGGGTTAGTAAAGTTTGGAGTAATTTTAACATTTGATGTTCGTGGTATATCAACCCAGTTACCGCCATGTCTGATTTTCAACATACCTGATTGTGTATCATAATATATATCGCCATCTTCAGGGTTACTTGGAGGTGTATTACTAATAGGTACCTTTCCTCCGGCAACACCAGCAATCTGATTGTCTACATATATTTTTGTTGCTGCATCATTATCACTAACAGGGGTTCCAATGTTTGTTATGGTAACACCGCCTCCATTGGCACCTGTAGTAAGTACATTTGTAAGATCCTGATGATCTACCTTTTTCCATTCACCATCATAATAGTATAATACTTTCTGATTTGTATTAAAATAGATATATCCATCATTCGGATTTGCAGGTGGATCAGGACTTGTTATAACTCCTGACGACTCTTTAGCCTTATCATCAACATATTTCTTATTTGCAGCATCTCCATCTTCTGTAGGTTCTGCCAATAAAGTAATCTTACCTGAAGCTGCACTATTACCACTTGCAAGAACCTGTTCCAGTGTCTGTATATCGGTATCAACATGTTTCCATGCCGATCCATCATAGAAATACAACTTATTGTCATCTGTATCAAAGAATAGTGATCCATGCAATGGACTTGTTGGTGCATCAGGTCCTGCCGGAACACCTTTATTTTCGGCAACCTTAGTATCTACGTAAATTTTTGTTGCCGCATCATTAGGGGCTGTAGGATCTGTTAACTCCGTTATTTTTTGCGATCCCGCACTTGAATTTGCTAACAGAATATCTCTCAGCGACAGGTCTGCCGGATTAAATGCACCTACAGGAGACCACAAGAAACCATCATATGAGTATATTTTAAAATCATCGGTATCATAGTATAACTGCCCTACCTCTGCCTCAAGCGGAGCAGAACCCTGAGCCGGAATTGATCCTATCATTTTCGACATCTTTGTCTGCACAAAATCTTCAGTTGCATACAACTCCATATTTGGTGCATTTGATAATTTATTATAGTCACCATACAAGAACGTTTTTGCTCTATCAGCATATCTGGCTATAGGTACACTATTAATTTTACTGGCACCCATTACCTCTCCTTCAACAGTAACCTCTAACCAGAATATTCCCTCAGACCAATCTATATTAAAGAAATCATCAGAACTATCACCATCTCCAACTGAGATGTTAATAAGTCCGAACTGATTTGTCTGAACATCATGTATCTCCTTATAAACAGGATCTCCAGATACCTCTCCACGAAAGATTTTTATCTCAACCTTCGCTTTATGATTTGCTTTAACTCTACCGTCAGCATCTCGTAATACTGCCTGATATGCAAATCCCCTCTCCTCCTGTGCCTCAACCATAAAGGTAGAAACCAGAGTAAAAATCAGAATAAAGTAAAATAAACGCATAACTAAAACCTTTATATTATAATTCATTTATCACTATAACAATGTTATTAATCACCACTTATCATTAATTTACGAAAATCCAAGAGACAAGTCCAATTAATTTGAACTTTTTACATTAAAAAAACATACTTAATTAGATAACAAAATGCACTCAGAAACAATTACATATCAAATAATTGCAGTATAAGCAATTATATCTATTATTTTACAATAATGCTATAAACCAATTGTTCATTGTTATAATATAGTGTTATGCAATTATTCATCATATTAGATATATTAAGATACAATAGAGATGAATGCCATTGGTACCGTAGTAGAGATGAACGGCCGTTCATCTCTACAACCATTCATCTCTACAACCGTTCGTCTCTGCGACCATTCACCCCTACGGGGTTTCTACAACTATCAGGCGACGACGTGAGGCGGTTATTGTTACCTGTTGACTCTGTCTCTCTTCGCCTGTGGTTGAACCATCACTCGGTATTACCTTTACCTGCCATTTGTCTGTTACACGTGTCTCTGATGGTACTATATATTTCATTCCATTTTCATATACAGATTTTATCTGGCCTGAACTTAGTGCGCGATCAAATATCATCAACTCATCTACTCGTCCTTTAAAATATCCGGTTATTGTGTTGCTGTTTAATCTACCTATCGAGATGTTGTTATCATCAATGGCAGTTGAGCCGGAGGTGGTTATTCGCATATCCGGTTGTTCATTTCCGTTATAGTAGAAACGGAATTCATTGCCTCGTTTAGTTACTACAAAGTTTAAATAAACATCTTTTGTTAATGAGAGATTCTTTGTCTTCTCAAGCAGTACATTATCTCCTTCGCCTTTACACTCAAAACGGATATTATCATC
>JAOARD010000008.1 GCA_025210735.1 Bacteroidales bacterium
TAAACGATATATCAGCGCTAAGCCAACTAATATTAATAAACCTATAAATACCTTTTTCATAATTGTTTTAATTTATAAAATACTTGATGCATTAGTTGCCTTATATGTGGATACATCAAATGGTAAACAGATGTTGTTTTCTGATTAGCGATAACGGGATTCAAAGACATTGTCAGTCCGGCAGAGTCAAAGACATTGTCTGTCAGAGCAAGGTCGAAGACATTGTCAGTCCGGCAGATTCAAAGACACTGTCAGTCCGGCAGATTCAAAGACACTGTCAGTCCGGCAGAGCCGAAGACGTTGTCAGTCTGAGCGGAGCCGAAGATATTGTCAGTCAGAGCGGAGTCGAAGACATTGTCAGTCTGAGCGGAGTCGAAGACCCAATTGATGATTATTTTTTTAATCCGTATTTATCCTCAAATTTCGTAATCCAATCATTGTGTTTTCCCGATGCAGATATCTGTTCTACAACCTCCTGAATGGTAATAAGTACAACTCGGTGTCTGTATTTTTCAGGAACAAACTCAATTAATAGTGGAATTAACCCTTTTACACCTTTATCGGTTTTAAAGTTAAAAACAGGGCTACGGTTATCATATAACAGAACAAAATACCCACCCTTTTTTATACTGAACAGCACCTCTCTAAAAAACTGGTAATAATTTACAAAGGTGCAGATCCGTTCGTTCTTTAATGTATATGTAAAGTCGTACTCTTTAATCAATTTCCAATACTCCCTACCTATAAAGTGCAGATAACAATCATCTAAAGAGTTTATTGGATTTTTACCGGAACAGTCTCCTTTTTTATATACTGAACAGCCACCAAACTCTGACTCTGCAAATTTACTCTCAATAAAAACTGCCGGGTTATTGTCTGAATCAAACAGAACCAGATCAATAGATGTTGGTTGTCCGGTATCTTCATTAAACACATCTCTGTCCTCGTACTCAAACTCTGCTCTTTTAAAATCACCTGGTACTCCTTTAGAGTTCAAAAGTTCAGTTAATGGTTTAAGATCGTCTCTTGTAATCAATGGTCCAATCAGGTTAAAAACCATTGCCTGACTACTTAATCCGTGATGAGCATATTTGTGCAGAGGGAAAGGCTTTTTTTCTTTATTGCTTTGCTCTTTGAAATTATATATATAATCAGCAACCTCTGTAAGTATAATATTGTTCTGCCAGTTGCTAAGATCATCTAAACAGTACGGTCTTTTACTATGCACTTTATAACCTTTCTTAGCAAACCAATCAGTAGATGCCTCTCTTAACTCAGACTCAAACTCCTTATGCCGCGGAAAAATCCACTCCTGTGCTTTTCTTCTACTACTCGTTTTCAATATTTTCTTTTTATTAAAAGGTTTTAAATTGGGTTTTGGTGTAACTGACGTTACTAAGAAATAGAGACTGATTAATAATCATCAATATTTGAGACAGGACACACAATTAGTTTTGTTTTTTATTTATTGTTAGTCAAAGATGTTAATCAACAATTATTTCGTGGCTTCTTAATTTACTAGCTAACTTCTCATCCAAATTTTCAATATCGTTATTGTCAATTTCAATCAATTTGAAGTTATATTTTGCATATAGCCCTTTTTTAATTTTTTTCCTTTCAGCATATTGTTCATTTTCCTCTAATCCCCAAAACTCAATGTATAGTTTGTGAGATGGAATATAAAAATCACAATACATATCTTCATCAATATTCAGTTTCCTTTCATATGCATGTACAATACCATTTTTGTATAAAAAATCATCTATCATTACCTCTGCTCTGCTTCTAACATAATGCCCATCTGGTGTTCTGTAATTCGCAGGAAACTTTTTTCTAAAGTCATCAGATTCATTTATTTGTTTTTCTTCTTGAATAGCTACATCAATATTTCCTGTAGCTTCGCTTATCAACCTATTAAAGTGCTTGTTATTTAACAAATTTTGATTCCAAACGACATAAGGTTTGCCATTTTTAGCTTCCATTTGAATAGCGCCATTTTTGTTGCCAGCATTTGTTGTGACCCAACCACCTTTTCCTTTTTCTATCCAACCAAGTTCAGATAAAAACAGGTTAACCTTTTGTCTGGATATATCAAACTGTTCTCCAATTTTTGTAACTGTAAGTGTTTCTTTATAATCGGTTGTTTGGTTTAAGTCAATATTTGAAGGCCATACTATATACTCTCCAAATTTAGGATTGTACTTTACATCTCCGCCAGCCATTCGTCCCTCTTTAGTGAGGTGCCAAGAGTTATTCTTTTTATAAATCCACTTTTTGTCTGTGAGTATTTTGAATAACTCTTTAGTTTCAATATTTCTTTCTTTAGAAAGAGCTGTTGCTGAAATTTGTTTCATTATAGTTATTTATTTAGTGATGACGTTTTTCCATTTTTTCTAACAGTCTTCGATATAAAACGTTGCGCATTTCGAAACACAAATTAACCAGTCCGTCAAGCCGCTGATTAAATGTTATTTAGTTCAAATATAGCGCAATCTGCGCAATGTTTTATGACCGCGTGTTAGGCTTAGTTTGTATTTTACTCTTTTCAATATATGTCTCTTGTAAAACAGGCTTAACTTTACCATAGCAATATAATGTTAGAACTATGATTACAATAACAAAACTTAAAATATCAAAACCTTTAAAGCTAGCTGTTTTACATAAGTCTGGAAAAGTAAAAAAAGTAAATACTTCTCTTGATAAAACCTGAACACTTGTCCCTATTGCTCCAAAGGTTGAAACAAACTGTACATAGTCAATAGGCTTGTCTAGATCATCTTTATCGCTAATTAAATTTTGGTCATCATCTTTATTCTTTTGGTAGTGAATTACAGCAGTAATTATTAGAATTACCCAAATAACAAATGTTAACGTTTTACTATTCAAAGTATCAAATAAATAACCCGATACAACCTCCCAGTATTTTAACGAAGTAATTGCAACACTAAAAAGAAAGATTGCTACAAAAACCACTTTTAAATCAAGCTTTTTCATGCTATACTATTATTAAAGTGGTTAATACTTTTCTTTTCGTCTTCGTCTCTAATTCCTCCAATCAAACCACCTGCAACTCCACCAATTAATACTCCAACACCCCCACCTAACAATCCTAATAATCCTCCAATTACAGCTCCACCAGCAGTATCATTACTACTAGGTTCTGCAACAACATCATCTACGGTATAAGGTTCTCCTTTTACATAAAATTTAAAACCAATCTTTGATGCTAATTGCTTTCTCGTTGAAGCCGAAATGTCAAGTACAACTTTCTCTCCATTAATATTCCTAACAAACAATCTCATTAATATATATTTATCAATATTTTATAGTGCATTTCCTTAAAATTAAGCCTAACGGTGAGTGTATGATTTCGTAAGGGACATCGGGTTTCAAACTTATCAAGTTACCACCCAAAACTGATGCGGGTGATACCGCTCGAAAACCTCTGAACCCCTTATGAATTATACACATTGTTGTGTTTTCGTGCTTTATTCCCTCTGTCAACTTGCGTGTTGGAGAGACATGCTTTTTAAGCAAATTTGGTCGTGCGGTTGATTTGTGCGTTTGCTTAATGTGCATGACTCTATGCGTTAGGAAAAAATCCATTTCTTCCTTCACCTTCTTCTCCACTAAATTCAATATAATGAATATCTTCCACCAAGTTACTTTGTGGAATTTTATTATCAAACATTATAAATTGAAAATTCATTTTTTGGCTTGCAAAATAATTATAGAATGAATGTTCAATATTTGTGTCAATTTCATCTTCCGCTGTTTTCTTATCCTTACCATGATAAGTAGTAAGTGGCGAATCAACTATCAGTGTTCTTGTAAAAGGTATCGACTCTTCATCACAATATTTCAATAAAGCATAAATAACCGCAGTATATGAAACAGCTCTCATTCCTTTGCCGTAAGCACTTCTCGCTTTACCTGAAATTACAAAATCAAATATTTTAGAATCAGGATCAAAAATGACAGAATCACTTTTAGGATAATTCCATGCTTTCAATACTGATTTTAACGTTTTAACAAAAGAATCCATGAGTTTCTCATCAACTTTTTCAGGAGTTTGAGGAGTCGGTTTTAATTTAATCAGAACTTCCAAATTCTTTTTTTCAAGAAAGTAATAATTAAGTTCTTTATCAAAAATCTCAATCTTAGATTTTGACGATATTACTTCATTTATTTTATCAATCTTCTCTTTAATCAATTCCAATTTTGGTGAAAACACTTCTTTAATACTTTCATCTAATCCATTGTAATCTTTAGTAAGATTTATTAAATCAACTTTGCATTTAGAAAGTTCTTTTTTGTTCTCGATAATTGTCGATTCTAAATCTTCAAGTTTACTTATAATCTTATTTCTTTCTATATCAATAGATTCTTTTACGCTAATATCTTTTTCAATCTCTTGCAACTTTTCACTTTTCATTTCAGCTTCACATAAAGGACAATTAACTGTTTGAAGTTGTGCAAGTAGGTTTTGTCCTTCGTCTATAAAGCTCAGACGATTAAGGTCACTTGTATAGTGAGATTTAAGTAACTGTAGCCTCTCTATTAATTCATTTAAAAATAAGATAGATGATTTTTTCTTTTCAACTTCTTTAAATTTTGAGGATTTACGTGTATATAATTTATTGATATCAGAGCTTAAGTTATTGTATTCTAATTTTAGTTTTTCTAAATCAGAATCAATAGAACTAGCTAATATCTTAGAATGAGTCGTACTTAATTCATCAACCTCTTTTGATAATGACTCTATACGCGATTGGACAAAATCTAATTGCCCATTTAGTCTACTTTTGCGTAAATCTTCTTTTTCTTCAGGTACAAAATTCGAGAAATCCTTGCCTGTCAAAAGAAAAATTAATATGCTTTGATATAGTGTTTGGTCAATAACCTGACCAGTTGGGTAAAAAGGTGAATTCTCTACGACTACGGTAGTTTCTGATATAAGAGACAATTTCCTAATGTAAGAGTATAGTAAGTTTACTTTTTTTGTCTTGCTCTTTTTTAACGACTTGTTATCTAGCCCATTTAATTCAAGTAGGAAAGTAGAATATGTTTTCTTTTTTTGATTTTTGAGTGGATATTCTTCGGACTTTAATTCGGAATTAGAATATTCACTTACAGTAGAGTACTTAACAAATACACTTTTAGCATTTAGTTTTCGATATATTGTAATATCCTTGCCATCATAGGTTTTTAATCCAAGATAGAAATTTATATATCCTTCACTTTCAGGAATTGATTTAGGTGAATCTTGTTGACCTAACATGTAATTCAAGCAAGAAAATACATATGATTTACCAGTGTCAGATACACCAGAGACTAAATTATAACCATTCTGAAACGATATTTTGGCAGGCTTCTTACCATAGCCCTCAACCTTTAATTCAGTAATATAAAAACCGTGTTTACTCATAATTCATTTCCTCTCTAATATAAGCTTCATTGACAAATTCACTTCCCCACTTATTAAGATTTGAGGATATATATTTATTTAAACTTTTTTCCGTTTTATTTTTGAAATATTCAACTACCCATTCAATTCTTATCTTTAACTCAACAAAGTAATCAGATTCGAAATAAGTAATAAATGGAATACTCAATTTTGATGGAGTATAAAGTATTCCTTTCTTTGTGTACTTAACAAATATCAGTTCCTTTGATGATAAGATTTGGAGTGCCTTTTTTATCAATTCTCTTTTAATTAATAATTGAGAAGATCTATTGGGTAGTGCAGGATGCAAACTTTTAGGTGCTCCTTCAATATCTCCACTATTAAGAATTAAATAGTCATAAATAACTAAGCGTCCAATAGATACTCCCTTTGCTCCATTTAAGGAAAGCAGAAGTAATACTCTTAATGAAATCTCAAGCGGAGAGTTAAATATTTTTATTTCTATATTTTGATTCATTTTTTCACCCATTTAAGTTTATGCTCATTCGCAAGATGGTGACAGATTCCTGTTTTATCTTGGGTTTTAACCTCTGGAAATAATGCATTACTCTGAAAAGTAGCAGATTTTGCTGAATTAGTAGTGGCTAATAATCTATTGTATCCATCTTTATATTCTAAATTGCATACATCTACAACTTGTTCATAAACTTCCTCTTTTAATTCCTCAAATGCATCTAATTCAGAAGGGACATGGTCTCTACTAAATTGAGCTAAAGTTTCAGCCATGTAAAAGCAATTTCTCGAACGGTCAAAATGTGTTTTTAATTCCTGATTTTCCGAAATATCCTTAACAGTTTCAACCTTTACTTTAGAATAATCCTGATATGCTTCGTAGAGTTGAGTTACATAATTGATCTCTCTTTTTTCAATATTTTCTGAAACAGTTACTTTAGAGTTCCTTCTTTTATTTAAACCACCACCAAAATAAAACGGGTAATATGATGTTTTTTGAAACTGCGCTAAAAAGTCAACTGGTTCTAATGAGTAAATAATTGAGAAGTCAAATTTCTTAATATACTCTTCTAATTCAGGAGTTAATGAATCGTCTTCTTTCTTAGTAATTTTCCCTTTAAACTTATTATTCCAATCTTTTACTAGTTTCCCTATTAAATTCGTTGGTTTCTTGATTAAATCTAATAGGCTAGGACTAATTCCTTGAGGTGAAACTAGGTAATATTTTTGCGGTATAGAATAGTGTTCTGAATAAGTATAATATATCAGTTTAGCGAACTCCAACCCAATGGTAGCATAGGTAAGTTGTTTGGAATAATGTTTACATTGATATAAATCAAAAACATCACTTTTGAAGTCAATGTACCCACAAACATCACGTCCTTTGTCGCCAGAACCACCTAATTGCATAGCCGTTTCATATTTATCCTCTATGTATTCTTTCGCCCAACACAATACAATTTCTTCATAAGTATCTTCGTCAATTTGTTGAAGTCTTTTTAATGGCGGCACAGGCTTACCTAATAACAAATCAGTATTTGATATTCTGTGAATTTTATACGGTTCTGGTATGTCTATTTTTTCAATACTCATTACATAATTTTCTATTCGTGCGTTGGCTAAAATTTGGCTCTTTTGCAAGCAGAAGCGTTGGCTTGTGGGTTGAGCTTGCAAATGTGCCAAATGTGCGTTGGCATTAGTTGTACGGTCTTTCTTTGCATGAAACACAACGGTGAGTATATGGCAAGTAAGGCATTTCGGAGAACAAAGCTATTAAGTTTGCACTGAGTCGAAGCTTTTCTTTTGGCACCGCTGAAACATATTTTAGATAGCCGAAGCAAAAGTTTCGACGGTGTTCCATCGAAGAACTGTCGCTCAGTAAACTACTGTATGCCTTATTTGCTATATACATTGTTACATGCTTTTGTTCCATCCATTCCATGCTTCTAGAAATGGACAGTTATGTTCTCGTAACCATTGATTTTCGAAGCAATTATCATCTGTATTATTTTCATTGCAGGAACTACAAATTGGATATAAAGTACAAATCCCATTGTTGCTACCAATTAATCGTGAAAACAATATATTATTCCCTAATAGTTCTATCATTTCATCTGAAATTTTAGAATCCTCCCCCATAGGGAAGGTTATTGTATTTGATCGTGATCTAATAGTTGGAATGCCATAAAATTCAGTGATTATTCCCATTTTTTCAGAAAGTGATTTTGTGCTATCATTTAATGTTTCTAAAACAATAGACCTTTCATTTTTAATCTCCCAAATTACATTATCATATACCCTTTTAAAATGTTTTAATTCAGAATTCAAATACGAATCCATTGTCTTATAATTAATCTCAACTACATAAGATAGGAAATCTTTGATAGTCCATTTTTTATTTTGAAATGTGATATTATGAGAATTGTAATAATTCTTATATAAATCTATTGCTGTTAATTTATTGTCATTAACTGAACGTTCAACTAACTCTATAAACAACATTCCTGAATTAGGTGAACAAAGAGCTAAACTACATAATCCAACAATTTTTAATTTATCATCAAGTAATTTAGGATTAATTTTCTCACATATTAACTCAACGCTTTTATATGGAATAATTGGAGGGGTTATATGTTTGTCAAACATTTCTTGAATCAAATGAGCTTGACTTTCTTTAATGCAAGATACACCAAACTCAAACTGATTAACTATGTTATCATTTTTAACTAAGTCAATCAAAGGTATGGTGTATTTTTTCCCATCGACTTCTTTAGATATAATATTTATTTCAAGTTTATCAAAACTAAAATCATTAGAGCTCGAATTAGGATTACCTTTGTAAGTCTGAAATTTATTAAGATTTGATTTTATTGTTGGTAAAATGGGAACATCAATTAATGGTAAACTCTTCGTTTCGAGAGTCTGAAAATATTCTTTATATGATCTCATAACTAAAAAATAGTTTTGAGAGCTAGTTAATCCAACTACAGTTGCAATATTTTGAATGTAATGTATGTATTCATGAACAAAAGTTCCAAAATCAATAGAAGACATTTTTGAATAATCAATATTAAATTCTCCATTAATATACATGTAGAAAAACGAAGGGGAGTAATAACCTCTTAATTCATATTCTTCTTGTTCGTTAATTATTTTATGATTCATTATGTTTTAATATTTTTCGCTTTGTTTAATAGAATGCCAATTGCATGTAACGGTGAGTGTATGCGCAGTGTGCCTGTGTTGCGCCTGCGGCAGGCATATTGCGTATGACACATTGTTGGTGGCTGGCATTACTGTTTATAATTCTACTAATCTTACTTTTTTCTTATCTTCCAAAGCAAATACGATGGATTTTCTTTAACTTTTTCTCTATAATCAACATAATCCTTATATCCTTTACCTAATGCTAGGGCTGTTGCAAGTAAGCTATAACCACCTGTAGAGAAACTACCTGCTAAACCACCAAACGCAATAAGGGAATTAGTAGCTACTTGCTTGTTGATATGGTTAATTTTTTGCTTAATTTTCTGAATTTGCACATCATAAAGTTCATGAAAAATATTTTCAGTTTTTTGCTCAATCAACATAGGGTCTTCAAGACTCCTTAACTCACGAAAATGCTTCTCAAGTTCTATTCTAAAATTTGTAAATATATCAGAATCTAATTCTCTAATAGACATCAATTTTTCGACATCAATATTATCTAGGAATGGCAAGTCAAAATTTAATAATCCATTTGCAGTTTCAGTCTGAATAGTTTCTTTTATATTATAGTTTTGTGTTATTAGGTTGCCAGTAAACTCATTATCACACAGGTAAGTTGAGTTCAAATTTGATGAAATGAAGTTTTCTTTGAATACCCTATCAAAATATGCTTTTGAAGCAGAATTTATTGATTGCGTTACCCAAGCATTGAAATAGTTCTTATCTGGCGCTGAATCAGGTAAAGTCTGACGGAAAGTTGCCAAACCTGTTTCTTCATTGAAGTCCATAACTTCCATTTCAAACAGATGATAAATCATACTTGATTTAAAATTAGTATTTTTAAAATCAACCACAATACTTCTACATGGGTAGAGTTTATCCTCTATAACTTGCCACCCTCCAGATTCCATTTTTTCCATTGAACGCACGCTTACATTCTGCCAGAAGAAATCCATTATTTCTTTAGGTAAAACTCCATTGTAATAGTCATGAGGTAAGTTAAAAGGGATTTGCTTTGGGGCTTCAAAATGATAGCTGAGAGGAAAGATTTTTATGTAATCACCTGCGACCATTGGTGTTATCTCTTTCAAGAAATGTCCTGCTTTTCTTAACTTCTCTCTATCTATAGACCCGTCATTCTGATAACCAAGATATTTGGCTGTAACATTCGTCATTTCTGATTGAATATCTGTTAAGTTAAATAATGGGTCAGCTATAATAAATTGGTCTATATAAAGTGCTGTTTGCTTTAAAAGATTAATTGAAGTTTTTTCAGATGAAGAAAAAACCTTCAGGAACGAATCGCAATTGCAAATTTCTCCGATTAGGTCATTATAATTAGTAATGCAGTGATTCCTATAATCTTGAAGTTCCTTTTCAATTCGATTTTCAGTTTCATTCTTAAATCCATTTTCCAAACTGGCTTGATGTAAGAATAAACTGTCTGCTAGAAAATCATATGTTATACTTCCCATAATTGCTGTTTGTTTTTGCTTGCCACCAACTAATTTATAAGTGCACTGGTGCACTTATTTCTTCTTTATCTTACATAAAAGGTGCACAATACATCCCATATAGGTATGTATTGTGCACCTTTTTGGTTAACCTGTATCTTTAATAACAGATAGCATACAGTAAAAAGATTCAGTAGTTTTAATCTGCTGATTCTTTTCGTTATGAATAATAACGTAATTGTTACTGTTTTTAGGTTCTGATAGTTTATATGATATAGGCATTTTTGTACTGTTAGGCGCCAAATATAATAAACGGAAGAATAATATACAACAATAGTATAGGTAATTAACTATGTACACCTAATACACCTTACTGAGTATTCAACACTAAATCACTTGCAAACAAAGCATTAAACAGATAAAAATAATTTATTGTATAACGTAATTACTGTTTGTTAATTTATCAGATATTAATCTGCAGATTGTGTTATTTTCAGGCTATCAAAATAGTTGCCGGATTGAAGTGTCATAACCATAACTCTTCTATCTGCGGTATTGTTGGCTTTTAGTTTAACAAACAGTGTAGTTCCGTTACGTCTCTCCACAACAAACTGATCCTCTGTAATTGTGTATGCGGGTGATTCCATAATTACATCTTTGCTATCGTAGTAGCTATAAACACTGTCTTCAAAAGAGATGCCATCAATCCACCACTTATCACCTCCTGTGGTTAATGTTACGGAGTTCTCTTCAGCAGTAAAATCTGCTGTTGTTACAGATAGTTTAAGATCATCGCCCCAATAACCTCTCTCGTCGTAGTTTTTAGAGCATGAAACCAGTGTTAAAACAGTTACTATTAATATTGTTATTCGTCTCATAACAAACAGTTTGAATTTAATGTTTATTACATTAAAAGGGTGCTATTTATTGTACAGACAATACTGGTATAATAGCTTTACCTTGTATCAAATATAATATTAATTGTTAATTATCAACGGTTAATAATTTAATTATTAATGACTAATTATAAACTATCATTGTTTTTTCATTTGTCAGATAGAACTCGCATTTATAATCATCGTCGTATGATTGAAAATAGTTGCTAATGCTTCGTTTCACAAAAAACGGGTAGCCTGATTGAACAATCAAACTACCCGTTATATTTAACTCTTAGAGGCGGTTAAGACTTCTTCTCAAACATGTGTCTGATCTTTTTATCTGCCACTCCTTTTGTATTAATGAATCCGTTAAGCTCTTTTAATCTTCTTGATTGTTTTATTTTGGCTTTAAACGGTTCTGTAACAGAGTCGCCGCTTATAAGTTTATTAAGGTTAGCAAGGTTCTTTTCCCATCTCTGTATAACCTCTTTGCTAAGTTCTCCGTTTTCTGAAGCCTGCTGTGTTGGTATCTGCTCCACTTTTATAGTCGGTTTTGCAGCCAACAGCTCCTCTAAGATGTATTTATGGTGTAGCCCTATTGTTACCAGAACTGTTTTAGCCCCATTCTGTTTTATTGCAGCCATTAGGTTCTCTGTTATTTTATTGTTTCTGGTAATCCAGTACCCATCACTCTCCTCTCCTAACAGCTTTATTTTGGTATCGTGCTGCTCCTTAATAGCTTTATGAAAATCGCTGTTACCCTGTATAAAATCAAAATAACGCTTCCAGTTATTCTGCATCATATAGGTAATGGCAAGTTTATCAATCTTACCTCTTGCTGCATTTATTCTCTTCTTATCCTCTGCAGACATAGGTTGTTTTTTTATAGTCTCAGACAGGTTATATCTCCAGTCAACAGGGCTTACTTTAATGTTGTGTCTGTTTGCATACTCTATTATAACACTGTTCTCCGGCGGAAAGTACCCTTCGTAATTGCTGCCCAAAGCTTCGGGAGTCATCTCAATACAGATTAAATCGGGTTTTATCTTACCTATTATGTTCTCCAGATCTTTTAATGTGTATTCAAAATCAGCAACCAGATGGTTAGAGTGTATTGTTCCGAGAATGTATACACTGCTCTCCTTTTTTGGGTTTTGTGCGCAAACCAGTTTTGCTAACGAGATAAGTAAAATAAGTAGTAATGTGTGTTTTTTCATAAGCTTATAATTTGTTTTTAATAGGTCTTATGGAACTCGCATAATAATCATCTTCGTGTGATTGAAAATAGTTGCTAATGCTTCGTTTCATAAGTTTATAATTTGTTTTTAATAGGTCTTATGGAACTCGCATAATATTCATTTTCGTGTGATTGAAAATAGTTGCTAATGCATCGTTTCATATGTCAAAATTTGTTTTTAATAGGTCATATGGAACTCGCATAATAATCATCTTCGTGTGTGTGAAAATAGTTGCCAATGCTTCGTTTCATAAGTTATAATTGTTTTATTATCTATTTAATTATCAATCCAATTAAGGTTAAACGCCCTCACATTTCGACTCCGCTCAATGTGACAAAAACTACTTCGTTCATCCGGCAGAAACGGCTCTACTCAACTTGGCAAAACAACTTCGCTTAATGTGACAAAAGCTAATTCGCTCATCTGGCAGAAACGGTTCCTCTATATCTTATAGAAACTATTCTGCTCAGTTTGGCAAAACGCCATTGATAACATTCGTATTATGCATTTATCTGTACAATAACCATACCGCGAATATGTGATGTACTGTTTCTTTTTTGTTTTGTAAAGTTTCTGTGAATTCAAATAGTTCCGGTTTTAATTAGTAAGCACATAAATATATAAAAACAATAGTGAATAACCTATAGCTTTATCTGTTACATGAGATACTGTATAATATAACATGCACCGAATTGTTAAGGGTATGAAGAGACACTTTTTTATTAGTACTCTCTTTGTATATGCTGTGATTGATGGTTGAGATTTTATAAATGCTACGTTTTTAGCTGCGCCTGAGTATTTTACATTGTGCATGGAGCTGTTTTTGCTGTGCAGGCTCTGTTTTATGCCGTGCATGATTTATAAAATCCTGTGCTGAAGCACTTTTTATATATAAATGGCATACAAAAACCCGTGCAGGAGTACTTTTTATTTATGCAGGGCATACAAAACCCTATGCCGAAGTATCTGAAGGTGATAAATGAGGTGCTTTTTGTGATGCAGGAGTTAAAAAACCCGTGCAGGAGTAGTTTTTGTTGTGCTGGAGGGTTGTTTTTAGGGAAAATTCAGAAACTATGCCTCATCAAATCCCTTAAACATTAAACTAAACGGTATACTACGCATCTAATGATAACCAAAAAATCTTAATTATGATTACTATTAATAACCTAAGCAACGTTACCTACGAGCAGTTGTTTGATGCATTTAAAGAGGCTTTCAGAGAGTATGAGATACAGCTAAATTATAGCGAGTTTGTTACAATGATAAACCGAAGAGGGTATGATCCAGGATTATCGTTTGCAGCATTTAACAATAGTAGTATTGTTGCCTTTACACTGAATGGTATTGGTTGGTTCAACAATATAAAAACAGCTTATGATACCGGAACCGGAACTGTTGAGGAGTTCAGAGGCAAGGGATTGGCTACAAAGATATTTGAGCACTCAATACCTTACCTTAAAGAGGCAGGAATAGAGCAGTATCTGCTTGAGGTACTTCAGCACAACAGTGGTGCAATATCTGTATACAAGAAACTAGGGTTTGAGGTAACAAGAGAGTTTAATTACTTTGTTCAGGATTGTGCTAATATCAATCTATATAACAAAGCAGTACCTGATAATCTGTCAATTAAACCCTGCGCTATTGGTACTGTAATGAGCTGCCCGGAGTTTTGCGATTTTACGCCATCGTGGCAGAATAATTTTGATGCGATAAACAGAGATACTGATAGTTTTATGGTAAACGGGGCTTATCTGGATGATACACTGGTTGGGTATTCGGTTTTTGAACCTATATCGGGCGATATTACACAGATTGCTGTAAGTAGTAACAAAAGGCGTAGTGGTATTGGTTCTGCACTGTTATCAGAAATTATTAAAGCAAACAAGCATACTGGTATTAAGCTTATAAACTCTGATGTTTCGTCTGAATCGGTATCTGAATTTATGCATAAAAATGGTATAGAGCTCAGCGGCAAACAGTTTGAGATGATTAAGACGTTATAATAATAATTTATTAGTACTGAAATCAAACTATTTGTTTAAAATACAAACTTATTGTACAAAACAGACAACATAAATATATGTATAAAACTTTTTCAACTATATATTATCTATTTTTAACAGACACGATAATGCTATAATGGTTATTAATTATAATTTCGTAATAGATAAATTAAATAATTATTTAAACTGTATATCTGATTATTCCTAAATCAGACTATGTAAACACAAAAGATTATGACTGAACAAACAATTCAAGTTCCTCAGGAAGGAAGTAACGGTATTGGAACTGCTGGTTTTATTTTGGCTTTGGTAGCTGTAGTTTTTGGCTGGGTTCCTGTATTAGGACAGATATCATGGCTACTGGGTCTGATATTTAGTGCTGTAGGTATCTCTAAAGCAAATAAGGTTAATAAGGGTAAAGGATTATCAATTGCCGGGCTAATAATAAGTCTTGCAGGATTGATTATTGGAATTATCCTTATAAGTGTTGGAGCAATGGCGTCTGCGTTTATGTAAAAAACTTAAAAACCAAAAGATAACAGAGCAGCACCATATAATATGTGGTGCTGTTTATGTTTTATGGTAGATATTATGTTTAGAAGCTGTTTAAAATTTATCCTTCAGTTTCTTATTTACGCAGATATTTACTGTTTATTATCTTCTGAAACAAATCGGTTTTATATGCTCTGCCAATAGGCACTGTGGCATCTCCTATAATTATTGTATTTGCGTCAATTGCATCAATTGCCTTTGACGATATCACAAACGATTTATGAACCTGTACAAATATGTTATCGGGCAAAACTGATATTAGTTTATTTAGTCCCAGATATGTTGTGTATCTACCTTTGATTGTATGAACAAGAACGTAGTCTTTAAGGCTCTCAATAAATAGGATATCCGAGAGTTCAACCTTTACAAGTTTCTTATCTACTTTAATGTAGATAAAATCATCAACCTTACCCGATTCCTGATTCTCAAGTTTATAAAGCCTGAGTGCCTTTTGCGCAGCATTAAGAAATTTACTGTATGATATTGGTTTAAGGATATAATCAATAGCATTAAGTTCAAATCCGTCAATTGCATACTCTGAGTAGGCTGTTGTAAATATAACCATTGGTGGATTGCTCATGGTTTTAATCATATCAAGACCACTTATGCCGGGCATGTTTATATCAAGGAATACCAGATCTATATTATTTTCAGATATAATCTCAATTGCCTCAAATGCATTACTGCACTCAGCTAACAATGTAAGAAATGATGTTCTCTTTACATATTCCGACATCCCTTCAAGAGCAATAGGCTCATCATCTACAACAATGCACTGCATAACAATTCTATATTAACTTAATTACAAGTTCAGCTTTGTAACTATTATCTACAACGCCATAAGTATAACTATATTTATCCTTAAACTGCAACTCAAGTCGTCTTTTCAGGTTACTTATCCCTAATCCTCCCTCCTTCTTTTTATTATCTACCTGTTCAGGTACAGAATTCTCAACTGTAATTTGTACCAATTCAGAATTGGAGTGGAGAGCAATTGATATAACACTTTTGCCTCTGCCGGAACTGTGTTTAAAGGCGTTCTCTATTAATGGCATAAGCAGAAACGGAGGTAATAACTGGGTACCATTGCTCACATTGTAGCTCTCGGTAAGTTGCAATCTGTCTCCCATGCGTATGCGCTCTAATTCAATATAGTTTCTTATATGTTTAACCTCTTTGTTAATCTCAATATGGTCTGTATCGGCATCATATATTTGGTATCGCAACATATCCGATAGCTTAATTACTGTCTCAGATGCTCTGTCTGAATCTTTATGTATAAGAAAGTTTATATTATTCAGAACATTAAACAGAAAGTGCGGATTTATCTGAGCTTTCAGATATCTTAAGCTATCTTCGGTCTGTTTCTTTTCTGCTATTATCAGTTTCTCTTTAATACTAAGCTGCTCTATTATTATCCATACAGATGATAGTCCGCCAACCCATATGGCAATCTCTACTGTCTCTACAACTATATCTATAATACTAAGTTCAAATGTACTATATCCTAATAGTGTTACTAACAGAATTGATAATATAAACAGCAGGATATATAAGAGGTATCTCTTTTTATATAAAAAACGGGGTATAATAAATAGTACGTTAAAGTATACAACTACCATTGTTACAAGTGTAAAGATGAGTGTTGAGATAAACTCTTTTGTCAGATCGTCTGCCTCTTCTACGCCACCTAAAAGGTTTACAAGCAAGAATGCTGTCCAGAACAGTATCTGATATATTAATCTTTTTATTATACTACCCGATCTCATAACTATCTAAAATTAAACAGGAAACCAAATTTAACCATTCTTGTATTATATTTTGTATTTGTGTGCTGAATAAAACTATCCTGAGTTGATGTTGATTTCAGTTTAATACTATTAAATATATCGCTTACACCAAGTATAATCTTTCCTTTACCACTTATAATATCCTTGCTTACACCAAGTCCCATTCCATAATAGGGGTCGGTTGTGTAGTATAATCCGCTCTGTTTTCCGATATACCGCATATTAACCTGAATCTTAAATCCTGCACCAGGTCTGATATTCGCCATAAGTTTGCTGTACCAGTTAACAGATTTGCTTTTTCCTGTATTTGCATCAACCTTAAAGTGTTTGTTAAAAACTGTAAAGTCGTTACTTATATCTAACCAGTTAGTTACATTATATTTCATGTATAACTCAACTCCTGTATTACTTCTGTTTGATTCGTTAGCATAGGTTGTAAGTACAACATTATTTGGTCTTAGCTCTTTCTTTGCCTGAATTACATTTGTTGTAATCCTGTGGAATAGTGTTGTTGCAATATTCAGTTTGCCCCCACTTACTTCGTGGGTAAGTTCGAATACATGAGCAAATTCGGGCTTTAGATCAGGGTTACCTTTTGATATATCCAGCTTATTACTATAATCAATTGTTGGGTTCAGTTGTTCATATTCAGGTCTGTTTATTCGTTTTGAGTAAGAGAACATTATACCGTTCTCAACCCCGAATAGCGGAAAACCTGTGGTAAGCTGAACATTAGGATAGATATTTACGTAATCTTGTCCAAAGCGTTCTCCGCCCTTATGGTCACCTTTACTATTGTAAGCCTCTAATCGTGCTCCTAATCCTAACTCAGCAAATCCTATCTGCCAGTTACTAACCACAAACAGCGAGTTCTTATTCTGATTGAATGTGTATTTATTATTGGTTCCTAAACTATTGTTTGTTATTATCTGGCTCGCATCAAATGTGAGATAACTGGATTCTAATCCGGCCTTTAAGCCTACAAAATCGGTAACAGGCATCTCATAGTTTATATTGGCATCGATACTTGAGAAGGTATTATCAACTACTGATTTGTCGAAATCAGTCTTGTTATTATTTATCGTCTTATTTGCCGTTGACGACCACATTGTTCCTTTAAACAAGTTGGCACTAACCTCAAGGGTTTTCTCCTTGCTAAACATTGTATTGTATGATAGCTCTACTCCTCCAAATGATTCTTTATTCTCCGAATCGCCTTTTATACTGCTATTTGCAACTGTGTTATCGGTACGTGTTGTAATATAACTCTGATTTATATCGCTATTCTCTTTTCCATTCTCGTAATAGAGCGATAGTGACAGTTCAGAAGAGTCGCTTATAGCGTAGGTTGTTCCTCCCATTATAAAGTGCGATAATCCGTCGCCCTTACTTTTTGTATGGTCGGTAAGTTTTTTATTTCCGTTCACAATTGTCTTATAGTAACGTTCTGAGCTTGTCTCCGATTCGCTTTTTGATTTCTCTACACTGTAGTTCAGGTTAAATCCAATCTTATTGTGCTTGTACTGTATCCCGGCAGTTCCTGAAGCCGATAGTGGCAACAGACTCATATCTCCTCCTAACGTAACCTCTGTACCATTACGTTTCTCTTTCTTTAGTATTACATTTATCATACCTCCTTCGCCATCTGGTCCATGCTCAGCTCCGGCATTTGTAATAATCTCTATCTTCTCTATACTTGATGCAGGAATCTGCTTAAGTGCCTGAGCCGCTCCTAAAAACGAGAGAGCTGTCTCTTTACCATTTATAAGCACAAACACATCATCTTCGCCTCTGATGCTTATCTCTCCCGCTATACCAACCTCAACAGATGGAGCCATACTCAATATCTCAACCGCAGATCCTCCGGAATTAATGATATCTTTCTGCACATTGATTATTCGCTTACCGGCTTTTGTCTCTATATAACTTTTCTCTGCAACAACCTCTACCTCGTCCAGTTTCACAGCTGACTCAGATAGCATAATTTTACCCAGATCAATGGTTTTGTCCTCTATTGTCACATCTGTTTTTATCTCTTTTTTATAGCCTATTACAGATATTGTAACATTGTAGATTCCTTTAGGTATACGTTTTATTGCAAATGTACCATTTAACCTTGCCATATGTCCAAACAGGGTATCAACCGATACTCCTTTAACAACAATATTGGCAAAAGGCAGATCTTCTTTTGTCTGTTTACTTACAACTCTTCCTTTAATTGTCTGTTGCGCATTGGCAAATACCGATATCAGTAAAAACAGACACATAATAATTGGGGTCGCTCTATTCATCCTCTATAATTTTTTAATGTTTTATGTAAATAAAATCATTAAGATGTGTTACAGGTAATTAATTATCTGAACAACATCAATAGAGGTATGATCGACAAAAATGGAGGTTGCTTATGAGGGGTTAGTTATAGGTTTTGGGGTATTCTGTGTCCGGACTAATGCTCTGTGGGCGAAAATGGTTGGTGAAGAGATGTTTTTTACTAAAACCCTGTATATTTGAATATTACTAAATACCCGCTTTGCATAATTTCAAATACAAGTTATTGCTAATTTCTCCTATTTAAGCCAGTATATATGATAGGTTTAAAGCTTCCAGATAATAATAAGATACAGACAATTTGAATCACCAACCAAATTCTGTCACAGAACGCCATTTGCTGAACAAAACTACTAGTATCAACATACAAATCAATTAATTAGATTCAGAAAGCGAAAATAAAACATGAAACTATTTAAAAAAAAGAGGTCAAGATTTAAACTACCACTATCTAAGAATAAGCACATAAAACCATCTTTATTAACAACTCATTTTAAACAAGTTAATGCTACAATCAATGTTCTGTGAGCGAAAATGGTTGGCGAGAAATCATATTTTACAAATCTTTGTATATAAGCATATTACAATTTTAGACCTTAGTATATTATTAAATACATACTATCATGCTATTTATCTCTTCAAATCAACATCTATCAGGGATACAATATTTATAAATTATCGGAGGATAAAGGTTTTTCAATTTACCAACCAAATTCTGTCACAGAACATTCACACCAACACAAAACCCCACACCAACACCCTGTAATTCAGACACATTACACACCAATCAATAACCTCATAAACAGAAAAGACTGCACTAAACCAGCACAGTCTCTTTTATCATTTTATCAATTATGGCTTCTCCAGCCTGTTACTTCAATATATCTTTTCTCTTAAGATTAAGCGGGTTTGTACGCTTATATCCTGATGCTTTATGTCTGCGCATTACCGGATGATTCATATCAACATCATACTCAGGATTATTAATATAATTATACAGAATAGTATCAACCTCTGTATACGATTTAGCTTCAAGTTGCTCAAGATCACTACTTGTTATCCCTAAACCATCTGTTGGTACAGCATCAATACAACTCTGCAAGGCATCTTTAGCCTCTCCTTCCAGCTCATTCTCTACCAAATAAACCGAGCACTGATACACCTCATTCTTCCATAACTCCTGAATCATACCATAGTCTCCAACATCGCCATGCAGAGTCCAGAAACCAAGAAGATACTCAGTATAATTATCTGTACTCAATACTAAACCTCTGTACTTCTGTGCAAGATTATACAGATGAATCATCCTAAGGCGGGCTTTAATATTTCCAAGTCTTATCCTTATCTCTCTATCCGTCTCCTCAGCCTTAATCTCCTCTTCGCAAAACAGCAAGTGCTGTTTATATAACTCGGTAAGATCAACCTCTTTAAAATCGTCACAGAAGCTCTCTCCTATCGCTATACCACGCTCAATCTCATCAGGTTTATTTGTCTCAATAGTAATTGCACGACCAATAAGCTTAACACCCAATTTCTTACAAACAGGTGCAGCAAGTGCTGTACATAATGCTGAGTCTATTCCTCCCGATTCACCAATAACCAACGATTTAAGACCAGAACTCTTAATATAACGTTCAAGTTCCTTACGAATATTTATTATTACAGTTGCTATCTGCTCTTTACTTAAATTCATACAAAACAATTTTATATCTGCAAAAATAAAAAAGATAACATACGAGTTAACAATATTTACAACCGATTTAAAAAAATATGTCCAACTAAATCCCTTCTTATCATCTTAACAACAACATAGTACCTGATACCAAAGATATACCAACATTCAGATATCCGAAAACTGTTACAGACAAAACCCCATTCAGACGTTTTCCCACTACCGTTCCAGCTAACAATATAGGAGAGTATATTAATACCATACCCAAAACCTCTTTTGTAATCAACCCAACATACCAATATCCGAAAATAGCTACTAATGCAGTAACAGTACTAAACCAAGCAAATATCTCTCTGAACTGCCTGTTACTAACACCTACTTTTTGAATAAACAGAGCTAACGGAGGACCACTTACAGATATTGTTCCGGTTAACAACCCAACAAAAGCACCTACCAACAGGTATACAATCTTTGGAAGTCTTACATTCATTGGTTTGCTGTTTAATAATGATAACGCTATTAATACCATAATCAACAGACCAGTAATATGTATCAACGTATCCTCTGTTATATATGATAATATCAATACTCCAACAACTGTAAATACTCCACCACTTACTATAAGCAATCTGAAATTACCTCCAACCAGTTTTTCGGACTTCCTTTGCAATATTATAAATACCGATGCTATTAAGTTACATATCATTAATACAGGTATAACCACTTTTGCAGGATACCACAACATAAGAAAAGGCAGTGATAATAATGCAAAACCAAAACCTGTTAAGCCTTTTAGCAGACTGGATACAATAACAACCAAAATAGATAAAAGAGATGCCATGACTTCTATGAATTTAATGCAACAAATGATACCACAGATGTAAGCACCCATAATACTACACCTACCAAAAAAGGCTTTATGCCAGATCTTCTTATATCTGAAATATTGATACTATTACCTATCAGAAACAGAGCCAATACCATTCCTCTGTTACCAAACCAGCTAAGGTGATTATATGATTCTTTATATACAGGAAACATATTTGAGACAACTATAGCCAAAACAAACAGAAGAATAAACCACGGAAAACCTGCTACACTCCCCCTTCGGTTTCCATTAAACATAGTAACAACAAACGATAATGGAATAATCCAAAGAGCTCTTATTAACTTAACTGTTGTAGCTGTATGTAATGCTATATCGCCATACTGTGCTCCTGCACCAACAACTGAACTTGTATCATGAATAGCAATAGCAACCCATTTGCCAAACACCTCTTGTGACATACCAAAATACCACCCCAAATACGGAAATATAAATAACGACACTGCATTAAGTACAAATACAACAATCAACGCAAAAGAACTCTGATACTCTTCTGACTTTAACACAGGCGACAAGGCTGCTATAGCACTACCTCCGCAAATAGCTGTTCCGGCAGATATAAGCACAGTTGTTTTTCTCTCCAAACCAACCAACTTACCCAGAATAATACCCAAAATCATAATACTTACAACCGATACCGCTGTAATAACAAACCCACTTTGCGATGCCTTTAACACCATAGTTAAATTGGTTCCAAAACCAATAAGTACCACAGAAGCTTTTAACACCCACGATGTATATAACTTTGTATTTACACCTCGTACTCCGGAAAGAGATAAGATTATTCCTCCAAGCAGACCTATTACAGGTGAAACAAACGGTGCAAAACACAAAACTATACACACTTTGATTACCCACTGATATCTACCACTTAACATATCCATAACTAATACTTTTTTGAATCAAAAGTATCGTTATGATATAACCAATACAAATACCAAATATTTATATATTATAACTAAAAGTTATACTGAAGAAGAAAATCTATAAACACTCTAACCATAGAACTCTCATAACCTTTATTTAGTGCTATCCTGAATTTTCTTGGTATAGATAAGCCAGAAACATTAAGCTTTATAAGCCTGTTCATATATAATTCATTTGCTACAGCCTGTTCAGATACTACCGCAATACCATCAAAATCAAGTAAAAAATTCTTAATAGACTCCGTACTACCTAAATGCACATGAGTATTCAGTGCTTCAAAATCTAAACCTGAATCTACCAACGCGCTCTTAACCACCTCTAATGTACCAGAACCTACCTCTCTAAGAACAATCGGAAACTGTCTGAAATCCTCTAACCCGATATTACGTCTCTTTGCATAAACGCTATTAGCACCGGTAACTGTAATAAGCTCATCGTCCATAAACTCAGTATACCTGATATCCGATTGCGACGATTCATTCTCTACAAGAGCCATATCAATCTTATTACTCAACAACAACTGCTCCATATCAAATGAGTTGCCATTTATCAGGTGTATCTTTATTCCGGGATAACGTTTATGAAACGATGCCATCACCTTTGGTATTACATACTGCGATATTGTAGAACTTGCACCCAAAACAAACTCCCCGGTTGAGGTATTACTAATTTTACTAACCTCAAAATCCAGATCACGATAAAGACCATCAATCTTCTTTAAAGAATTATACACAAGCTCCCCTGCACGTGTAAGAAATATCTTATTGCCCTTTCGGTCAAACAGATTAACCTTATATCTACTCTCCAACTCCTTAATATGTTTGGTTACTGCCGGTTGACTAATACACAAATTCCCGGCAGCCTTAGAGAAACTAAGATTCTCAGCAACATTCAAAAAGACAATATCTCTGTAATCCATACTATACTAAAGATTATTCTACACAGTAAATGTATACATAATTACCATTGCTTACCATAAAAAGCACAGTTCTATTTATCCGTAAACATATAACCTGAAATTTTCACAAATAGGTTTCAAAAACTACAACGTGTTGCAACTATATATTCAGAACCCCATTATAAATAATTCCCCGGAAGATTTATTAAGATACTATATGCAATACTTTACTAAACTGTAATACAAACAAATTGTATATTAACATAATTAATACTTCTATGAATCAAACAAAAATTTATATCGGAATACTATTTCTGATAATCTCAACAACAAAACTGCTATCAGCAGACAAAACAGATGACTTCATATTCAGAATTCATCCTGCAAAAAATGATCATCTGTACATTGATGTAAAAGGCTGGCACTATTCAGCTGAAAAAAAAGGTGGTACAATTCAGTTATACGAGATGGATAACGGCATTGATCGATTAATTAAGGTTATACCATGTCCCAATTCTCCACAATATGTATATCTGCAACCAATGCACAGTGATAATATTATTGGACTTAACCATGTTTCAGGAAATCTTGAGCTCATGGAAAACAAACCTATTGAAGACAGAATGTTCGAGTTAGTTCCTGTTATGGGTAAAAAAGAGACATACACAATAAGAATATGCAACACATATCTTGATGCAGATATAAAACCTGAAGGTTTGCTCAAAATCGAAAACTCTGATAAAGCAAATCATACTGAATGGATATTTGAAGCTTCCAGACCTCTTACCGAGGAAACCGAAAATATACTGGATAATACAAATGATATATACAGATTAAGATCTGCAAATAATACTGAACTTTCAATAGATATGCCAGGTTTTAACTCCAATGCAGGACGATATGAAGCTGAAGTAAAATTGTTCCCTGAAGAGAGGCCGTTAGGAGCAGACAGATATATAAAGATAAAGCAGTGCCCATATGATCCTGAATACGTATTTATACAACCACAACACTCCGATTTTGTATTTGACGTTAGAGGCGGAAGCAAAGATAAAGGAACCAAAATACAGTTATACACTAAGGGGTTAACAAATAGTGCACAAATGTTTAAACCAATACTAATATCCAACAATGGTAAGAAGAAGTATGTACTAGAATCAAAAGTTAGTGGATTATATCTTACTTCAAATGGTTCAAACACGTCTATAACTCAGGAAGAGTATACCGGAAACGACGATCAACTATGGATGTTTGAAAAAACAAGTCTATACAATATGGCTCCTCCCGGAGATAAGGTATTTGCAATACAGAATATAGGTAATAATAAATATCTTGATCTTACAAATGACCACAATCACGATGGAGCAAAGCTAATGGTAAGCTCCTACTCCCCAGAGAACCGGGCAGATGGATACCACAAGTTAAATGGTAGTGGTACATGGAAAACCATACAACCAATGCACAGTACAAAAGTTCTTGATGTTGTAAACTGGAGTAAAAACTCTGGTACAAATATAATCTTATACAAGAATCATAGCGGTGATAATCAAAAGTTCAAATTTATTCCTACAGGTGAGGCTATGACCTTTTATATAATAAATAAGAATAGCAACATGGCGTTGGGTTACAATTACAGAAATGAATTAATACAAACATACTTTAATAGAAACGATTCACGTCAAAAATGGAAACTACATCAATTGCCTGAAACATTCCATATCCCCAATCCTAATCAGGAGTTCTATATAAAATGTGCATTCTCAGATAAATATTGGGATCTATCTGGATCTGGTAATCATACAAATCACGATGGAAACCCATTCCAAATATACTACTTGGGTAAAGATGATGACAGAGATAGAAGGTTCAAGTTTAAACGCTATGATAATAAATGGGTTTTCATAGAAGTCCAAAACGGTGGTAAATTAGTAAATGTTAGAGGACGAAGCGGTAATAATGGAGCACATATAGATCTGTATAGGAAACATAATGGTGGTGTTCAAAGATTTGCTATACAAGTTACATCACCAACATTCTTTGTATTAAGAACACAGAAGAGGAAAACAGTTGATGTACGTGGAGGAGACAATAACGATGGTAATAAACTAATTCAGTATGATCTTCACTATGGTAAAAACCAGCAGTTTCAGCTTGTATATGCAAATGGACCTAAGAAAGGTCAAGTATATGAATTCTTTAATAAATACACGTTCATTCCAAACAGATAAAAAGATGAAACGAGCATAATATAAGGTTTCGATAGAACACAGAAACAATATAAATGCGAGTTCCATCTGGCAAATAAAAAAACAATTATAAACAGATGAAAAACATACCAAATTTTAATACAATTAAAGGATACAGGTTTGCAAAGAAA
The DNA here is from genome assembly GCA_025210735.1 of Bacteroidales bacterium. Taxonomy (GTDB): domain Bacteria; phylum Bacteroidota; class Bacteroidia; order Bacteroidales; family UBA6680; genus UBA6680. The sequence continues at coordinate 25,630 of JAOARD010000008.1, forward strand.
CTCTTTGGTAAATCATTTATCCTGTTTACAATATACGCAATAACGGTACCAGTATGGGCTGCTCTGTTGCTTGATATTATTGAGTTTCCGCCAATAAACAATACAGATATACTAAAACAGATAATGCCTCTGTTTTTAATAACAGGATTGGCAGCATCTGTATTATGGCGACAGTATAAAGCAATGCCTGCATTTATTCCGGTAATATTCTACTATACCGGACTTGGAACATACGGTAGCTTAGGCTGGATAGCCCTGCTTATAATTACCGCATATGCATTCATATATATGGTTATGAACGGACACATCAGATCGTTCCTGTTTATATTCCTTATAGTATATAGCGGATACTTCCTTGATCTGAAAATGGCAATAATGAATGGTGTTGCATATGCATTTCTGCGTTTCATTTATATGGCAATAGACCACAATGTATATGTATTTAAAGCTCTGGGATTAAAGAGATCGGCAACACATCTCCTAAAAGCATTCTTCTACTGGAGTCCGCTACTAATATTCATAATTCCGCTAAATTACCTTACATCAACAGTAAACAATAAAATATCTGAAGAGGTATACAGGTTCACTGTTGTTGACTCTGTAAAATTCTATAAAAACACATCTGATATTATATATACAAATCAGTTTCAGTTAAGACCAAATGTAACATCAGTACTATTCCTGAATACAGGTCAACAGATAACAGACAACTCTCTTAATGGAAATATTATCAGCACAAAACTTAGAAATGCACTAAACACAAAGGGTTCTATTGATTCATCGCACCAGTGGATGATAAAGCAGTTTATAGATACCTCTCTGATAATAAATGCAGAAGATCACTTCTACTCAAAGTATATAAAAGATAAATTGTCAGGCAAAGGCAGCCCTATAATTGAGAACTACTTCTCAGATAATAGTGTTGATTTTAAACAGATAGATGAATCAGATACAATATCGTCAAATGCACTTACGGATATACTGTCCAGAAGAGATACATTAAGAGGTCAACTATTCGGCATAGGTCTTAACTCTATAGAGTATAAGAGTAACTGGATGGGAGAAACAAACAGTAACAGCATGGTTCTAAGCCAGCTAAAAAATGCCAATAATCAAGGCTTAGAATACATTGACACAAACAGGATATACAGCAATAACCTGTTGAGTCAGTGGATAGACAAACGTAATAGCAGTCCTGATAACAACAAGAGTCATCTTATAATAAAACCAACAGCATTAATACTTAAAGATGTAGCAATAAATAGCGAACCTCTTACCGAAGGCGATCTTTATGAGAATATAAATGTTGCTATGATTACCATGTTCAAGAACTTCACAACACAACTAACAACAAGGGTTGAGGAAGAGATTGGAGGTATAGATGCCGAAGGTATAGCCAATGATATTGCAAATTCGCCAGATAAGATATCAAAACAATCTAAAGATCAGCTTGATAGCATACACAATGAACTTATGCTGAAACTGAATACAAAAGAGAAAGAGTGTATAGATAAAATAAACCAACACAAAATAGCAACACACGAGGTTGTTACAGAGGAGTATAATGCAATATTTCCGGAACCACTTCTTGAGTTAGAGAAATGCAAATGGTATGAGGTAATTAAACATGCAACAAATGCTGTTAGAAGAACCATTAATAAACGATACTCGGCTCAAAAAAGAAAAACAAAAGCAAAAATAGATGCTAAAATAGATCAGATGTACGCAAGTGTAAAAACCAAAGTACGTAACCAGTTTGATATGGTTGAGTCATCTATAAACAGTGCTAAAAGAGATATTGATATAGCAATTGTCGAATCTTCAGAGTTGGCAGGAAATCAACTCACAGCAGGTGTGGGTAATATAAACTTTGCCGAGATAAGTAATATAAACAGCATGATACCAGATATGATAAAGAAGACAGGAAACACTATTCTTGGCGAGTTTCTTAATGCCAATAAAATGTTATTTACCGGCCTGTCATTCTACTCGCTGTTCGGAACACTATCTCTATTATATCTTATATTACAGACATACCTTTACATCTTTGCAAGAGTAACCGTATCTAAAAAGAATGAAGTTTACGTTAGCCTTAGCACAAAAAACTTCGATCACCCTAAAGGTAAAATAAGAAAATGTGGCGATAGCTATACCATATCTCCTGAAGAAGAACGTGCTTTCTATGTATCCAGAAAGTATGAGCCGAGTGGTCACCCACCAAGATTTGTTGTCCCCTTTAAAAAGACATCAATACTACCAAGGGTTAAAAGCAACACCTATTTTATGAATAAGATAGAGATGCATGGCAGAAACAAAGCAGTACACTTCAGAGCAATAGGATCTCAGGAGTTTGTTGAGTGGAATCTTGAAGAGGGCGAAGAGGTTACATTTGATCTTAAAGACCTTGTTGCCATGTCAGATACATTAAAGCTAAAATCTGTTATAAACTTCAGAATTACAACACTTATACTGGGTAAACTATTCCATAAAGTAGTTGTTGGTCCAGGTAAACTGGTGTTAATGACAGAAGGACGCCCGATAATAAGTGGCGAAGAGTCATCTGAAGCAAGTTTGGCACAAAACCGTATTGTCGCATTCAGTAAAGGCACCAGATTTGAAATTGATTCGCAAATAAACCTTGCCGATGTTTATATGAGTGGGTTCTATCTTCAGAAAATGCCATCAGATCTTATAATTATTGATGCCGATGCACATGGCAAACCAAGCCTCGGACTCATACAGTATGTAAAAAAACTGATCTTCCCGTTTTAATTACTCTATCAGAGATGCATTATTGTGCATCTCTGATACTACCTTATCGTCTTGCAACTATTGTTTTTGCTATACCCCAAAACAGAAACGATACAACAAATACTATGAGTCCCGCCTTAATATATAATAACGACTCCCTGATACCCATTGATACCATCGAAGCACTAATATCACCCGCCTGCTCTATCAATTCAAACACTTTTATTACACTCAAAATATAGCTTAATATACTACTCAAGAATGTAACTAACCCAAGCAACCACATCCAAAACAGATGATCCTTAACTCTTATACTACCTCTAAATACATTTATATATAGAGTAATAGTAACTACAGTAAACAAAAACGCAGTAGACAAAACCGGTACTGCAACAAGATTAATCATAACAAAATATTTAATTTAGATTCAAATTCATTTTAACCGTTTTCAGTACTCCCCATACAATCAAAGAGATTATAAAAACAGAAACCCCGGATATAATATAACCTACAGTTCCTTTTAATCCATTTACAAATAGAGATGTTTGTATATCTCCCCCATCAGCAATAACTGCCATATCTATAGCAAAGGATATAAACGCGCTTATTAAACTCTATACAAAACCAATGGCACCAAATACTATTACCGTGTTAATTTTAACCTGTTTATGTATGTCCTTATTATATACCTTAATAAATAAGCGGACAGAACTCCACAAAAACAGCACTATACCAATAATAAGTGGTAATACAGATATATTCATCATATATGTCCAGTCAAAAAACTATTGAATATATACAAATATATTATGTGTACAATATATTTTTCAAGCTCAAACTCACAATATTAATAACTATAAAGACTATTTATAACAGAAAGCAAACCTAAACATCACTATAACTGTTTATTATAAAAACAAAATAGCTACAGATATGGATAAGATTATACACAGAGCCGGAACAAGAGGATATGCAAATCATGGCTGGTTAGAGGCCTATCACTCATTCAGTTTTGCCAACTACTACAATCCGGAAAGAGTAAATTTTGGTCTTTTACGAGTACTAAACGATGATACAATTGCTGCCGGCAAAGGTTTTGGAATGCACCCACATGATAATATGGAGATTATTACCATACCTCTGAACGGAGCACTTGAACATAAAGATAACCTTGGAAATGGAGCTGTAATAAACCAAGGAGACGTACAGGTTATGAGTGCAGGAACAGGTATATATCACAGCGAGTATAATAAAAACACCGATAAACCTGTAAGCCTTTTACAGATATGGATAATACCTAATGAGAAGGATGTAAAACCAAGATACGATCAGATATCGATACGCGATATAGAAGAAAAGAATAAATTCTATCAGATTCTTTCGCCAAACAGAGACGATCAGGGAGTTTGGATACATCAATATGCTTGGTTTTATATTGGTAGATTCAACAAAGGGACATCTGACAGTTACAATATAAAAAGAGATGGCAATGGTATATATATGTTTGTTATTGAAGGAACTATTGAGATTGATGGAGAGATACTAACCAAAAGAGACGCCATTGGAATAAATAACACCAACTCAATAACAGTTAACTCAACTGAAGATTCAAACGTTCTGTTAATAGATATACCTATGTCAATTGATTAAACTCTCAACATATAATTGTATTCAATCTAAAGGTCTATTATAATATATTTGCAACCTATAACTATATATAAACACACCTTCTGAATGCAAAATAGTATAAACGAATTTAATGAAACCATTAAAAAAGAGAACTGTTATATACACATAAAAACAACTGATGTTATCAGATTTGAATCTGCTCTTAAAGATTCTAACATTGAGTTCTATAAAAACAAAAGACATATAGACATAAAATCAAATATCAGAAAAGATGTTAAATACTACTTTAAAGAAAAAGATTTTGGAACTATAGATAACATCTGCATAGAGTTAGATATAATCAGATTATCATATACTAACAAATCATCGTTTGCCAGAGTAAACCTGATACTACTTATTATTGGTATAATAATAGCAGTTATATCATTCACTATATTTCTAACTCTATAAACTAATTTTAAAATATGAGGATAATATTTTGCGATAATGTTCTAAATTGTAACAAAGTAGACACAGATTACAAAGAAGAGATGAATGCGGCATTATCTGCCGGACTCAACTGCTCATTAATTAGTTTTGAAGAGCTAAATAACAATAATGCAGCTAAGGCAGTAAGTAATGTAGAAAAATCTGAAACTGAAGTTACCGCTGTTTACAGAGGATGGATGTTAACTCCGGAAAGATATAAAATATTATATAACGAACTATTAAAGAAGAACCTAAGACTTATAAACAATCCGGATGAGTACAAACACTGTCACTATCTTCCGGAGTCGTATGCTACAATAGAGGCTAAAACTCCAAAAACGGTATGGACAATCGACCTTGATAATAACTCTCTGATTAATACAGCAAAAACATTCGGGAACAACCCTGTAATTGTAAAAGACTTTGTTAAATCAGAGAAACACTACTGGCATCAGGCATGTTTTATTCCAGATGCATCTGATACAGACAATCTGATATCTGTAACAAAAAAATTCATTCAACTAAGAGGTGATGATTTGAACTGTGGTATTCTGTTTCGCAGCTTTGAGAAACTTAAATTTCTTACAAATCATTCTGAGAGTGGTATGCCACTTACAAAAGAGTTCAGAATATTCTTTACAAGAAATAAGGTAATTGACATATACTACTATTGGGATCAGGGCGAATATGGTGATATAACTCCAGATATTAAAGAGTTTATTGATATTGCCAAAAACATTAATAGTAACTTCTTCTCTATGGATGTTGCCCAAAAGAGCAATGGAGAGTGGATAATAATGGAACTTGGAGATAGTCAGGTTACAGGCTTACCTGAAAATGCTGATATAAATACATTTTATACAAACCTTTATAACCTAAATTAGTTATATACAGGCCATTTATTTATTTTTAGGATAATATAAAAAATCTATATGCAATCTTTACTACAATATATATCTACACGATGCTTTGTTGCCCCGGAACTAAGAGAAAAAATTGAAGAGTACTTCATCAGAGTTGAGGTAAAGAAAGGTGAAATACTACTTGACCAAGGTAAAACAGTCGATAAATTGTGGTTTATAGATAAAGGACTTATTCATAACTACTACTATCATGATGGCAAACAGATAAGCTCATGGTTCTATCCGGAAAATCAGTTTGTAACATCATGGTATAGCTTTTATACTCAGAAATCCGGATTTGAAATCATCGAAAGTCTTGAAAACTGTATTCTGTATACAATCAGTTATAAAAACTATCAGAAATTAATTGCCGATTTTCCGGCATTCGGGAACTTTGCCAGATTACTTTCTGAAGAGATGCTTGCTTTTCTTGATCACTTCTCTAAAAGTTGGTCGTTTCTATCGGCAATAGAAAAATATCAGCTACTGCTAAACTTCTTCCCTAATATCGAACAACGTGTTAAGCTTGGTATGATCGCTTCATTTCTGGGTATATCACAAGAGACTCTTAGCAGAATAAGAAACAAAAAGTAATTTTTTGATATAGGTCAAAATAGTTCTGGTTGTTCAGATGTAGCTTTGCAATACACTATTAATGAACAGACAGATGAAGAATACATTTATATTATCGCTATTACTTTGTACTATTGGTTTATCTGCCCAAACCAAAAAGGGTACTATATTTGGTTTAAGTGCCTCAGCCGATTTCGGACGATTTCAGGACAGAATTGAGATTACGCCAACCATAGCATTCAGAACCATTCCAGGAGTATATGTGGGATTCGGCTCCTCTGTAAGCTTCTACTCTACAATATACTATAAATATAGTAGCAAGAACAATACTGTTGTAAGATCATCACTAAAAGATGAAATATGGTATTTTGGAGGAGAAATATTTATCAGATACTTCCCTTTTGAGAAACATAAACTATTCATAAATAACATATTTGCACAGACTTCGTATGAAGCACTGTGGGGTAACGGAAACTATAATGAAAAAGGTGTCAGTTACAATTATAAAACAACTAACTATACACCATTCATAGGTATTGGTTACAAACAGAGGCTTACAAACAGGTTGGCAATTGGTGTTATACTAAATATGAAATTAAATAACGAAAAAGATTCACCATACAGAAACCCTGTTGTAAAGATAGCTCTTGAATTTTAGACAAGACATGTGTATAACTCTTTATATAAACACAGTATCAAATAACAGAAAAAAATGGAACGAAGCATGAGAATAGTCATTCACACACACGAAATGATTATAAATGCGAGTTCCATATGACCTATTAAAAACAAATTTAAACAAATGAAAATATATCTTATTAAAGCATCAGCCGGAAGCTCCTACTCAGAATACAAAGCAGAGACCGGAGGACCTCCGCAAAACATATTCTCAGCAGCCGCAGCAATACCAAATGATATTGAGATAGAGATGTGTGACGAAACAATTGGTATGAAAACCAATTTCAGATCTAATGCAGATGTAATTGCAGTATTTATGTCAACTCCCGATGCATACAGAGCATACGTGATTACACAAAAATTCCGCGAGAAAGGAAAAACTACTATTCTTGGAGGGTTACACACATATTTCTGTCAGGATGAGGCTGCCGGAAATGCAGATACACTAATTCTGGGCGAATCAGAAGGGTTATGGGAAGATATATTTTCAGATATCAGAAACAACGCTTTAAAGAAACAGTATAAACGTACTTCACCCCTTGATCTGGCCGAACTAAAGCCCTACCCTACCAATATAATTCCTGTATCAAAATATAACTGGACATGGTCGGTTGTAGTAAGCAGAGGGTGCCCTATGAAATGTGACTTTTGTCTGGTAAACAGATTCTTTGATAAGTTTACATTACGTCCAATTCAGAATATTGTTGATGAGGTTAAAGCTTTAAAGCAACTTGGTGTTGAGTGGGTTGAATTACACTCTGATAATCTTACACAAAACAGAAAGTATGCAAAGGAGCTGTTTGAGGCTTTGGCCCCGCTTAACATGAACTTCTATGGAGAAACCACTGTACTTATAGCAAAAGACAGAGAACTTCTTGAAGCAGCGCAGAAAGCAGGCGTAAAAGCTCTGCTATTTGGTATAGAGACTCCATCAGAAGAGGCTCTGGCAGAACAAGGTAAAGATTTTGTTAAACCAGAACAGGTAAAAGAGTACATTAAAATTGTTAAAAGCTATGGTATTCAGGCTGTAGGCGATTTTCTGTTTGGGTTTGATGCTCACGACAACAGAATATTTGACCAGACAATGAATTTTATAAGAGATATAAATGTAGATACAGTATATCCGCACCTAATAATTCCGTTTCCCGGCTCCGATACATTTAAAAAATTAGATAAAGAAGGACGTATTCTCACAAAAGACTGGTCTAAATACGATGGTAGTCATGCTGTATTTAAACCTGCAAAGATGAGTCCAGAAGAGCTTGAGTATGGTACATGGAACGTGTATCAGGAATCAGAGAAATGGAACCAAAAGAGAAAAAAGAGTGAGAGTATAGACGATAAAGCCATATCTAATTTTCCGGAAAGCAGTACTAATACAGGAAAAAAAAGCAGTAAATGGAAAACATTTGTGGCACTCGGTTTTCTGCCAATAGCATTCTATTACGAACTGATAAACTTCTATTTTGCAGCACTATTTCTTATATGGAGTATTCAGGGTATTAAAAACAGAAATGCTTTCTACCTTGATAATGTAAGCCGCGACGAGAACCCCGTACTATTCTGGTTAATCTCTGTACTTTGGATAGTGCTATCAATATGGAGCCTCATCTATTCTGAACCATTTATTAACTGGATGTATGGTTATTAGAAAAACTATAAAACAGAACAGGTTCAGGCTGATATTTACGCTGATACTAATACTGGCAGAATCAATATTGGGTATAATGTTTCCGCTATTTATAGGTAAAGCAATAACAAGCGTACTGAATAGCGAAGTTACAGGTATATGGTATCTGGGTATACTCGGTATTGGTATGATAGTTATGGGAGGTTTCAGACGTATGTTAGATTCCAGATTCTATGCAAGAATATATACCAGATTAAGTAGCGAAACAGTAAAACATCTGCCAGAGAACGATTACTCAAAAAAATCGGCACGCCTAAGTATGCTGAAAGAGATGGTACTATTTGCAGAAAATCAGCTTCCGGAATTAATAACACATAGTATTGGATTAGTTGGAGTAATGATAATTATTGCTACACTTAATATATACATATTTATAGGAACCATAATTACAGGTTGCCTGATAACAGGTATATATCTGTTAAACGGGAATAAAACCATACTGTACAATACACAGTTTAATAACGAACTGGAAAATCAGGTAGATATACTTACAACAAACAGACAGTCGGGTCTAAAACAACATCTGTTAAAGTTAATGAGATGGAATATCAGACTATCTGATATAGAGACTATAAATTACTCGTTAAGTTGGATAATCATGATGGCTCTTTTGTTGCTATCAATAGTACTATCAGCAAATGGCGATGATATTAAGTACGGAGTTCTGTTTGCTCTCATTATGTACGTATATCAATACATAGAGAGTATGGTGAGTCTGCCACTATATTATCAGGAGTGGTTACGACTAAAAGAGATTACGCGCAGAATACAGGTTTTTGATACATAAACACCTTTTTTGATCTGAATCAAAAACTTTACAGATATCACTAAGTAACTTTACAAAAACAAACATATAATACAATGAGCAGACACATATTAATAATAACTCCACTACTGTTTCTTACAGTATACGCATGTAAAGGAGAGGCAGAGAGAGCAAAAGAGCAGATGATAGAACACACTATATCTGAAATGAGAATTGAAGCCGATACAGTTCTTAAAGGAGAACCATACGAATACAATAAAACATCTGCTACAGAAACAGATAATAAAAAAGGTGATAGCATAATTGGTATATGGGAGGTTAAAAACCAATACTATATGGCAATATATGAGATTGTAAAATATAAGAATCAGTACTTCGGTAAGATACATTACTATAACGATGGAAAAGATGAGTACAAAGGTAAAAACAGTAAAGAAGATTACTTTCTGGAAGATGTTAGTTATGTGAATGGCAAATACACCATAGGTAGAATGCATATGCCTGACGGCTCTAACTATCAGGTAAAACTCTCTCTTAAAAAGGATGAACTTCACATATTAATGACTGTAGATGGGCATCCGTATAAAGAGATCTGGAAACGTAAAAAATATAAAAGTCATGAAACAGAATAATCCTATATTCGCAGACCTGTCAACATATTCGCCAGAAAAGTCTGTTGCATTCTACAGAGATGTTTTTGAGTGGGAGTTCTATAAAGAGAACGATTACTATACTGCATATCTGAACCACAGAATGGTTGCCGGGTTGTACGAAACGCCTGAAAAGTTCAAACAGATGCGTATGCCCCACTTCTGGATGACATATATTCAGGTAAACGACACCTATAAAACAGTTGAAGCAGCAAAAGAACATGGTGGTATAGTTGAACTAACCGATAATATAGCCGGATTTGGTAAGATTGCTCTTATCCGTGATCCGAAAGGTGCCGGGTTTACTGTTTATCAGGGTAACATATTAAATGATACACGCACAACAGACAAACCGAACACCCTGATCTGGAATGAACTTCATACATCTGACAAAAATTCTGTAATACCTTTTTACAAGGCTATATTTAACTGGAATATTAAAGATTCTGACAACTCAGTATCGATGATATTCGATGATAACAACAAACATATAACTGATATTATAGAGATACCCAACAAGCTAAAAAGCAAGTACGAGTATTGGATATCAAGTTTTGGTGTTGAGGATTTACAGAAGAGTAAAACAAAGATAATTAATAATGGCGGCAGCCTAATAATTGACGAAGGCAACAGAATACTATTCACCGATAACTCAGGTGAAGCATTCTTCTATATATCACAGATATAACAAGTTGTTTAAACTCTTTTTTATATCTTAAATAAGCACTCAAACAATAAACATAAACCACACAATCATTACAATGCAGAATCTATTTGTGCACTGATTTGTTACTACCATATATTAACAACATTGGTTATTCCTGTTCCTGTTTTTATTGAAGAACCTGCATTATTCTCCATTATACAGCTGGCATAACACACTGTTTTTATTCAAGTAGCAGCATAACTGTACATCTATTTTCTGCATTTCTTTTTGCAGAGTGCTCTCTCCTCCTCACCTTCTCATTTTATTTTACAGCTCAATAAATACAGGATAACAGACCTGATGTAATACTTTATTATATACTTTTACTGACCACTAAAATATACTGTAAACTATATAAACATTTATCAAAAAAGATATGATTGTAAAATCAAACGAATCTAAAAAGAGAGAGTTTAAGGGCGTTGACTTTGAGGTTCTGGCAACCGGAGATAAATCTATGGTTACAAAAATGAACTATAAGGTTGGCGATAAAGTTCCTGCACACTCACATCCGAATGAACAGAGTGGATATGTAATATCCGGTGAGTATATAATTAAGTACGGACAAACCGAAGAGCGATTATATGCAGGTGACAGCTACTGTATTCCGGAAAACATTGACCATTCATGGGAGGTTATTACCGGAGGAGAAGTAATTGATGTATTTACACCTCCAAGATACGATTACATGTAATTGAATTAATAAATTATGTCTGATAATAACGTAAACAACATTACCGATATAACCTGCTCAACAGCTCTGAACAAGCTAAAGCGTAAAATACCATATGGGTGGGATCTGAACATATACAGAGGTTGTAAGCACGACTGCAAATATTGTTATGCTATATACTCACACAAATATCTTGGCGAGGATGACTTTACCAAAGTATATGCAAAAACAAATATTGCAGAACAACTTGATATTGAGCTAAGCAAACCGGGCTGGAAAAGAGAGGTTGTTAACATTGGAGGTGTAACCGATAGTTATCAGCCGGCAGAAGAGTATAAAAAGATAATGCCAGATGTTCTGAAGGTATTGATAAAACACAAAACACCTGCAATAATATCTACCAAGTCTGACCTGATACTGCGCGATTACGATCTTATAGCTGAGCTTGCAGATATAACATACGTAAATGTAGCATCAACAATTACTACAATGGATGAGAGTGTTCGTAAAAATATTGAGCCATTTGGCAGTACAAGCTCAGCCAGATTCAGAATGCTTGGCGAGTTCAGGAAGACAAACGCCTCAATAGGTTTACACACAATGCCAATAATACCATACATTACGGATAGTTACGAGAATATTGAACAGCTATGTTCTGAAGCTGCTAAGGCTGATGTTCACTATATGTTACCGGGTGCTCTTTATCTGAGAGGTGCTACCAGAGATCAGTTCTTTAACTTTATAAAAGAGGTATATCCGGACAAATACGATGATCTGAGAACCTTATATAAAAAAGGGAGTGCTGATAAGGCTTACAAGGACAAATTATATAACGATATTGTAAATCCACTGCGTAAAAAATATAATATATCAAGCAGCTACATAAAACCTATGCGCGAAAAGATGCATAAGGATTAAGAGCTTTAGTGATGTAAAAAAAAGAGGTTTTACCAGGTAACAGTTTAGCTATGAGATATAACTCTCTACCGCAGACGCAACACAGAGGGTTATGTTTTATAAGCCTTTGTCATAGCTCGTGTTCATTCCTTAATTAATCATTCCAATATTTGTAATTGTTTTACTAAATCATTGGTTAACTTATCAAGAGGATGATTTGAAATACCATCTTCTAACAATAAACTCCCGATTAAATATTTTAGAACAGTAGATCTATCTGGAAACAACCCCTCTATTGATTTCATTGAATTTTGATAATGTTTATCATACATTCTTGCAAAAACAAGAATTTTATGAGCTATATCTTTATGACGTTCATAAATTAGATCTAAGTCAAATAATTCATTATGTCTATTAACAATATCAATCTCTTTCTTAGTGCTTTTATCATTTGGTAAGAACTTTATTCCCAACTCATCTTCAAAATTCATCCCTAATAGTTGCGAAAAACTCAATTTATCAACACTATCAGGGTAGGTTAATTTAAACCTAGAGATCTTATTAATAGATCCATAATACGGGTGATAATGAGAATTTAAATCAACATTTGTGGAATTTTTTGTAAGATTACAACTAGCACATGATGGAATTAAATTAAACATAGAAATGGACAAGTAAGGATATCGATCTTTCGGAAAGAAATGATCAAATTGAAATTTGGCAATACCTTTTCCATTGTTGCGCTGAACAAAAAGAGTATATTGGCTATTGCAATATGGACAGCATTTTACATTAATCTTTTTAGCATACCAAACACCTCTATCTTGATGTGATCTAAAGCGATTTTCGTAGCCATAACTATTAAGAATTTTTTTCCCGAAGACAGTTGTCTCAGTTGTATATACTAAAGATTGAAATCCTCTAGTTTGTACTTCTGAAATAATCCTATTTAAAGTTTTAACATCTCCTAGTATTATTATATTATTATATTTTATTAGAAAATTTAAAAAATCTATATGATTAGTTTTTAGGATAAAACCATCTAAATTACCATTACCAATTGCATTTTCAAATATCTTAATGGCTTGTTTGATTCTGTTGTTACCTTTAGGGTATAATTGTAAGAAATATTTATGTCTTAACTCTTTTAGTTTTATTTCCTTGTTAGTTCCAAATGGTTTTATTCTATCAATCTTATTCACTTTCCAATAATTTTTTGTTTATATAAGCTAATCTAGATTCTATTTCTTCTTTTTCTTTCTTCAAGACAGATTGAATATCGTTTTCACTCTCAATATATTGATTTAGTAGATCATTGAGTCTAGATTTTATTAGATTATCGCCTATCATATGAATGCGATTTTTTGCTGAAGAATAATCCCAATTACGTATTGTTCTCTCTTTATGGGTTAAAAAATTTATCAAATCTTCAATTTCCCTTTTAGCAAACTCACCCATAAAAGTTCCTGTTATGAAAAAACTATCAGTTAATAATTCATGAATATTTGCACCAAAGGTATTGGATTTACATTTCTGAGGCTGCCCGTTTAACAAACGTATTATATTGTTATTAGGAATATCTGATAAAATAAATGGAGAGTGTGTTAAAAATGTTATGTTTACCCCTTTTATACAGCTGAGATTTAGAGGATTGATTTTACCTATATATTCTAGTAGGTCACAAATATACCTCCTTTGCCAATCTGGATGATAGTATAATTCAATCTCATCTAAAACAATGTTAATATAACTATAATTTACAAATGCTTCTTCTCCTTCTTCGTTTTGTTGTTCTACCGAATTTAAGTTTATAAGATGATAAACTATCGAGCTTATACTATGAATTCTTTGTTTTTCACCAGAACTTAGAGCCTCAAAAGATGATTCGTCTTTTGGGATTATTTCAACATCAAACAATGGAGGTGGAGCTAACATAAAGGTGTTAACCCAAAAATCTTCTTGTTTATCAATTTTAGATATTAGATTTGAATATTTATCTACTTTTAAGATAATTGCTTCTTTAGGGTTAAATTGGTCTATTTCTGTTATTTTATTAAAATATTTTAGAAATAAAATTGCTCCTTTAATTTTAAAAACGATATGGCTATTGCTATATTTTATCTTTTCAAAATATGACTTTAGCCATTTTATTGAATTACCCTCTATATGTTTTTTGAAAGGTCTATAAACTCTTGCAACTTTATCAAGTTTCTGGAAAATATATTTTAAACTTGCATTTAGAAAGACATTATCTCTTAAATCGTCTTCTGTTACTAATATATTAAAGTGTGTTTTAATACCTTCTAAAAATTCTTTTAATAAAGTAGGAGCTATTGAATCCTTAAAATTGCATTCTAATGATGAATTATAGGTAAGCTTTATTTTGTTAGCAATCTTGCCATTCACAAGATTTCTGAGACTATCTTCTTCTTCTTGATCTCCTATATCTTCAAGAATATTAGCTAATAGTCTTCTAGTAAGTAAATGCCTTTCCCTATTAATGTCAATTTTCCCATCGGTTCGCATTGGATTTAATACAATAGGTGTTTGATAACCATCATTTTTATGAAAAAGAGGTGTGATCCATTTGCCAACTTCCAATGAATTTAAAGAGTAATGTGAATAATTAATTACAACTGTATAGAAAAAGTCAGACAGATCAGTAATTTTCTTAATCTGAATTTCTTCACCTTCAGGTGTAATTTCTTTTTTATTTTTATTAAGTAGTTGTTTATATATTTTACCTTTTTCAAATTTAAGCTTAACAAACACCCCATCATCAATAGAATACAGTATTTCTAATTCTAGAAACTTGAATAATTTGTAAAGCTTATCATGTTCATTCTTAAGTAATTTGAATTGACATCCTATGTTATAATTAATCCAATATAATAATTCTATAAGAGTACTTTTACCAGAACCATTACTTCCTACAATTGCATTTATATTAACTGGTATATTATTTATTGAAGTTTTAAGACTATATAATTCATCCTCTTTAGAATTATCAATAATTTTATTAAAATCATTATTTGGGAAACCATAATCAGAATAAAAACTATAAACAGTATTGTAATTCAATATTTTAATTGGATCTAGTAGAATATTAGTAGACTCTTCTTTCTCTATATTAAACCTATCTCCAGTTTTAATTGCAATAATTTTGAAATTTGACATTATAATTGTTTTTGTACAATTGATTTCTTACATCGGATACAACTACCTGATAAAACCTCTTTATATCAATTAATAACTGCTACACCTTTACTACCACAGATCCGGCAACAGAATCGTGAATGGCTTTACCTTTAATGTTACCTGTTACTGTAAGCAATGATATTGTACCAAGCAGTAGTTTAACAGCAAATCGTACTATTGCAACCGGCAACAATATCTTCTTTGTATTATCACTTTCTCGTCTTACCCTTATATCTCTAGAGAGATGTCCTATTGTACCTCCAAATGAGCTAATCATTATAGGATCATACAGAAAGAATATCAGAATAAATATAAGACCTCTTACATAATCAGGTACATTCTCAAACCCATCAAGAATAAGGGCTGTTGCCACACCAAGTCCGGCTATAACAACCATATCAAAAATCAGAGCCCTAACTCTATCGCCAAGAGTCCCATATACAATGTCTTTATTAATCTCCATATTATGCTATTATTTAAATATCTAACCAACTAAAACTATACTAATAATAAATAGTTATTACACCTCTTAAAAACAATATCAGGGTAATAATCATTATTCTCCAGTATTCTCTTTATAAGATTTAAACTCAGAAAACCTATAGTCATCATATATTGCAGGTATTACCAATTTTCCTTTTTTATTAATAAAACCTCCTTTACCTCCTATCACAACATATGCTAACCCTTCACTAAACATTGATGCATACTCAAACTTTAAGTCTATAACCACTTCGCCTTTCCTGTTTATATAACCCCAACTATTATTAATACAGGCAGGAGCCAAACCTTTAGAGAAATACCATAATTTATCAAACCTAAAATCAACAACAAGATCTCCTTTATTATTATATGCTCCCCATTTACCACTTTTAGACCGTACTATATGCATCCCATCTCGCTCAAAAGGTATAAAATCATAAATTGGCGGTATAATGGTATCCCCTTTACTATTCAATCTTCCATTTCCTTGTTTCGTTTTTATTTCTGTTTTACTATTAAGTTGCTCTGGGCATATATACTTTCCTTTTAACCTTTCGTCATTAACGCTATACTCTACCCCCATCTTGTCTAAAACAATATTTTCATTATCAAACGTTACTGCACTCGCATATCCTTTGTAAAAAAGATCGCAATACTTATATCTAAATGGTATCTTAGCATCTCCATTCTTATCAATATAACCACAACTATCATTTACCATCACACTACACAAACCATCATAAAAACCACCAAAAACATTATCATATCTATAATCAATTAAAGTGTCACCCTTAATATTTATAAATCCATACTTGCCATTATCTCCTTTTACTGCTGTTAGTCCATCACTAAAAAAACTAACAAGGCTATACCTGGGTTCTATAATTACCTTTCCGTTATTGTCAACAAACCCATATAAACCATTTTTCAATACCGGATGTGGTAAAAACATATGATCGGGAATATTATCCCACTTTATCTCTCCAATTACATTACCCTGCATGTCTATTAACCCAAATTTGCCATCCTTTTTTATAACTGCTGTTTTTGTTTTGCAGGCAAACAATGACAAAATAGATATTAGTATTACAATACTCTTCTTTAAATCTGCTCCAAAAAATCTCATCTCTATATACTCTTATTCAGGTTGCTTTTATGCACTCTATTTGTAAAACAATTTATTACATTACACTCAAATGTTAATACCAAACATCAACACTCTTATTCTCTAACATATTCTAATGCATACTCTATAACTTTGTCTGTTCGGTTCTGAATATCATCTTTACTGTTTAGTATAAGTGTATCAGGAACAACTCCAATATCCTCCATCACAATATCATTCCGGTTATTTGTCTCCCTCTCAGAAAGTCGATACTCCCAACCATTTGGTAGTTTTCCTATATGTGTATCAGCAAAAACACCTGTTGTTGTGTTTCCTATAATCTTTACATTTGGTATGCTTTTCATCATTAGAGTAAAGAGTTCTGCAGCGCTCTGTGTATTTCCGTTTATCAGCAAAACTACAGGCTGATTGTTATATCTGCTGTTTGTGTCCGGTTTTATTCTCCAATACTCTGGTTCTCCAAGACTATATATATTATCAGTAGATCTTAATCTGGATACAGCATATATGTGTTCATCGTCGGCAAAAAACTCCGCTAATCTTTTAACAGGTCCCGAATATCCGCCAATATTATCACGTATATCTATAACAAATCCGTTTGCCTTATTATACTTATTTATGAAAGAGTTTATAGCAACATCAACCTCTTCCGATTTGTTACTCATCTCTGTCATATGTATATAGGCTACAGAATCTTTTAGCCATCCGGTTGTAAAAACATCTCTTACTCCAACAGGTGGTAGCATAGAGTATAACCTTACTGATTTCTCATACTCTATAAGATACTCTTCCTGAATAATATCTAAATCAAAGTCATTGGTCTCTACTCTAAAATCAAACGATAACAGATCAAGGTAGTTTAATGATGGCTGATTGAAACCAGAGAAGTAGATCTCATTAAATCTGTATATATAACAGTGTTTATCGTCCAGTTTGTTAAGAACCCCGGTAAATATCTCAAATAGTTCATCATCGGTAGTATTCTCATCTACCATATTTGAGTAGTAATCATACTCCTTGTTCCAGTCAATCTGTTTTACTCTGAACAGTGCATATCTATCTTTAAAAACTTTAAAGAATGCTTCAAAGTTTTTAACTGGTTCACCACGGTCTCTACTCTGATATACAAACAGTAAGATTATTATTACAGGAACTGATAAAACGATGATTAGTTTCTTCATATGTCAAAATCTGTTTTTGAAAGATCATATGAACTGGCATAATATAATCATCCTTGTCTGTGCAAAAAACTTTTCTGATGCTTCGCTTCATATCATGTTTCGGTTAAGAGTTCCGAAATATATAAAATTATAGTTATATATGAACATATAACCAAAACACAATATCAATTCAGACTGTTCTGCATCTGTTTTTTATTCACTCCAGATACCGTTCTTAAACAGTTGATACCACTTCTCTATTGAAGCCTCATCAAACAACTCTATCTTACGAAACACTTCACACGCAAACTCAATTGGGGCAATACCATTAGCTGTTATTATATTATCTCCTGTAGTAGCCAAATTACCTGTATAGTGTTTGTCGCCTTTATAATCAGGAGCAACTGCCTTTAAGTAGTTTATATCGTTACTCGTGTGTTTAAGGTTATCTAATAATCCATGCTGACCAAGAAATGCTGTTGCAGCACAAATAGCAGCAATAGGTTTACCCTTGTTAAACATCTCATTTACCAACGGACTTATATAACTATTTTCACCACTCTCCCATTTTGTTCCTCCCGGTAGAATTAGCAGATCGGCAGAATCAACATCTACACTGGCCATAGAAACTGTTGGTTTAACCTGCAAACCTCCCATAGAGGTAACCATATTGCCATTGTTTGAGAAGTATATAAGATCAAACTTATCGCTCTTATTTATCTCAGGGGTAAGATAGGATATCTCTCAATCTGAGAATCCATCAAAAAGAAATACAAATATCTTCTTATTCATTATTAATATCTTCATCCAACTCATAAAGCTCGAATAACTTTATTATTCTATAAGCTGCTTCCATTATTCTTTCACTATATTCATTCTTTTTTATATCATCAATACCACTGCTACTCATCAGATGACTAAAACCAACCATAGTATTTAATGATGTTCGTACGTCCTTAGTAATACCATCAATATTATTTTTATAATCTTCTTCATTCTTCTTTAATTCAAGAATTAATTTATTAATCTCATCTTGTTTTGATTTCTCTGTCTTTATCACCAATTGCTCCAGTTCCTTAATTGTATTTTTCGAATATTCAATTAATTGTTGAGAAACAATTGATTCATAAATTTTTACTTTTTCATTTAGAGTTTCCAATTGAGCAGTCTTCGCTTTTATTTCAGCTTCCTTAGCCTCTTTAAACTCTTTACTCCACCTCAATTTAGCCATCCATGTTAATAATGATACAACAAGTGCTAGTATAGTGATAGAATAATTTAAAATCATTGAGTACTCCATATTTTTATCTTCTTACAAATAGATATTTCTTAATTATAATTACAACTTTAACAGTTCACTATAAGCATCACCTTTAATTCCTAACAACTTTGC
Source organism: Bacteroidales bacterium (assembly GCA_025210735.1). GTDB lineage: Bacteria > Bacteroidota > Bacteroidia > Bacteroidales > UBA6680 > UBA6680. Next base: position 45,373 of record JAOARD010000008.1, read on the forward strand.
AAATGCAGGTTCTGTTTTATATCCTTCCTGTTTAAGTTGCCTTATCTTCTGTCTGAACTCATCGCCTCTATTCATAAGAATCCGGTTCTCAATAACCATATGTCTGTAGGCATTCTGTTTATCTGTTGGTATATTTTGCGCAAAAATTTCTATTGCAAAATCATCTGTGGTAAACTTTACCACTGTAGAACGCACTCCATTAAACATCTTCTCTCCTACAGTAAAGCCACGTTTATCTCCAAACAGTCTGGTAACTGTAACAGCAAATTCAGAATGGTCGGTACACATACATATTATATCCAGATCGCTATCTGGTATATCAATATCAATAGGTATAGTACCTGCCAAAACAGGAGCATAATCACTAAGCTTATCAAAAACCGACAACTCTTTAAGCAATGCATATGCACGCCTCTGACGACTATTACCCGTTTTTAGATACTCTATACTTTTGAATTTACTCATTGATTTTCCTGTATGAAGGTATAAATATGTAATCAAAGATACTTAAATCTGTCTTCTGATAAAAATAGAGAAACCAAACACTACCTTTTACTATTCATTCTCTTGTTTACAGAACGTATAGCTCCTCTTACATCATTCTGAAAAACAGAAGTCTCATTCACAAAAAAGCTGATATCCGAATCTAAAAATTCAATAAGAGATCTCCATCCATCAGAGTTACTTTCATCAATTATTACTGATACAAATATGGTTTTATTGTTCCCAAACACATTTGGTTCAAATAGCCTCATAAACCTATTACCAAAAACATAATTCATATTCTTAAAGTCGAATATCAAAGCCTGAATGTTACCAAGCTCTTTTATCAATCTCACCGACTCCTGAATTATGAATTCACAATCTTCATTTCCAGCTGAACCATATTCAACATCTCCATCAAACTTAAGATAAAGATACCGTTTTATCAGCTCTGATTTAATCAGTTTTATTCCACCCATAGATATTTTACATTTATAAGTATAATGATAGTTAAATAACTCTTTGATTTATCAGATAACCTCATAAAATCTAATCACCCCATTCTGCCTCATACAAACATCATATAATGAATCACAAGCAGTTTGTTATTTTTTTATAGCTTTGCATAGCACTTTGTTAATAGAAGGTCTGCAAAAGGAATTAATTTAACAGTGTAGTAAAACAGTTATAAAAGCATGGCAGCTAACCATATTTTCAGAGACAGATCAGAATTTAATAGCGTTTTCAGCAAACACTACGAGGAGTTGTGCAGATATGCTTTTAAGTTTATAAGAGATACTGCCATTTGCGAGGATATTGTTCAGGAACTGTTTTTTCAGTTATGGATTAACAGGAGTAAGATTAATGTTACACAAGGCATTAAAGGATATTTGTATTCATCGGTAAAAAACAGATGCATAGACCATATCAGAAAAACATCAAGATTCGATTTTGAGGTATATGAAGAGCGTATAGCTGATCAGATTGAGACCATTGATACCGATATAGATACCGGTGAGATTGTCTCTAAGGTTAGAGAAGCAATAGAGAACCTGCCTGATAAGTGTAAAACAATATTCTGCTTTAGTAAGGATCTGAGAATGTCGCATAATGAGATAGCCGATGAACTTGGTATATCAAAAAAAACTATAGAAAACCAGATAACCATAGCTATAAAGAAGATTCGCGAACACCTTAAAAAAGATGGTGTAATAAATATGGCTGTTATATACGTTATTATAGACGCGTTCAATTAAATCAAAAACACTTCTTAATCTATATCTGTTTAATTTTTGATATTGATTGTATACACTGGCTTATTAAACAAATTTACAATATTTACATCTCTAAATATCACAAAACAACAACCTGATAATAAAATCATTACCTTAGCAGCGCATAATATTATGATATCAATATCATATTTTTTTAATTTTCTTTTGGGGGATTTTAATAAAGATGCGTCATACGTGTAAAAGCAAGGAGTAAGTAGTATTAGTATTATTAAACAGAGATGAAGATATCGGCAGAAAAATTAGAAGAGATAATTGACTACCTGAATGGTAACATTAATCAGGATAGAGCTAAGACTCTTGAGAGAGAAATTTCTGAATCGGCAGAACTGAATGGTTTTGTTGCCGAAATGAAGTTATACTGGTACAATTCTGATAATAATAGTAACCACATATACAATACTGAACTTGCCAAAGCAAACGTAAACAGACGTATAAACAGTCGTAACAGATTAAGAGCAAGACGTATTTATATATCTCTATCGGGTATTGCCGCAATACTAATTATAGCTCTGTTTATTGGTAACTCACTGTTTAACAACAATACTATTAATTCTGACAGTGGTATATATGTTGCTGAAAATAATAGCAATACTCCTAAAGAGGTTATACTACCCGATAATAGTGTTGTTTGGCTAAAACAAGGTGCAAGACTTGAATATTATAACAATTATAAAACAGACAGACAGGTAAATTTCAGCGGAATGGCATTCTTTAATGTACAGAAGAACAGCAATAATGCTTTTGTAATTAACACAGGAAAATCGTCGGTAAAGGTACTTGGTACATCTTTCAATCTTATATCAAACAACAAGCATATAAAACTAAACCTTAAAACAGGAAAGGTTCTGTTAACCGATAGTATAAGCAATAATAAAAAGATAATTACAAAAGGGTATAATATAACACTTAACAGAGATAACCACACTTTAATAACTCAAAAGAACAGAAGTATTAACTACAACTCATGGTTAACATCAAAACTGGTATTTAATAATAGTAGTCTGGGTATGATATGCCGAGATGTATCAAACCATTTTAACACCAGAGTAACTCTCAAAAACCCACAGGATAGCGTAATAAGATTTACTGCTACATATAATAATCCTGACCTTGATGAGATTATAAGTAGTATTGAGTTTGCAACCGATACAGAACTAATCAGAGAGAAATAACAGAAAAGATATAAAGCTAGCTTAAATATAAATTATGCCTATTACATAGGTTAATACTCATGTAATAGGCACAGTTCTTAACAACTAAAAATTTAAAAATGAGGAGAGTAATAACTTGTATATCCTTATTGATATTCAGTATCGCAACTATGGCTCAGGATTATAATAATGTAATTATAAAACTGCAAAAGAGTGAATATACAATTAAGGATCTGTTTAATAAGGTAGAGAAGCAAAGCTCATACAGGTTTGCATATGCCGATCCTGCCACAACACTTAAACAGACTGTAAGGCTGATTAAAAAACGATACGGTTTAAAAGATCTGCTTGACGAAATTATGCCGCAGATAAAATATAAATACAAAATATCAGGTAAAACAATAACACTTAAAAGACTAAAAAAGATAAAAGTAAGTGGTATTGTTACCGATGCATCTACAGGTGAAACATTAATTGGAGCAACCGTATATATCAGAGATCTTATGGTTGGCACAACAACCAATGCATATGGTTATTATACCCTCATAGCTTATGAGGGTAATTACACAGCCGAAATATCATATATAGGATATAAAAAGATATCGGAACCAATAGTGCTAACAGAAGATATTAGAGCCGATTACAATCTGGAATTCTCAAGCATATCAATAAGTGAGGTGCTTGTAACTGCTAAAAAAGAGAACGATAACATTGTAAACAATACCCTTGGAAAACAGAGTATAAATACAGAATATCTTAAAACATTTGCAAGTTTTGGTGGCGAACCTGATGTATTAAAAACAATGCAGAGTCTCTCTGGTGTAAATGCAACTATTCCGGGTACCACACAACTCTCTGTACACGGAGGATCGTTTGATCAAAATCTTGTACTGCTTGATGAGGCTCCGGTATATAACCCGTCACATACACTTGGCTTTTTCTCTGTTTTCAATCCTGATGTTTTTAAAACATCTGACATATATAAGAGTTATATACCTGCAAATTACGGAGGCAGGTTATCATCTGTTATCGATATAAGAACAAAAGATGGTAACAAAGAGAAGATTGGTGTAAACGGAGGAATAGGACTGTTATCGTCAAAGCTTACTGTTGAAGGGCCTATAGGTAACAATACAACATTTGTTGTTGCCGGAAGATACTCATATGTAGGGGCTATACTAAACTTTATGGAGGAGAATATGTCGTCGGTATTTAAAGGTTTAAATGAGTTAAGCAACAATAGCAAGATAAACTTTTATGACTTTAATGTTAAGCTTAACCACACAATTAACCAAAACAACAGGCTATACTTCTCGGCATACAGAGGTAAAGATCACTTTTACTATACCGATATTGACGATCAGAGCGCAATGGATTGGGGTAATACAACAGGAACACTAAGATGGAACAAGATATTCTCTAACAACCTGTTTCTGAATACAAGTATAATATTCAGCAACTATGCATACTCGTATATACTTAAAGATGATTCGCAAAGCTTTAACTGGGAGGCTGATCTTAAGGAGTATGATGTTAAACTTGATTTTGATTACTCTGCCTTTGCCAACCATAATATAAAGTTTGGTTTAGAGACAAACACACATGCTATAAAGCCAGGAAAAATCAGTCCTCGATCTGAGAGTTCAAATGCAATTGTAAAATCTCTTAACAACAAAAGTGCAAATACTTTAGCTGTTTATCTTAACGATGAATTCAGAATAAGCGATGATTTAAGTGCTAATGCGGGTATAAGATTTAGTGCAATTAATTCAGGCGACGGAGGTAATAACAAAACATATTATAATGCTGAACCAAGGTTAAGCATCAGATATATGTTAACAAACTCATCTTCTGTAAAAGCAAGCTATACAAGAACCACACAGTATATGCACCTTATGAGTAATTCATCGTTAGGATTACCAACCGATATATGGTTGCCTTCTGATGAGATAATTAAACCTCAAAGTGCCAATAACTACTCACTTGGGATATACAAAAACTTTAACGATAATATGTTTATGCTATCGGCAGAGGGCTACTATAAGGATATGAATAATATTATTGATTTTATTGACAACTCTAACCTGTTTATGAATGAGGATATACATACACAGATACTAACAGGAAAAGGAAAAGCATATGGTGTTGATATATCATTTAAAAAATTGAGAGGCAAAACAAGTTATCAGATATCATACTCATATTCAAGAACACTCAGAACAATTCCTGGAATTAATGGTGGCAAAGAGTACGCAGCATCGTTTGACAGGCCTCATAATATTAAAATAGCTGTAACTCAACGGTTATTCAAAAAGTTTAAAGCATCCCTTAATTTCTCATATGCTTCAGGAGGTTTGTATACAGTGCCTTCAGGAACATATCTGTATAAAGGAATATCATTCCTTAACTATACAGAGAGAAATGGTTACCGTGCACCTGATTTTCATAGCATGGATCTGCTATTCAGTTATGAGAAAAAGCACAAACGATTCACCTCTGAATTCAGGTTAGGAATTTATAATGTTTACGGAAGAAAGAATGTTTTTACACTTATGATAAAACCTGATGAGTACAACGTTAATAAGATGACAGGTAAAAAGATGTATCTGTTCTCTACTGTACCAACGTTTACATACAGTTTCAAGTTTTAAATTGTATAACAGATAGATTACATATAACAAAGAAATAGAAACAAATTTAGAGATATGAACAGATTAAAACATATATATATTATTCTTGCCACTCTGATAGCTATATCGGCATGTACTGAAGATTACGACTTAATAAATGTTGATGGTGCACCGGAGTATTGTATTGATGCTTTTATAACAGCAAATAGCAACTACAATAGCATAAGGATATCTAAAATTGTAAAAGGTTTTAATACAGATGAGTTAAGCTCGGGACTTGAGACATTGCCCGAAAATATTGCTGTACAGAATGCCAGAGTGGTTCTCAGATATGACAATAAACAGATAGAGTTTAAGATTACAAAACCACAACACAACAATAAATTTGTAGGTTACGGATACTATGCCACTTCAGATATAATTGAAGTTAAAGAGAATACAAAATATACACTTGAGGTTTTTATTGATGGTAAAACATACGTTGCCGAATCAAAACTGGTTAAAGGTCCGGAAAATATGACTGCTAAACTTAAAAAAACAAAACTTGAGATACAGAAGGATGATGCATATGTACCACACGTATCGTTTACCGATCCGGATAAAAACAACACAAACTACTATATAACCCATATGAGCGATAACCTGTTTGACTCATACCAGATGACTGTTGGATCTAGCAGAAACTGGGCTATAAGTGTTCTTACAGATAAATATTTACAACATAATATTGTAGATCTTAAGTTTCCTTTTGGTACATCGCCAACAGGAACCAGTTGGTACCCTTCACATGAAACAGACGTTACCGTAACCCTGTTTAGCGTTGACAAAATGACGTACGACTATTTTAATGTTCTTATTACTCAGATAAAAAACAATGGTGGAGCATATAGTCAATCGCCAGGATCGCCAATAACAAACTTTAAAGGCGGCGCTGTAGGTTATTTTGTTCTTGCAGACGTAACACAAGCTATTGCCAAAGTAAACAATTAGCAGCGCAAGTTAAAGTATAAACAACAAGACAAAAAAATACCCCGCTCAGTGCGGGGTTATTATTTTTTAATATTCATCCTCATTAAAAAAGAAGTCGTCTTTACTTGGATAGTCAGGCCAAAGATCCTCGATACTCTCATAGATCTCTCCTTCATCCTCAATCTCCTGCAGATTCTCAATAACTTCAAGAGGTGCTCCCGAACGTATTGCGTAATCAATAAGTTCGTCCTTTGTTGCCGGCCAAGGAGCATCTTCCAATTTAGAGGCTAATTCTAATGTCCAATACATAGTTATTAGTTTTTTTGAACGATAATTCTTTTAGTTTTCAATTTTTGCAAATATATATAAATATTTATTTAAACCTTAGGCACCCACTTAATTTCTTTAACACTTAATTTTTTTGATAAAAAACGGCTTAAAACAAACAGATAATCAGACATTCTATTCAGGAACCTAAATGCATTCTCTCCATTAAACACATCTTCCTGAATCTCTATTGCACGTCTTTCTGCTCTACGACAAACCGTTCTGGCAATATGACAATACGATACAGTTTTATGACCTCCGGGTAATACAAATGCATCTACAGGTGGTAATTCCTCATCCATGCGATCTATGCTCTTCTCTAGCCCGGTAATATCCTCTTCCTGAATTGCAGGAACCTTCACCTTCTTGTTCTCTCCGTCGTATGCAAGAATAGCAGCAACATCCATAAGGTTATCCTGAATATCAACAAGTTCTTTTACAAGATTTTCATCGTCAACATTACAGTCTCTTATTAAACCTACCCAGGCTATTAACTCATCAACAGTACCATAAGCCTCAATACGCTGACTACTTTTCTTAACTCTTTTACCTCCTATAAGAGCAGTAGTACCTTTATCGCCTGTTTTTGTATAAACTTTCATTGTCTGTCTGTTTATTAAAAACCGATTTACGATATATCTACTAAAAATCCGTATTAAACTTTACGCTTAACAGATAGAAAAGAGATACCTCTTAAAATACAGTTTACGTTATTAAATATAAAAATATTATCTAACGTACTATACAAAAACAAACACTAAAAGTTCAAAAAATTATCAACAATTTTATCCTAAAGTAGGGTTATCATTTATTACATCGCTCTCAACCACACCGTCTCTTAATCTAATAATGCGTCTTGCGTGCTGTGCAATATCTTCCTCATGTGTTACAACAACAATTGTATTACCTTTTTTGTAAATATCCTCAAACAGGTGCATTACCTCAATAGATGTTTTTGAATCGAGGTTACCCGTGGGCTCATCGGCAAGAATAAGTGATGGATCATTAATTAGTGCTCTGGCAACAGCTACACGCTGACGCTGTCCTCCGGAAAGTTCATTTGGTTTATGCTCCATACGTTCATCAAGACCAACAATATTAAGTTTATCGGTAGCACGTTTCTGACGATCTTTTTTCCCTACTCCGGCATATATAAGAGGTAACATAACATTCTCAAGTGCTGTATATCGTGGTAACAGATTAAATGTCTGAAAAACAAAACCTATCTCCTTATTCCTGATCTCTGCAAGAGATGAATCTTCAAGTTTACTAACATCTGTTCCATTCAGAACATACGTACCTGCTGTTGGGGTATCAAGACAACCAATAATATTCATCAGTGTCGACTTTCCTGACCCTGAAGGTCCCATTATTGCTACATACTCATTTCTGTTAATATTAAGTGTAACTGTTCTAAGTGCCCTTACAATCTGGGTTCCCACCTGATAGTGCTTCTTAATATCATTTAACAAAATAACACTCTCACTCATATATAGTATATTTTGAATTATAATGTACAGATTACTACTATATTCAGAGTATAACAACAATGCTTTTAGCAGAACCAACTGTACACATTACATAAATTACATTTACTAAGAACTCCTTTTATGACGCCAATAGTATAAAAAAGTTTAACGTTGTTAAAGTTCAATATTTATCTTTACACAACCAACGAAGAAATAGTTTTTAATAAAATTTTGGATTAACAATGAATAATTTTTTGGATACAGATATATCATACCTCACAGGCGTGGGTCCAAAAAAAGCTGAGATACTAAAAAAAGAGGCAGACATAAGAACATTTGGCGATCTTATGTACTACTTCCCATTTAGGTATATTGATAAAACAAAATTTTATAAGATAAATGAACTTTCGGGCGAGATAAGCAATGTTCAGATTACAGGTAAAATAACAGCAATAAATGTAACCGGACAAGGTAGGGCACAACGCTTGAATGCAACGTTTACTGATGGTTCAGGCATAATGGATCTGGTTTGGTTTAAAGGGGTTAACTGGATACGCAAAACGTTACTACCAAACAAACAGTATATTGTATTCGGAAAACCGACACCATTCAACGGCAGATACTCAATTGCTCACCCTGAAATGGAAGAGCTTACACCCAATACAGGTAAAGAGAAATTCATATTTCATGGTGCATACTACACCACTGAAAAAATGAAGAACAGCTTTCTTACATCTAAAGGGATACAGAACCTACAGATGAATCTGCTAAAAAATGTTGCTAACAAAATAGCAGAGACGTTACCTGACAACATAATAAAATCAAATAATCTTATAGGTCTGCGTGAGGCTTTAATAAATATACACTTTCCTACCAGTCAGGAGATGTTACAAAAAGCATCTATGCGATTAAAGTTTGAGGAACTTTTCTTTATACAGATGAGTCTTATCAGACGTAAACTTCTGAGACAATCAAAATCGGAAGGTCATATATTCTCTAAAGTAGGCGATTACTTTAATAATTTCTTTAATAATAACCTGCCATTTGATCTTACCGGAGCACAAAAAAGAGTTCTTAAAGAGATCAGAAAAGATACAGTTACCGGAAAGCAGATGAACAGATTACTGCAAGGAGATGTAGGTAGTGGTAAAACACTGGTTGCACTAATGACAATGTTATTAGGAATAGATAATAACTGCCAGGCTGCAATAATGGCTCCTACCGAGATACTTGCCACACAACACTACAAAACAATATGTGAGATGCTTGACGGTATGCCAATTACAGTTGAGCTGCTTACCGGATCTACAAGAAAAAAGAAAAGAGAGACTCTGCACGAGGGGTTAAGAGACGGATCTGTACAGATACTTATTGGAACGCATGCTCTTATTGAAGATACTGTACAGTTTAAGAATCTGGGAATAGTTGTAATTGATGAGCAGCACAGATTTGGAGTTATTCAACGCGCCAAATTATGGAAGAAAAACGTTATACGACCACACGTACTGGTTATGACTGCTACCCCTATTCCTCGTACACTATCAATGACTCTGTATGGGGATTTGGATGTTAGTGTAATTGATGAGCTTCCACCCGGACGTAAACCAATACAGACACAACATTTTACAGATGCAAAACGTCGTGTTGTTTTTGGTTTTATGAAAGAACAGATAGATAAAGGCAGACAGGTATATGTAGTATATCCACTAATAAAGGAATCAGAAAAGCTTGATATAAAAGACCTTGAAGATGGTTACGAATCAATAACCAGAGCATTTCCGTTACCGGAATATAAGGTAAGTATTGTACACGGTAAGATGAAAGCCAAAGATAAAGAGTATGAGATGCAGCGCTTTGCCAAAGGAGAGACCAATATTATGGTAGCTACAACTGTTATTGAGGTTGGTGTAAACGTTCCTAATGCATCTGTTATGGTTATTGAGAGTACCGAGCGATTTGGACTGTCGCAGTTACATCAGCTCAGAGGAAGGGTTGGTAGAGGTGCAGAACAATCATTCTGTATACTTATGAGCTCCTATAAACTATCCAAGGAGTCGAAAAAACGTATAGAGACTATGGTACGTACTAACGATGGCTTTGAAATTGCTGAAGCTGATCTTAAGCTAAGAGGTCCGGGTGATATGGATGGGACAGCACAGAGCGGTGTTGGGTTTGATCTGAAGATTGCGAACCTTGCAAAAGACACTCAGATTCTTCAGGTAGCAAGAGATTGTGCTATAGATGTTCTGGATAATGATCCCTTACTTGAAAAAGATGATAATAAGATACTCAAACAACGTGTAATCAGAGAGGAGAACAAAAAAATTAACTATAGGGAGATAAGTTAATATCCATTAAAGGGCTGGATATTAATAAAAAATGATTATATTACGTTTTAAAGTAGTATCAAACTTTGGATTGTACAATGCAAACAATAGTAATAAACATCCCTGTAAGAGATATATCTCTAAACATCGAAATCCTCAAGGTTTTAGGATTCAGACTTATTGACAACGATAAGAATCTTATGTCTAACGGACAAGTTATACTTAGATTATCGCACAGAGCATTCTTTGAGAAAGGCTTCTTTATATGTACCGATGATTTTGAAAATCAGATTGCGAGAATAGAGAAAGCAGGCTTACATCTAAATTGCAAGTACTACACAAAAAAGGAGTTTGTAGAAGGATGTCTGCTTGATCCTAACAAGGTGTTCTTTGGAGTAAAAAAGATGGACAAGCAGTATAAGTTAGATGGTCCGGTTGACAAAACAATAGGCACATTTGCTGGTCTTGGAATAGAGACTCTTGATTTTGAAAGAACATCTGATTTCTGGGAAAAGATTGGTCTTGTTTTTGATAAGAACAACTCTAAAATAGGACATTTTCACAAGCTACATATGAATGGTTTCAGTATAGTTCTGTATCGTAAGGGGTATATTGATCATCTGTTTCATAATCCGGCTATAATGTTTAAAGACAGCAGAATGGATACTATTATTGACAAACTTAAAGATAAAGGTATACTATTCAGATACGAGACAGAGATAAACGCAGATCACACAGGAGCAATAATTGAATTAGATAGTGGTATTCACATATTTCTGCACAAAGAGAAAAAGTAGCACACCACTGTATCTATTAACAAGCATAAACTATGATTAGTAACCACGTGGATTATTAGAGTTGTTTTATATTAAACAAAATAATACCATAGCTTTTTCATATCGTTTTATTCCATTTAACAGCCTTAATATTACTTTTGCAAAATAACTTATTTACATAAGTACTTTTCAAACATTTAAAACAATACACATTATGAATATTGCAATTATTGGTTACGGACGCATGGGTAAAGCGATAGAGAAAATCGCAGTTCAGCGTGGGCACACTATAGGCTTAATCATTGATAATAACAATAATAACGAACTAAATAACAAAACACTTAAAGACATAGATGTGTGTATAGAGTTCTCTCTGCCACACACTGCTTACGACAACTATATTAAATGTTTTAATGAAGGAAAACCTGTTGTATCAGGCACAACCGGATGGTTAGATAAATTTAACGATATAAAAAAGATGTGCGATAAAAGAGCGAACACCTTTTTCTATGCATCTAACTTCAGCATTGGTGTAAACATATTTTTTAAGGTTAACCAATATCTTGCAAAGATAATGGACAACTTTAATGAGTATGCTCCTGAGATGACAGAGATACATCATATACATAAACTTGACTCACCAAGCGGTACAGGTATAACACTGGCTAACGATATTATTAATAATATAGACAGGTTAAACGAATGGAAAGAGGATGATAAAACAAATTGCGATAAAAACATACTTCCTATAAATGCTAAAAGAGAAGGTATGGTTCCGGGCACACACTCGGTAAAATACGACTCTGTTATTGATTATTTAGAGATTACACACAGTGCAAAATCCAGAGAGGGGTTTGCAATGGGAGCTGTACTGGCTGCTGAGTTTGCTGCAAAAAATTCAGGTTTCCTAACAATGGATGATATGCTTAACATATAAAAAATGTTAACAAACGTAAGATTATTGATTATTAAATAAGCCTTTTTATTTTCAAAATAATATCTTTGGTTTCTTTAACAGTCACATTAAATGATTATAAAAAGAAGAAACGAGCATGAGAATAGTCATTCGTACAAAAAGATGATTATAATGCGGGGTTACAAATGGCAAATGAAAAAACAATTATAAACATATGAAACGAAGCATGAGAAAGAATTTTCACACATGAGAATGATTATTATGCGGAGTTCCATCTGACCATTAAAAAGAAAAAATAAACATATGAAATTTATAAAAAACAAGTACATCAGATTTGCAATTGTTGCTGTAACCTATATTTTATGGACAATATGGGTTAAGAATTTATGGCTTCTATTGGGATTACCAATAATTTACGACATGTATGTGTCTAAAAAAGTTAACTGGACATTCTGGAAGAAAAAAGAGGGTAAAAACAGCACCATAATTGAATGGCTTGATGCACTTATATTTGCTGTAGTTGCGGTAACTATGATAAATATTTTCCTGTTTCAGAACTATAAGATTCCTACAGGATCTATGGAGAAATCGTTACGAATTGGAGATTTTCTGTTTGTGAGTAAGGTTTCTTACGGTCCAAGAATACCAAATACACCAATTGCATTTCCGTTTACACAGCATACATTGCCTCTAACAGAATCAACGCCATCGTTTATTAACTGGCCAAACTGGGGTTACAAAAGAATTGCTGGTTTAGGAAAAGTTAAAAATAATGATCCTGTTGTATTTAACTTCCCTGAAGGAGATACTGTTATTATTGCAAAATCAACGGAATCATACTACGGTATTCTGCGCAACGAAACCAGAAATATAATAAACAGAGAGAGAGCTAATGGCAATACTCTTAAAGAGTACAGCTATTACGAAAATATTGCACGTAAAAGTCTTTATAAAACATATAAGAAGACAAAGATTGTTTCGAGACCAGTAGACAGAAGGGATAACTACATTAAGCGATGTGTAGCTATTCCGGGAGATAAACTTGAGATAATTGACGGGAAAGTATACATTAATGGTAAAATGAATGACCTTCCTGAGAAATTACAGCATATATATAACATACAAACAACTGGTAAAAAGTTCTCTATTCCTAAACTAAATGAGATGGGAATATACAGAAGTGATATTATGGAATATGGTAGTGGAATGTATCAGATACCTCTTACAATTGAGACTTTAGATGTTCTAAAGAGATACTCATATGTAAAGAGTATTGATCGTTATATTACTCCTAAAAACACATATGATCCATCAATATTCCCTCATTCACCAGATTATCCTTGGACATTAGATAACTTTGGTCCGTTAACGCTACCAAAAAGAGGAATGAAGGTAGATTTGAATATGAAAAACATTGCACTTTATAAGAGAGTTATTGATCCTTATGAAGGTAACAAACTTGAGATAAAAGATAGTACTATATATATTAACGGAGAGATAGCTACAAGCTATACTTTTAAAATGGATTATTACTTTATGATTGGTGACAACCGTCATATGTCACTTGATTCGCGTTACTGGGGTATGGTTCCTGAGGATCATATTGTAGGTAAGCCTCTGTTTATATGGTTATCGCTTGATAAAGAGGGAAGTTTCCCTGGCAATATCAGATGGAGCAGAATGTTCCGTAAGGCATACTAAAAATATTATTTTCAATAACCCAAAAAGAGAGATCGTGTGATCTCTCTTTTTTTATTCAATATCCTACCCCCTACTAAACAACCATCTTTGATAACTGACATAATATTGATAAATTTAGGTGATAAAATAATTGATAGTTGCCAATACAGATAATGCACAATATTTTCACCCAATACTTCCCTCAAAATTACCTTATAAAAAAAGAGTTAAGAGGTTCGGTTATCTTTACTCTTATGTGTTTTGTATTTACACTTATATACAGACCTCTCAATACTCACGAAAGCATATATTTTGGATATGAACTTACATTAATAATATACTCTGTAGGTGTTTTCATTGCAATGTTTTTAACTATCCCTCTTATAAAAAAAATCAGATACCTCAGCAACGAAAAAAAATGGACTCTGCCCAAGGAACTAACAGCAATATTAATACTCCTGTTTTCAGGAGGTGTATCAACATATCTGGTTGCATTTATAATTGAAGAGCCAACTGCCGCACAGAGGCTAAACATAATAACTTTTCTGGATTCTCTTAGCCGGTTCGGATTAATTGGGATCATTCCGTACATGATATTCTCTGCTAAAAATATAAAGGAACTTTTTGTTAAACGTAGAGATATAGAAAACAGTAACGAGAATATTCAGAGCTGTACTGTACATATCAAGTCAACACTGAAAAGCGAAAATTTGTCAATAAACCCGGAGAATATTATATATATAATGGCAGACGGAAATTATGTTGATTTTTACATTCTAAATAATCAGAATATTGATAAACAAACAATAAGAAACAGTATAAGTAATATACATAAACAACTTTCGCATCTGCCATATATCATAAAAACTCACAGAGCATATATTGTTAATGTAAAAATGGTTAAATCAAAAAAAGGAAATTCATCAGGATATAAATTAAAAATAGATGATTCTATAGATAACATCCCTGTATCAAGAAACAATATCAAACTATTCGATAACGTTTCTGGTAAATACTTGTAATATTACTTCAGCAATGTTTCAATAACAGAAAAGTTTACTGATATTTTTACATCTTAATATACATACTAATACAATGTATATTATTTTTGCACAAAATTATAAGTACAATAGTTAATGGCAAACTCGGTATTACTATCAACGGCATATTTAGGTACAATACAATATTACAGTAAATTACTTGGTTACAAAAGAATAATCATTGAGAATCAAGAGAATTTCACGAAACAGAGCTACAGAAACAGATGCGATATTTATGGTGCAAATGGTAAACTGAGCCTTACCATTCCTGTAAAAAAAGGAAGAACAATAAAAACTCCTATAAACGAGCTTGAAATAGATTATACTGAGGAGTGGCAAAAAAATCATTGGCGATCAATTGAATCGGCATACAGACATTCTCCATTTTTTGAATATTATGCTGATGATTTGTTACCCTTCTATAAATCAGAGATAAAATATCTTACAGAGTTTAACAATGGTATACAAAAGGTGATTCTTGATGCTATGGAGGTATATCCTGATATACAATATACCAAAGAGTATTACAGAGAGGTGACTAACTCAGACGATTTCAGAGATACAATTCACCCTAAAACGAGAATGCAAAAACCAGATAACAACTACTCTGTAAGAAAATACTATCAGGTATTTGCCGACAAGTTTGGATTTATTGAGAACCTTAGTATTCTGGATCTGTTGTTTAATATGGGACCGGAAACAGAAGAGATACTATTAAAATCAATAGTAAACAGATAACAGCAAGAAATCAAAAAAAGATTGAATGGTGTAACTGTTTTTTGTACCTTAGTATCTATACAAAAACTACACAGACATAATATATGACACGATATTTTTTAGAATTATCATATAACGGCACAAGATTTCATGGCTGGCAGATTCAACCAAATGCATCAACAATTCAGGAAGAGATAAATAAGGCTCTGTCTACAATACTAAGAGAGGAGATTAGTGTGGTTGGTGCCGGACGAACTGATACAGGAGTACACTCATCATATTATATTGCTCATTTTGATTCGGAAAAAGATCATTTGGCAAAAGGAACAGATTTACGTTATAAGTTAAACAGCTTTCTACCAAAAGATATTGCTATACTGAACATTAAAGAGGTAAATAGCGATGCCCATGCCAGATTTGATGCAATATCGCGCACATATAAATACTTTATAACGCTTGTAAAAGATCCTTTTACAGTTGAATCTTCTTATCACCTTAAAGCTGTGCCTGATGTAAGATTAATGAATAGAGCCGCAGAGTTACTATATAACTATAAAGATTTCACCAGTTTTAGCAAATTACATACCGATGTAAAGACAAACAACTGTAACATTATGCATGTAAAGTGGGTGCAATCTAAAAAGAGGGTTATACTTACAATAAAAGCCGACAGATTCCTTAGAAACATGGTTAGGGCAATTGTAGGTACTCTACTAGAGGTTGGTATGGGGAAGATTACAATTGAGCAGTTTGCTGAAATAATTGAGAAAAAAGACAGATCTGCAGCAGGTGTATCTGCACCACCTCAAGGATTATTCCTTACAGATATTGAGTATCCAACAAGTATATATACAAAATAGGAGTCTGAATATTCAGACTCCTATCTCTTTCAAGAACAAATTTCCTATTATAAACTCTTCATCTTTATCTTAAGTAGATTATTACTGTCAATACCTGTTTCCAGAACTGTATTTTTATATGATATATATGTAGCCTTAACCGCATACACATCTGTCTTTAAACTTCTTAACGAGAAGTTTCCTTCAAAATCAGTATAAACAATCTCTCCATTAATCTCAACAGATACACCTGCAAGCCCCTCTCCTGTTACATCGTCAACAACTTTACCATCTATAACAGTCATCATTGCTTTTGCTTCTGAAGCTCCCTTACCTGAAGTATTATTCTCACCTTCAGCCTGTACTAAAAAGTAGTTTGATACTAAAAGAACTGTAATTACAACAATTGTTTTTAACGTTTTCATCGTTTTAAATATTTTTAAGTTTTTATGTCCTAAATTTGTTTTCCGTATTTCTACAGTACAAATGTAGAGTATCAATATTAACTGAATTTTATTGGCAGGTAATGTTTATGTTAACCTTATGTTAACACAAGCTATTACAATTATTGATATAATTGCATTCGGAAATTACAAAATACTATTGTACTATTAATTATCTAATAACAAATAAATGAGACAGGGACATTTTTTGTTTGCAACAGTTTTAATGGCACTATTAGTTGTGCCGTATGAAAAAACCAATGCACAACAGGTTGATAAGAAAGAGGATAAGAAGAGTGAGATTAAAGAGTTCTTCTCAAAAGGTAAGGTTTCCGGAAAGATATTTGCCAATTTCCACAGTGGCATTTCCGAGTCGGTAAATAAAGAGTCGGCATTTGAGGTAAAAAGAGCCTACTTTGGTTACAAACACAAAGTAAACGAACACTTTTCAGGTGAGATAAAATTAGACATTGGGAGTCCTAATGATGCTTCTGAATATGCTCTGCTTAAAAGATTTGCCTTCTTCAAAAACGCATATGTACGATATGAGAACAAAAATCTGGCTATAAATTTTGGTCTAATAAACCTTTATGCATTCAAAGAGCATGAAAAATTCAATGGTCACAGATACATTTCTAAAGCCTTTCTTGATAAATATAAGTTTGCATCAAGTGCCGATTTAGGAGTTAGCGTTGAGTATAAACTGGGAAAAAAACTTAAGGCAGATTTCTCTTTTACTAATGGAGAGGGATATAAGGGTGTTCAGAGCGACAATACATATCTGGGAGGTTTAGGTTTAACATATAAGCCGTTTAAAGGATTTATGACAAGAGCTTATGTTAATACTACTGTAAAAGACACATGGCAAAACACCTACTCTATCTTTGCCGGATATGCAAAAAAGAATAGATATTCTATTGGTGCAGAGTTTAACTATCAGTCAAATAACAGATTTGTTGATAATAATAACCTATATGGATATTCGATATACGGTAAATGGTATTTTATCAAACACTTTAACATCTTTGCCCGTTACGATGAGCTTAAGTCTAATGTAAGAAGCGGTGATATAAATCCGTGGAATCTTGCAAGAGATGGATCAGCAATTATAGCTGGAGTAGAGTATTCTCCAATAAAAAATGTAAAAATTGCTCTAAATTATCAGGATTGGGCTCCTTATGCTAAAGGAACAGAAAACGAATCTTTCATATTTTGTAATGTTCTGTTTTCTTTTTAATCGTAAGACACAATATTAGTTGAATTATTTTAATGTATCATAAACTTAAATTGATGAAACTGAGCATGGGTAAAGAGTTTTATTGCAAAGAACAAGCATAATAAAGTCTTTACCAGAACACAAAAACAATATTAATTCGAGTTCTATCTGACAATAAAAATTTAGACGTATGAAGAAGTGTTTGATCTATACTGTAATATTATCATCAGTTATTATTACCGCATGCCGAAAAGGTGATTATGAACTTCCGGATGACAGTACATTTGTTACCGATGATGGCAAAGGAACAGGCAGTGTAACCTGGACAAAAGACAAAATATGGATTCTTGATGGTAAGATATTTGTTAACGATGGACAAACCCTAACAATTGAGCCGGGAACAATAATAAAAGCCAAAGAAGGAGACGGTGAATATGCTTCTGCTCTTATCGTTGCACGAGGTGGTAAAATTATTGCAGAAGGTACTGCTGACAAACCTATAATATTTACCTCTGTTAAAGACAAACTTGACGGAACACTTACTCTTAATGACAAAGGTCTGTGGGGTGGTATTATTATACTTGGCGAAGGAGAAGTTAATGTTGATACAGGAGAAGGTCGTGTTGAGGGTATTCCACTTTCAGAACCAAGAAGCATATACGGAGGAACAAATAACGGTGATAATTCAGGTATACTTAAATATGTATCTATAAGACATGGTGGAGCGAATATTGGTGAAGGCAATGAAATTAATGGATTAACCCTTGCCGGTGTTGGTAGCGAAACAACAATAGATTATATAGAGGTTGTTGCTAATGCAGATGATGCATTTGAATTTTTTGGAGGTGCAGTAAACTGCAAACACCTTATTGCAGCATACTGTGGTGATGATTCATTTGATTTTGATCAGGGATATCAAGGCTTTGGACAATACTTTCTATCAATAAATGACCAGCCCGACGGCGGAGATAAAATAATAGAGCTTGATAATCATCCTGAGAAAGGATCTTTAACTTCTAACTCTACAAAACCCATTATTGCAAACCTTACTGCCATAGGAAATAAAACAGCTGCTAACTTTTCGATTTTCATAAATAGTGGTTCCGCAATACAACTATATAACTCAATAATAATAAACTCAGGAGCTGGTGTAAGTATTGACTACAAAGGCAATAGTTACGATTCATACAGTCAGTGGACAGACAAGAACACTACTCTTGAATACAACATATTTTACAACGCTCCTACAAACGAAAGTGATAAGATCTTCATAGTTCATGGCAAACCAATATCTAATACCTTAAAAAATAACTGGGCTTATTATTTCAGACAAGGTTATAATACAACCGATAATCCGGGGATAACTATTACAGGTAGTTCATACAACATAACTCCTGCAAACAATACGGGTATATTAAAACCTATTACTAACAAATGGTTTACCAGCTCTTCAAATAAAGGTGCTTTTGATACCAACTGGGCCGACAAATGGACGTTTATTTCACAAAAAGGTATAATAGAATAATACTATAACAAGCTATCTGACACTAGTTTTGGGTAGCTTGTTGTAATTATTTTATGGTTCTATGTCAGGAGAAACTTTATTATGATTTAATCTAAGTAATGCTGTTGCGGTTTGGCAGGAGAATCTGTTCTGTCAACGAAAATGGTTGGTGTTGTATCTCTCTGGTCTCATAGCCCTTACCAACACTGTCTCAGGAGTAATCTCAAAATCAAATTCATCCATCTCACGGTACCATGACAGGTAATTATTCAGATATTTGGTTGCCACTCCTCTAAAGCGTACCATCCAAACCTGTAGATCAAACTGATACTTTTCCACATTTTTTATGTGTACAATATCCTTCTTTACCGATTCCTGTTTGGGTATACTCAATACTCCATGTCTAACACTATTCTCCCTTGTATACTTCAGATATACTGCCTTATTCTGACTACAAAACAATGTATCTTTAGTAAGAAGTGACGAAAGATCTGGTTTAAGATTATCTGCACTAAATCTGTAGAAAATATCATCAAAAGTGTTCTTACCCCTGTCTCTGCAAAACAGTGTAAATACTCTGCTCTTTGATGGAATATGTCTTGGTGATTTGTATCCTCTTTTACGTGGTTTTCTCCTTAGTTTCTTACTCCCTTTATCCGACCACGCAAATATCAGTTCATTTACCTCAACTATACCTGATAACTTATCCGGTTTGATCTCATTTACATTCTGTAAGAACCTGTGTCGCCATCGAAATGATGTATTCTTATGAACTCCACACTTTGCTGCTGCTTTTCTTATGCTTAATCCATCCTTCAAGCATTTTGCATCCTCAAGCCATCTTCCTTTCTTATGTAGATACGCCAATGGAGTAGATGTTAATGTGTTGAATGTTCGCCTGCACTCTTTACATCTGTAGCGTTGCATATCGCTACGGATTCCCCACTTCTGAATAGATTGTGACTTACAATA
>JAOARD010000009.1 GCA_025210735.1 Bacteroidales bacterium
ATAGTTAAATTTGAAACTATGAATGGAGATTCTGATGATATTTTAATTAATCCTAAAACAGAAGTATTGATATTTCAAAGCATTGGATATGGAAATTCTGTTAGTGAGTTTGAACTTGATAGATTGTTTAAATATTTTGAAATGAAAACTGAAAATAATGTTAGTGCAAATATTAATTACCTTTTAAATTCAAATTGGAAGTATAATGAAGTCTCTGAAACAGATTCAGAGTATATACTAATTGTCGATAAGGAGTGTTTTAATTGAACTTAATAAGTTTATGATCATAAAAGCAAGTTCTATCTGACAAAAAACAATAGTAAACATATGCAAAGATTTTTTTTAATATTAACAGTTATAGTTTTGGTTTTAAACCAGTCTTGTAGAGAAGATAGTGAAGATTGTCATAGAACCATAGAGTTCAGAAATAGAACGTCGGAGAGTATATATATATCAGCTTCTTTTGATTACCCTGATACATCGTCTTTTGCAGGTATGCCAAATCCGATATTAGATGCTGGTCATTCAAAGGTTCTGCCTAATAGTATTAATAGAAGTAGGCTAAGATATAGAGGATGTATTGAGTCAAAGTTTAAATATTCAATTAAATCTGATACAATGATGATTTATGTGTTTGATGCAGAAATATTAGAGAATAATAACTGGGAAGATGTAAAGTGTAACTATATGGTTATAAAACGTTATGATGTCAGTTTGCAGGATCTGATAAATAATAATTGGATAATAACACATGAGTGAATTTTATAATTGCTGGATTCAAGTTCTAACTGGAAGTATAATGAAGTTTCTGAAACAAATTCAGAGTATATACTAATTGCAGATAGGAGTGTTTTAATTGAACTTAATAGTAAATGCGAGTTGTATATAATCTTTAAAAGATAAATTTAGACATATGAAGTATAAAAGCCTGATAGTTATATTACTGTTAATAATAACATATTCTGCACATGGTCAATACCAAGGTGTGTACGTTAATGAATATGATAAAGATATTTTTGTTGTTATTAACAAAAACAATCTGGAGGTGAGACAAACACTGCGTTATATTGATGATGTAGAAGATGTTTTTCATCAGATATCACTAATAGAATCTGAGTATAAGATGACCTATGATACAATCTTCTTTATAGATAATAACAGAACCTTGAGTTTTACTATAATAAATAAGGATATACTTCAGCTAAATGATAGTTTAAATAGTTTTATTGGTACTAATACAAAATTTTACTGTACCAGAAAGAGAGCTGATGATGGAAGAATACTCTATTTTGGCAAATGGAAAGATGGACAGAGAGATAGTAGTTGGCTTTTCTTTGATAAAGACCGAAGACGTTTTGTAGTGGAGTATGATAGAGGTAAAGAGGTAAGAAGGTATAATCTGGAGAAAAGATAAAGATGTATCATTGATATCTGGTCAGTTGTAATTACTGAAATTCAGAAAATAGCTGTAAGAAGAAATTATAAACGAATGAAAAAGATAATCCTATTTATCTCATTTTTTGTTCTGACATCAAACAGTTTGTTATGTCAGGATATTTATAGTGAGGTTATTGATTCTGTATTGACGGAGATTAAGGAGTTGATAATTGAAGATATGGCAAAGGATAGCATAAAGGTTTATGACAGAAACAGACCATGGCTTGGAGTGTCATATGTACTTGAGGTAGCTTTTGATGAGAAGAGAGTATCATGCATCTCGCATTATAAAAGACCAGGTATTGTCAGAGCTGGAAAATGGAAGATAAAACACAGAATAAAAGAGAATCATTTTATTCACTGTGTACTGAAAAATGGAGTAATTCCTTATAGTGACTTTGAATATCTGAGGTATAAATTCATACTTGCTCCTCTTGTTAAGGAGAATTTTGCTGATCCTCTGTATTGTGAGTATAGTTTTAAGATCATATCAGATAAACTGACTATTATTGATAAGAAGGTAGAACCGCTTGTCGATGAACAGAGTATAATAGATAAAGTTAATTCAGATTGGTAACTATATTTTATTCTGAATAATTATTAATTAGGGCAGTAACTTTACTGCCCTAATTTTTTATCTGATAAGTATGGTATAAAAAAACAGGCCACCCTATAGCAGAGTGACCCGTTTGGTCGAGATTATAATAGTTGATATTAGTTTAGCTTCTCAATCTCTTTTTCAAGCTGTGCAATTAGTTTATCAAGTTGGTTGATAATTGCTAGTACAGGCTCTGGTTTTGTTAAATCAACACCTGCCTTTTTAAGCTGGTTCATAGGGTAATCGTTTCCACCAGACTTAAGTAGTGTAAGGTACTTCTCTGTAGCAGATCTACGCTCTTTCTTAGATCCTTTTGTAACCTTATCGTACAATACTGCTGATGAAGCAAAACATGTAGCGTACTGGTATACATAGAATGGAGAGTTATAGAAGTGTGGAATACGTGCCCAAAGCAGATTCTTTTTAGATGGATCTTCTACAAATACATCACCATAGTATGCATCGTTAAGATCGTCAGCAATCTTAGTCAGGCTGGCAGCAGTAACAGGACGTCCTTGCTCAGCAAGTCTGTGTGCCTGAAGCTCAAAGTCAGCAAACATTGTCTGAATATAGAATGTTCCGATAATACCCTCAATAGCTTGCTGTAGAAGTGCAATACGCTCTTTAGTATCTTTTGTATTATCAAGCATATAGTCAAGTAACAGGCGCTCATTAAAAGTAGATGCAACCTCAGCAACAAAAATAGTGTATCCGTGTGTTGCAAATGGCTGATTCTCGCTTGATAGCATTGAGTGAAGTGTATGACCAAGCTCGTGGATTAATGTAAATGTATAATCTAATGTACCATTGTAGTTCAATAGCATATAAGGGTGAACACCATAAACGTTAATTGAGTATGCACCTGAACGCTTACCAGGAGTCTCATATACGTCTAACCATCCGTTTGCAATAGCTTTCTTCATTTTAGCAACATAATCTTTACCAAGAGGTTTTACAGCATCAATAGCCATAAGTTTAGCCTCATCGTAAGGATACTTTTTGTCTGAATCAATTAAAGGAATTCTGCTATCGTATCCGTGGTAATCACCTTCAAGCTTAAGAAGTTTTGCTCTTAGTTTGTGGTAACGCTGTAGTGGCTTTGTGTTTGCTTTTACAGTGTTTACAAGGTTCTCATATACACCAACAGGGATATTATTACCATCAAGACTTGCCTCTAAACAAGATTTATATCCTCTTGATTGTGCGCTAGCCCAATCAGCATCAAGAATACCTTTATAGATAGATGCAATAGTGTTCTGCTTTTTTGCATATACAGGGTAGAACGCATCTGCTGCATTCTTTCTGTTCTCTCTCACTTTATCAGTTGAAAGAATACTTGAATATGTACCGTTTGTTAGGGTAACCTCTTTTCCGTCTTTAAGAGTCATTTTTGGGAACACAGCATCAGTAACTGTAAGACTGCTGTAGATAGATGATGGAGTACCAGACATTGTTCCGAAATAAGAAAGTAACTGCTCTTTATCTGCAGAGTATACTCTCTTCTGGTTACGGTACATATCCTGCATACCAAACTTGTATGGCTTAAGCTCAGGAGTAGCATCAATCCACTTCATCATTGTTGCCTCTGGTAGTGTTAATAACTCAGGAGTAATCCATGATGTAGCAATACCAAATTTAGCAAAAGCCATCTGTACCTGCTGTAGTTTACCAAGTACCGACATATCTCTTCCGTCAACATCTTTCTGTAGCATAGGATACAGATATACCTTATATGCTATTGTACTTAGCTCGTCTTGTAGAAGAAGTCCTTTTTTAAGTGATTCTGCACTCTTTGTAAGAGTCCCTTTAAGTGCAGCAACCTCACTCATCTTCTCCTGAAGTTTTTTAAAGTCAGCTTCCCATGCATTCCAATCTGCATAGATATCCTTAAAATTCCATTTGTATTCAGGAGCTATGTCCTTTCTCTCTTTTTGAGTAGCCTTTATGTTTGTAGCCGAAAGCAGCAAACTACCCACAATAAATAAAGTAACAATTTTTCTCATTTGTCTATTTTTAGTTTTATGACACAAAGAGTTATGTCATATGTGTATTTAATGGTTCTTATAAATCTCCTTATAAGCAGAACAGCCTATAAATTTTATATAGACTGTTCGTAATTCTCTTTATTGATAAAATAAAACATTAAAGGTTTAATCCTCTTGTTCTACTTTTATAATATTTAGATTAAGCTCTTGTAGCTGATCGTCAGCAACCATAGATGGTGCCTCAATCATAACATCTCTTCCGGAATTGTTTTTCGGGAATGCAATAAAATCTCTGATAGATTCTGATCCACCAAACATAGAAACAAGACGATCGAATCCGAATGCTACCCCGCCGTGTGGTGGAGCACCATATTTAAATGCATCCATAAGGAAACCAAACTGCTCTTCTGCCTCCTCATCTGAGAAGCCAAGATGTTTGAACATCTGCTTCTGTAGCTCTGTATCGTGAATTCTTATAGATCCACCACCTATCTCTACACCGTTTATTACAAGATCATAAGCTTTTGCTCTTATCTCGCCTGGATTGGTATTGAATAACTCAATATCCTCTTCTCTTGGCGATGTAAATGGATGGTGCATTGCATGGTATCTGTTATTATCTTCATCCCATTCTAATAGAGGGAAGTCTACAACCCACATTGGAGCAAATACCTCAGGATCTCTAAGTCCTAATTCTGTACCCATATGCAGACGCAGTTCGCAAAGAGCACTCTGAGTTTTTGCTTTGTCTCCTGCAAGAACCAATATAAGATCACCCGGCTTAGCATTTGTAGCTTCAGCCCACTTAGCAAGATCCTCTTGTGAATAGAACTTATCAACAGACGATTTAAATGTTCCGTCGGTATTATATTTAACGTATACTAAACCTTTAGCCCCAATCTGAGGTTTCTGAACAAACTTTGTAAGAGCATCAAGTTTTTTTCTTGTATACTCAGCACATCCTTCGGCACATATAGCACCAACATATTCAGCTGAATCAAATACAACAAAATCTTTACCACCAACAATCTCCTTAAGCTCAACAAAACGCATTCCGAATCTGATATCAGGTTTATCAGATCCGTAGTTCTTCATTGCATCAGCATATGTCATTTTTGGGAAATCAGCAAGCTCAACATCCTTAACTGTTTTAAACAGGTGTCTTGTCATTCCTTCAAATGTGTTCAGAACATCATCCTGTTCAACAAACGACATTTCACAGTCTATCTGTGTAAACTCAGGCTGACGGTCTGCTCTAAGATCCTCATCTCTGAAACACTTAACAATCTGGAAATATCTGTCGCACCCTGCAATCATAAGCAACTGCTTAAACGTTTGTGGCGATTGAGGCAGTGCATAGAACTGATTAGGATTCATACGTGATGGAACAATAAAGTCACGTGCTCCTTCTGGCGTAGACTTAATAAGGTATGGAGTCTCAATCTCAAGGAAGTTCTGAGAGTCAAGATATCTGCGAACCTCTTGTGCTACACGGTGACGTAATTCAAGACCTGAACGTACAGGATTTCTTCTTATATCAAGATACCTGTATTTCATACGGATCTCGTCTCCTCCGTCTGTATTGTCCTCAATTGTAAAAGGAGGTGTATCTGATTTGCTTAGTATATCAAGCGTATCAACAACAATCTCAACGTCACCAGTAGGTATCTTTTTGTTTTTACTTGCTCTCTCAATAACCTTACCTGATGCCTTAATAACATATTCGCGACCAAGTTCGTCGACCTTGTTTTTTAATTCCTCTGAGCTGTTCTCGTCAAATACCAGCTGCGAAATTCCATATCTGTCTCTTAGGTCAACAAATGTCATACCTCCAAGTTTTCTTACGCGCTGTACCCAACCGCTTAATGTAACCTCATTATTGATGTTACTAATACGCAGCTCTCCACAATTGTGAGTTCTATACATATCTATATTTTAATTTATTATCTTCTGTTTAACATTTAACCCACAAAAGTAATAATAAGATTACAGAAGTAAAGTACTAAGATTAAGAAACTGTTTCTTGTTTATAAAAAAAATAATTGAATATGTTCTGGTATTAGCGTGAATAAGAAGATTAATGTATGTCTGTTAATTTTTATCTGTACAAATTATTAGTTTTGTTGTAGTTAAATATGAGATATTATTAAGGTATGGGATATCCGGTTTTTTCTGATGAATATTTTATGAATGAGGCTCTTAAAGAGGCTCGTAAGGCTGCTGAGATGGGAGAGGTACCTGTTGGCGCGGTTATTGTATGTAATAATATGGTGATTGCCAGAGGGCATAACCTTACCGAACAGCTTAATGATGTTACAGCGCATGCCGAGATGCAGGTTATAACATCTGCGGCTGAAAGTTTGGGTGGTAAATATCTTACCGGATGTACTCTGTATGTTACCCTGGAGCCATGCTTAATGTGCGGTGGGGCTCTGTATTGGTCGCAGATATCCGGAATAGTGTATGGAGCATCGGATATAAAGCGAGGATTTGACAGATTTAAGAAGGATGTTATACACCCTAAATGTGTTGTGAAAAGTGGGGTGCTGGAGAGTGAGTGTTCTGCTGTTGTTAAAGCGTTTTTTGCCGAAAAACGGAAATAGAAGGAGAGGAGTTAGTTATTTTTTTATTTTTTTTGGTGGTTACAAAAGTTTGCTAGGCAGGGAATTATAACAATATGAGATTGAGCTTTATAACATGTTTTTTTTGATAATCTGCATAAGTTTATATATTTACGCACAAAATACAAACTAAAACTGCTATAAATTATGAATGTAACAAAGAGAATTTTACTATTGTTAATTACAATTACATTAACACTAGGACTAAGTGCACAAACTGTTAAAGATGCTAACCTAAAATATAATGAAGGAGCTCAGTTATTGAGTACAGATCCTGCAGGTGCTCTAAAAGCATTTGAAGAGTGTGTTAAAATGTGTGATGCAATAGGAGATGAGGCGTCGGATACGAGAGATAGAGCGGTAGCACAGATACCGGGATTACATTACAAGCAGGCAATGGGTACTTACAAAGCAAAGAAATTTGTTGATGCGATTGCTAAATTTCAAGCCACAGCTAAGGTTGCAGAGAAGTATGGAGATGATAACATAAAAAAGAAATCTTTATCTAAGGTTCCTGTAATATATCT
This sequence comes from Bacteroidales bacterium, assembly GCA_025210735.1. Lineage (GTDB taxonomy): Bacteria > Bacteroidota > Bacteroidia > Bacteroidales > UBA6680 > UBA6680. The sequence continues at coordinate 7,169 of JAOARD010000009.1, forward strand.
TCAGATTGCTAACTCATATTCAAAGAAGAAAGATTTTGATAATGCAATAGCAAACTACGATAAAGCTATTGAGATTAAGCCTGAGTATGCAAAAGCATATTTCTACAAAGGTTTAGCACAGAAGAAAAAAGGAGATACTGAAGGTATGATTGAGTCGTTTACATTGACAATTGAGAAAGATACTAAAGGTAAAACTGCTGCTAAGGCAAAGAAGATTATCGGAACACACTATCTTAAAGCTGGAGAGAAGGCAAGAAAAGCAAAGAAATTTGCTGATGCTGTTGAGAACTATACAAAGTCTCTTGAGTATTCAAAGCCATCGGCACAGGTTTATGGTTTAATGGCAATATCATATAAAGAGCTTAAAGAGTTTGATAAAGGTATTGAGGCTGCTATTAAAGCTGTAGAGCTAGAGAAAGGTGGAGTTGAGAAGGTTGCTAAGCATAACTTTACTCTTGCTGAGATTTACAGACTAAAAGGTGATGTTGCTAAGGCTTGTGAAACTTACAAACTTGCAGAGGTAGGTTCTGTTGCTGCAAATGCTAAATATCAGCGCGAGCAGGTACTAAAGTGCAAATAATATCTGTTTATTAAAAACGGGTTATAATATAACAATATTAAGAGTCGGCAGTTAGTCGGCTCTTTTTTTGTAGTTATAGTTTTAAAAATAAAAGGCCATTACAATTGTAATAGCCTTAGTTTATTTATAAAAAAGTATTTTACTAGTTAGCGTGATTCCAGCCCTGAGCTTTTAACTCTATTGTTGTATCATCTGGAGTAACTAATACCTTCTCATCTTTGTTCTCGCACACATGTCCTATAACTGTTACACCCGGTATATTAACAACCTTATCGTAATCTTTAATATCCACAGTAAACAACAGTTCGTAATCCTCACCTCCGTTTAGAGCTGCAACAAGAGGATCTATGTTAAACTCCTTAGCCATATCAGCGGTTTGATCATTTACAGGAATCTTCTCCATATATATATGGCATCCAGTCTCTGAGTTTTTACATATATGCATTAACTCAGAAGATAATCCATCTGATATATCTATCATTGATGTTGGAGTAATATCTGCCTTTGCAAGTTCCTCTATTATATCTTTTCTTGCTTCTGGCTTTAGTTGTCGTTCAAGAATATACTCGTATCCTCCTAACTCCGGTTGTTGATTGTACTGTTTATCATGCAGAGATTTCTCTCTCTCAAGAAGCTGTAGCCCCATATATGCTCCACCAAGGTCTCCTGTAACACAAATCAGGTTGTTTTTCTGAGCACCTGAACGTTTTACAATCTTATCCTCATTTGCAGTACCAATTGCTGTAACAGATATTGTAAGTCCGGTTAACGATGATGTTGTATCACCACCAATAAGATCAACATTGTAAAGGTCACAAGCCATCTTTATGCCGGAATATAACTCCTCTACATCCTCAATAGCAAATCTTGACGATATGGCTATAGAAACAGTTATCTGTTTTGGTGTAGCATTCATTGCATATACATCAGACAGATTTACTACCACAGATTTGTAGCCCAAATGTCTTAAAGGAGTATATACAAGGTCAAAATGTATTCCTTCTGTAAGAATATCAGTTGTAACTACCATTTTTGAGTCAGACCCTATAATAGCAGCATCATCGCCAACACCCAGTATGGTTTCGCTGTTTTTAGTATTAAAATTACCGGTAATTCTATCAATTAGTCCAAATTCTCCAAGCTCAGATATAGGAGTTCTCTTGTTTTTGTTATCCGACATATTAACTTCTTTATTATTAAATGTGTGTATTACTTGAGTTAGTCTAAATAAAAGCAAAACTTTTTGCCTATTCGGGGCAAATTTATTAAAAACTGTTTATCTTTGCGGCTATTTAGAACAATTCTATTTTAGTTTTGTTAGCTCAGGTAAGAGCGGGAGATAAAAAATGAGGTTGAATTATGTCAAATAAAGAGAACGAACAGGAGAAGATTTTGAATGAGGTTACGGAAACCGACTATAAATATGGTTTTGTAACCGACATTGAGAATGAATATATACCTAAAGGGCTTTCGGAAGATACGGTGAGGCTTATTTCTGCAAAGAAGAATGAGCCGGAGTGGCTGCTTGAGTTCAGGTTAAAGGCTTTTCGTCATTTTCAGACGTTAGAGATGCCGGACTGGGCACATCTTAATATCCCGGAGATTGATCTGCAGGATGTGATTTATTATGCAGCACCAAAGAAGAAGAAAGAGCTTAAAAGTATGGATGAGGTAGATCCGGAACTTAGAGCAACATTTGAAAAATTGGGGATCCCTCTTGATGAGCAAAAACAGCTCTCAGGGGTAGCTGTTGATGCTGTAATTGATAGTGTTTCTGTAAAAACAACATTTAAAGATACTCTTGCTGAATTGGGAATAATATTCTGCTCATTTTCTGAAGCAGTTGCCGACCATCCTGATTTGGTAAAGAAACATCTTGGTACTGTAGTACCTTATACAGATAACTATTTTGGAGCATTAAACTCAGCAGTATTTAGCGATGGGTCATTCTGCTATATTCCAAAAGGAGTAAGATGCCCAATGGAGCTATCAACATACTTCAGAATTAATGCTGCTAACACAGGGCAGTTTGAGCGTACACTAATTGTAGCCGACGAGGAGTCGTACGTAAGTTACCTGGAAGGTTGTACAGCGCCACAGCGAGATGAGAATCAGTTACACGCTGCTATAGTAGAGATTATTGCCGAGAAGGATGCTGAGGTAAAGTACTCAACAGTACAAAACTGGTACCCTGGCGATAAAAATGGTGTTGGTGGAATATACAACTTTGTAACAAAACGTGGTATCTGTAGAGGCGATAACTCAAAGATATCGTGGACACAGGTTGAGACAGGTTCTGCTGTTACATGGAAATATCCTAGTTGTATACTAAAAGGTAATAACTCAATTGGAGAGTTCTATTCAGTTGCACTTACAAATAATCATCAGCAGGCCGATACCGGAACAAAGATGATTCATATAGGAAAGAACACAAAGAGTACAATTATTTCAAAAGGTATCTCAGCAGGTGTTAGCCAGAATTCATACAGAGGACTTGTTAAGGTTCTTAAAGGAGCTGAGAATGCACGTAACTTCTCGCAGTGTGATTCGCTTCTGTTAGGCGATAAGTGTGGTGCACATACATTCCCGTACCTTGAGGTTGATAACAGATCTGCAATTGTTGAGCACGAGGCAACAACATCAAAGATTAGCGAAGATCAGGTATTCTATTGTAACCAGAGAGGTATTAATACAGAGGATGCTATAGGACTTATAGTAAACGGGTATGCCAAAGAGGTACTAAATAAACTGCCAATGGAGTTTGCTGTTGAGGCACAGAAGCTTCTACAGATAAGTCTTGAAGGTAGTGTAGGATAACAGAGGTAATTAAAATTAGTTTAACAAGTAGGCTTTAGCCAATAAAATAAAATACAATGTTAAAGATCGAAGATTTACATGCATCTATAGATGGGAAAGAGATTCTTAGAGGTATAAATTTAGAGATTAATCCGGGTGAGGTACATGCTATAATGGGACCAAATGGTTCTGGTAAAAGTACATTATCTTCAGTTATTGCCGGAAGAGATATTTATGAGGTTACACACGGAAAGATAACCTTTGATGGCATTGATCTTCTTGAGCTTTCACCAGAGGAGCGTGCATGTGCAGGTGTTTTCCTTGGATTCCAGTATCCTATTGAGATTCCGGGAGTAAGTATGGTAAACTTTATGAAGACAGCTGTAAACGAGCATAGAAAATATAAGAATCAAGATCCTCTTTCTGCTTCAGACTTTCTTAAATTAATGAGAGAGAAGAAAGAGCTTGTTGAGATTGATTCAAAACTTACAAACAGATCAGTTAATGAGGGATTCTCAGGAGGAGAGAAGAAGAAGAATGAGATATTCCAGATGGCAATGCTTGAGCCAAAATTAGCTGTGTTAGATGAAACAGATTCAGGTCTGGATATTGATGCATTAAGAATTGTTGCAAATGGTGTTAATAAACTTAAAACATCAGATAATGCAACTGTTGTTATTACTCACTATCAGCGTCTGCTTGATTATATTGTGCCGGACTTTGTACACGTTCTTTATAAGGGAAGAATTGTTAAAACCGCAGGAAAAGAGTTAGCGCTTGAGCTTGAAGAGAAAGGATATGATTGGATAAAGAGAGAGTTCTAAATTTAAAGATGATATTATGAGTAACTTAGAACACATTAAAGAGTTTAAAGATCTCTATTTATCTAAGATTGAGGGAATAGACTCTCCGGCTTTTGTTCAGGAAATAAGAAAAAAATCTATAGAGGCATTTACCTCTAAAGGTTTTCCTAACAGAAAGAACGAAGATTATAAATATACCGATATAGAGGCGGTATTTAATAAGAATATACACAAGGTTACAGAACCAAGAGAGACTGAGGTTAAACTTGAAGAGATATTCAAGTGCGATGTTCCTGATTTGGATGCTAACGCAATTACCGTACTAAACGGATTCTACTATTCGCCGGATGGAGAGACGTTAAAGACTTTTGATAACGGGGTAATTGTAGGAAGCCTTGCTACAGCAATAAAGGAGCAACCGGAGATTGTTAGCAAGTACCTGAATCAGCTTTGTAAAGAAAGCAAAGAGACTTTGGTATCGCTTAACAGTGCTTTTTTACAGGACGGAATATTCCTGTATGTACCGGAAGGAGCTGTAATTGATAAGCCATTGCAGATAGTTCATCTTATGATGGATGCTACAGATATTATGGCTCAGCACCGTAACCTTTTTGTATTTGAAAAAGGTGCAGAAGGTAAGGTTGTAATATGCGACCACTCTTTGTCGCCTGCAAACTTTATTACAAATTCGGTTACAGAGATTGTTGCTGATGAGAATTCGAATGTTGAGGTTATCAGAATGCAGAATGAGCATAATGAATCTAAGCAGTTTACCAATACATTTGTTAAACAACGCAAAGATAGTAAGGTAGTTCTTAACACTCTTACACTTCACGGTGGTGTTGTGCGTAACAATGTTTTTGTTGATATGGTTGACGAAAATTGTGAGAATAATACGTTTGGACTATATCTTGCCGACAGAAATCAACATGTTGATAACTTTACATATATAAATCATGCTAAGCCTAACTGTGTGAGTAACCAGTTGTATAAAGGTATTATGGATGATGAGGCTACCGGAGCGTTTACAGGACGTATTTATGTAGCAAAGGATGCTCAGAAAACAGAGGCATATCAGAATAATAATAATATTCTGTTAACAGATAACGCCAGAATGAGAAGTAAACCTCAGCTTGAGATTTACGCAGATGATGTGAAGTGTAGCCACGGAGCAACATCCGGACAACTTGATGAAGATGCTCTGTTCTATATGAAAGCCAGAGGTATTGGCGACAAAGAGGCGAGAATGCTTATGATGTTTGCTTTTGCACAGGAGATAATCTCAAAGATTAGTATTGTTCCGCTTTATGAGCGTGTACATGATCTTGTAGAGAAGAGGCTGCGCGGAGAGTTATCAAGATGTAATAACTGTATGATGAATTGTAAAGCATAGATATTTTAAGGGAGTAATGTGTATTGCTCTCTTTTTGCTTTTTAAATAATATAACTGAAATAAAGTGAGCCTGGATCTTAATAAAATACGAAAAGACTTTCCGCTTTTGTTGCAGGATGTTTATAAGAAACCACTTGTATATCTTGATAATGGTGCAACTACTCAGAAACCACAACAGGTTATTGATGCTGAGTTAGAGATGTATAATGTTCTGAACAGTAATATACACAGAGGGGTACATTATTTAAGTAACTGCTCAACAGATAAGTTTGAGGAGGCAAGAAGAAAGGTTAAAGAGTTTATTAATGCTTCGTCTGATAAGGAGATTGTATTTACAGCCGGAACAACAGCATCTATAAACACTGTAGCTTTTTCACTTGGAGAATATTGCATTGAGTCTGGCGACGAGATAATATTATCTGAGATGGAGCACCACTCTAATATTGTTCCGTGGCAGATGCTGTGTGAGCGTAAAGGTGCAAAACTTAAGATTATTCCTGTACTTGATAATGGCGAACTTGATATTGATGCGTATGGTAAACTTTTGTCTGATAAAACAAAGATTGTTTCTGTAACGCATGTATCTAACACGCTTGGAACAATAAACCCTATATCAAAGATAACAGAGATGGCTCATGAGAAAGGAGCTTATGTTGTTATTGATGGAGCCCAAGGAATTCAGCATGGTCAGTTGAATGTGAAGGATGTTGATTGTGATTTTTATGTATTCTCAGGACATAAGATTTTTGCACCTACAGGTATTGGAGTAATGTATGGTAAAGAGGAGATACTAAACAGGATTCCTCCGTATCAGGGAGGTGGCGATATGATAGATACTGTTACCTTTGAGAAGACAACATATGCTGAACTTCCGTTTAAATTTGAAGCTGGTACAGCTAACTATATTGGCGCAGTAGGGCTTGGTGCAGCAATAGATTATATTGTATCATTAGGGGTTGATGATATAGCAGAACAGGAGCAAGAACTACTTGATTATGCTACAAATAAGTTATCGTCAATAGACGGACTTAAGATATACGGTACATCAGACAATAAAGTGAGTACAATTTCATTTCTGCTTGATGGTATACATCATCTTGATACCGGAATGATTCTTGATAAATTAGGAATAGCGGTTAGAACAGGACATCACTGTACACAACCACTTACAAAACGATTTGGTATTGATGGTACCGTACGTGCATCGTTTGCTTTTTATAATACCAAAGAGGAGGTAGATGCACTTTATGACGGATTACTAAAGGTTAAAGAGCTTTTTGGCTAAAAAATATATAATATGACACTGAATGAGTTGCAAGATGAGATAATTGAGGAGTTTGCTATCTATGACGATTGGATGGACAGATATAATTATCTTATTGATTTAGGAAAAGATTTGGAACCAATTGACCCGAAATTTAAAACTGAAGAGTATATAATTCAGGGATGTCAGTCAAAAGTGTGGGTTAATGCAGATCTTGTTGACGGGAAGATAAAATATGGAGCAGATAGCGATGCAATAATTACAAAAGGTATAATTGCTCTTCTGATAAGAGTGCTTTCAGACAGAGAGCCATCTGAGATTGTAGATGCAGATCTGTTTTTTATTGATAAGATAGGTTTAAAAGAGAACCTGTCGCCAACCAGAGCAAACGGACTTGTAGCTATGGTAAAACAGATGAGGCTGTATGCATTAGCATATCAGGCTAAGTTGAATGGTTAAAACTATTTGTTATGGCATTAGATATTATGGAGATGGAACGCGATATAGTACGTGTTCTTAAAATGGTAAATGATCCTGAGATACCTGTAAATGTATATGATTTAGGACTGATATATAAGGTTGATATAGCAGATGATGCTATTGTTACAGTAGATATGACACTTACTGCACCAAACTGTCCTATGGCAGATCAGCTATTGCAGGATGTACATGATCATGTTAAGATGGTTTCGGGCGTAAAGGATGTTGTTATTAACCTTGTTTTTGATCCACCATGGGATAAGGATATGATGACAGAAGAGGCAAAACTTGAACTAGGGTTCTTGTAAAAATATAAAGGAGATTTAATCTCCTTTTTTTAATTCCTTGAAAATAAAGCAATAAATGAGTATCTTTTAGGTTGATATGTATATTGTATTTAATTAAAACCTGATAGATATGAGATGTTTTGTGAGAATAATGCTGATAGTTGCAGCTCTTTTTATCTGTGGTGGTGTATCTGTTTTAGGTCAGGATACTGATTCAAAAAAACAGGATAAGGAGATAAAGATAGAGAAAAAAACAGAGTATGAATTAATAGTAATTGATCCTGGTTTTGAAGCCTGGTATAGTGTAAGAAATGTAAAGGCAAAGCATAAGAGTGAAGCTTATTACAAGAACTGGAACCACCGTTATGCAATAGAGTGGAACAGACTTTACAGAAATGGTGCAAGGAATATTGACAGTGATATTGATTACGATGTTAATGCCGATTACGGTTTTGAATTAAACCATAAACTGTATTACTATTTCCTGTTTTGGGAAGAGACTAACGGAAAGAAACTTATTAAAAGAGGTGTTAGATAGATAAAAGAGACCATCTGGTCTCTTTTATTATATAGATTAACTATTTACTGCTCCACAAAACTATACCAATTCTGGCGCCCAGTGCAAGAGAAAGGTTTCCTGATACTCCCTGATTTTTATAGCCGTTGCTTAAACTTGAGAATATACCTGAGTAATCGTCTTCTGCTTTGTTTACAATATTTGTATACTCAGTATTTCGTACTCTGTAACCTATTCCTCCATAAATATCAAAGGTAATTATATTGGCAATTGTTGCTTTAAACCCACCTTTAATATGAAATCCATACTTCTTCATCTCAACATTAGCAAAATCAAAAGAGTATGTTTTATCCTCATCGTAGTCAAAGAACTCATCGTTTTTTAACTTATTCTTCATATTTATATAGAATAATTCAGGACCAAAGTAGAAGCCTACATAATTGTTAATATTCAAATACTTCTTAAATTCTGGTCTTATTTCTAACAGAGAGTAGTTATTACCAACAGAGTTATTATCAATATTTTCGCGGTTAATATCAGAACTGCCGTATCCTATATCAATAGATACAGCTCGTTTACTTTTCATGATAAATTCTAAACCAGCTCTGTATCTTGGGTTAGAGTCAAACGAACTCAAAGGCATTACTGATATCTGCAAAGAGTTTCTGATGTCATATTTTTTATTACTATCCTGTGCATTTAATTCTGGTACACACAGGTGTACAGCAATAGCAATAACTATAAAAGCAAATGTTTTCTTCATAGTTTCTGAGTTTTACTGTTATTCAAGTTATGGTTTTTCCTAAAACCTGAATAACATATTAGTTCCTATTATAATACTTGTCGTTTAAAGCAATGTTGCGGTTCAAATATAAAACTATTGTTGTTGATTTTGGTAATAAACTATGATTAAATGTTATGTGTCTGTCTAAAACTCCATAACATTACCTTAAGCTAATCAAAATTCACACTACTCTTTTAAATCAATTAGGAATAGGTATATTTGTGATGTGAAGAGTTATAGTTTAGATGAAATAAAGAGAGGTGATAAATCGTCTTTTAAAAGGTTGTTTACAGAACTGTATGATCCTTTAGTAAGATTTGTAACACTGTATGTAGGGTGTTCATTAACTGCTGAGGAATTGGTTCAGGATTTCTTTGTAAATCTTTGGGAGAAGCGAATGTCTCTGAATATAAAATCGTCGTTGCGATCTTATATTTTTACCTCTGTACGTAATAGAGCTCTAAACTATAAACGCGATAATAAATCCGGCCAACACTCAGATGATATTTTAGACAATATTGAGGATGAAATATGGGCTGATGTAAGTGAGTTTGAGAACGAGAAGATTGACGAATTGAAAGAGAAGGTAAGAAGTGCTATAGAAGATTTACCTGATAAATGTCGTGAAGTTTTCTTGTTGGGTAAAGAGAATGGTCTTACATATGCTGAAATATCTGCTGAGTTGTCAATCTCAAAAAAAACTGTAGAGAATCAGATGGGGATAGCATTAAAGAAACTTAAAGAGAATCTTTCGCCAATACTGTTTCTTATGGCTGTTATGTTCTGATAATATCAGGCTTTTGGAGTATACACACTGTTGATTGCAGTCATTAGTAGTAACCAATAAATGAATATAACTACTCTTTTTTGATTAAAAATTTTATCATACCTACTTCTTATATTAATATCAATAAAAAAAATATTATTTTTACAGTCTTGATTATCTGTTGTTTAATTAAGGATTAAAAATATTTCCCAAAAAAGTAAAATTTGTTTTGGGGGTTTTGCACATGCTATGTGTCTTATATGTGAAAAGACAAGTTTTAGCTTCCGGAATAATAAAATATTGTTGTAATAGTATCTGTGTTAACAGATGCTCTGTTTTTAACGATTTTGATTATAGAGGAGATATGGAAATAGATAATCCTACAGAATTGGTTGAAAGGTATTTTTGTAGTCGTCTCTCATATGATGAGTGCAGTACCTTGATAGATTGGGTAAAGGCTTCTGATGATAATCGTAAGCTTTTCCTTAGATTGAGAAGACGTTTTGCGATAAAAAAGAGAATACAGATGGTTAAGGCTATTTTCTTACCAGATTCTGGTACAACTCATGATTCTCTTGATTACTCTAAACGTGTTGAAAAGATTGCTTAATATAGTGCACAGTCATCAAACTTGTTATGTATTAAGCTTACTGGAATTTAATTTTTTGTTGTTTTGATACATAATGAATACATAAAAGCCATGAAGAAACGATCTGATATACCAGAAGATCTTATTGTGAGGTATATGGGAGATGATCTTTCTGACGAGGAGAGAGAGAGTCTTGTTTTGTGGGTTAGTGAGAGTGATGACAACAGAAGAATATTTAAGGAGTTCAGAAAAGTTTGGATACTTAAATGTTTTGCTGATGAAGATTTTGACAGCGAGAAGGCATGGGAAAATGTCAGCAAACGTGTTGGCAGAAGAAAGGTAAAGGATAAGAAACTTTTTATTAGTTGGATGTCGGTGGCTGCATCGGTAATTGTACTTATTGCTTTATGGTTTGTAATGCCAGATAGTAATGTGCAGAGTGGCGATGTTAGAGTAAAAGTACTGGCAGGAGAATTTCCTGAAAAAGTGATATTGCCAGATAGTACAGTTGTGTGGGTAAATAGTGATTCGGAACTTATATATCCGGTTGCTTTTGCTGAGAATGAACGTTCTGTAACATTTAATGGAGAAGGTTATTTTGAGGTAACAAAGAACAAGCAGAAACCATTTGTTATATATTCAGATAATACAATAACCAAAGTGTTGGGAACATCATTTAATCTTAATACACGAGTATCTGAGCATAAGTCTGAGCTTGTGGTTATCACAGGTAAAGTAAAGTTTGAGAACAGAATTACAGAGGCTTCAGTTGAGTTAGAGGCTGATGATAAAGGAATTGTTGATGTTGAAGAGAATACAGAAGTAGTAGAGACTACTACTCCTGCAAAAACCAAGATAGATAATTACAACGTAATAGCATGGAAGACAAAAGAGTTTGAGTTTGACGAAACCAGACTTGATGATATATTGAGAGAGATTGAAAAGGTATATCATATTGAAATAGAAGTTGAAGACGAAGAGCTTTTGAGTGTGAGAGTGACAACATCGTTTAGTGCGCTTACAGCTGAAGATATTCTGGAGGTGTTATCAGATACAATAGGATTTGATTACATATTGGACGATGAGGGGACGTATATTATTGAGGGAGTAGTTAATGAGTAAAAATTCTACTATTGTTTTTCTGATATTACTTATGCATTTTCAACTCTTATGGGCCGATCCGCCTGTAAGAGAGAGGTATAATGTGAATATTGTAAATAAAACAATAAAAGAGGCCTTTATAGAAGTTAAAAGAGTAACAGGCTATTCCTTTTCATACCGCACAGAGATAATTAACCCAAAAACAAAGGTTACAATTGTTGGCAATAAGTTAACAATAAGAAAGATTGTATCTGAATTGTTGAAAGATCAGAATGTACTTTTTTCAATTCGAAGAAACGTAATAATAATAAAAGGGCGGAAGAAGAAAGTGAAAAAGAAGTTTACTATAAGTGGTATGATTCAGGAAGATGGTAGTTCTGAGTCGTTGATTGGAGCATCGGTGTATGTTTCAGACAGCGATATTGGAACAACTTCAAACAATTATGGCTTCTATTCACTTTCATTACCTGCTGGTAAGTATATAATTGTATCGTCATACTCAGGGTGCTATATCAGAAAGGATACCATAGAGCTTAATAATGATATCAGAAAGGATATTAATCTGAAAGTTGTAGTACACAAAAGGAGTGAACAGAAGGAGTTGACTAGTAATAGAGATGTTAAAGAATTACCACTGAGTATGACGGCCTTACCAGTAAAGGAAATTGAGTTAATGCCATCGTTATTAGGCGAGGTAGATGTGCTAGAGAGCCTGAGAATGTTACCTGGTATTCAGGGTAGGGGCGATATACGTAATGATTTTAACGTTAGGGGAGGTGCGATAGACGAGAATCTGATTCTGCTAGATGATGCTCCTATATATAATCCTTCGCACGTGTTAGGTTTTTTCTCAATGTTTAACTCCGATGCAATAAAAGATATAAAAGTATATAAAGGTGGTATTCCGGCGCAGTACGGAAGTAGAACATCCTCGGTAGTAGATATACGTATGAATGATGGTAACATGAAAAAATACGAAGGGCATGCCTCATTAGGGACTCTTGCATCAAAGGTATCTTTTCAGGGACCGGTTAAAAAAGATGTAGCATCTTTTATGATATCGGGTCGTTATTCATATGCAGGATTTTCGGCAGATAATGCTGTTACCATATTAAATGGTTTGGGAATGAAATCGGGTGAGATATCGCAATATAAGAAAGGAAATGAGGTTAACTTCTACGATATTAACCTTAAACTGAATTATAAATATAATGACAACAATAGATTTTATATTTCAGGTTATGCCGGAAAGGATAATTTCTATTATATGCTGTCTACAGATAAGAACCGAATAAGTTGGGGAAATTATACTGCAACATTAAGGTGGAATCATATTTATACAGACAGATTGTTCTCTAATACAACGGCATCGTTAAGTAAATACGGATATTCGTATTCTGTTATTGATGGTGTAAGAGATTATAAATGGAGTTCGTCGTTAAGAGAGTTTAATGTAAAAACTGATTACGATTTCTTTATAAATTCAAATAGTAGTGTAAAGTTTGGATTAGGTATTACAGGTAATTTTATTTCACCTGGAGAACTTAAGCCAGAATCGTCAACATCAGTTACATCTTCATTCTCATTGGGCGATAAATCGTCATACGAACCATTTGTATACCTTAGTCATACGTATAATGTAGGAACAGGATTTTCATTAGAATATGGTTTGCGTTATTCTGCCAATATAAATACATCAGGTGGAATTGTTTACTCATATACTGACGAATATAAAACGCAAATTTCAAGTGTAAGATATAATAAAAAGGGAAGCATTAATACATTTTATCATGGTTTGGAACCACGATTGAATGTGACTTATAGGATAAACAACACTCAATCCCTGAAGGCATCATATACCCGAACCAGACAATATCTACGTCTTCTTTCCTCTTCGGGTATAGGGATGCCCATTGATGTTTGGTATCCTGTAGATGATTACATAAAACCTCAAATAACCGATCTTATAACGTTCGGTTATTTCAGAGGTTTTAAAGAGAATAAATGGGAAGCATCTTTAGAGTTCTATTATAAGGATATGAACAATCAGATAGCGTACAAGGATAACTCTAATCTGTTTCTTAATAAATATATTGAGAGAGAATTACGTATAGGAAATGGCTGGTCATATGGAGCAGAGCTACTTGTAAAGAAAAACAGTGGCGATCTGTCAGGGTGGTTTGCTTATACGTTATCTAAATCTGAGAATCAGATAAATGGTATAAATTCCGGAAAGGCATTTCCATCAAGGTTTGATAAGAGACATAATCTCTCGTTATATACAAATTATAACTTCTCTGATAGAATATCTATAGGTTGTAACTTTGTATATTCTACAGGTAGCGCTATTACTGCACCGCAAGGTAGTTTCAGTTATGATGGAATTCTGGTTAATCGTTATACTGAGAGAAATTCATACCGACTACCGGATTATCATCGTTTAGATTTATCTGTTAAATGTAAAGGAAAAGATTTTAAACGTTTTCAGACAGAGTGGGTGTTTGCGCTTTATAATGTCTATAACAGAAAGAATGCATATAGCATTCATAATAAGAGACCATCATCTGGTTATGTTAATAATCAGATGTATATGATATATTTATCAGGAATTATTCCGTCAGTAACGTTTCGTATGAAGTTTAAATAGAGTGATGTATAGTTATTCAGGACATATAATAAGGTTTATTGCTGTATCAGTTATGCTGTTTGTATCATTTGCATGTACCAAGGTGTACGATATAAAAGCAGATTCGGCTAAACCTCTCCTGGTTGTTGAGGCTGAAGTGAATAACTTTCAACCACCATATTATGTCAGACTAACACAGAGTGTAGACTGGAAAGTGCGAACCGGGGATTCAAACTCATCTGATAATAATGATATTGCAATGTCTGTAACTACGGCAAGAGTTATTATATCTGATAACATAAGTATTGTAGATACTCTTGAGTATATTGGTTACAGAGAGGATAAGAATAGTTACGGGTGGTATGTAACTAATAAGATATATGGTGAAGAGGGCGTTACCTATAACCTAAAGATAGAATATGAAGGAAATGAGTATACGTCAACATCAACTATACCGTATTCTGTACAAGCTGATTCTGTTGGATTTATAACCAGAAAGTATGGTGAAGAGAAAATTAGGGTAGATATTCCACGATTGTATTTTAAGGAACCTGCATATACAAAAAATTACTATTTGATGTACTATACAGTTAATGGACATAAGGGATCAGCTAATATGTTGCCGTATACAATTGCAGATGATATGTATCTGAATGCATATGTAAACGGAATAGAGATTGATAATGGACAAAAATATGTAAATAAAGAAAATTATATGCCGATTGATGAGGGAGCGTATGTAATGGTATATCTGGAGTCTATAAACAGAGAGACCTATATTTTTTATAAAGGAATAATCGATCAATTTAATGCAGATGGCGGGGGCTTTTCTTCAATCCCTGCCACACCTCCCTCTAATATTAGTAATGGAGCACTTGGGTTGTTTAAAACACCTGCAATTAGTGTAATTACTAAGAAACGTTAGAATGGAGATCGGCGCTTGTTGTTTAGTTAGTAATCCGGGATTATCTGTCCCGGATGTACTAGAATGGTTTAAGAGTTGTGTGGTTTATGTTTAAATAAATGTAGGAGTATCGTCTGCTTTGTCAGACGTACTCCTTACTATGTGACTAAGTTATTAAGAAGAAAGTTGTGTGGTTTTTGTTTATAATAGAAGGGGGATAAAAGCTTATTAAGCTTTTCCCCTTCTGCTTTATTACCCTACTGTAATGTCAATTTTCTGATTCCTCTTTTCGTCTTTATTCTTAGGAATAACAACCGATAGAATACCATCTGTATAGTTTGCTGAAATTTCTTCTCTCTTTATCTCATTTTCAGGTAATGTAAAAGATCTGCTAAATTTAGAGTAATGAAATTCACGCCTTGAATAAGCCTTGTTCTTTACCTCTTTCTTCTCTTCTCCTTCAGAAGATATTGTTAGGTTATTCTCCGTAAGATCAATTTTAAAATCTTCTTTTTTTAGTCCCGGTGCTGCAATCTCAATACTATAATCGTCTTTGTTGTTTAGTATGTTTACAGCTGGTTCTGTGCACTCTTTTCTCTCTGAGTGATTCCAATCCATTAATTCTCTGTTGAAAAAAGTATCAAATATTGATGATCCTGGGAAATGTCTGTCAGTTAATTTTACAAGTGTCATTTTAATATCCTCCAAAAAAATAGTTCGTAATTATGTTATTAATTTTAATCGCGATTCTGATAGGATATTTTCAAATAACTTGCCAAAAAGTATTGGTTTTGGAATTGAATTAGGTTAATAGTTTGGTATACAGATTCTAATGTGTTTTTTGCCATTGTTTGTACTAGTGACAATATGTCTTGATTGCGTGATTTGTTGATGCCAATATGGCATTGCAAGGAGTGTTGTTATGATTTATTAATCCGTTTCTGATATCTTTTTGAATAGTTCAGCAATTCTTTTTGCTTTAGTTTCTTCTGTTTTTGCAGAGTAAATCCAATCTATTATAGATCTCTTTTCAGATTCTGAAAGATTCTTAAATTTATTGTAAAGATTTTTATCTTCGTACTCAAAGCACTCAATTAGTTCTGCGGGAATATCAATAGGAGTATTATCCTCGTAGATAGTTATTTTAACTGTATCTCCTGCTTGTTTACCTATTTTATTACGTACATATTTGTTAACAGACAAGAATAATTTATCGTTACCCATAGGCATCAGTTTCTGTCTGTTTATAGGATGTTTATCTATAAAGCCGCTTACTGTAACCCAGCCAAATAGATTCTGTTTATTTTGAGATATTTCAGGAATCTCTGCATAGGTCCAACCTCCTTTGCCAGGAAATTTTTTTAATATATAGTATTTATCAACAACTATCTTTTTGCACATATCTTTTTAATTGCCAATTTAAATATACAAAAAAGCCGGATAGAGTATTTCTATCCGGCTCAGTGTTTATAAGTATGTTACCAATTTACTTCGTAAGGATATTTGTATATATTGTATATTTTAGATGCTGATACTCCCGGTTTGCTGTATATTAGTTTTCCGTTAAGTACCATATCTCCTCCCGCATATTTTAACAATTCAGCTTTTTCATCAAGCGGAACAGTAATATCAACAAAATGAGTACCTTTTTCATCTATAGTGATTTTCAGATTCTTCCACTCTAAAGTAGGAACACCTTCTACTTCAAGAGATAATCCTTTTATTAGAACAGGATCTATACCCTTAGAACCTACAATACATGATATTACCAGCGAATCTTTTGTACTGGTTGTACTTATTTTAACCCTTCCGGATAAGAATAACTGAGATTCATCAGTTGTCTGTCCAAGATAAAAATCTGTCTTATTCCATTTGTTATTTATGAGATAGTTTACGGATAATTTATTCTCATCATCTTCATAACACTCTTCAGTGTCGTACTTAATTTTCCAGCCGTATTTAGTTTTTGTTTTTGATATGATTTTTGAACAAGAGAACTTGATCTTCGGACTTTTTCTGTATGCAATATTTCTGCCATCAAGTAAAAGACCAATCTCTATATAGTTTTTGTCCATATTTAATGTTGCAATCTCAAACGATGATAAAACATTTCTATACTTCTCAATAGTTAAAATAACCTTGTCTTTATCAAGATCTTCAACAATATTTTTTAGTTTGTTTAGTTCAGCAAGATATCCTGAAGCCTCTTCTACACTCTCAAAAGAGTTTACCATACCCGCAATCTCATCAATTCTGTCTCTTATGGCTTTCTCTTTCTCTTTATACTCCTCAACTAATCGGTTCATCTCTAAACGCGAGAACGGATAAAGTATGTGGTAGTAATACTTTTCATCTTTTGTTCTTTTGTTTCTTACCTTTTCCCAGTAGTAGTCTTCAGCTTTGCTAAGCGATATACCACTTAAAAAGCCAACCTTTCCGGTCTTTGTTTTTGTCTGAGATTCAAACGATGATAATACACTCATAACCTTGCCATCAGTTGTTTCTGAGAGATTATGTATTGTGTTTGATTTTATATTCTGTGCAACAGAATTAACAATCTGTTCTCTTACATTGTTTAGGGCAACAGCTTTTGCCTGATCAATAGTAGATCCAGATCCGGTTGCAATAAGAAAATCTTCTTTAACGCTATTAACCCATTTAGGCTTTTTACCACTTTTCTCAATTACTTTAAACTGAGCTAAAAGCGGATAGCTAATGAGCAGAGTAAGTAGTATAAATGTAAATTTACGTATCATGGTTGGTTAGTTTTAGTGTTATTCATATACCCAGTTGAACGACTCATCGTTGTTCTCTAGTTCTTCCAGATACTTCATTCTAAGCTGTTCTTTTGTTCTTTCCTGTTGTTTAATTCTATCGTCAGCAGATTTAATCTCCATCATTTTTAGATTATCTTCCTTTTCACGATCACTAATAACTTCAGCTCTTATTTTATCCATAAGTTTTGATGCTTCAGGATAACATACAGCATCCGGGCTTATCTGTTTTAAAAGATTAACAGCACCATCTGTATCGCCTTTAGCCCAGCTGTTTTTTGCTTTGTTCAGGTTCTCTTTTGACGATTTATCTGTGTATTGCTGAAATATATCTATTGAAATATCATTTGCTCTGTCGTAACACAATTTGCAGGTATTAGGAACATTACTTAGAATAAACAGCGACTCCTCAAATTTACCCATTGAGGCAAGTGTTCTTGACTTAGTTATAATATCGTCGCAATTTGTATTGTAATACTCAATAATCTTCTCTTTTGATGTCTTAATAAATTTCTTAAACTTTCCGGCTCTTGGGTTTATACTGCTGAATATTTTTGTGTATGCAGCGCTTTCCGTTTTTCCAATACCTTTTACAGATGTTGATATCTCCTTAAAAATTGTTCTGTTTGATGCATCAATAATAATAAAGCTAACTTCAGCATTAATAACATGCATCACCGGCGCTGTTGATGTTACATTTTTATCAATTATTGCAACACGCGGAACCATCATAAAACATCCTCTTGATGCATCTGTAGACAGACCATTTAGTGATATCATCTTCTGCATTCTCATTTTAAGAACATTTGCAGCTCTGTTGCTAATATCTAATTTTGCAGGAACAACTGGTTTTATCGCAATCCTTTCAATATCATTCATCTTACCCAGATTATTCTGACCTGCGGATATAAGATACATTAGTAACAGAACGGATATAATTATTGACTTTTTCATTTCTATCTTATTTTGGTTATCATATTGTTCCGATATATTATTTGTATCGGAACAATATGTTAAAATATTACTATAACGCAGTTATTATTTCTCACCTAGTATTAGCCAGGCTTCACCTAATCCGCGTTGATATATTTTAGCCTCTATATTAAATGGCGCCGATCTCAGATACTTTCTAAGATCTCTTGCAAATGCTCTTGTATCTATAGCTCTTTGTCTGCCTCTTACCTCTTTATACAGAGGGATTCTAACCTGATCAAACTTCATTACACTTGCAGTTGCACTAGCGGTATTAAATCTTCCGCTTTTTGTGTTGTCTGCCATCCAATCCTCAATAGCAAAACCAAGCTCAACCATCTCACCATTAATGTCAAACTCTTCTTCAAGGTCAACACCTGTACCTTCAAAAACTCTTACAACAAGTTTTACCTCACGTCCTTGCTCAAACAGGTTATCAAAGTATGATTGTAAACGACCATTAAAGTTATCCATATGGCTAAGTACAGCCTCTTCAAGAAGTATCTCCGGCGACGCAGCACTTGAAGGTTTTCCTGCTCCGGCAGCACCCGCTATCTGCTTGCTTGTATATGCATCAAGTCCTTTAAGATTGAACGAAATATATTTCTCAGGTCCTTGTCTTACTATCTTAAAATCAAGATCCATAATGATATCAGCTTTAGCTGTTCTCTTTAGCATATCAATCGGATTCTCATTAATCATTGATCCGGCTTTAGATGTCATAACAGATAGCTCAGCTTCTTCTTGTGAAAGATTCTTTAACTCCTGTTCAAGATCTTTTAACGGAAAACCTCTGTCTGCCATTAAAGCTCCCAGCTTTGTTATCACAAGTCTAAGATCGCTGTTGTTTTGTAGTGCCTTCTTATAATCAGGAAACACCTCTTTTTTTCCGTTTACATCAAACTCTTGTGTATAAGAGTTTGTAATGCAGAAATTGTCGCTCGGAACAATCATTATTGTTGGCTTTTTAGCCTGTCCGTTTGTCGTGGCAACAAATATTGTTGCAATTAAAAGAGTATATAATATTTTTTTCATAATCTAATTAATGTTAAAATTTTTAGAAACCGGAGTCAAGTCTTTTAGCAATTCCTTTTTCTTCAAGATATTTTCTTAAAGCATCGTATCGTACAGCTACTGATACAGCTACTTTATACATTCTCTTCATTTTTATTCTATCCTTTCCTCCTGGTGCACCATCGGTTGATACAGTTACAAAGTCAAGATATTTACCTCCTGTACTAAAAAACTCATTAAAGAAATCGGCATGCACTTTGTCTGCATCTGTACTCTTTACAATTGCAGGTGTTGCTGCTGCTCCACCTCCCGGATTAAAGCCTCTGAATATAGCTGCTGCAACAGCGTTTCTTTTTGCTGCATATGCTGCTTTGTGAGGTTTTTTTCCGTATCCCCAAACTTTTATGAGTTTTGTTCCGTCAACTCCAACTCCAAGAGTAATAACCTCGTAGTTATAGCTACTGTTGTAGAGTATTTTTCTCTCCTTTCTGTTCTGCGCAAACAGACTCATTGCAAGCGCAGTCAGAATAATTACTGTAGTTGTCAGGAATGTTTTTTTCATGTGTTATCGTTTTATCTTATTTAATTCTTTTATTAATGATTGTACAGTATTGTTTATCAATTTAATAATAATTATTTAGAGTAGTATCCTTAAACCACCTCCAAAACTCATGCCACTTCTGTCTTTAAAGAACTCATCCCATTTAACGCTGGTCTTTGTATCTTTAATATTCATATCATTTGTCATATAGTAATTAACAAACCCAACCAACTGTACTTTATGTGTTACATTTATTAATAAAGAACTACCACCTTTAATAAACCATGTACGTAAACTGTTGTCTTCAAGCGTATATTCATCTTTAAACATTATATCCAGATCGTCCTGATCAATTGAGGTGTATTCCATTCCGTATGCAGCTTCAATAATTAACTCAAAGTTTCTGAAGAAGTGGAACCCTTTACCTATACCTGCATCGAATCTGTAGAAACCAAGTGTTTTATTTATGTTATGATTATTTCTGGTGATATCATACTTCTGAAAGTCAAGTCCTCCTGCTACATGTAAATATAGTGATGGGATACCTGTAACGCCTCCTAATAGTGTAGCACCTTTAATGTATGCTCCTCCAATTTCGCCACTCTCATAAGCAAATGTAAAGTTTATGCCTGCATCATTCTTCTGCTCAATAAGCATACCTTCTTCTATTTTACCTCCTGCAATC
Organism: Bacteroidales bacterium; assembly: GCA_025210735.1. Taxonomy (GTDB): domain Bacteria; phylum Bacteroidota; class Bacteroidia; order Bacteroidales; family UBA6680; genus UBA6680. Next base: position 28,045 of record JAOARD010000009.1, read on the forward strand.
TGGTAGAATGTAGACGGATCTGTTTTTCCGCTTGTAACACTGTAGTTATTAGATATTTTACTACCTGCTCTAATTACACCCTTTCTTACAGGCTCGCTATCATTTAACTTTTCGTTCCATACGTACTCGTATACAAAGTATCTCTGATCGGTTCTTAATCCCTCTTTTCTTCCAATCTTTGCAGTAAGAGGATTTCTTCCGTATATCTTTGTTTTAACCCTTAAGTCGTCAAGCATATTTTCCAGATCAAATATTGTATTATTATATCCTTCTTGAAGAAGCTCAATGAATAATTGATCGTAACTCTTTTGTGCACCCAATCTGTATTTTGATGATTGTGTAGAGCTTAATGAATAAGTGAAATGACTAATTTTTTTTACAGGGAATTTCATATTGTCATAGTTATTTCTCTTTTGGCTTTTTACCTCCTCTGAGTCATCACTGTAAATCCAATTATTGTATAGTTCCGATTTTATCTCATCGTTAAAGTCAATCTTATATACATATGCTGTAATATTAGCCTTCCATCCTTTAGAATCATTTTTTTCTGAAGGAGTAACTTTTCTGATATTTGAGATATCAAAAACAACAATATAACTCATATCAATAAGTCTGTTTCCGAAATCTTCAAGAGCAGCACTTCCTCGTTTTGTAGTATTTGCAGATATTAATGCCTGATCTGTAGCATTAAATACTCCACGTTTATGTATAACTTCTTGATTAAGTGTTCCGTCACTTTGTCTGTTATACCACATTGATATTATCTCTCTTGATATACCTTTTTCAACAATATCGTTAAGTATTATTGTCTGATTCTGACCATACGACATACTATTTCTGTAAGCTATATTTAATCCCTGATCAGGAAAATTATTGTCGTAGAATTTGTTTGTTTTAGAGATCTTACCAAAAAACTTATTAACCATATTGCCGTGAGCTCCGGAATTGTTTTTTAGATAAAACCAGGAGAAGGAACTCCTGTTGTAATCGTCGCTTAATGTGCTTTGGGCAAGCATACTTGTTGACAAAATTGTTGCTATTACTACTGTTGAGATTAGCTTTTTCATACGTTATAAAATTTAATGCTTTCTTTTATTTGTTCTAGTCTGCTTTTTGGGGCAGAGTAATTTATTTGCGAGAAGTTTGTTAACAATTTTCGTACCTAACTGCTAAGGTATAATGTAAAAAAGCAATATTTCACACATAAAATATCAAGGTTTAAGTTATGAAATTATTGGTCAGATAACGAATATTAGGATAAAAAAAAGCCTCAAATATCTAATTTGAGGCTCTGTATTATTGTTACCATTTGCTTACTCTTCGTAAGATATTTGGGATATCTATATTATCCTTTACATTTATAAACTCTTTGCTTCCGCGACCAATAACATACAGAGGGACTCTGACTCCTGTGTGTGATCCGGTACCCCAGCCAATACCTATTTTTGTACTAAAAATCTTTCCTACGCTTGTTACAACAGGATTATTGCTACCATATAGTACATCTGATCTGAAACGTGCTATAGCAGTTGAATCCTCTTTAAAGAACGCAAAGTATGCACGTTTAAGAAGATTAATATCTTTAGTGTTTAATCTTAGTTCTTTAACACTGTTTATTCCAAAGTTGGTCTCTATACTACTTATTAATGTCTCAAATGTAGCTTCTTCTTCCTTAAGTTTGTTAACCTCAATCTCGAATTCATCAAGAGACATCTTCTGTTTATCTGCAAAATTTATTCTTGTTTCGTAATGAAGATTACTGTTTCCTAACGACATTCCTCCTGTTTCGTGATCTGCTGTTACAATAATAAGAGTCTCTTTTGGGTGTTTATTGTAGAATTCAATAGCCTTTTTTACAGCATCGTCAAAATCAATAATCTCCTGTAGCATAGTTCCAAAATCATTAGAGTGACATGCCCAGTCAATTTTTCCTCCTTCAACCATAATAAAGAAACCCTTCTTATTATCAAGCACCTCAATAGCTTTCTCGGTATAATCTGCAATATCAAGATGAGTAGAATCTCTGTCTATAGCGTAATATAGCGATCCTTCATTCTGTATATGGTTACTTAGAGCCAATACCTTTCCACTACTGTTTGATATAGCTTTAAGTTCCTTGGCATTTCTTGTAATTGAGAAATTGTTTTTTTCGGCAAAGTAGTATAAGCTGGTATCTGTTTCAGTTTTTCCTTTAGGGTAAACAAAGTCGCCACCCGCAAAGAAATCTAAATTTGATTTTGTAAGATCTCGTCCTATTGCATAATACATTCTTCTTGATTGCTGATGTGCATAGAATGCAGCAGGTGTGGCATGGTCTATACTTACAGATGTAATTATACCAACCCTCTTTTTATTATCTTTTGCATTCTGAGCAACAGAAATTAACGGAGCTGTATGATTTGCATTCATACCAATTGTATTAATAGATGTTTTGTGTCCGCTGGCAAGAGCTGTTCCTGCAGCTGCCGATCCTGTAATAACTCTGTTATCGGCAAATGTTGTTACAGTTGTACGTACCGGGAAGTTTGTAAAACTTAGTGGTGATATTCCTATTTTATCATTCTTTAGTGCAAGATAGGTTTCGGTTGCAGTAACCTGCGATATTCCCATTCCATCGCCAATAAAATAGAATATATATTTAGGAGCTTTACCTTTTGCCTGAAGTTTATTGCTGTCTGATAAAACAGAAAATATTAACAGCGCAGCTGTTAAAAGAGTATAATACCTTTTCATTTTTAGTATCTGTTAATTATTACGAATGCTAAGTTAATAAAACAAAGAGTCTTTAGTTAATGTTTAATGATAACTGTATCTTAATTTAAGGTATAAATAATAAAAAAGGCCGACCAAATGGTCAGCCTTTCTGAAGTATAATAACATGATTAGTTATCAAAGTACACTGGGTGCTTTTATCGTTGAGTTGTTAATAAGTCCTGACACAATTAATCTAAACTTATTTCTGTCGGCTCAGCCTCCGATACAGCATTTGGAAGATACTTCTTAATTGCTTTCTGCTTATCTTCATCTAAGCTTTTATATGGGGTTCCAAATTTTCTAATTGCCTCCTCGTTTCTAAGTTCCTTAACGGCACGTGCAATCTCATTCTGTACTTTAATGTACATTCTGTATGAGCTCCCACGATCGTTTACAAATGATATAACTCCTTTAGATATTGTTGTAAGTCCGTAATAAGGAATTTCAATTTCTTTTCTTTCAGGAAGATTGGGATCGTTATTAGGATTCAAAAAGAACTCTTTAACCTTATCTTTTAGGTTAGTAAGTTCTGCTTCTCTTCCTTCAATGTGTAATTGATCTTTGCTATTAACAAATACCTCAAGGATATTACGCTGATTAATTTGCTTGGCTGGCTTATCTTCAGTTGGAGGAGGTGAAATTCTCGAAATACCGCTATCAACATCCAATGTAGTTGTTACAATGAATATGATAATTGTAAGCAAAGCTGCCAAAATAATATAAAACCTTTTCATTCTTAGTATCTGTTAATTATTTTGACCACTAAATTAATGAAACAAAGAGTCTTTAGTTAAAGGTTTAATGATAACTATATCTTAAAATAAGGTATAAATAATAAAAAAAGGCCGACCAAAATGATCAGCCTTTCTGAAGTATAATAACTAATTTGTTATCTAAGTACACTAGGAACTTTTCTAGCTGAGTAGTTAATCTTAAGAGCACTTGCTTTACGCAGAGCTTGTTTAATATCAACCACAATTCCCATCTTTACCTTTTCGTCGGCTTTAATAGAGGTAGTCATAAATGGTCTGTCAGACTCGTCCATTGACTCACGCTCAGCTGCAATAAAGTCTCTGATATCTTCAACCTTTGCATATGAATCGTTAAGCTGGATACGTGGCTCAGTACCAAAAATTGCCTGGTTCTTAGCCCCTAAAGGAGCACCAACATATATATAACTAACAAGAGATTTTTTCTCTAGTTTCTTTACCTCAGTAGCACCCGGAGCAGTTACTTTTACAAGTAATGTACTCTCTTTCATAGTTGTACTAACCATAAAGAAGAACAGAAGCATGTAAATAATATCCGGTAACGAAGAGGTAGATATAGCAGGTACTCCACCTGACTTTTTCTTCTTAAATCTTGACATAATTAATCTTCTTTAATTTCTTCCGGCTCAGCTTCCGATACAGCGTTAGGCAGATATTTCTTAATAGCCTTCTTCTTATCTTCATCTAAGCTTTCATATGGTTTTCCAAACTTTCTTATTGCCTCCTCGTTTCTCAGCTCATTAACGGCACGTGCAATCTCATTCTGTACTTTAATGTACATTCCGTATGAGGTTCCACGGTCGTTCATAAGTGATATAACACCTTTAGATACTGTTGTTGAGCCATAATATTCAATCTCAGCATCTCTTCTCTCAGGAAGATCTGGATCGTTATTAGGATTCAGAAAGAACTCTTTAACTTTATCTTTGAGCTCTGACAAATCAGCACGACGACCTTCCAAAGAAAGATTATCGTTTCTGTTAACAAGTACCTCAAGGATATTACGCTCATGAATTTGCTGATCAGGTGACTTCTCTGTATCATCCTCAGCCGGAGGCGGCAAAACTCTCGAAATACCGCTATCAACATCCATTGTAGTTGTCACAAGAAAGAAGATAAGAAGCATAAATGCAATATCTGCTTGCGACGAGGAGTTGACTTCTGGAACTGGTCTTGGCATAATATCTTAATATTTTATCAACAGAGGTTACCAGAGCAACCCCTGTGTGTTATGTTTACTTAAAACTCTTTGAAATCTCTGAGAAAAGAACTGCAACAACAGCTAATCCCAAAAGCAAATATGTTAGGATAATACTGCTACCTGCGAACTTCTGTACCTCAGGAGTATTTGCAACATTATCGCTACCCACACCTGTAAAAGGAGTGTTGTCTGCTAATGCATAAGAGATAAATACTAATACACCAAGTCCTATTACAGCAATTAGTATGTTCTTAAGACCCTTTGGATTTGTGAACAGCTGAAGCAAAGGAAAACCAATTGCAAAAACTGTTGATACGCCTAGTAGAGCGTAACTCCAAACGATCAAAGCCTCCTCTGTAAGTGTTTCAGTACCTCTATACAACACTAAAAGTAGTACAGAAATTACCATCAACGCCCACAGAGTAAACGTGGTTATTTTTGATAACTTTAACATAAATCAAATTATTTTTTTAGGTTGTATTTTACTAGAATGTCGATCATAGAGATTGATGCATCTTCCATTGTATTTACTAAACCATCAATCTTAGATACAAGATAGTTATAGAATACCTGAAGAATCATTGCAACAACAAGACCAGACACAGTAGTAATAAGGGCTACTTTAATACCAGCAGCAACAAGTGAAGCAGAAATGTCACCAGCAGCCTCGATATCAGCAAACGCCTTGATCATACCAATTACTGTACCCATGAAACCTAACATAGGAGCAAGAGAGATAAATAAACTTACCCAAGAAAGGTTTTTCTCTAGAAGACCAGTCTGTACACTACCGTAAGCAATAATAGACTTCTCTACTACGTCAATACCTTCATCGTACTTCATAAGACTCTGATAGAAGATAGAAGCTACAGGACCTCTTGTGTTACGACAAACCTCTTTAGCAGCCTCAATTCCACCCTCGTTAAGAGCAGCCTCAACTTTGTTAAGAAGCTTTGTTGTGTTAGTAGTTGCAAAGTTCAAGTATAAGATTCTTTCGATTGCAATAGCAAGACCAAGGATCAATGCTAGAAGTACGAAAGTCATAAACTCAGGACCACCATCAATAAATAATTTTTTTACTTGCTTGTGGAAGCTTTGCTCACCTGCTGCTGGCTCATCTGCTGCGTTGTCTTCGCTTGCAGGAACTTCTGTTGGAGTAGTTTCTGCTTTTTCAACTACAGTTGAATCATTGCTTTCAGTTTGAGCAACCTCCTCGTTTGTAACGTTTGCGTCGTCAGTCTGAGCAAATGCTACGTTTGATGCACTTAGAGTGAACATCCCAATAACCGCTATTAATGCAAATAACTTCTTCATGGTTTGTTTTTAGTTTAATTATTAAATCTGTATTTGTTTATATTCAATTAATTTCTGCTTTGTTTATATGTATATGGCAAATTTATTTTATGATTTTTTATATCAATAACACGCTAAAACATTTGTTTTTATTGCCAAATACGCATCTTTAACGGGGCACAAAATACAAAAAAAATATTAAAATCTAGTTCTTGTATTTACAAATTGCCACTATTAATCAAATTTATAGGTGTGTATAACAAAATTTATACCGATTATTTTGTCAACTCTCCGCGAAGCGGAACTTCAAACAGTTCTTTCACCTTTTCAACATCTGAATGTTCGCCTAACAGGTACATTAATTTTGTTAAAGCTGCTTCAGCAGTCATGTCGTATCCTGATATTACACCAGCCTTTTTTAACAGAATACCAGTATCATACTGCTCCATATTTACACTACCCGCATTACATTGCGATACATTAGCTATTACCAGACCTTTGTTAACAGCTTCTTCTATTTTTGCAATAAACCAATCTGATGTAGGAGCATTTCCAGAACCATATGTCTCAATAATAATTGCCTTAAGATCCGGTATGTTTATCAAAGCGTCTATATGATCAGAAGAGATTCCCGGAAATATTTTCAGGAACGCTACTCTGTTATCCATCGCTGTTTTTATGGCAAACTCATTTCTAAATTCGTCTGAGTGTATATATTGTTTCTTATATTTAATATGTATACCAGACTCTGCTAACGGAGGATAGTTCTCTGATGTAAATGCATTAAAATGCTCTGCATTATGTTTAGTAGTTCTGTTCCCTCTGAAAAGTTGACTCTCAAAGTATACACTTACCTCCGGAACCATTGGTTTACCATTGACATCGGATGCAGCAGCAATCTCAATTGCCGATATCAGATTCTCTTTACCATCGGTGCGGAGTGTACCAATAGGTAGTTGCGATCCGGTAAACACTACCGGTTTAGTAAGGTTCTGTAACATAAAGCTGAGAGCTGAAGCTGAATACGACATTGTATCTGTACCATGCAGAATGACAAACCCATCGTAATCTTTGTAGTTATCGCTTATTAAGTTAGCAAGTTTAACCCAGAATTCAGGCTGAAGATTTGAGGAGTCGATAAGCGGATCAAACGATATTGTATCTAATTTGAATCCAAATTTCTTTAGTTCAGGAACCTCTTCCTGAATTTTCTCAAAATTGAATGGTGCCAATGAACCTGTGGCCGGATTTTTCATCATGCCAATTGTTCCGCCTGTGTAAATAATTAATAGCGATGTATCCTGCTTCATACCCTTTATATTTTATATGTTGAACAGCCTTTCTGCATTCTCAGTTGTTATTCGTGCAACATCTTCAATGCTTATACCCTTTATATCGGCTAGTTTGTTTCCTACATTAATAACATAGCTACTCTCGTTTCTTTTTCCTCTGTACGGAGTAGGGGCCAAATATGGCGAATCTGTTTCTAAAAGAATATGTTTTATATCAACTTGCTCTGCAATTTTATCTAAACCTGAGTTTTTAAAGGTAAGAATTCCATTAAAACCTATCATAAATCCCATATCAATAGCTTTGTTGGCATCCTCTAAGGTTCCTGTAAAGCTGTGAAAAACACCTGTTATACCTGAATCTCTGTAGTTCTCAAGCACCTCAAATATCTCGGCAAAACTTTCGCGTGCGTGTATTACAACAGGCAGATTGTATTCTAAAGCCAGATCTAGTTGTGTTGCAAAGGCTTGTTGTTGTTCTTTTAAAAATGTCTTGTCCCAATACAGATCAATTCCAATTTCACCAATAGCTATATATTTCTCTGATTTTAGTTCGCTTTTAACTAAATCTAGTTCAGATGTGAAATTATTATCAACACTGGTTGGGTGCAAACCAATCATTGGATAGCAATTATCCGGAAAGAGCTTTACTGTCTCTTTCAGATCATCAATTGATTTTGAATCTATATTTGGTAGTAGTAATTTGTAAACACCGCTATCTATAGCTCTTTTTATTACATCTTCTCTATCATCTTTAAACTGTTCAAGAAAAAGATGTGTATGTGTATCAATCCAGTTCATAACCTGTTTCTAATTTTGATGCAAACATACTAAAAACAGAATTAAAGAAGTCCGTAATATTTACCGGGCGATGATTTTACCAGACCTTTGCACTCAAGATTTAGTAATGATAGAGATAATTTTCCGCTTGTCATTCCGGCAATTGAACATAGTTGATCAAAGTGTATAGAGTTGTGTTCTTTTAAGATATCAACAACTATTTTCTCATCACCTTCCAGTTCAGCAAACAAACCAATCTGTTTCTGTACGGGTAATCTGCCCGCAGACCAGTTCATATTTTCTGCTATATCTTTTGCACAATCTATTAGTCCGGCCCTGTTTGTCTTAATAAGATTATTACAACCCACAGATTGTGGCTGGTTAACAGGTCCCGGAATAGCAAAGACATCTCGATTGTATGAAATTGCAAGATCAGCAGTTATAAGAGATCCTCCCTTTTCGGCAGATTCAATTACAATAAGACAATCAGATAATCCGGCAATTATGCGGTTACGTTTTACAAAGTTTGACGGATCTCTGAGTGTTCCCGGAAGAAACTCTGTAAGAATACCACCATACTCAACCATCTGCTTTGCTACATTACGATGTGTTGCAGGGTATATGATATCCATACCATGACCTAATACACCTATGGTTTGCAAGCCTTTTTTCAGAGCCTCTTTGTGTGCAATAATATCTATTCCATAAGCAAGACCGCTAATAATAACAGGGTTGATATTAAGCTCTGTAAATTGCTCAATCAGTTGTGAACATACATATGCTCCGTATTTGCTTGCTTTACGGGTACCCACAATTGCAACATGTTTTGTGCTATCAAGATTACAAACGCCTTTGTAGAATAGTACTAGCGGGTAGTCAGAGCAATTTAAAAGTCGTTTTGGATAATTATTGTGATAGTAGGGGAGGATATTAATATTGTTCTTAGTGTAGAACTCTATTGCTTTTTCTGCCTGTATCAGAGTATCTTCTCTTTTAGATATTATTTTTTCGGCAATTAGTCTTGTAAAACCAAACTCTGTAAGCTGTTTTACTTTTGCTGTAAAGAGAATAGAGATATCATTAATATTGTTGATAACATTATGAGCACTTTTAATACCTATACCTGGAAGCATAGACAGAGCTATGATATTTCTAATATCTGTATCAGCCATTTTTATATTTAAGGTACTAAAAATGGCTGACTATATTATGATATTTTATCCAACGATTTTTTTAATATGTCTTGTTGCTCTTTGCTTAATGATGTTATAGACACCTCTGGATATTTTGCTTTATTACCACCCATATTTCTGTAAAGTGTAATATAGGTTCTCAAACCTCTTTTATCTATACTGTAACCTCCAAACTGATTAAAATCCATCTCTATAGCATTCTTGCTATCGTTGAATGGACGTATAGAGTAGTATCTGAAAACAACTCTTTTTTCAGAATCGGAGAAGTATATATAGTTAAGGTCAAGATAGAAATGGTATGCTATTAAAACCATATATACCATGATTGTTACTATAGACCAAAAAACATCTGATAAACCAAGTATGCCCTCACTAAAGTAGTCTGATGAAAGCAGAAAAGCGAATATAGAGACAGCGATTACTGCTCCAATAAACTCTTTGAATCTGTATCTGATAACTCGTCTCTTATTTTCCAGTATCATTTTTACGTCGTTTAATTTCTCTCAAAATTAAACTTAATTCTCGACCTGTTTGTCCTTTAACCGAAGTATTTTCAGTTGCACGACGTAAAAGATATGGCATTACGTCGTTTACAGGACCGTACGGAAGGTATTTTGCAACATTGTATCCGGCATCGGCAATATTAAAGCTGATATTATCACTCATGCCATATAGTTGAGAGAACCACACCCTTTCATCGGTTGGCTTTATACCTGCTTTATCCATTAAATCAATCAACAGCATACAGCTATCTTCATTATGAGTACCATTAAATATCGATATACGATCTATGTTGTTCATACTATATTCTAACCCGCTGTTGTAGTTATTATCTGTAGCAGGTTTGTCTGGCTGTATTGGCGAAGGATATCCATATTTCTCAGCTCTTTCTCTCTCTTTCTCCATATAGGCTCCTCTAACAAACTTTGCACCCACAAAGAATCCCATCTCAACACTTTTCTTATGTAGTTCCTGCAGGTACTCTAACCTTCCTGTACGGTACATCTGAAGTGTATTGTAAACAATTGCTCTATCTCTATTATATTTAGCCATCATTCTCTCTGTGACCTCATCAATTGCATTCTGAAACCAGCTATCTTCAGCATCAATAAGAATTGGTTTGTTGTTGTTATATGCGGTTGAGCAGAGTTTATCAATTCTCTCTTCAAATTTGTTAAACTCCTTTAACTCCTCTTCAGTAAGGTCTTTGTTAAGGCTTCTCTTTTCAAGGACATATGACTTTGTTAGTGCTGTAGGTTTAAACACAGCAAACGGAATGTTTTTATTACCACCAGCAAACTCAACAGCTCTTAATGTCTCTTTAAAAGCTCTCTCTATCTCTTTGTCTGTCTCCTTACCCTCAACAGAGAAATCGAGAATACTTTTAACATTGTATTTTGCAAGGGTATCAATAGCATTTATACTATCCTCAAGCGTTTCGCCACCAACAAAATGTTTGTATATAAAAGGTTTTACAGCCCACTTAATTGGAATATGTAGCTTTAAAGCAATGTTTACAAGAGCAGATCCTACTGTAACAAATACAGGATATTTAAGACTGTTAAACAGAAAGTGAGCTCTTTTTAATTCTGAATCGGATTTGTATCTGAATGCTTTTTGAGTGTTGTCAAGTGAAATCATAAGTCAGGTTTAAATTTAATAGTTTTGGTATTACATTGATATATCAGCCGGATGAATGCTATAGTTGATAAACCAACTTAACATGCTATAACAACAAAATTTGTAAAGGGTTCAGGGATTAAATTAAAAATGAAGAAACAGGTTCTTGGGTGTATGAAAATTCTCTGCCCATGCTTTTGTTTCCTGAAGTTAGTTTTAAACAGTTTTTTATCTTTGTATATATGAATAGTGCAGAAGGTAGTATAGAAGATATAATAAAACAAAAAGCTGTAGAGCTGGGTTTTGATGCTTGCGGAATATCAGTTGCAACTGAATTAAAAGAGTATAGTGCTGGTTTAAAACAGTGGCTTGATAATGGATATAATGCAGGTATGGACTATATGGCTAATAATTTTGACAAACGTCTTTCTCCTGAACTTCTGAATTCGGGAACAAAATCTGTTATATCAGTTCTGCTAAACTACTATCCAGAAAACAGACAGCCGGATGATACATACCATATAGCAAAGTATGCTTATGGAAAGGACTATCATAATGTAATAAAGGCTAAACTGCATAAACTGGCGGCTGATATTAATGAGATAACACAAATTAATTATAGAGCGTTTGTTGATAGTGCTCCGGTATTGGAAAGACAGTGGGCTGTTAAATCTGGTTTAGGTTGGATTGGTAAACACTCACTGTTAATAAACAAGGAGATGGGTTCATTCTTTTTTATAGGAGAGTTGCTTGTTGATATAGATCTTAAACCGGATGAGAAGAGTGTTAATAACTATTGTGGTAACTGCACAAAATGTATTGATGCATGTCCTACAGGAGCAATAGTTAGTAGTGGTGTTATAGATGCCGGACTGTGTTTGAGTTATAACACTATTGAGAACCGCGAAGATATTGACGAGAATATTGTTACTAATATTAATGACAGGGTTTTTGGTTGCGATATATGTCAGGATGTTTGCCCATGGAACCGAAAAGTAAAACCTCATAATGTGTTGGAATTTAATCCTCATGATAATCTGTTAAGCTTTACAAAGCATGACTGGAGCAGTATGGATAAATCAACATTTAATGAAATTTTCAGAAAATCTGCTGTTAAGCGTGCCGGATATGATAAGTTTATGAGAACCATAAAACAGGTAGAGGATAGCCCGTCGTAACAAGGTAATACCATTTTACATCAAAAAGTTATATGGAAATCCAAACTATTTGGATATTTTTGTGCGCTATTTACAGTATATTTATAATACTAGATAATTACGATTATAACAGACAATAGATGGAACATATAAGAAACTTTTGCATTATAGCCCATATTGACCACGGAAAAAGTACACTAGCCGACAGACTATTAGAGCATACAGAAACTGTTAGTGAGAGAGAGTTACAGGCACAGGTACTTGACGATATGGATCTTGAGCGTGAACGTGGAATTACCATTAAGTCGCATGCAATACAGATGGACTATAAATACGAAGGTAAGGATTATGTGCTTAACCTTATTGACACCCCGGGACACGTTGATTTCTCTTATGAGGTGTCAAGATCTATTGCCGCGTGCGAGGGAGCATTACTAATTGTTGATGCAACACAAGGTATTCAGGCACAAACAATATCAAACCTTTATCTTGCTATAGAAAACGACCTTGAAATTATTCCGGTGATGAACAAGATGGATCTTGACAACGCTATGCCGGATGAGGTAGAGGAGCAGATTATAGAACTAATTGGATGCGAAAGAGAAGATATCATAAGAGCCAGCGGAAAAACCGGAATGGGTGTTGATGATATTTTACACGATATAATTACAAAGGTACCTGCACCAAAAGGTGAGCCGGAAGCACCACTCCAGGCTTTAATCTTTGACTCGGTATTTAACTCGTTTAGAGGAATTATTGCATACTTTAAAATACTTAGCGGAGAGATTAAGAAGGGCGATATGGTTAAGTTTGTTAACACCGGCAAGAAGTATGATGCTGATGAGATTGGTGTTCTTAGACTAAATCAGGAGCCACGTAAGGTTCTTAAAACAGGAGATGTTGGATATATAATATCTGGTATTAAAACTGCTAAAGAGGTTAAGGTTGGTGATACAATAACACATGTTGACAGACCTTGTGAGAATGCTATTGAAGGATTTGAGGAGGTTAAGCCAATGGTATTTGCCGGAGTATATCCTGTTGATACTGATGACTACGAGGAGTTGAGATATGCAATGGAGAAACTTCAGCTTAATGATGCTTCTCTTACATATGAGCCGGAATCGTCTGCTGCATTAGGATTTGGTTTCCGTTGTGGATTCCTTGGTTTGTTGCATATGGAGATTATTCAGGAGCGTCTTGACAGAGAATTTGATATGGCAGTTATTACTACTACACCAAACGTTGTGTACAATGTGTATACAAAAAAAGGAGAGGTGTTTGAAGTGTATAATCCATCAGGTTTGCCAGAAGAGAAGCATATTGATTATATAGAAGAACCGATGATCAGAGCGCAGGTTATTACAAAGTCTGACTATATAGGGCAGATAATGACACTGTGTCTTGAGAAGCGAGGAGAGATGACTAACCAGACATATTTGTCGAGCGATAGGGTTGAGCTTACATTTAATATGCCACTGGGTGAGGTTGTATTTGATTTCTATGATAAACTTAAGAGTATATCTAAAGGATATGCATCTTTTGATTATGTTCAGACAGATTACAGAAGGTCTAAACTTATAAAGCTTGATATTCTGTTGAATGGTGAGAAGGTAGATGCTTTATCGTCGCTTATTCACTTTGATAATGCTTATAGTTTCGGAAAACGAATATGTGAGAAACTTAAAGAACTTATACCACGTCAGCAGTTTGATATTGCAATTCAGGCAGCTATAGGTGCAAAGATTGTTTCAAGATCTACAGTTAAAGCAGTGCGTAAAGATGTTACAGCAAAATGTTATGGTGGTGATATCACACGTAAGCGTAAACTATTAGAGAAGCAGAAAAAAGGTAAGAAACGTATGAAGCAGGTTGGTAATGTACAGGTACCACAGAAAGCATTTCTTGCTGTACTTAAACTCGATTAATAAGAGACAAGTTATATACAGAAGCCTCGCAACACAATTGCGAGGTTTTTTTATGCTATATGTTTTACCAAATCTTATATTGCACCAGATTGTTAATATTCAGTTGAGGTGCAATTTGAGTTGTTGTATAACCGGATTATGGTATAATATATATTATCTTGAATATTGAAATCTGTTGCTAATATATGGGGCAGATTAATTGTTATATTCGTACAATAAACAATATAAATATCATGGGAATCTACAACAGATATATGCTTTACAGGATGAACTATCTTACTGATTTTGGCGGAATTTACAGACGCTACAAAAGAGAGCAGGGGAGGTGGGATTCTCATCTGAATAATACAAAGCAGTTTATAATTGATAGCGCTAAGGATAAAAACGGAACCATTGTTGTTTTAGGTAGTGGTTGGTTGCTTGATTTTCCTGTTAACCAGATAATTAATCAATTTAACAGAGTTGTACTTTACGATATAAAACATCCTGCACATGTTAAAAAGCTGGCAGCAAAACATAGTAATCTGGAGCTTGTATGTGCAGATATTACCGGAGGGATGTTAGAGAGATGTTTTAAACTAAAACAGTCTCAACTGAAATCAGACCTGTTTAATATAGTTTCGTATCTGTCGTCATCAAAATTTACTATTGATTATCATGCTGATTATGTTGTATCATTAAATATTCTTAATCAGTTAGATATATTATTGATAGATTACCTGAAGCAGAAAGGATTGAAGTCTGATGGTCAGTTATTAAAACTGCGAAAGATGATTCAGGAGAAACACCTTGAATTTTTGTCGGGATATAACCATGCTGTTATTACTGATGTTGAGGAGGAGTGGCGCTCTGAGGATGATGAATTTTTAGGTGTTAAACCAACACTGTATGCGGATGTGTCAGCATATAAAGAGCAAAAAAAATGGCCATGGAATTTTGACTCTTCCATGACCTATTATGATGATAAAAAGGTTATACTAAATGTAACCGCTTTTAATGGTTTTGCTACTCCTTAAGATTATAACATCTAACCCAGTCAACCTCCATAGTTACCGGTAATACAGATCCGTTTATATCTGTATTAATACCAGAGCTAAGAGCTATATACATCTCTTCATCAGGAATATTTGTTGTAATCTCTTTAATAACAACATCGTTAATATACCATATTAGCTTCTGTGGAGTCCACTCAAGGGTATAGATATAAAAATCGTTTGCAAATTTACCTGCTTTCTTTTTGGCAATATTCTTCAGCATTTTCTCACCATCTTTGGTAAGAACCCCCATCTCAACATGTCCTTTTACGGTGTTCATGATGTTTATATGAGGATACGATTTGTTTGAAAGCATCCAGAAAGCATTTGTAATAGCCTTAGGATTGTTAATCTTTATCTTAGCCTCAAATTTTCCGTATTTCTGACGGAAAGTACTTCCGGTGTTAACAATACCAGATGAGTATTTAAAGCTCTTTGTTATGAAACCAAGTTTCGGATCCCAGATTTTCCCCTGGCAGTTATCTGATTTTGTTACAATCTTAAGATTTCCGTTTGTTACAGATACGTTTTCATCCTTGTAACAGTGCTGATCTCCGTATACAGAGTAGTTGTCGTTAAGAATTGTTTCGCCCCAGAAATGTCTGGTAATCCATTTGTCTGTATCTAGTTTTGTATTGTTAAAGTCATCCTCAAAAATCAGATTCCAGTTCTCAACTAAATTAAAGTTATTCTTCTCTTTTAGTTTAAGATGGCTAATAATTCTTTCAGATCTTTTTAATCCGTTTAGCTCCTCAACAAGTTTAAACTCATCAGAATTGATATATCTCTTCTTTTTGTTACCCTCCATAAGAGCTTTAAAATTCAGGAATCCCTCTGAATGAACAAACTCCTCAAGCTCTTTAAACTCTTTTAGAAGATCGCTTTTAGATATCTCTCTGTATGAGCTGTAATCGTCAGAATCTCTTGCCTCAAGATACTTTTTAAAATCTTTGTCATTTGCAATAACATCAAACTCAAGTTTAACCTGATATTCAGGTGAATTCTTAAAATTACCGTTACTGCTTTTTGTAATAAACTCTTTTGAATCAACAATTTTCCAAAGTTCCTGATACTTTTCTGCTTTCCCAGAAGCCTCTATCTCGTCAATTAACTTAGGAAGTCCTGAAGCCTCATAGTTGTAATATAGAGTTATTCGCTTATCCTTTTTTAACTCTTTGTATCTGGATAGTTTATGACTCTCTTCAGTGTCAGAAAAACTTTTATTCTCTATCTCGTGTTTACGCTGTTTAAACTCATCAGACTTTACGTAACTATCAATTTCGTAGTAACGTGCCAGTTCGTCAGAATCTTTAAACTCTATGAATTCCTTGTACGATTGTTCAAGGTTTCTTTTTTGCTTCTCAACTTTGTAGGTTGAAGGGATCTTAAAAAACAGATTAAAGAGGCTCATACGCAATATCAACTGATTTGTAAAAAATAATTCATAAACAATTAATCATACAACTATTTGTAATTCACAGAACTATAAATATGGCATTGTGTAGGATTAACAACCGTAATTTTACCATAAAAATCTTAGAATAACAAATAGGATATCAAATCACGGACAATTATGGTACAACCAATTTGAATCCTTTTCCGTGAATATTAATTATTTCAATCTGCGGATCTTCTTTTAAATATTTTCGCAGCTTTGTTATATATACATCCATACTTCTGGCATTAAAATAGCTATCCTCTTGCCAGATGTTTTCCAGAGCATAGTTTCTTTCAAGTAGCCCGTTCATATTTATACAGAGAAGTCTTAATAATTCAGACTCTTTGGTTGTAAGTTTTTGAGTTTTTTCATCAATTGTTATTACCTGTTTCTTTACATCAAAATTGTATCTTCCAATCTCAAAAAACTCAACATCCTCGTTATTATTTCCTGTTTTAACACGACGCATTATAGCATCTACTCTTAACAGAAGCTCCTCCATACTAAAAGGCTTTGTCATATAGTCGTCTGCACCAATAAGGAATCCTTCTATAATATCTTCTTTTAACGATTTTGCTGTTAAAAAGATAATTGGAGTAGACTTGTCTGTAGCACGGATTCGCTTAGCCAGCGTAAATCCATCCTCTTTTGGCATCATAACATCAAAAATGCAGATATCGAATGTCGATTTCTTGAATGCGTTGTATGCTGCAACACCATCTTTTACGTGCTCAACATCCAATCCTTTTGCTTTTAGATACTCAAAAAGCAACATTCCAAGACTTTCGTCATCTTCGGCTAATAGTACTCTTAAATTTTTTATACTCATGGTTATTAATTTTTCAAACGGAACGGGAAAAATAGCTCAAAAGATGTGCCACGGTTTATCTCACTTTCAACATTAATTGCCCCTTTGTGAAAATCAACCATTTTCTTTACATAACTTAACCCCAGACCAAATCCCTTTACATCGTGTCTGTTACCTGTAGAAACTCTGTAAAATTGATCGAATATGCGTTTCAGATCATCTCTTTTTATACCAATACCGTTATCTTTAATAGTAATAAATATACCTTCTTTATTGTTACGAGTGCTCAGTTCAATAACGGGTTTTTCTTTAGAATATTTCACTGCATTATCTAAAAGATTAGATATAATATTCGTAAAGTGAACCTCATCTAAGTTAACAATTGTTTCTTTAGCATTCAAGTTTACTTTTAGTTCACCATCTGCTTTCTCAATTATTAATTGTGTATTTCTAACAACATTGTTAATAATATTGTTTACATCAACATCTTTACGCTTAAGTTTTATCTCTCCTTTATCAAAAACAGCCATCTGCAGAACCTTTTCAACCTGAAATCCGAGACGTTTACTCTCTTTGTTTATAATATCGCCTATGCTTGAGTAGTTTTTAGCTTCGTCTGGTATAGATTTATCGCTGAGCATTTGCGATGCTAATGAGATTGTAGCAATTGGCGTTTTTAGTTCATGGGTCATATTATTAACAAAATCGTTCTTTATTTCAGATAGTTTCTTCTGTCTGAAAATTATTCGCAAAGTGTAATAGAATGTTGATATTATAATTATTGTGAGCACAATACTTGCTGTTAACAGAGGCCATAGCGAGTTTAACAGAAAACTGCTTCTTGACGGAAACGACAGATGTAGATAACTTGGTTTAGACAGAATATCATTTGGGAATAATCTGATACTGTATTCATTATCGTGATTATAGTTGTCAGGATCAATCGTTTTAAAAATATCCTCACCCTTATTGTTAAAAACACGATATACAAAGCCTGTATTTATTCCATTTAGCAAAAGCCTGCTTCTTATTATTGAATCAAGATAAGGCTTACTTATTCTATCCTCTATATCAACCTCAACTCTTATAAGTTTATTTACTACCTGTTCTACCATAATGGTTTTGTTTGATAACTTTTTTGATACAGGTAGCAGATCGTTGAATATTCTTTTACCTCCATCTCGTTTATCATTGCTAAAGCCATGTATACTATTATTTAGGGTGATAGTATCAACACCCAGATATGCACTTAAACGAGGAATCTTTAATGAGTCAAGATCTTTAAGTTTAAAGAAACGTTGTTTGTATTGTTTGGTCTTAATTACGTTGCCTCCCTTCTCAAGTGTAATTGATTGTGTACCCATAAAATCGTATGAGTTAGTTGTTACAGGGCCAATATGATCCATAGAGTGTTTCAAAATCTCCTGATGCTCTATAACCTCATTTACTTCATGCAGGGCATTATGAACATCTTTGTCAAATTGTAACTTCTTAACACCAAACGATTGGTTTATCCATAAAGATTGAAACAGAATCAGAATTATTGATGCTGCACTTATCAGAAATACAACAAATTGTAGTACCTTATTATTCATCGTGTATATATCCTCCGTATCTCTGCTATTGTTAATTAATTATGAGAAGTAAAAACCTCACTAAACAACAGATGTTATAGTACAAATTTAAGCCACTTATTCAATAATTGTTAAGGGTTAACATACTTTAACTTTCATTAAATGTGCTTAACTGTAATTAGCAATACTTTTACATCAAAGCAAAATAATAAAAGTAAAAAAAAGAAATTGTGTTTTTTTCATAGTTAATTTAGGGTAAGTAAAGAACTAAGAGTTGTCGGGAGGCAACTCTTTTTTTGTATAACTGCCTTATTAACACTCTGTGTTAATAATCTCAGGTATCTCTTCAGGAATATCTTCTGCTGATATCTCTGCCGATAATCTTATACCTTTAATATCTTTGAATCTGGGAATAGTGCTGTTAATATTGTAATCTGAGCTGTTAATAGCAATAATATGTGTAAAGTGCTTTAGTTTTGGAATAGCAGTTTTACCATTAATATTATTCTCAAATATGTATATCATAGAGTTGTTATCGTTACTTACCGATATCAGTTTGTTGATATCTGACAGTGCATTTGATACCATTAGTTCAGAGTGATCTATATGCAGATCCCAACCAAACAGTTTATTACATTGCCAGGCAAGTTTATACATTGTACAATCAGCAATTAAGCCAATATACTTAATATTGGTTGTAATGCTGTTTAATTTGTATACTGTCTGTTTCAAGATATAGTTATATCTCTACAATATATTAAATATTTTTTTCGGGAAAAACCTCCGGGAATATATTCTTGGCAGCATCTTGTTCTGCCTCTTTCTTTGAGTTTCCGGATCCGTTAACTTTAAAATCTGAGTTAAAGTACAGATATGATACAAATACGGTTCTTTTTGTCTTAATATCGGTTGATTCAAATGTATCAAAAACAACCTTTGTTTTAACCTTTTGTCCCCACTCAATAAGTCGGCTCTTAAAATCAGATTCTGTAAGCAATAACTTTCTTAAATTAATAAAGTTATGCATTATTCGTTTGGTGAACCATCTGTAGGTATAGTTATATCCATGATCAAGGAATATTGCACCAACTAATGCCTCAAAAGCATTTCCGTACAGATTCTTTTTTGTCTTATTATGATTTGTTTGCGACATCACAAACTTATCAATATTAAGATCGCATGCCAGTTGGTTAAGACTGTCGCGACTCACAATTTTAGATCGTACTTTAGATAGAAAACCTTCTTGTTGATCGGGAAACTTCTCATAAAGATATTCACCAATAACAGCATCAAGAATTGCATCGCCTAAAAATTCTAGGCGTTCGTTATTAGATGAAGAACCTTTACGTTGTTGTTGCGAGGCCGACTTATGGGTAAGTGCAGACCTGTAAACAGACATCTTGTAAGGAGTGACGCCTATTGATTTTTTTAAAAACAAATAAAACTCCTTTTCTTTTACGAAAAGAAGTTTTATTTTATGCTGTAAGTATTTAATTACTTTCAACTTTACTCAGCGAATTTTTTGAAAATAACTGAAGCATTATGACCACCAAAGCCAAATGTATTACTTAAACCCGCACGTACTTCACGCTCTTGAGCTTTGTGTAAAGTAAGATTGAATTTTTCGTCGATATTTGGATCTGGATTCTTGTGGTTAGCCGTTGGAGGCACCACGTCATTTTTTACAGAAAGAATAACTGCTAATGCTTCAATTGCACCTGCAGCTCCTAAAAGGTGACCGGTCATAGATTTTGTTGAACTTACATTCATTTCGTATGCATGATCTCCAAAAACTCCCTTAATACCTTTCAGCTCAGCAATATCGCCAAGAGGAGTAGCTGTACCGTGAACATTAATATAGTCGATATCTTCTGGTTTAAGCTCAGCATCTTCTAATGCATTTCTCATCACATTCATTGCTCCCAATCCTTCTGGATGTGGTGCAGTAAGGTGATGAGCATCAGCAGACATTCCGCCACCAGCCATCTCAGCATATATTGTAGCTCCACGCTTTACAGCATGCTCATATTCTTCCAAGATAATTGCTCCGGCTCCTTCGCCCATTACAAATCCATCTCTGGATGCGTCAAACGGACGCGAAGCAGTTTTATATTCGTCGTTGTTTGTAGATAGTGCACGCATAGCGTTAAATCCACCAACACCAGCCTGTGTAACTGAGGCCTCAGAACCACCAACAACAAATGCGTTAGCTTTTCCTAAACGAATATAATTAAATGCATCAATCAAAGCATTCGTTGATGACGCGCAAGCAGAAACAGTTCCGAAGTTAGGTCCGCGGAAACCATATTTCATTGAAATATGTCCAGCAGCAATATCCGAAATCATTTTTGGAATAAAGAAAGGAGAGAAACGAGGTGTCCCATCTCCTGAAACAAAAGATCTAACCTCCTCCATAAAAGTTCCAATACCACCGATTCCGGATGCCCAAACAACTCCTGTTCTGTCAAGATCTAACGATTCAAAATCAAAATTAGCATCTTCAACTGCCTCTTTGGCAGCAACAATAGCGAATTGAGCATAAAGATCCAATGTCTTTGCCTCTTTTCTGTCGAAGTGATCTTTCGAATCGAAATTCTTAACCTCGCACGCAAATTTGGTTTTAAACTTTGAAGCATCGAAATGTGATATCATATCACATCCTGATTCACCTTTAACGAGATTTTCCCAAAATGATTTTGCGTCATTCCCTAAAGGTGTAATTGCTCCAATTCCTGTAACTACTACTCGTTTTAACTCCATTATAGTGTAATGTGAGGTTTTCGAAATTATTTTTTCTTATTGAAAATTACTTCGCGTTCTCTTCAATATATTTAACTGCATCAGCAACAGTTCCAATGTTCTCAGCTTGATCGTCTGGAATACTGATGTTGAACTCTTTTTCAAACTCCATGATTAGCTCAACAGTGTCTAGTGAATCAGCACCTAGATCGTTAGTGAAGCTAGCTTCTGAAGTAACTTCGTTCTCATCAACTCCTAATTTGTCAACAATGATTCCTTTAACTCTTGTTGAAATATCAGACATAACTTAAAATTTTAATTAGTACTAAAATTAACTCTGCAAAGAAATACATTACTTCCTTAAAAACAAAGAAAAAATGATTTCCCGACTGCAAAAATAATTTTTTTTACTCTTTATACCTGTTTTATGATCATTTTTTTGGTTTTTTATCCATTTTTGTATTACAAACATATTTACAATATACACAAAATGAAGAAAATAGCACTATTTGCTTCCGGGTCAGGAACCAATGTTGAGAATATTATGTCGTACTTTGTCAGTAGTAAGGATATATCTGTAAACTGTGTACTGACCAATAACCCAGATGCTTATGTTGTAGAGAGAGCTGCGCAATGGGGTGTTGATTGCGTTATTTTTGATAGAGAAGATTTCTATAAATCAGAGAAAGTTCTTGATTTTCTTCTCGACAGAGAGATAGAATTTATTGTTTTGGCAGGTTTTTTATGGCTTGTTCCCGAGTATCTTATTGATAAGTTTGAAAACAGTATTATAAACATTCATCCGGCTCTTTTGCCAAAATATGGCGGTAAGGGAATGTACGGAATGAATGTGCACAGAGCTGTAAAAGAGAATGGGGATAAAAAAACTGGTATTACAATTCATTATGTAAATAAGGAGTATGATAAAGGAGCTGTAATTTTGCAGAAAGAGGTAGAAATAGAGAGCAGCTACACACCCGAAGATATTGCAGCTGCTATACATACGTTAGAGTACAGATTCTTCCCCCGTACTATAGAGAGAGTTCTTCTGCCTGAATTATTTCCTGAAGATGATTCCGATTTGGACGAAGAATCAGATTCATGATAATGATCCTGATACCGCTTCGTTTAACTCCGTAAGTATCTTTTTCTTTTCAACATTAAACGCTTCCTGATAAGTCTCTTTAATAGGTTTAACAGGAGGCGCTTTTACTTTAAGAGGATCAATAGCTTTTCCTGATTTGAATATTCTGAAGTCAAGATGCGGGCCTGTGGCATAACCTGTTGCACCAACATATCCTATTATCTGACCCTGTTTTACTCGTTGCCCTAATTTTAATCCTTTTGCAAATCGTGAGAAGTGATTATACTGTGTGATATATACGCTATTGTGTTTTATCTTAACGTAGTATCCGGCAGATTTGCTATATCTTTTTGTAATTATCTTTCCGTCGCCAATGCTGTATACAGGTGTACCTGTTGGAGCAGCATAATCCACACCACTGTGCGGACGATATATTTTAAGAACAGGATGGAAACGGCGACGCGAGAATTTTGAACTTACGCGCGAGAATTTAAGTGGAGCTTTAAGAAAAGCTTTTCTAAGACTATTACCCTTTTCGTCCCAGAAACTTTCTGTACTATCCTGCTCAAAATTAATTGCAAAATGTTTCTCGCCATTATGCTCAAATACTGCACCGTATACTTTACTAACACCTATTGATGTACTATCGGCAAACTCTTCGTCGTAAATAACCGTGAATTTGTCGCCTTTTTGCAGACCAAAGAAATCTATTGTCCAGGCATATATATCAGATAACTCTCCGGCAACAACAGGATTAATATTATTATGTACCATAGCATTCCATAAAGACGATTCTATCTTACCAGATCGTTTTTGGCGTTCAGTATGTATAGGTTTACTATATAATTTAACATTTACAGAATCCAGATTATATATCAGAAAATCTATTTTTGAGTGGTTATAAACAAGATATCTTGCAGAGTCTTTACTATCAAAGTAAAGTTTGTATTTTGCTCCGGCTTTAATCTTTCTCAGATCAAATATTTCACTTGTACTGTTTATAAGATTGTTTACCTGATTGTTTTCGAGGTTTGTTTTTTTATGAAGTATATAGGCAAGATTCTGACCCCATTTAATCTTTTTTGTCTCTATCCTGAATGAGTCTGCAACAGGCATTGGGCTATAAGGTTTCTCTATTATATTTTTTGATATCTCAAGTGTATCGGTTGTTGTAATTTTAATTTTGTGCTCTTCAGATATACCTCTGTCTATAAAGTACCAAACTGCTAAACCTAAACACACTATCCCAATAAAAATGCCCGCGATTTTTTTTACACTCATCTGCCTGTTCTCCTTTGTTTTATCCTGTTAATAAAAATGTAGATAACAAAACTAAGAAAAATTGTATATAAAATCCAGTTACAGTATGTAAGAAAACAGAAGAACCCCTTGTCTTTGTTAATATGTAATCAAAAACAAGGGGTTCTTAATATCTTTATTAAAGATTTATCCGGATAAAAAGATAGCGGATAATTATATGTTATTTACGACCAATTGAGTCAAAACCTTTTCCGTAAACACCCATTACACTGCTAACAGACATAAATGCATTTGGATCTTCATCTTTAACAATTCTGTACAGATGACTCGACTCTGATTTACGGATCATTACCATAAGTATTGTCTGGTGTGCCTGACTATGCCAACCTTTTCCGTTAATAATAGTAATACCGCGTTGTGCCTCTTCTGCAATACGTTTGGCTATAGCCTCATGTTTATCTGAGAATATAAATATCTGTAACGACTGACTAACACCCGATATTACCAAATCAACGGCGTATGCGGTTACTGCCATTACAACATATCCGTATACAATCAGCTCAAAACGCTCAACAATCTCTAAATCGTTCCATACAAAAAACGATGATGATATTATAATAAGGTCGATATACATTATTAATCTTCCCGGGCTGATATTTCTGTACTTATTTATCATAAGTGCAATAACATCGGTACCTCCGGTACTTCCTCCCTGACTAAAGGTGATACCTACACCAACACCGCCCATTACACCACCAATAATAGCAGCCATGAACTTCTCTTTTACAACCGGAACAGTAATAAACTGTTCAAACAACCAGAAAAACAGCGACGACATTGCAATAGCGTATATCGTTTTTATGCCAAATCCTTTACCAAGAACTTTAAGAGCAATAAGCAAAAGTCCGAAGTTTATTACAAAGTAACTGGCGGCAACAGGTATTGCCTGATTGGTGGCAAAATATATAATTGCACCAATACCACTAACTCCACCTCCGGCAATACCCGAAGGGATAAGAAAAGAGGACCATCCTAATGTAAAGATGAACAAACCCAATGTAATTATTGAGTACTCCTTAATTGTTTTAGCCAAGTTATTCATTACCGAATAATTAAAAAATGTAAACTATTATTTATTAAATAAGTTAAGAAACAGATTAATACCTGTATAACAATCCACCATTTAATGATGTTATTCAAAAATCATATATAAATAGTATCCGGGGTTAACAGACTTTTAAAATGTTTCTGGAAAAATAAAAGGCCGCCTCTTTTCGGGCGGCCTTTGTTAATATTATTGTTATATCTCTTATAATACTATATTAACAATTCTGCCCGGTACAACAATTACCTTTTTAGGGGTTTTACCGTCGAGCCATTTCTCAGAACGTTCATCATTCAGCACCATGTTTTCTACATCTTTGGGCTTCATATCTGCCGGAGCTTCAATTTTGAACCTCATTTTTCCATTAAACGATACCGGATAAAGCACACTATTCTCTACAAGTACGCTCTCATCTACCTCAGGGAACGTGGCAGTTACTACACTGGTCTTGTTACCTAACAGATGCCATAACTCCTCGGCAATATGCGGTGCATAAGGCGATAATATTATAGCAAGTTCGTTCAGGATAGCACGTTTGTTGCACTTTAACTTACCAAGCTCATTAACACAAATCATAAACGTACTTACCGATGTGTTAAATGAGAAGTTCTCAATATCCTCTTTTGCTTTCTTTATTGTTTTGTGCAGAACCTTAAGTTCATCTTTTGTAGGAGCCTCATCAGAGATATTCAGATTGTTGTCGTTGTCATGATAAAGTTTCCACAGCTTTCTGAAGAACTTAAACACACCATCAATACCATTAGTATCCCATGGTTTACTCTGCTCTAATGGCCCAAGGAACATCTCGTACATTCTTAATGTGTCAGCACCATACTGATCTACAATATCGTCAGGGTTAACAACATTAAACATACTCTTACTCATCTTCTCAATAGCCCATCCACAGTGATATTTACCATCATCTTCAAGTATAAACTCTGCATCAGCGTACTCTGGCATCCAGTTTTTGAAAGCCTCTACATCAAGAACATCGTTCTTAACAATATTTACATCAACATGAATATTTGTAACCTCGTAATCGTTTTTAAGATTAAGCGAAACAAACTTATTTGTTCCTTTAACCCTGTAAACAAAGTTAGAGCGTCCCTGAATCATACCCTGGTTTATAAGTTTCTTGAATGGCTCATCAAGAACAACCTCACCAAGATCAAACAACACCTTATTCCAGAAACGTGAATATATTAAGTGACCAGTTGCATGCTCGGTACCTCCTATATAAAGGTCAACATTCTCCCAGTACTCATTAGCCTCTTTACCAACAAGAGCATCGCTGTTTTTAGGATCCATATAACGCAGGTAATATGCACTTGATCCTGCAAATCCCGGCATTGTTGATAACTCATACGGATGCCCATCTTCTGTACACCAGTTCTCAGCACGTCCTAATGGTGGCTGACCATCTTCTGTAGGAAGATATTTGTCAATCTCCGGTAATTGAAGTGGCAATTTATCCATATCAACAGGATAAGGCATACCATCCTTAAAGTATATCGGGAATGGCTCTCCCCAATATCTTTGGCGACTAAATATAGCATCGCGCAGACGGTAGTTTATCTTTCTTGTACCAATACCTTTTGTCTCAATCTCGCTTATAATCTTATCTATAGCATCCTTAACATCTAATCCATTAAGAATATCAGAGTTAATACACTTACCCTCTTTTGAGTCGTAGCTATCTTCCCATGTTGCAGGATCAGACTCTCCATGCTCAGGGTTAACAATAACCTGTGTAATTGGCAGGTTGAAGTGACGTGCAAAAGCAAAGTCTCTGCTATCGTGTGCAGGAACAGCCATTACAGCACCAGTACCATATCCGGAAAGAACATACTCACTAACCCAAACAGGAATTGCTTCGCCTGTAAACGGATGTACTGCATATGAACCAGTAAACACACCAGTAATGCGTTTTACCTCAGTCATACGCTCACGCTCAGTACGTTTTTTTGTATCTTCAACATAAGCTTCTACAGCCTCACGCTGCTCTGCTGTTGTAATCTGAGCAACATAGTCGCTCTCAGGTGCAAGAACCATAAAGCTTACACCATATATAGTATCCGGACGTGTTGTAAACACCTCCAGTTTAACATCGCTCTCTTTAATATCAAAAGTAACCTCAGCACCTTGCGATTTTCCAATCCAGTTACGCTGAATCTCCTTAATAGCATCACTCCACTCAAGTTTCTCAAGATCGCTTAACAATCTCTCAGCATATGCCGAAACACGTAACGACCACTGACGCATCTTCTTCTGCTCAACCGGGTGACCACCACGTACAGACAATCCCTCTTTTACCTCATCGTTGGCAAGTACAGTACCCAGTGCAGGACACCAGTTAACCATTGTGTCGGCAAGATAAGCCAGACGGTAGTTCAACAAAATCTCCTGTTGTTTCTTCTCCTCATATCCGTTCCAGTCAGCAGCAGTAAACTGAAGAGTTTCAGAACAAGCAACATCTATATTTGCTGTTCCGTTTGCCTCAAACTCCTTAACAAGAACCTCTATATTCTCAGCCTTCTGAGTTTTGTTATTAAAGTATGCATTAAACATACTTATAAATGCAGCCTGAGTCCACTTGTAGTAGTCAGGATCGCATGTTCTTATCTCTCTGTCCCAATCAAAAGAGAAACCTATTTTATCAAGCTGCTCTCTGTATCGGTTAAGATTTGTTTCTGTTGTAATTGCAGGGTGTTGTCCTGTCTGAATAGCATACTGCTCAGCAGGCAAACCATATGCATCGTAACCCATTGGGTGCAATACGTTGTACCCGCATAAACGCTTATAACGAGAGTAAATGTCAGAAGCTATGTATCCCAGTGGATGACCAACATGTAGTCCTGCTCCTGAAGGATACGGGAACATATCTAATACATAAAATTTTGGTTTCGATTTATCAACATCAACCTTATAGATATTGTTATCGGCCCAATATTTCTGCCATTTCTTCTCTGTCTCTTTAAAATTATAATCCATTATAGTAAGGGTTACTTTGTTACATTATTAAGAAACCGCAAAATTAAGAAAGATTGACAATTATCTGCTTTTTATATCTATAAAAATGCAGAGATAATTGCACTTTTCTTTCAGACCTCTTTATATAGCTACATGTTATAAATTGCGATATTTTAAAAACATCAAGTTATATACATTCACTCCGTGTATTAATACCTATACGTATAAAATGGTAGTTTCCTACCTTAAATATCCTCAGAATAGTTAGAATCTTTATCGGGTATTTTATTAATGCAATGCTTTACAAATTAGATAATAAGTGAATTTATAAACCCATTAAAACCTTATACACATGAATAGCTTTTCTTTTTCGATAGTTGATAATGATGTTTTAATTGCTGAGTTACTAAATTACTATTGCGAAAATAGTAAACAGTTGAATCTGTTAAATAGTTTTACCGATGGTAACCTGTTTATTGATTACTTGAAATCGGGAACAGAAGTACCTGATGTTGTAATAATAGAGCTTAAGCTGACAACAATAAAAGTTGTAGACCTTATTGCGTTTCTGCAGAATGAGTATCCAAATGTAAAGATAATAGTAATGACCTCTGTATATAAACCGGAATTTATAGGTTCATTATTCAGAGCAGGAGTTAATGCCTTTATATCAAAGAGCATATCGGTAACATATCTTATTGATATTCTTAAGGAGGTGAATGAGAAAGGATTTTACTTTACAGAAGAGCAGTTAGATATCATGAAGAACCAGATATCATCTAAGGTTCCAAAACCAATTGTGAACGATAACGAGAAACTTACCGATAGAGAAATTGAGGTTCTTGATCTTATTTGTAAACAGTATACAACAAACGATATTGCCGAGAGACTATTTATAACAAAAAGAACAGTTGAAGGACACCGGAGCAACCTTCTGCTGAAAAGTTGTACAAAAAATACTGTGGGGCTTGTTATCTGGGCAATGCAGAACAGTATCCTTGATTTTAATAAGTACGAGGTCTTTTATTGATTATTAATCTAAAAATATAAATGAATATGACTATTGATGAGCTTTATAAAGTGATGAAACATAAAGGGTACAAATGCTTTGATAACAAAATTAATATTGTTGGAGTAAGAAGTAAGAACTTAGTATCTAACTCTTTTGACGACAAAATTGTAGTTGTAGATACAAACAAAAAGTTATATGAATATCCCGCAACAACAGATCCGGGAAAGTATTGGCTTAATAACCCAATGAATGTTAGAGGAACAGCAATACTTGTTCCCGGACAATATACAGATGCATTTAAGCTGGGTATGCACAGAAACAGATACAAAGCGTTGGTGCAACATAAAACTGTACAGGTATGGCGCGATAATAACAGAGATAATATTCTGGATACAGGAGGGCGCAAATACACAGGAATGTTTGGAATAAACATACATCGCAGTAATCCTGTAAACAGATCTATACTTGTTGATAAGTGGTCTGCCGGATGTCAGGTATTTCAGAAAGCTGCCGATTTTAAAGAGTTTATATCAATGTGTGAGAAATCTGGTCAGCAAGAGTTTACATATACATTGCTGGATGAATCTGACTTTAATACTACCACCTGAATAGTATAAACAGGTGATAACCACCTTATATAAAATCTAGGACTAACGTAAATTTGCTATTGTAATATAAAGAATAAGGGCGCCAAATATTATAGGGTGGAATCCGAAAAACCTTTAAAACAGAGTAGGAGAAAAATAATATTATAACATTATGAAATCGGATATCAAATTAAATTTCATTAATGAATCAAACGATCAGAATAATTCGAACATTGTTTTCTTTCAGAAGAATGTATCTACAGATTTTGATGAACTGGCAGTAGCATGGAAAGTAATCAAGAACTGTGCTACAGGATGGCACCATGAGTTTACATTCCCTATGGGTATGCGTATTAGTGCAGAAGATTCTTGGGGGAATGAGATAATTACACCAATTCCTGCACATAATGGTCAGTTATTCCATGTTTTTCAGGATCCTTCTGGCGATCAGC
This sequence comes from Bacteroidales bacterium, assembly GCA_025210735.1. Lineage (GTDB taxonomy): Bacteria > Bacteroidota > Bacteroidia > Bacteroidales > UBA6680 > UBA6680. The sequence continues at coordinate 58,093 of JAOARD010000009.1, forward strand.
TTGGGTTTTATGGACCGGGACCATCAAGAAAAGAGGTTCAGTTACGTAACGATCTTATAAAAGGTGCAATTTGTGCCAACATTTACAAAGATGGTAAATTGCTTGCCAGAAAAACAGGTGTGTCTCCTGAGCAGAAAGCTGTATTCCAATTTAAACCAACACTTTGGGTAGGTGTTGTTTCTCAGATTGAAGAGGGAGAGGTAATGAACTCTGCAATTATATCAGATATAAATACTGAGCTTGGTTTGCTTGGTGTAGAATCTGCCGATATTGTAATGACAGGTGGTGGAACTGGTCCGGGTGCAACAAAGTTTCAGTTCTCTCTTGAGAATATCAAATATGTGTAACACATATTACAGGGAGGTGCTCCTCCCTGTATCTCTTACAAATTATTTATTAATAACTAACTATCTGTAACACCATATATAAACAGGAAAATTATGCATAATACTGAGATAAGACTACTGAATATACCCGATAGCGATAATGAGGATGTAATATTTACATTCAAATTTAACATAGATAATACAGCAAAAATACCTGATGTAACATTCAACCTGATACTTAACCATGATCTTAGAACCGGTACAGAAGAGTCGCCTCCACGTAGCGATAACAACTTTGTATATACTTTAGGAAAAGAGGGGTTGTGCAGACTTTATCATGTAACCGACGAAGGATACTTTGTTAAGGGCAGTGTAAAACTTGTTCAATTAGGTGATGGTGTCGGACAGTTTTGTGATGATCGATATAACTTTTTGTTAGATATTGATTATGGAATAAAAGGAAACACCCCATATAAAATGGAGGGGCTATTTGCTCTTATAGATCCAGGAGTGTGATATGTGTAAGATACTATATGTTTGTTTGAACCTAGAGCATTTATATAACTATAAAATTTAATCACTACACCTTTATCTTATTATAAACTATGGATGATAGTATACAATATAATTATGCCGATAATTGGGAGACGGATGATAAAAAGTTTGCTTTCACCTTTGATATATCAATAGTAAAATATCAGAAGGCAGTGGTTGAGGTTACACTTAACTATCTAAAACTATCGTACATAAAAAAGCTTTTAATTGATAAGGAGAAACTTGTTGCCGGAACAGATAATACACTTAAAATCAAAAATAGCTTTCAGGAATATACAATTGAGGGTGATATAAAAGCGTATTTTGAAGATAAAGACGGAGTAAATCACTTTGTTGTTTTTGGTGAGTTATATTTTGGCGATCCTGATGACAGATCTCATTTTATAGGTCCAATGTCTGTAAAACAGATAGGTAAATCAAATATCTCTGATATATCAGTAAATGATAATCAGCATGATATTATTTACGAAGAGAATAATATTATAAAGAGAGGTAGTTCATATGATATGCTATTCCCTTATATTAATCTATATCACTGGCCTGAGATAAAAAACCGAATACTTAAGTTATCGTTTGTAATATATGAACCAATATCGTTAAGTCCACCTGTAAACATGTTCTATAATAAACTATTACAGTACAAACAGAGTGACGATTATTGTGCTATGATTAATGAATCAATCTCATTTATTGAAGGGAGCGAATTATACCATAATGTCTTTATAAAATCAAAGGATCATCTCAGATGCCATATACCTGAGTTTGTATCATTTGTTAATACAATAAGAATGTCAGGAGAGTATAGTGGTGTAATGTTGCAGTTTAATAACAAATTTAATCTTACAGTAGAAGAGGTGTATGCAATATTAAAGAGCTCTGAATATATTGATCAGAAAGAGAGTCTATGGAGTTCTTATTTTGCCACCATTATTATACCCGGATATAGTAGTGATATTATAGAGTTTTTGACCAATGCTCTGATTGCCTGTAATATGTTTGAACACATATTTCTTAATATTGGTGTAGATAAACGGCAATCTGAGTTTACAACAGAACAGATATATATGATGATAAATGCTACAATAATGTTACCATCAGATCTGTTTCCGTTACCTGAACCAATAACCTCACCACCGGCAGAACAACCAAATAATACAGAGGTTTTTGCATTAGGTAATCTGCATCAGGTAAAACAGAAGTTGAAGAGGTATATACCCGGAGATATATCAGATATAGTATCGGTAATGCCGGGTGAGAGACGCAAAGGTACCAAACGTGAACAGAGCAAACATAGTTTAACATCTTCTGATAAAGTAACTGATAGTAATAGTATTTCAGATTACATAAACAATAGTAATGGTGCAATATCTGGTGAGATTATAAATGTACTTGCACATAGTCAGGATGTTTATACATACAACAATCTGAATACAACCTACGGACCTCCAACCAATCTTAAGATAAATGGTAACTATAATGTTGAGAGAAAAGTTATTGATCCATCAAAAAACAGTAACTCGGCATTTGCGCAGAGAGTAATACACAGTGCAGTATCAAATATAGCCAGATATGTTAATAAGGAACGGATTGTAAGGTCTGAAAGTGAATATGAGGAATTTTTTGAGAGTATTGTTGATAACAGTAACAACAGCGAACCTGTAAATGGAGTATACTACTGGCTTAATAAGTTATACAGCGCAAAATTAATAAGTTGCGGATACAGGCTGATGCTGAAAATAACTGTTAATAATCCTGCAAAAGAGTTTATAGAGCAGGAACATAAACTTAAAAACCTGAATCTTAATAAACCGGTATCGCCAGAAGAGTTATTTGGCATAAAGCAGTTTACAGATATTACAAGAGATAACTATATAGCTGCTTGTACATGTTACAATGTAACAGATATAGATTTGCCTCCTGATGAGTACAAAACAGTATCTGTAACATTATGCTCAAATCAGAGTAAAACAGTTTCTCTGCCCGACGGGTATAACGCTCATGTGGCAAATATTGCATGTATAAACGGAGGTAACACTTCAGTATCGCATATTGATGTGGCTGTTGGTTCAGAAAAAGTAAGTGTTGATATTGCAGGCAGCAGTAATGTACAGTGCAAACTTAACAACGAGGATAATAGCGTTGTAATATCGGCAGTGAGCCACTCAGATTATCTGTCGCCACCCGTTAAACCATCAGTAATAATGATTAATGTAGTTATAACATGTTTATGTAATGACACTACACTAAACAGATGGCGCGAGAAGGTGTACAAAACTATAACACAACACTACAAACAAGTTGTAGAGCAATATTATACAAGTATATATTCAGACAGCTACAGAAACTCTTATTACAAAAAGGCAGTGAATAATTTGTTGAGTGGTTTAGGAGTAAATACTCTGGCCGGATATGCTCGTTGTAACAATATTGTTGAAACAGATTTATCATACTACAACACATCAAATGTAAACAGGTTTGGACTGGTAAGTTTTCTGAATTGTGCATTAGAGTGGAGTGAATTAAACTACACAATAAAAGATAGTGGTAATACACCGTTTATTAAAGCCGAAACAGATGTGTTTAATGAATATTATCCTGTTGTGTTTACAGCCTTTCTACAGGCAAGTAAGATAGAGATTGTTGTTCCGGTACAACCTCAATTTAACCACTCAATACTATACTATCTTAAAACAGGATTAATATGGTCAGCAAAAGACAAATTGGTTCCGGCATTTAAAAATCAGGCATCGCTTATTTACGAAATTAAGAGAAGTACAGAACGGGAGATAATTGTAGGCGAAGAGATTGTTATTGATACCTGGGAATTTGAGATTCCAACCTCATTACAGATACTAAAAAAAGAGAGTAATTTATTCTAAACAGATATAACAAATGTTTTACCATAATACAATAAACGGATCAGCACCACCTGTTGGTTCCATAACGGCCTATGCCGGAAGAATTGATGACAGCTGTCCGGACGAGAACTTTAATACCACTCCTATAGAGGCTTGGGGATGGATTGTTTGTGACGGACGAAAGCTTAATGTGATAGACTATCCTGAACTATTTGCAGTTTTGGGTTATCTCTATGGCGGAAGCGATGGCGAGTTTAACATACCTGATCTTAGAGGAATGTTCCTGCGCGGAATAGGAACAGATGAGGCAAGCACAGAGAGTAGAGAAAAAGCCCCTGGGGGTAAAGATAACCAAATAGGTTCTGTGCAACAGTGTGCTATGCAAAAGCATAAACACCAATACAAGAAACCTGTTGGTGTAATGCCCGGTAAAAGCGGATCTGCATTTGCATCAACTCAGGACGATCTTACCTCTGATCCCACAGACAACTTAAAGAGTGTTCCCGGAAAAATAAAAGTCAGCGATTATGAGACCAGACCTGTTAATATGTTTGTAAACTACATAATAAAGTATCAATAGGTTATTGCACTCTGATTAACAAAAACTGATTTGTAAACAACTAACAATTAATACCGAATATGTCAGCTATAAAACTGAAAAACATCTTTAAAAAGAGAGATTCTGAAAATAATAACGCAAAGCCCATTTATACTCATAAACCTATGGTAAGTTGTATAATGCCAACACATAACAGACCTGATTTTCTGGCTCAGGCGATTCTGTATTTTAACAGACAAGATTACCCTGATAAAGAGCTTATTATTGTGTTTAACAATATAGAGGATCTTCCTCCGGGCTATCAGGCATATGATAACATAAAACTTGTACAGTCTGCAAATAGCTACTCAATTGGCGAAAAGAGAAACATTGCCTGTAACCTTGCCGATGGCGATATAATTGTACAATGGGATGATGACGATTGGTATGCTGCCGACAGAATATCTAAGCAGGTTAAACCAATTATAGATGGAGAGTGTGATATAACGGCACTATACAATACCCTGTTTTTTGTTCCAGGTAAAAAAACATTCTGGCACTGTACACCAGATCTGTTTGCCCACATGTGTTCGCATGGTGTTCTTGGCGGAACATTGGCATACAGAAAAGATCTGTTGTCTGAAACATGCAGATATCCTGATACATCGTTAAGAGAGGATGCAGAACTGCTTGAGAATATGATAAACCGTGGGGCTCGTCTGTTAAAAATAGATGGCTATAATATGTTTGTCTATGTAAGACACAATATGAACAGCTGGCAATTCAAATCAGGTAAATTCCTTAAACCAAACCACTGGAGCAAGGCTGATACCCCAGACTATATAATACCTGATATAGAGTTTTACACAGACATTTATGAAAACTCTGTAGATGACGAGATTGAGGAACATGCAGATAATCAGATAAAGGTAAGTTGCATAATGCCAACTGCAAACCGACGACAATTTGTATCAAGAGCCATAAAGAGTTTTATAAATCAGAGTTATAAAAACAGAGAGCTTTTTATTATTGATGATGGAGAGGAGTCTGTAGCTGATATTATTCCGGTTAATGACAATAGGATAAAATATATGCGACTCACAAGAAAACTTACTATTGGGAAAAAACGTAACCTTGCCTGCGATAAATCTGATGGAGATATAATTATTCACTGGGACGATGACGACTGGTACTCATCAGACTGGATAGAATTTCAGGTAAATAGTCTGTTAACAACAAATGCTGATGTAACAGGTCTCAGTAATCCGTACTTCTATCAGCCCGATACAGATAAATCGTGGCAATATATATATCCTGATCAGGATATGCCATGGGTTCACGGAGCAACATTGTGTTATACCAGACAGCTCTGGAAACGAAACCCCTTTCCGGAGATGAATATTGGTGAAGATGTACGTTTCTTGTGGAGCACATGTCCCAAAAAAATTGTACCACATACCCGTACTAACCACTATATAGGTCTTATTCATAAAGACAATACATCGCCAAAGCACGTAACAGACAGACGATGGAACAGTATTGATACAGCTATAATAATTAACAACACAGGAGTTGATGTTAGTAAGCTGTAGGTATTATATAATGCCAGAAATAATGCATAAACCAATTTTACAAAAATGAGAAATAGGCTACTATCACTTATAAACAGCAAACGCACAATAGTTATATCAGATGTAGGATTACCATATTGTATATCTGTTAACGATCCTGTTAGTAACGACATTAAAAGTATGGCTAATGCATACTTCTATAGCAAACCACAGCAGATACCACGCATAATACATCAGGTATGGATAGGACCAAACAAACCACCATGGCAATGGATTGATACATTTCGGAAAAAATTTATAGAGAGACACCCAAACTGGAAATATGTATTGTGGCGCGAAGAGGATATAGATAAGCTAAACCTTGTAAACAGAACGTTGTATGACAGAGAGACAGCGCTTAGCGGAAAGGTTAATATTCTGCGTTATGAACTTCTGTACCAGTTTGGTGGCATATATATTGATGCCGACAGCGAGTGGATAAACAATAAACCACTTGATGACCTGCTTGAGCAGACCAATCTGACAGGAATATTTGCCGGACGCGAGGACGACAATATGATTGCAAATGGTGTAATAGGATGTTCACAGTATAATCCGCTTATGCTGTATACAATTAAACTGCTTAGCGATACATTTACCGAGAACAGAATAATAAATAAGCACCCAACATGGATAAGTAGTGGACCACGGTTTTTCTCAGAGACTCTTATGGATAAGGGTATTACAATATTTCCGACATACTACTTCTATCCGGTAAGCTGGTGTACCGATGTAAGAGGTACAGACACCTCTATATTTCCCGATAGCTATATGATGCAGTATGGTTATAGTACAAATGGTTTAGGAGATAATCATTAATAGTTTAGTTTCAGCTTAATAATACAATACCTATTGTAAGCATTGTAAAATCTCCGACCATTATAACTATTTTGTACACCGGTGCCTGTTTATTCAGGTACCGGTTCTGTTTTATATACTCCACAATTATCTCTTATATATAAAATCACTTTATAGATATAACAGATCAATCAATATTATATATAGATAATCTCTGAGAATATAATTATCATACTACCTTATAGGAAGATTAATAAATAAACAGATAAGATCACTTTTTATTATAGTACGATCAGATAGTGTGTAGTAAAATAATCTATCAGATAATTATATATAGTTAATTTTAATGTTTGTATTATGATAAATTAATTAATAACAGTGTTATAATTACTATATATTCAGATATAATATAGTGCTAATTCAATAAAATGGTAGTATTAAATATGGTCACAGAATAACTATTAACAGGCTGTTGATAACCATGTAAATGAGTTTGTTATCAGTTATTTGCAAATTGTATAACTAAATCAGGAGATTATACTATTGTCTGTTCTCTTTGCTTTGTTTCTGTACCTTCTGTTTTTGGTTCTGAAATATTTGCTGTAGTACAAATTCTTATGCTCATCATCGTGCCTGAAGGCAAATTGCCCAAATGTTCTTATATCATCAACCAATATTTTGAGCAGGGTTAATATTTTGTCTCTTATAACTTTGTTATGGTTGTCTTGACGTGTGCGCCAACTTGTTTTTGCATTTAACTTATACATTCTGGCAGACTCTTCAGATGCTCTGTTTAGCATACTTAAATCCATACCAATATCAATAAGTTCTTTACTGTTTTCTCTGCCCAATACAGACAGATTCAACAAGCTTTGTGCTATTCCTGAGTATCTGGTTTGGGTTGTATTATATCTTATTTTCTTTAAAATATCAGGATTATCTCTATAGGCAAACTTCATAGTACTAATCAACTCTTTTCTGAATTCAAGAGCCTCATCCTTATAGTTGTTCCAGTTATCCTGTGCTTTGCGCCATTCAGATTTGTTTACCTCAAATATGCTCTGTGCAGCACGTAGTGCACAGGTATATCTTAACAGTTTATCAGTTTTGTCATGCTGCATGCCTATAGCTGTCAGTTTCTCAAAATCATCTTTACACAGAGTATACAGGTTTTTTGCCTCTTGCAGATATATACCTATTGGCATATTACACCACTTTATATCGTTATAATCAACACTGTTAATTTCGGGCAAAAGCTCTTCAAGATATTCGTTATCTGTCATAATAACCAGGGTTTTGTAAACAGATACATAAGTTACGGAATATTATATAAAAAAGCCAACACTGTTTTTAAGAGTACAGACAACTGATGTATACATCGTTATTGAATAAACCGTTGTAAACCACCTGAAATATATGGCTATGCTGCTATATCTTAGCAGTAAAGATTGTTGGTTTGAACATTGTATGAAACATACAACATAAAGAGATATTAAAAGCAAACTCAGACATATGAGACGAAGCATGAGAAAGAGTTTTCATACATACGAGAATGACTAAAAATGCGAGTTCCATATGACATATTAAAAATAAATTCAGACATATGAAACGAATACTACAGATAATAGGAATACTAACACTTGTGTATGGATGCAGTGGTGAACAGACAGATTTCACATTGCCAAAAAGAGACACTCTGGTGAAAAAGAGAATGGTTGATAACAGAAAAAATTATGTAATAGGTATTGATGTATCGCACTATCAGGGAGAGATAGATTGGGAAAAGGTTAGTAGTAAGGGTATTGATTTTGCCTATATAAAAGCAACAGAGGGGATAACAATTAAAGATGCCAGATGTATAACCAATTATATAGATGCAAAAAAGCAGGGTATTAATACCGGAATGTATCATTTCTTTATACCTGATGATGACCCAACAAAACAGGTAGAGAATTTTTTAGGAGTTATCCACAGCCTTAACCCCGGAGATCTGTATCCTGTTTTGGATCTTGAGCAGGAGTTTGTTAATAACCAAATAAGTAACCGGGATTATCAGCGTAATGTACTATTGTGGTTAACCACTGTAGAGAATAAGCTTGGTGTAAAACCTATAATATACTCTAACTATAGCTTTGCTAAAGTAAACCTTTCTGATCATAGATTTTCTGATTACAGATTGTGGATATCAGAGTATGATGTTGATAAACCGGAACTCCCGCTTATCTGGGAAGATAGTAGTTGGACATTATGGCAGATAACAGATAAAGGCTCTGTGAGAGGAATAGACGGTAATGTTGATATCTCGATATTTAATACTATAGATTACAGTTTTAGCGAAATAGTATATTGATTTGAACAATCGGTTTTTTGTCATTATTGATTTGTTTTTGGTTAATTGATGTTTTGAGTAGATGTCCGGTATACAGGACTATAGCCAACAGTCATGTTGCCGGATACACTGCTTTTATCAGAGCTGACTAAACTAAGAACAGTTAAACGAAGCATGAGAATGATTATTATGCGGAGTTCCATCTGACCATTAAAAGTAAAATATAAACAGATGAATCAAAGAACAGTGGTGTGGTTTATAGTTTTGGTTGTATATATTATACTGCTTATATCAATAGCATACATTGCATTCTGGCAGCAGGAGTTTAATGATCCGGACAAAACAATAAACGGATATATAGAACAGATAAAAGAGATTGAAGCTATTAATGGCAGCGATAAACTAAAGGAGGATATGGAAGATGGAATAATATCGTTTATGTCAAAAGCAAACGATTCATCTGGCGATCTGCAAGAGCTGGCATCGCAATCGTTTAATATTATTCTTGGTGCTCTACTGGCATTTCTGTCGGCATCAATTACAATGTTTATTAAATCAGATAAAAGTAAAGATTAAGAAACTGGTTATAAACAAATAGTTCTCTTCTGTTTAGTATTAAATAAGTATCATCTGGCAATTCAGAATTATCAGTATTCTGAAATATAAGGTTGAGAAAAGATAAAATTGTCTCCATAAATAAACAAAAGGCGATGCAGGGTCTGACTCTGTGTTGCCTTTTTCAATATTGGGAGTATATCCTGACATTATCAACCATATTATAAATAGCGATGAAAACCCTTATAGATAAAGAGTAATAGTTGCTGATATTTGGTACTATAATTAGTTACAGATATGACAAGCAATAAGATAGAAGATTTCTGCTCACTAGTACCAATTGGTATTGAACATCTGCGATTTGTACATGAGAATATGAATGATAACAGAATAGTTGATACATATCCTGTTACAATACCCTACTCTTCTGATGAGGCAGAACAGTATATTATTAATGAGATAAAACAGAGAGGTATAGGTAACAGATACGCATTTATAATAAAGTATAATGATGTTTTTGCAGGTCTGTGTGCCTTGTATGATGTTGATAGAAATATGAAGAGTGCAAAATTATACTATTGGATTGCTGTTAAATTCTGGAATCGTGGTGTTGCTACAGAGGCTGTGAAAAAAATTAAAGATTATGCATTTAACTCTTTTAACATACAGCAGTTACAAACTGGTGTTTTAGTAAGAAACATAGCATCGGTAAATGTTCTGAAGAGGTGTGGATTTATTATTGACAAAGAGATTGTTAACACCGGACAGTATCATGATAAGTTTATAGATCAGAGATTTTATGAGATGAGTACTTGTAAAGATTCTATATTAACATATATGTAATCATATTAAGGACTTTGGGTTTGTGTAAGTAGCGTTGTGACACCTGATATTGATACTCTGGTTTGCTATAACTGCAAGGAGGTTTTCCTGATATTATTTAATTTAGTTTAAACCGGGTATCAATTGATAGTGTATTACTATTAAATAACTTATATTATTAATTCTTAAAACTTTTACTATGTCGAAAATAAAGAAAAGAGATTTGGAGGATTATTTGGCTGAACATGATGGTAGTTTGGTAAAGTTAACTAACGGAAACTACGATTTAAGAGGACCAAATGGGTCAAGAAACATTGGTAAACCAGATTCTTCAAATAAATGGGCAAGTGCACAGCTTGTACGTGCATGGGGCGATGCAACAGGAATACCGAAACCTGATTGGTTATAAATTTATTGCAGATAGTTTATAACTATCTGCAAATTTGAATTGATATATAGGGGATTATACAATAATTGTTAATATGATCATCTAATTTTGATTAAAAGTGTTTCAGCAAAGGTTATGTTATATATATTTACACCATAATTTAACAACTATGAGGATTTTTAACCGGATATTGCTGATATCAGTTATACTATTAACAATTGCTGGCTGCGAGAAGAGAGATAATACTCATAGAAACAGTGTTGTTAATAACTGGTGTCTTAAATCGGTTGTGGGTAGTAACCTGAATAATGAGTGGTATCTGGTAGCAAATATAGATTCTATAAAATGTATTGATGGTATTCCTGTTGGATACGTTAACACTGTAGCTGTTAATATAAACAACTATCTGCGTAACATATATGTATATAACTCCTCATTTGAAGATTATACTGAGGGTTCTGTATGGAGTTTTACAGATACAGATATAAACATCAGCCGTAAAGCATCGGTATTTGGTAAGATAAGTTGTTCCGGTACAGTACCAATATATATAATCCCAAAAAATGTAGAACATGAGTTTGATTACAAATGGGATGCCTGTGACAGAGATATGGTAATTACCGATGGAGATGATGTTCATAACTTCTATATTGTACAGGTGAGTGAGAATAAACTCTATATTGAAGACAAGGACAACAAAGTACTTCTCTTTTTTGACAAACTATAATTTTTATGGGAATAATCAGAAATGATAAATCTCCGTTTGAGGTTTATGAGAATCAGACACTGGGTGTTCTGGTTGCTATTGATAGATCTGACTGCAAACTTATAAAGCAGTATTACAAAAAGTATAAAGGTAAAAACGACAAACCTTATGATAAGATAGATGGTTATGAATTTATTCTTGATGAGGAGGTTGACTCATTAAAGATAGACTTCACAACCAAAAAGCAATACCTGATAAAAGACCTTAGTAAGTTTAAGGGGTAGATGTCGGGATTGTTTAGACAAAAGGCATACATCTTTCTCTTTTTAACACTGTTTGCTGTAATACTATTTGTTTTCTATGAATCGTATAGTACTCAAAAACAAGAAAAGAGTGATAGACTGTTAGATGAAGAGATTTGTGAAGGATTTATTACTGGAGGAAGATGTCTGGTTGTAGATTATGAAAAACACTCATCTGAAGTAAGGTATATTAGAAGAGTATTTTATAAAAGTAGAGGTGTTGATAACTATTTCTTTGAGTACTTATCATACGATAAAAATTTTGCAGATAAATCAGACAGTTATTGCAGGAGATACCATAATAGTCATACAACAAATGGAATATATGAATCAGGGATATTATTTAAGTTTGATCTATATCAGATAGATACTATTAGTTACGATGAAGACGATTGTATTGTTTATCTCTCCGATACATTGTACAATAAAGAGTTTGGGAATATTGTTTCTGATACAACGTATGTGTTTACCTTGAAAGAAGTACCAGAAACTAACTCATATGTGAAATACTATTTTAGCAGAAGCTTGAAACTGTTTTTAGGATGGGATGTTCTGGCTAAGAATAATGTTATTAAGTATAAGCGCCTTTTGGACATTGATACTGTTAATATAAATATCATTGATACAACATTTTGTGATTAATATTTTTTCTGATAAAGAGAATGATTAATAGCCCAAATAACTGATAAATATTTAACTGTAATACTAACAGTGTTTTGGTAAATCTTTTGTTAATAACTGGTAATACAAGAATAAGTTTATACTCTGAACCTAATGCTACTATTTCTGTTATCTATATTCTATTAATATGGAAAACTAATTGATCATGACGACAGCAATATCTATACTAACCGGAGTAATAGCTCTGATTCATATATACATTTTATGGTTTGAGATGTTTGCCTGGACAACAAGAGGAAAGAGGGTTTTTAAAAGCTTTCCGGAACAACTGTTTGAACAGACAAAAGCTATGGCTGCGAACCAGGGACTATATAATGGCTTTCTGGCTGCCGGATTAATATGGTCACTATTTATAACAGATGCTGTTTGGCGCGATTACATATCTCTGTTTTTCCTTAGCTGTGTTGCAATTGCCGGAATATTTGGTGCTGTAACTGCTGAAAAAAGAATAGTGTTTGTTCAAGCACTTCCTGCTTTTATTACAATATTACTAATAGTTATAAAATAGAGTAATATTCTCATCTATTAATGTATAAACAAATAGATATTCATCTCTATCAAAAGATGTTTTCTTATAACTGAATCTGTTTCGGTTGGTGAATGGTTAAATTCATAAGGCGTGTATTCTGTTAAGTGTAGTAATTGCATTTTTTATATCTAAAAAATTGATTTATAGATCTTTTATTGGTATCTTATATTTAGTGAGATTTAAAATACTGTATGGTCTACAGGCTGTACATTGTTATTATAACACGTAATTATTTTGTGATATGTCTCTGCCCCGGGATAATACAGAAATATATGTCGGAAGATATTAAGTTGGAGATAACCATGTCTGTATATGACATGGTTACATATAGTAATATTTGTCTCCTGATTTTATTGGGCGGTGTAGAATAGATTTACTAATTAATACTAAATATTATGAAAAAGTTGATACTATTTATTCTTCTTATTGTACCACTCAGTTGTTATACAATGTTTGCTCAAACACTGATAAAAAGCTATGCTGAGCAAAACAATACAGGGACAACAAAATTTGGTGAGATTGTAAAGAATATTGGTGATTTCAACAGCGATGGTTTTGATGATATTGCTGTAGTTGCAAAATATTATGGATCTCAGAGAGGAAAGGTTTATATCTATTTTGGTGGGTCAGATTCAGATAATATTCCTGATCTTACAATGGAGGGAGAAGAAAACTTTACATTTTTCGGAACATCTGTTTCCGGTGCAGGAGATTTTAACGGAGATGGTAATAGCGACTTTATTATTGGTTGCGCTAATATAAACAGTAATAAAGGACGTGCTTATATATACTATGGAGGAGCAGATGTTGATAATATCCCTGATTTGACAATAGAGGGTGAAACGGCAAACAGATATTTGGGAGCTGTGGTTTCCGGAATAGGCGATTTTAATAACGATGGTTATGATGATATAGTTGTAGCAGAATCTTTTCATGAAAGAAATGCATATCTCTACTTGGGTGGAGCTGATCCGGATGCTGTTTCAGATTTGACTATAACCGGAGATATGTCTGTAAATTGGGGTTCCTCAATATCCTCAGCCGGCGACTTTAATAATGATGGTTATGACGATATAATTATTGGAGCCTACGGATACTCTTCATCAAAAGGTAGAGCTTATATCTATTATGGAGGAAGTACACTTGATGCAACAGCAGATATTATTGTAACCGGAGGTAGCAATAATCTTGAACTAGGTCAATCTGTTGCAGGAGGTGGCGATTTTAATAAAGATGGTATTGATGATGTTATTATTGGCGTTCCAAGAGATGATAGTAATAAAGGAAGCGTATATGTTCTGTATGGCTCTGATAATCCGGATGGAGTAAAAGATATTGTGTTAAAAGGTGATGATACACAGACATATTTCGGCAAAAGTGTAAGTTTTGCCGGAGACATGAATAACGATGGTGCCGATGATATTATTGTTGGAGTAAATACCCATCTGATAGGGAATGCCTATATATTTTATGGTGGAGATACACCTGTTACAAATTATAGCCTTAAATTAACAGGCAAGGCATCTGGCGATAGATTCGGAAATAGTGTATCGGCAGCCGGAGATGTTGATAATGATGGATATGATGATGTAATTGTTGGAGCATATAATTCAGAGGTGTCTACAGGAAAGTCATATCTGTATAGAGGCGGAGCAACCCCTGATGATATTGACGATATAACCTATAAAGGCGAAGGTTCTGGTAATTATTATGGTAGAGAAATGTCTGTTATTGGAGATATAAATTCTGATGGATATGATGATTTCATTGTTGGTGCAACAGGATACGATGGCTCTTCAGGTGCGGCATACCTCTATCTGGGATCAGATTCACCAGATAAAGAGTTTAAGGTAACAGGTGGTATATATCATAATTTAGGATATGGTGTCTCAGGTTTAGGCGATATAAATGGTGATGGCTATGACGATTTTGTTGTAGGAACAAACAAGAACAAAGCATATATCTATCTGGGAGGAGTTACACCGGATAATATAGCCGACCTGGAACTTGAAGGTCTGACGACAGGTGAACACTTTGGAAAAAGATGTTCAGGAATAGGTGATATTAATAATGATGGTTTTGATGATTTTATTGTTGGAGCTGAGAATTTTGGTACAGGGACTAACAGCAACGAAAAATTTTTTGGCAAAGTCTATATATATTTTGGCGGGACAGATATAAATAACCTGACGGTTGAAACAATTCAGGGTGAGTTGTTTAAGAATTTTTTTGGTAGAGTTGTTACCGGAGTCGGAGATATGAATGGTGACGGTTATGGCGATTTTGCAATAAGTGCATTAGGTTATGATAGTTATAAAGGCAGGGTGTATGTATATTATGGTGGAACAACTTTTGATGAAACACCTGACATTATATATACAGGAGAAGTTTTAAATATAGGATTTGGTGATAGAGTATCGGCTGCAGGAGATGTTAATGGAGATGGTTATGATGATATTATGATTGGTTCTAACAGGCATAATTCCAGCAGAGGAAGAACATCTGTCTATTATGGAGGGTCAACGCCCGATAATATAGCTGATGTTAATATATATGGAGAATCTATTGGTGATTATGTTGGAAACTCAATGGTAGATATTGGTGATTTGAACAGAGATGGTTATGATGATATTGCAATTGGACTACATGGTAAAAATACCAGAACAGGAGAGGTTAGAATATACTTTGGAGCAGCCAGTATGGATACAAACCCTGATATGATAATTGAAGGGAGTGAACAGGAGTTAAGATTTGGAGAAACACTTGCCGGGGGTGGAGATATAAATAATGATGGATATCCGGATATTCTTATTGGAGAGACGTATTTTGATAATCAGAACGGAAAGGTTTATCTCTATAGTTTCAGTAACGATCCGCAGGTAAGTACAGTATCAGTTACAGATATAGGAGTTTCAGTTGTTACAGCAAACGCTAATGTGAGCAAGTTAGGAGATGATAACATTATAGGTCATGGTTTCTGTTGGCATACCGAGACAGAACCAACAATATCAGATAACAGTATTGATAAAGGAGAACTAACATCAACAGGTAGTTTTTTAGGATCAGTTACAGGTCTGTCAGCAAATACAACATATTATATTAGGTCGTTTGTACGTAGTAGCAGAAAAGTATTTTATGGTGATGAGTTGAGTTTTACAACAAAAACAGCTCAGACAATAACATTTAATACTTTATCGGCAAAATCGTATGGAGATGCCAATTTTGACCTTACAGCAACAGCAAGTTCAAATCTGGTAGTGAGTTATCAGAGTTCAGATACCGATGTGGCGACAGTATCAGGAAATACGGTTACAATTGTTGGTGCAGGTACAACCACAATAACTGCATCACAGTCAGGAAACGATACGTATGCTGCTGCAACAGCGGTGGGGCAGAATTTAGTTGTTAATAAATCATCGCAAACAATAACGTTCGGTTTATTACCTCAAAAACAGTATGGCGATGGTGGTTTTGATTTGTCTGCGACATCAAGCTCTGCACTTGCTATAACTTATGAAAGCTCAAATACCGATGTGGCAACAGTATCAGGAAATACGGTAACCATAACAGGTGGTGGAACAACAACCATTACAGCTTCACAAGCAGGTAATGCAAACTATCAGGGAGCTACTGCAGGTCAGGTACTGATAGTAAACAAGGCAACACAAACAATAGTATTTGCTTCTCCTGCACCAAAAACATATGGCGATGATGATTTTGAACTTTCAGCAACGGCAAGTTCAAATCTGGAGGTAACCTATATAAGTTCAGATACTGATGTAGCAACAGTATCAGGAAATACCGTAACAATAAAAGGTGGTGGAACAACAACAATTACTGCTATGCAGGCTGGTAATACAAATTATCTGGCTGCAACAACAGTAAATCATAATCTGATTGTTAATAAAGCAGATCAGGCTATAACTTTTAATGCACTTGAATCAACAACATATGGTAATGACTTTAATCTGTCTGCCAGTTCATCTTCCGGACTAGATATAAGCTACGAGAGTTCGAATACCGATGTGGCAACAATATCTGGTAAAAGGGTAACAATTGTAGGAGTTGGAACAACCACAATAACAGCTTCGCAGATTGGTAATGGTAATTATAATGTTGCAAATACAGTAGATCAGGAACTTATTGTTGATAAGGCAACCCAGGCAATTGAAATGGAGACTATTAGCTTTAAGGCAATAACTGATAAAACATTTGCTCTTGATGAGGTATCCAGCTCAGGATTACCAATAGAGTATAGTAGCTCAAATACCAATGTTGCAACAATAGATGACTATATAGTAACAATAGTTGGTATAGGAAAAACAATTATTACAGCCAAACAGCTTGGTAACGAAAACTATATTGCGGCACCAGAGGTTCAGCAGGAGCTTATTATATCAAAAGAGACACAGAAAATAACCTTTGCAGAATTAGAATCGGTAACATATGGCGATGTATCATTTAACCTTAATGCCACATCAACATCCGGATTACCTGTAACGTTTAGCAGTTCAAATACAGATGTTGTTGCTATTACGGGAAATAGTGTAACAGTTGTAGGAGCAGGCGAGACAATTATTACGGCTAAACAAGAAGGAAACGGAGAGTATGAGGCAACATCAACAGAGCGGAGGTTAACTGTAAATAAGGCTAATCAATCTATTACATTTGAGACAATAGAGGCTAAGTATGTTGGTGATAAATCTTTTGATCTTTCAGCAACAGCAAGTTCAGGACTTGATATTGTTTATATCAGTTCAGACGAGAAGGTTGCAACAGTGTCAGGAAAAACAGTTACAATAGTTGGTACAGGTATAACCACAATAACTGCTTCGCAGTCCGGTAACAATAATTATAATGCAGCAACTAATGTTCAGCAGGCTTTAACTGTATTCTCAACATCTGATATTAATAGTGCTGATGAGGCAGGAATAAAGTTATACCCTAACCCTGTGTCTGATATACTGAATATAGATAGCGAGAAGTATATAGATTTAGTTCAGATTCTGGATATGGAATCTCGTATGATTCGTAGTATAGATGTTGATGGCTATAATAAATCTGTAGATGTGGGTACGCTTAATAAGGGAGTATATCTTGTTAAGATAAAATCAGGAAATAAACTCTATATAATAAGACTTGTGAAGAAGTAACGACTTATTAGCGGTTCAATATAATATCTGCAAAGAGCATCTGTTCAGATTGTAGAGTTAAGATGGTGTTTGTTATATAATGAACACCATCTTTTTATACCTCAATGACACCTCTTTTTATTGACGAATTATGCTTTGCAGCAGGTTTGTTTTTTGTTATGATTGTTTTGTGGCATAAAAACTTGATTTGTAAATATTTTCTTAGTAATTTATATATGGTTTGGGAATGGTATAACACGTGTGCTGTGTTATGTATTGCTGTTTATTAACTAATGATTTTGTATAATGTCTGTAACCCCGGAAAATACAAGAACATATTCGAGTTGTAGATATTAGGATATTACAACGTATGCTGAACTATATCAGGAGATAGCTCTCTGGTATGGTAATGCGTATTGTAATAACGTGTTTTGTTTGCGAGTATATTTTTAATCTAAATTGAATATTATGAAGAAGTTGACACTATTAATGGTTTTACTTATTCTATATTGGAGTAGTATTACCGCACAGGAGCTGGTAAATAGTTATCAGGAGAGAAATGGTACCGGAACATCGCATTTAGGAAGTGTTGTTACAGATATTGGAGATTTTAATGGCGATGGTTTTGATGATATTGCAGTAAGTGCTCCCAGCTATGATGGGGGTAAGGGAAGAGTGTATATATTCTATGGTGGATCAAATTCCGATAATACTCCCGATTTAATATTTGAGGGAGAAGCAACTAATATAAACTTTGGAATTTCAATTTCAGGAGCAGGAGATTTTAATGGCGATGGTTATGATGATCTTATAGTTGGTTGTAATTTTATAAATAACTATAAAGGAAGAGCATATATATATTTTGGCGGCAGCAACCCAAACACTGATGCAAATGTAGTTATAAGTGGATCTGTTATAAATAAACAGTTAGGAAAAGTAGTTTCGGGTATCGGTGACTTTAATAACGATGGTTATGATGATGTAGCTGTTGCAGAGGGATATAATTATGATAAAGTATATATTTATCTTGGTGGTCCGGTCACTAATAATGAAAAAGACCTTACAATAACAGGTGCATTAGATACAGATTTTGGATACTCTTTATCAGGAGCCGGAGACTTTAATAATGATGGTTATGACGATATTATTATTGGTCAAAAAGGATATGATTCTGATCGGGGTAGAGCCTATATATATTATGGAGGAAGCACATTAAATAGTGCACCGGATATTGTAGTAGAAGGAGATGCACCGACAATTCAGTTTGGTAATGCTGTTGCAGGAGGAGGAGATTTTAATAACGATGGTATTGATGATGTTATTATTGGGGCAAATTATTATAACTCTTCAAAAGGAAGAGTATATGTTCTGTATGGGGCAAATTCTCCAAATGCAGGAGTAGACCTTATCCTAAATGGAGATATTTCTCAAACATATTTTGGTCAATCAGTAAGTTTTGCAGGAGATATGAATAATGATGGTACCGATGATATTATTGTTGGAGCAAACACCCTTCCAATAGCTAACTCCTATATATTCTACGGAGCTTCTAATCCATCAACCACCTATGGGCTTAAATTTACAGCTAAATCAGCTAACGATAGATTTGGAAATACTGTTTCAGCAGCCGGAGATATAGATAATGACGGATATGATGATGTTATTGTAGGTGCACATAATGTTGGAGGAGCTATTGGAGGAGCATATCTGTATAAAGGAGGATCAACACCGGATAATGTATCGGATATAGATTACATTGGAGAAACAAAGGATAATAATTTTGGAAGAAGAGTATCTGTTATAGGAGATATTAATGGAGATGGGATAGATGATTTTGCAGCAGGAGCAATAGGATATAATAATAAAGGTGCTGTATATGTCTATTTAGGATCTGATAATCCGGAAAAGGAGTTTATTATTATAGGAGAGTCAAATAATGATAAGTTTGGGTATGATGTCTCCGGTATTGGCGATATTAATAACGATGGATATGATGACTTTATGGTCGGTACAGATTGTGATAAAGCATATATATATCTTGGAAGTGCAACCCCCAATAATGTAGTTGACAAGGTATTAACAGGCGAAAATTCAAATGATGGTTTCGGAAAGAGCTGTTCTGGCGTAGGAGATGTTAATAACGACGGTTACGATGATTTTGTTGTTGGAGCATGGTTCTTTAATAATGGAGGAAACAGTAATTCTGGTAAGGTTTATCTCTATTATGGAGGAACCGATATTAACAGTATGGTTGTTAAAACATTTCTGGGAGAGGCTGCCAGCAACTATTTCGGATTGGGAGTTTCAGGCGTAGGCGATGTTAATAACGATGGATACAACGATTTTGCCATAGGAGCATATGGATATAATAACACCTTAGGAAGGGTATATCTATACTATGGTAAATCTTCACATATTACCGGATCTTCAGATGTTATATTTACGGGAACAGTATCAGGTCAACTATTTGGCTACAGTGTATCTGGAGCGGGTGATGTAAATGGCGATAATTATGATGATATAATGATAGGATCATATGCCCGTAATACCTTTACCGGGAAAGTATCAATATATTACGGAGGAGCCACAGTTGATAATGTTGTTGATGTATCGCTTTATGGGCAGTCAGAAAGAGAATATTTTGGACACAATATGGCTGAACTGGGCGATATAAACAGTGATGGATTTGATGATATTGTTGTAAATTCATATGCATTTAATGAAGAAACAGGTAAGGTGTCAGTGTTTCTTGGAGCAGAGAATATGAGTAGTTCATATTATAGTGTATTAACAGGTAGTGCAAAAGAGACACGTTTTGGCGAAGGACTTGCTGGAGGTGGAGATGTTACAGGTGATGGCGTTCCTGATTTTTTATTGGGAGCACCAGATATGAATAATAAAAACGGAGAACTGTTTCTATATACATTTTATGTTGAGCCGGAGGTTCAGACAACACCTGTAAGAGACGTTCTTGCCGTAAGTGCTACACTGGAAGGTAATGTAAGTGCGTTAGGCAGTAAACCAGTTACAGGACACGGTTTCTGCTGGGATACAGATACAGAGCCAACAACATCAGATAACAAGGTTGATAAAGGAACTCTTACAGAAACAGGACTATTTTCAGCCTCCGCTACAGGGTTGTTACCCAATACTAAATATTATGTGAGAGCATTTGTAAAAAATAGTACAGATACATATTATGGTAATGAATTCAGCTTTACTACAGCAAAAGCTAATCAGACAATAACATTTAATGCTTTACCTGCAAAATCGTATGGCGATGCTGATTTTGATCTTACAGCAACAGCGAGTTCAAATCTTGCAGTGAGTTATCAGAGTTCAGATACCGATGTTGCAACAGTATCAGGTAGTACAGTAACAATTATAGGAGCCGGAACAACAACAATAACTGCGTCGCAGACAGGAAATGGTAGTTATGAGGCTGCATCAACAGTAGATCAGAATTTGGTTGTTAACAAAGCCAATCAGACAATAACATTTAATGCTTTGGCTGCAAAACTGTATGGCGAAGCCAATTTTGATCTTACAGCAACGGCGAGTTCAAATCTCGTAGTGAGTTACCAGAGTTCAGATACCGATGTTGCAACAGTATCAGGTAGCACAGTAACAATTGTTGGAGCAGGTACAACCACAATAACTGCATCACAGATAGGAAATAGTAATTATGAGGCAGCACCAACAGTAGATCAGAATCTGGTTGTTAATAAAGCCAATCAGACAATAACATTTAATGCTTTGGCAGCAAAATCGTATGGCGATGCCAATTTTGATCTTACAGCAACAGCTGGTTCAAATCTTACTGTGAGCTATCAGAGTTCAGATACCGATGTTGCAACAGTATCAGGCAGTACAGTAACAATTGTTGGAGCAGGTACAACCACAATAACTGCATCACAGATAGGAAATAGTAATTATGAGGCAGCACCAACAGTAGATCAGAATCTGGTTGTTAATAAAGCAGATCAGACAATAACATTTAATGCTTTACCGGCAAAATCGTATGGAGATGCCAATTTTGATCTGACAGCAACAGTTGGTTCAAACCTTGTGGTGAGTTATCAGAGTTCAGATACCGATATAGCAACAGTATCCGGAAATACGGTAACAATTGTAGGAGTAGGAACAACCACAATAACCGCTTCGCAGATTGGAGATAATAACTACAATGCTGCATCAACAGTAGATCAGAATCTGGTAGTTAATAAAGCAGACCAGACAATAACATTTAATGTTTTACCGGCAAAATCGTATGGCGATTCCAATTTTGATCTTACTGCTACGGCGAGTTCAAATCTTGACGTAACCTATATAAGTTCAAATACCAATGTAGCAACAATATCAGGCAATACAGTAACAATTGTAGGAGCCGGAGCAACCACAATAACTGCGTCGCAGACAGGAAATGGTAATTATGAGGCAGCACCAACAGTAGATCAGGATCTGGTAGTTAATAAAGCCAATCAGACAATAACGTTTGATGCAATTAACCTTAAAGCAATAACCGACAAAACATTTACGCTTGATGCCGTTTCAAGTTCTGGTTTGCCAATAGTGTACAGCAGTTCAAATACAGATGTAGCAACTGTTGATGGTAATACTGTTACAATAGTTGGTGTTGGAAAAACTATTATTACAGCAAAACAGATTGGTAATGGCAATTATGGTGCGGCAGCAGAGGTGCAGCAAGAGCTTGTTGTAACTAAAGATACGCAAAAGATAACCTTTGCTGAATTGGCATCGGTAACATATGGCGATGTATCGTTTAATCTTGATGCAACATCTACATCTGGTTTACCTGTTACATTTACCAGCTCAAATACCAATGTTGTTACTATTACAGGAAACAGTGTTACAATTGTAGGGGCAGGCGAAACAGTTATAACTGCAATTCAGAGCGGAGATGATGAATATGAATCTACATCTACAGAGCAGAGATTAACCGTAAATAAGGCTAATCAGGCTATTACATTTGATGTTTTGAGTGATAAACAAACAGGTGATATTCCATTTGATCTGTCAGCAACAACAAATTCAGAACTTGATATTATGTATACCAGTTCAGACGAGAAAGTAGCAACAATATCAGGAAATACTGTTACTATTACGGGACACGGAATAACCACAATAACAGCCTCGCAATCAGGAAATACAAACTACAATGCAGCTGAAAGTGTACAACAGACTTTAACAGTACTATTATCATCAGATATAAACGTTGCAGAGGGTTCTGGAATAAAACTATATCCTAACCCTGTATCAGATATGCTGAATATAGAGAGTGAGAAATATATAGATGTTGTTCAGATTCTAAATGTTGAGTCGCGTCTGTTACGTACAGTTCAGGTTAATGGATTTAATAAATCTATAGATGTTAGTAACTTGGGTAAAGGAGTCTATTTTATAAAGATAAAATCAGAAAATAACTACTATGTAATAAGAGTGATTAAAAGATAGTGGGATGTTAATATCTTAGAAAAATTCTGTTTTTCTCATATGTAAGAGGTGGTGTCTGCGATAGTGTGGGCATCATCTCTTTTTTATTAAAACTGCAATTCATTAGGCGTACATTCTGTTATGTTTGTTGAATGTGTTTTTTTTATCTAAAAAGTTGACTTATAACTATTTTCTTGCTAATTTAAATATAGTTGAAATGCTTACAGAATGTTGTGTAAAATAATTTAATGATAATTGGATTTAAGATACCTGATATACCCCGGGATAATCCTAAAATAGATATAAACAGTTAAATGAACTGATAATTAGGTAAATATTGGTTTTGCGTTATAAGAGAACCACATTGCTTTATGAGATTTTTAATGGATAGATATATTTATTACTAACTAAATAGAATATTATGAAGAAGTTTACACTATTTGCGACTCTTATCGCACTGTTTTGTTGGCAAAATGTTTTTGCACAAGACTTATTAAAGAGTTATACCAAAAATAACACCACGGGTAGTTCTTGGTTTGGAAAGACTATAACAAATGTAGGTGATATTAATAACGATGGTTATGATGATATTGCCGCAAGTACTATACAAATAAATGAAGCCAGAGGAAGAGTGTATATCTATTTTGGAGGAACAGATACTTCTACAGAGCCGGATCTGATTATTGATGGAGAGATGAGAGGTGCATGGTTTGGAGAGTCTATTTCTGCAGCTGGTGACTTTAATAATGATGGCTATGACGACTTTATTGTTGGTAGCCCCAGATATAGTGATATTAACAGTGGAAGGGCGTATATTTATTTTGGAGGAGCTGATCCTGATAATATAGCAGATGTAGTTATTAGTGGAGTAGCAAGTAGCAAATATTTGGGTTCTACAGTTTCTGGTATAGGTGATTTTAATAATGATGGTTATAGTGATGTTGCAGTTGCAGAAAAAGCTACCAATGGTAATATATATATATATTATGGTGCTGAGAAGCCTGATGGTTTATCTGATCTTACAATTGCCGGTGTGATTCCAAGACAGTATAGTTCTTCAATATCAACGGCTGGCGATTTTAATAATGATGGAATTGATGATTTAATTATTGGTCTTTCTAAAACATCCGGTTCAGAAGGTATGGCACTGGTATATTATGGAGCAGAGACACCTGATTCAGATGTTGATATTCAGGTAATGGGTGGTAGTAATCATCTGCTTGGTTTATCTGTTTCAGGAGGAGGTGATTTTAACGATGATGATATTGATGATATAGCTATAGGTGTTCCTGGTTATAATAGTAATAAAGGAGCGGTATATGTATTGTATGGATCAAACTCACCTGATGGAGTGAAAGATGTTGTTCTTGAGGGAGTTGAGGCTGGTAGTAAATTTGGTTATTATTTAGATTTCGTAGGTGATTTTAATAAGGATAATGTTGATGATATTTTGATAGGGGAATACACAGTTTCTTTAAGCTCTTATCTATTTTATGGATCATCATCACCAGATACTGATCATGGACTTAAATTTTTAGATATAGCTGATAATAATGCTTATGGAATGAGTATCTCTGCGGCAGGAGATGTTGATAACGATGGTTTCTCCGATATTATTATTGGTGTTTCGCAAGCTAATACAAATAGAGGTGAAGTGTACTTGTTTAAGGGAGGAGCTGTACCAGATAATACTAAGGATGTTACATATATAGGAGAGGTTACACATAATGGTTTTGGAGACAAAACAGCTATTATTGGAGACATTAATGGCGATGGTGTTGATGACTTTGCTATAGCTGCATTTGCTAGTAATAGTGTAGCAAAGGTACATGTATATCTTGGTTCGGAAGATCCTACAGAGACTTTTACTATAAGTGGTGAAGGATACGGTAATCTTGGGATAGTAGTTTCAGGAGTTGGTGATGTTAATAATGATGGTTATGATGACTTTATTGTGGGATCAAATGATAAAGCTCTTCTGTTTTTAGGAAGTAGTACACCTGATAATATAGTAGATAAGATATTTGAGCCGGAAGGTTCAGGTTATCCTGTTTCGGGAGTTGGTGATGTAAATAACGATGGTTATGACGATTTTATGATTGGAGCATATTCTGCTAAAGGAGGACCAAATAGTAATATAAACTTTGTAGGAAAATCATATCTCTATCTGGGAGGAAATGATATTAATAATTTGACAGTTGTAGTATTTGAAGGTGAGAATGGAAATGATCGTTTTGGTTTTTCTATTTCAGCAGCAGGAGATGTGAATGGTGATGGTTATAACGATATACTTGTTGGAGCACTTATGGCGAATAGTAATAGAGGAAAAGCATACGTATTTTATGGAGGAGAGACAGTAGATAAAATACCGGATATTACCTATTCAGGAACTGATTCTTATTTTTCAATGGATGTATCGTCTGCTGGAGATGTGAATGGCGATGGTTATGATGATATCATGGTCAGCGAGTTATATAAAACAGTGGATATGAAAGGCGATGTTTATATCTATTATGGAGGTGAAACACCTGATAACACAGTGGATGTTACAATAAGAGGACTGGATAAAAACAGATTAGGATATTCTATATGTGCATTAGGAGACATAAATAACGATGATTATGATGATGTTGCTATTAGTATACCTGTAACAAATGACACGAAAGGTTTGGTTGCAATATATTATGGAGCAGAGAGTATGGATGCGGTAGCAGATATTAATATGATTGGTGAGGAGAATGATACCTATCTTGGTATGAGCCTGTCTGCAGGAGGAGACGTGAATGGTGATGGTTTTCCGAATTTGATTATTGGTGCTCCAAGATACAACTGTTATAATGGTAAGGTATTTGTTTATGATTTTAAGTACAAACAAAATCAGACAATAACGTTTAATAAGATAAATCTTAAGGCAATAACAGAAAAGACATTTACGCTTGATGCCGTTTCAAGTTCAGGTTTACCAATAGAGTATACAAGTTCAAATACAAATGTTGCTACAATATCAGGTAATACAGTTACAATAGTTGGTCTTGGAAAAACAATTATTACAGCAAAACAGATAGGTAACGATAGTTATAATGCAGCGGTAGAGGTTTCTCAAGAACTTATTATAGCCAAAGAGACACAGAAGATAAACTTTACACTGTCTATAGATATTGAATTTGGAGCTGAGTCGTTTGATCTTGAAGCAACATCAAGTTCCGGTTTACCAATTACATATACCAGCTCAAATACAAATGTTATTGCCATATCCGGCGTAAGAGTAACAGTTGTAGGGGCAGGGGAGACTATTATAACTGCCAGACAGGAAGGTAACGATTTGTATGAATCATCAGAAACAGAGCAGAGGGTAGTTGTTGATAAATCCGATCAAACTATTACATTTAATGCATTGGGTGGTAAAACTATAGGCGATGAGCCATTTGATCTGTCAGCAACAGCAAGTTCCGGACTGGATATTCAGTATAGCAGTTCAGATGAGAAGGTTGCAACAATATCTGGTAATACAGTAACAATTGTAGGTACAGGAATAACTACAATAACGGCATCGCAGGCAGGAGATAATAATTATAATGCAGCAGCAGATATTCAGCAGGCACTTACAATATTCTCAACTTCATCTATAAAAGATGCAGAGAGTGCCGGGATAAAGTTATACCCTAACCCTGTATCAGATATACTGAATATAGAGAGTGAGAAGTATATAGATGTTGTTCAGATTCTAAATGTTGAGTCGCGTCTGTTACGCACAGTTGAGGTTAATGGATTTAATAAATCAATAGATATTAGCGATCTGAACAGAGGTGTTTACTTTATAAAGATTAAATCAGAAAATAACTACTATGTAATAAGAGTAGTGAAGAGATAATTCTTTTAATGTTCCGGGAAATTAGTACTTAATCAGAGATGGTGTTTGCTGTTCAGGTAAATGCCATCTACTGTTTTATAGTGGTTGATACAAAAAAAGACCGGCTCTTGTCGGTCTTTTTTATAATATATCTGAATTTGATATTAATCTTCAATTTCACCAATAAGTGTTGCCGATGTATGTTTGTTAATCTTTACAAAAACATAATCGCCAATCTTATAATGTTTACGAGGGAAAACAACAACCTTATTCTGCGATGTTCGGCCAAACAGATCTTTATCTGATTTTTTAGATACACCCTCTATTAATACCTCGTATGTGTTTCCTATATCCTTAGCTTTGCTCTCAAGCGATAGTTTACCCTGTAGTTCAATAATCTCGTTCAAACGTCTGGTCTTCTCTTTATCATCTACATCATCCTCGAACTTACGGGCTGCTTTTGTGTTTGGTCTCTCAGAGTATTTAAACATAAAGGCATAATCAAAGCCAACCTCTTTCATTAACGATAAAGTATCCTGATGATCCTCTTCTGTCTCAGTACAGAATCCCGCTATAATATCTGTAGATATGGCACAATCAGGCAATATTTTCTTAATAGCATTTATACGTCCCATATACCACTCTCTGTCGTATCCGCGGTTCATTAACTTAAGCATACGCGAGCTACCCGATTGAGCAGGTAGATGAATACTGTTGCATATATTATTGTACATTGCCATTATATGTAGAACCTCATCGTTCATATCCTTAGGGTGCGATGTTGCAAAACGTACCCTCATTTTTCTGTCCAGTTGTGCTACGCGCTCCAACAGGCTTGCAAACGATGTTTTGTTTTTATCACTATTCGGATCAATCCAGTTGTATGAATCTACATTTTGTCCAAGAAGTGTAACCTCTTTATATCCGTTGTTGATTAGCTCCTCTACCTCCTTAATAATACTCTCAGGATCACGACTACGCTCACCACCTCTTGTATAAGGTACCACACAGTATGAACACATATTGTTACATCCGCGCATTATCGATACAAAAGCCGATACACCATTTTTATCAAGACGTACGGGGCTTATCTCTGCATATGTCTCCTCTCTCGAAAGCATTACATTAATACCTTGCTGTCCGCCTTTAGCCTCCATAACAAGTTTAGGAAGATCGCGGTAAGCATCAGGTCCAATTACAATATCAACAAGTTTACTCTCTTCAAGTAACTTCTCCTTCAGGCGTTCAGCCATACATCCAATTATACCAACAAGCAGATCGTTCCTCTTTTTCTTAAGCTGCTTAAACTGCTCAAGACGTCCCCACACTCTCTGCTCTGCATTATCGCGGATAGAGCAAGTGTTAACAAGAATAACATCAGCACTGTTTATATCCTCAGTGTAAGAGTATCCGTTCTCCTGCATTAATCTGATAACAACCTCAGAGTCGTTAACATTCATCTGGCAGCCATATGTCTCAATATATAACTGAGGTTTATCGCTGTTTAGAACAGGATGCAAATTGTTGATATGTATAGGAGGAGTATTATTGTTGTTTAATATATTGCTCATGTCGTTTTCAAATTTTGGTACAAAAATATAAGTTTCATTTATATATTTCAGCATTTTAGCAAACAGTTTACTTATTCATGTTTGTTGATAACCTTTTGCTAATGGCAAATATTGCCTTTGGTTGTGTTCGAATTGTATATTTGTGGCGCTATAACATTTTGTTAAATGGGTTGAATAGCTCTTTTTAGTCATTTATTTTTGCAGATATGGTAATTTGTTTTGTTAAAACAATCAACTAAGTATATATTGCAAATCTAATATATATTGATTCAACCTTTTATTACACAAATATGAACAGGCAATATATTCTTGCATTAGATCAGGGTACAAGTAGTTCACGAGCTGTATTGTTTGATAAGTCGGGTAGGGTTGTTGGACTTGAACAAAAAGAGTTCTCGCAATACTATCCTGAATCTGGATGGGTTGAACATGATCCGGTAGAGATATGGACAAGTCAGATAGGGGTTGTACATAAACTTCTGCTTAAACATAAAGTGCATCCAAAGCAGATTGCAGGAATAGGGATAACAAATCAGCGCGAAACAGTTGTTGTCTGGGACAGGCATACCGGAAAACCTGTTTATAATGCTATTGTGTGGCAAGACAGACGCACAGCCCGCTTCTGTAATAATCTTAAAAAACAGGGGCAATCAGAGAATATAAAAGAGATTACTGGTTTGGTTATTGATGCCTATTTTTCGGCATCAAAGATAAACTGGATACTGAACAATGTTGATGGAGTAAAAACAAGAGCTGAGAATGGAGGTCTGCTGTTTGGTACTATTGATACATGGTTATTGTGGAATCTTACAGGAGGTAAACAGCATGCAACAGATTACTCAAATGCTTCGCGTACAATGCTGTTTGATATAAGAGAGTGTTGCTGGTCTGAAGAGTTACTTGAGCTTTTTGAGATACCAAATAGCATGTTACCTGAGGTTAAAAACTCCTCAGATGATTTTGGATTTACTTGTGATAATATATTTGAGAATGCACAGGTTCCTCTGTATGGTGTGGCAGGCGATCAACAGGCAGCACTGTTCGGGCAAACATGTTTTAAACCGGGCATGGTTAAAAACACATACGGAACAGGATGTTTTATGCTGATGAATACCGGAAAACATATTGTAAAATCAGATAAAGGATTAATTACAACAATAGGTTGGGGTATAAACGGAGAGATAACATATGCAGTTGAAGGAAGTGTATTTATAGCAGGTGCAGCAATAAAATGGCTACGCGATGGTTTGGGAATTATAAACTCAGCATCAGAAACAGAGGCTATAGCCAAAGAGATTGTACCATCGGATGAATTGTATGTAGTGCCGGCGTTCACCGGACTTGGGGCTCCATACTGGGATATGTATGCGCGGGGAGCAATTATAGGATTAACTCAGGATGTTACCGATAAACATATTGTGAGAGCAACATTAGATTCGTTGGCATATCAGACAAGAGACTTATTAGATATGATGGTTGAAGAGTCTGGTATAGAAATTGATGAGTTCAGCGTTGATGGTGGAGCATCGGTTAATAACTATCTGATGCAGTTTCAGGCAAATATTCTTGATCTGGATGTTATAAGATCTGTAAATGTTGAGGCTACAGCAATGGGAGTTGCAATGCTTGCAGCGCTTAAAGCCGGATTTTGGACAGGAGAAGAGATTCAGAAGATGAAAAATACAGACAGAGTGTTTACATCTAAAATGGAAAAAGAGAATAGAGAAAGATTATACAGAGGATGGAAAAGAGCTGTGGAGAGATCACTTAACTGGAGCTCTGAGAGTGATAATAATTAAAAACTATTGGCGTATGAAGACAATTAAACTATTGGTGTTAGTAACTGTGGCTTTTGGGTTATTTTCATGTGTTAAGTATAAGGAGGTAAAACTTAACAGCATTGATAAAACAGAGTTCAGTTACCTTGGAGATGGGAAGGTAAAGATGGATTTTGAGTTTAATGTTGATAACCCGAATCCAAAATTTATGGTTAAGAGTGCATCGGCACAAATATTTGTTGACTCAACACTGTTGGGGAACTTTATTATTGATGAGCCCTTCTTTATAGATAATGGAAGTAAGGAAATTGTGGCAACATCAGGTGTTCTTGATACAGAAGGCAATGTATGGAGAGTGATTAGAAGTTTGGTTGCGTTAAAAAAAGGAACCGACAGATTCTCAGTAAGTGGTCAGGTGGTGTTTAAGCGAGGTATATTCAGAAAGAAATTTGTGTTTAAAAACTACTCGCTAAAACAGTTTGCCGATATAATTAGCCTTAATATGGATTTCCCTTTCAGAATGACGGATGCCAGATCTGATAATTGTGTTGAGTGCTATAATTAACATATAATATCAGAATATAATCTGACTAATAAGTTTTATACATATAAAAATCCTTTTGCGATAAATGAGAATTATTGCAAAAGGATTTTTTGTTTGTATACAGGTAGTTTATAGATAGGTATATAATTCATTATAGCTGTATATTAGTAATCTGGATTAGTTATATTTAACTGATAAAAAACAATTATAAACAGATAAAATAAGCAGTTAATTTAGTAGATTTGTATCGATTTTAATGAGCTCTGCCAGATTAGGTATGCTTTTTGTAAATTAAGATCAGTTGAGTATATTGTAAAAGAGAAGAAAGATCTAAACTATGAAACTAACATAATTAATGACCTTTTATACATGTAAAGATGATTGATTATGAGAGTTCCATCTGAAAAATGAGAAACAAACTAAAACAATGAAAACTATAAGGATAATATTAATCTCAATTGTTGTTTATGTCTGTGGTATACTTGCTGTTAATGCACAGCAAGATACTGTAGTAAACAAAATTGATGATGTTATAGAATATATAAATAACGAACCCGGAAGAGGTAACGTAAAGATAATTCAGGATAAACGAATTGATAAGTTATTGCAGAAAAGTATAAAGTATGACTCAAGATATCTTAAGATAAAGGGGTATAGAGTCAGAATTTTCTCAAACAATTCGCAGGGAGCAAAAGAGATGGCCTATAATAACAAACTTGTTTTTGAAGGACTTTTCCCTGATATACCTGTATATGTAGTGCCAAACATGCCAAACTGGAATGTTTATGTTGGCGACTACAGAACAAAGGATGATGCAATAAGGGATCTTAAACTGATTCAGGAGTACTATCCTAATGCGTTTCTTAAACCGGATAATATCAGATTTCCAAAGCTATGAGTCAACAAGATAGATGTAGATTAACCGACTCCCAACATCTGAAAGACAGAGCAAAGAATATACGTATAGATATAATAAAGAGTTTAGCGTCGGCTGGTTCAGGGCACCTTGGAGGTTCTCTCGGATTAGCCGACGTTTTTTCTGTTCTATATTTCAGGGTTATGAACCATAAACCCGATGATCCTAGGTGGATAGACAGAGACAGACTTATACTATCAATAGGACATGTAGCACCAGTACTTTATACAACACTTGCACATGCAGGTTATTTTCCGGTTGAAGAGTTATTAACACTCAGAAAACTTGGTTCGCGTTTGCAGGGACATCCCGGAGTAGAACATGGATTGCCCGGATTAGAGTTGTCTGCCGGATCATTGGGGCAGGGACTATCTGTTGCAGTAGGTATGGCAATATCTGCAAAACTTAGTAAACGTAAAAACAGGGTATTTACTATTCTTGGTGATGGTGAATTACAGGAAGGTTCTGTTTGGGAAGCAGCTATGAGTGCATCGCATTATAAACTGAATAATCTTGTTGCTGTTGTTGACAGAAACTACGTACAGATTGATGGTACAACGGAGGATGTAATGGCACTGGAGCCGCTTTCGGACAAGTGGAGAAGTTTTGGATGGAATACGCTTACATGTAATGGTAATAACATAGATGAGCTATGTAATGTGTTTGATGAGGCATTGCAATCAGGAGAGAAGCCAACAGTTATACTGGCAAATACAAAGATGGGAAGAGGAGTACCGGAGATAGAGAATGACAATGGCTGGCATGGTAAAGCACCAAATCAGGAGCAGGCAGAGTATTTTATCAGAGAGATTACGGGAGGCGATAATGAGTTATAATATTAAACAACATATACCTACCAGATTGGGTTTTGGTGATGCTCTGGTAGAGTTAGGGAAGAGACACGATAACATTTATGCATTAGGTGCAGATATAACCTCGTCTGTATCGTTAGACGGTTTTGCAAAACAATTTCCTGACAGGTTTCTGTCTATGGGTATTGCAGAACAGAATATTGTAGGTGTTGCTGCCGGAATGGCACTTGATGGAAATATTCCGTTCTTCTCTACATATGGTGTGTTTGCAGCATTACGTACAACAGATCAGATAAGAATATCGGTTTGTTACAATAATGTTCCGGTTAAGATAGGCGGAGCACATGCCGGAATATCTGTAGGACCCGATGGTGCAACACATCAGGCTCTTGAGGATATTGCAATAATGAGAGTATTACCAAATATGACAATACTATCGCCTTGTGATTATACACAGACATATCAGGCAACTATAGCATCGGTAGAGCAGGTTACCGGACCATGTTATATAAGATTTGGAAGAGAGGCGGTACCGGATTTTATACCTGCTGATATGCCGTTTGAGGTAGGTAAAGGGCAACAGCTTATAAATGGTACAGATGCTACTATTATTGCTACCGGACATATGGTATGGGAGGCAATTATTGCAGCAAAAATGTTGACAAATGAAGGAATAAGTTGTAGATTGATAAATATTCATACAATAAAACCTATTGACAAGGATATTATTGTGGAGGCAGCAAAAGATACCGGAGCCATTGTAACGGCTGAGGAACATCAGGTTATTGGTGGTTTGGGAGGTGCTGTTGCAGAGGTTTTATGTAGTACTATTCCTGTTCCTGTTCAGATGGTTGGAATGAATGATAGTTTTGGCGAATCTGGTAAACCTGATGAACTGATGCATAAGTACGGTATGAAAGCCGAACATATATATGACGCGGTAAAGAGAGTTATTGAACGAAAGAACAATTTAATATAGTATAAGCAATGAGCGACGCAATTAAACATGAGTGTGGAATAGCAATGATACGATTGCTAAAACCATTAGAGTACTATCATGAGAAGTATGGTACCTGGATGTATGGTTTGCAGAAACTATATCTTTTAATGGAGAAGCAGCACAACAGAGGACAGGATGGTGCTGGTGTTGCAACCGTGAAATTTGATGTTGATCCGGGAGATAAATATCTTCACAGGTTCAGATCAAACGGAGGATCTCCTATTAAAGAGGTGTTTGATGAGATTTATGAACCAATCTTATCAGAGTCAAATGCAGAGCTCATAAAGAGTATTGATTGGGCAAAAGAGAATATTCCTGCTGCCGGTGAGTTATATCTTGGTCATCTGAGATACGGAACATTTGGTAATAATAATATTGAGTATGTACACCCTGTAATGCGTGAGAGTAACTGGAAATCCAGAAGCCTGATGCTTGCAGGAAACTTTAATATGACAAATGTTGATGAGTTGTTCAGATCCCTTATTGAATACGGACAACATCCAAAGGGGTATTCAGATACAATTACAGTTCTTGAGAAGGTTGGTTTTCACCTTGATGAGGAGAATCAAATGCTTTTCCGTAAGTTTAAGAATGAGGGCTACTCTAATAAGGAGATATCAGCTCTTATTGCAGAGAAGATAGATCTTAATAAGATAATTCAGGAGGCATCAAAAGATTGGGATGGTGGATATGCAATGGGAGGACTGATTGGTCATGGAGATGCGTTTGTTACTCGTGATCCATGGGGTATACGTCCGGCGTTCTATTATGCCGATGATGAGATTGTTGTTGTTGCTTCTGAGCGTCCTGTTATTCAGACAGTACTTAATATAGAATCAGATAAGATAAAAGAGGTTAAACCAGGATCGGCACTTGTAATAAGACGTAATGGTGATATCTCAGAGGAGTTTGTAAGAGTTCCGCAACAACGTAAGTCATGCTCATTTGAGCGAATATACTTCTCGCGTGGTAGCGATAAGGATATTTACAAAGAGCGTAAAAAGCTTGGAGATCTGCTAACGCCAAAGATACTTAAGTCAATAGATTACGATCTGGAAAATACTGTATTCTCATTTATACCGAACACTGCCGAAACAGCATTTTACGGAATGGTTCAGGGTGTTGAAAACTATATAGATGAGTGGAAGAAGAAGACTATTCTTGAGGCAGATAATGTTGATTCAGAGTTTATAGAGAAGGTATTTAAGGTTCGTCCGCGTGTAGAGAAGATAGCTATAAAGGATATAAAGCTCAGAACATTTATCTCTGAAGATAAGGGACGTGACGATCTTGTTGGTCATGTGTACGATATTACTTACGACTCAATAAATGCAGGTGTTGATAACCTTGTTATTATTGACGATTCTATTGTAAGAGGGACAACACTTAAGCAGAGTATACTTCGTATCTTGGACAGACTTAACCCTAAAAAGATTGTTATAGTTTCATCATCGCCACAGATAAGATACCCTGATTGTTACGGTATTGATATGGCTAAGCTTGGCGATTTTGTTGCGTTCAG
Source organism: Bacteroidales bacterium (assembly GCA_025210735.1). Lineage (GTDB taxonomy): Bacteria > Bacteroidota > Bacteroidia > Bacteroidales > UBA6680 > UBA6680. The sequence continues at coordinate 93,669 of JAOARD010000009.1, forward strand.
AGCTGCTATTGAGCTTCTTAAAGAGACTGGCAAAGAGCATGTAATTGATGAGGTTTACAAAATGGCTAAATCGCAGGAGAATATTCCGAAAGAGGAAGTTGTAAACTATGTTAAAGAGATATACCGTCCGTTTACTGCTGAACAGGTTTCTGAAAAGATAGCTCAGCTGCTAAAACCAATAGGTCTTGGTGCAGAGGTTGAGATTATTTTCCAGTCAATAGAGGGACTGCATGAAGCAATTCCAAATGATCTTGGAGATTGGTATTTCACAGGAGATTACCCTACACCGGGAGGTAATAAGGTTGTAAACACATCGTTTATAAATTATATTGAAGGAAAGAACAAAAGAGCTTATTAACCAATAAGCTATAAAATAAAACAGGGATTGAATATTCAATCCCTGTAAAATATCTTAAATAAAGCAGGCTGTAATTAGTCTTGCTTTTTATTTTGTTCGTGATATGAGTTTATATGTCTCTCCTTCTTCTTAGGATACACATCACCAATCTTAACCATTATAGCAGTCTCTTCAACATCGCCAAAATACGGATTAAGTACAGTACCAAATACTCTCATTGACGGAGACAGGTTCATATAGGCATTAATAAGCGGTGGAATATTTACACCAAGCTCTCTTACCTTCTTATTCAGAATTTTATAATCCTCTTCGTATGATCCACCGTTGAAAATATTATCAAAAAACTCAGTGTCAATTTCCTGAACAATAGGATTGATAGGTGTAACAAGTTTATCTTTATCGCTGAAATATTTTCTTAAGAAATATAATAACATATCTCTGGCAGAATCTTCGTACTCCTGATACATAGTAACTTTACCAAAGAAATATCTCATATTAGGATAAAGAACAATAAGAGCACCCAGACCGTCCCAAAGATTGTCAAGAGCAAACATTGCTTTACGACCCTCTTTTGTAGATTGAAATTCAGGCTGAACAAATGATCTGCCCAGTTCAATCATATATGGAAGATAATCGGTTTTAAATTCATCAGAGAATTCAAAAAGTCTTGATGTTGCAAGGTTAAAATCTATCCCTCTGTCGGTTTTGCAAATATGATATCTGTATCCACCTAAAATAAGACATCTTTCCGGATCCCATACAATTAACTGTTTATATGGGGTTTCCATTGTGTCATATTTGTCAATATCAATCTCCTTACCCGTACCACCACCGGCAGCACGAAAAGTAATCTCACGCAAACGACCAATCTCTCTCATTATATTAGGAGAGTCGTGATGTGTAATTATGTATAGTTCGTTATTGCCAAAATTGGTGTATCTAACAAACTTGTCCTCTGTTAATTCTGCCTTAATCAGGGCAGTATCAACTTCAGGTATTATTTCTTTCATATATTTTCAGATCAAAATAGAACTGCAAAGTTATAATAATTTTACTTTAAAACGATTAATGATGCATATTATACGTGCATTCATACCATCGGTTTATATTAATTATGAATATTGTTTCATTTTTTAGTGTTTGGAATATTATACACTGTATCCTTTACAGTTTTAGCCCACTCCAATGCACTTTTATCTTTTGTGAAACTTTCATAAGATATTGGTTTGCCAACATGCACCTTAATATTTTTCCCCTTCTGCTTAAACATCTCATCAGGCAGAAAAAGCATCTCTATATTTGCTTTTATTCTAAGAGCTTTTCTGAATCGTGCAAGATTATAAAAAAACTTAGAGTTTTTCCCTTCAAAATACACTGGAACAATATCTCTTTTATGTTTTATAGCCTTAAGAATAAATGTTTTTTTCCACTCCAGATCAATAATCTTACCTTTAATTTTTCTTGAACATAAACCTGCCGGAAAAAACAGAACCTGTTCGTCTGAAGCAAATAATCTCTCGATGTTCTTTACATACTCAAGTGATTGTTTACCATGTTTATTAACCGGAACAAATACACCTTCAAAGTTAGTGATATTAAGCAGGATATCATTAACAATGAATTTTACATTCTTGTGATGTTTTGCAATAGCGTCAGTAAATACAATTCCATCAAGCCCACCTAAAGGATGATTGGCAACAAAAATGTATCGCCCATCTTTCGGAATGTTCTCTTCTCCAATAACTTCGTATTTAGCCTTAAACTCTTTTAGTACGGCTTTAACAAAATTAAGTCCTTGCAGATGTTTTGTTCTGGAAATTACATCGTTTATTCCGTCTTCATGAATAACTCTTTTAAGATATTTAATTATGAAGTTAGGAATCAGCGCAGCTAAGGTCTTGTTCTTTTTCTTAATTACGCTTTTTATGTCAATAAATTTCTCTTGACTCGCTTTTGTCATAATTGTTGATAACTTAATTTCTTCCAAAAGTATAAAAAAATAAATCATACAGTGCGTTTGCTGTGTTAAAAGTATAAAGCGGGTTTTAGGCTTATTTCAGAATGCTGCTATATAGCAAGTTATCAACATAGTGGTAAAAAGTGGTTTAATGTGGTTGATAGTGGTTTAAAAATTTGTAATTTTACCTTTTGAACATTGATAGTATAAATATGTCGTTCATAGGAGATTATATTTGTAAACTCGATCAGAAAGGGAGGTTTATCCTTCCGGCAGGGTTTCGTAAACATCTTTCAGCAGAAGAGACAAGACTCGTTGTAAAGAGAGATATTTACGAGAATTGCCTTGTTATTTATTCTGAAAAAGAGTGGAACAGACAGGTTGAAACTATCAGAGAAAAGATTAATCCTTACAATAAGGATCATGCGCGCTTTTTAAGAACTTTTTATCGTAGTGCCTCAGAACTTACTATTGATGGTAACGGGAGAGTGCTTTTGCCAAAACGATTGTTAGAACAGGTTGGTATAGAGAAAAGTATTGTACTTATTGGTGTTGATGATAAGATTGAGGTTTGGTCTGAAGATACTTATGAGAATGGAAGTTGCGAAGAGCAAGAGTTTGAAGATCTTGCTTCGTCAATATTAGGTGGTACAGAATAAAAATAGTTATGGATTATCATATACCGGTTTTACTTAATGAGTGTATAGAGGGGTTAAACATTAAACCAGATGGTATTTATGTTGACCTTACTTTTGGTGGCGGCGGACATAGTAAAGAGATATTAAAACATCTTACTACCGGAAAACTAATATCGTTTGATCAGGATGCAGATGCTGCTGCAAATATGCCTGATGACGAAAGATTTATATTTGTACCGCATAATTTCAGGTTTCTGAGAAACTTTCTTAAATACAATGGTTACGAAAAAGTTGACGGAATACTTGCCGATTTAGGTGTTTCATCTCACCATTTTGACACTGCTGAAAGGGGATTCTCTTTCAGATTTGATGCACCGCTTGATATGAGAATGAACCAACGTGCTGCAACAACTGCTGCAGATGTTCTGAATACCTATAGCGAAGAGGATATAGCTCGTTTACTATTTATATATGGTGAGATAAAAACCTCGCGAAAGATAGCAAAGGATATAATAAACATACGAGAGCAGAAGCCGTTTGAGACAACTGGTGACTTGCAGGATGTGTTAAAAAAATATGCACCACGTAACAGAGAGAGTAAATTTTTGGCTCAGGCATTTCAGGCGTTGCGTATTGAGGTGAATGGTGAGATGGATGCGCTAAACGAGATGCTTGATCAGGTACCCAGAGTGCTGAAAAAAGATGGGCGAATAGCGGTGATTACATATCACTCACTTGAGGATAGAATGGTTAAAAATTTCTTTAAGGCGGGCAATATAAGTGGTAAACAAAGTGTTGATTTGTATGGAAACAGACAAACGCCTTTTGTGCTGATTAACAGAAAGGTTATATTACCATCAGAAAAAGAGTTAGAAGAGAATAGCAGATCGAGAAGTGCTAAACTTAGAATTGCGGGACTAAAGGAGGACTATGAGTAAAAAGAGTGCTAAAATAAAAGAGTTTGTAGAGGAACCTAAATCAAAAAGAAAAAAAACGGGTTCAAAATACCTCTTACCAATAATAGACGGATCGTTCTTAACACATGAAAAGGTTGTTAAGCAGATACCGTTTGTGTTGTTTTTAGGACTTTTAGGTATGATTTATATTGGCAACAGAAATGCTTCGGAACGTACAATACGCGAAACAATAAAGTTGCAGAAAGAGATAAAAGAGTTGAGATCAGAGGCTATATCTACTACTGCTGAACTTATGCGAATAAGCAAGCAGAGTGAGGTGAAAAAGCTTTTGGAGAGATACAATCTTAATTTAGAGGCTCCTGTGGAACCTCCTGTTGTTATTAGTGTAAAAAGAGAGAATGCAGATTAAGAGAGATATAATGTGGCGTGTTGCTCTGGTCTATGTTTTTATGGTAATCATAGGCCTTTTGATTGTTGGACGTATTGTTCAGTTGCAGTTTTTTCAGGGGCATATATGGCGTGAAAAAGCTAAAGCAAACGCTACACGTGAGTTTAAAATAAAACCAAACAGGGGCGATATTTATGCTGATGACGGACGTATATTGGCATCATCGGTTCCTTATTATACATTAAGAGTAGATTTTAAGACCGATGGACTTACGGAGGATATCTTTTATGGTGGGGTTGACTCTCTTGCATTATGTTTGTCTGAATTGTTTAGAGATAGAACAAAAGATGAGTATGAGGAGGATCTTGTAAGTGGATATAAACGCGGACTAAGATATTATCTTCTTAAAAGAAGAATATCATATCAACAGCTTAAAGAGGTTAAAACCTTTCCTATTTTTAGGAAGGGAATGTATATAGGAGGATTGATTGTAGAACAGAGTAATAGAAGGATAAAACCGTATGACCTTCTTGCTGCACGTACAATTGGAGATTTGAATGAGTCAGGGAATGTTGTAGGATTAGAGGGCGCATATGAAAGTGACTTGAGAGGAGTTGAAGGTGTTGTGATTAAACAACGTATTGCAAATGGTGCCTGGCGACCAATTAAAAATGGAGATCAGATTGATCCTAAAGATGGACTTGATATATTAACAACAATTGATGTTGAGTTGCAGGATGTAGCGCAGGCTGCGCTTTATGAGCAGTTACAAAAACATGGTGCGCAACACGGATCTGTTGTATTAATGGAGGTTAAAACCGGTAATATAAAGGCAATAGCAAACCTGAAACGTACATCGGATGGAAGATATCATGAATCGTATAACTATGCAGTTGGCGAGAGTACAGAGCCGGGTAGTACATTTAAACTGGCATCAATGATTGTGGCACTTGAGGATAATGTTGTTGATCTAGATGACTCAATAAAAACAGGAAATGGTGTTACAAAATTTTATGATTCAAAACTTAAAGACTCTAAAGAGGGTGGTCATGGGACTATTTCTGTAAAACAGGTGTTTGAGTATTCATCAAATGTTGGTATAGCAAAAATAATATTTGAGAATTATAAAGACAGACCCCGCGATTTTGTTGATAAGTTGTACGATATAGGGCTTGATAAACCTTTGGGTGTAGAGATTACAGGAGAAGGAAAGCCTCTAATCCGATATCCGGGATCATCTGAATGGTCAGGAACATCATTACCATGGATGTCGATAGGGTATGAGGTTTTATTGACACCATTACAAACACTTACTCTATATAATGCTATTGCAAATAATGGAGTTATGGTAAAACCCAGGTTTGTAAAAGGGCTTATGTATCACGGAACTATACAAAAAAGTTTTCCTCCTCATATAATAAATCCGGCGATATGTTCAAAAGAGACTTTAAGTAAGGTACGTTTAATGCTTGAGGGTGTTGTTGAGAATGGTACTGCACGTAATCTGAAAAATAGTAACTATAAGATTGCCGGGAAAACAGGAACCACGCAGATTGCAAAGGGGGCATCAGGTTATGATAAGAGAGGGAACAGGACTTATCAGGCATCGTTTGCAGGATACTTTCCGGCAGAGAATCCTAAATACTCCTGTATTGTTGTAGTTAATTCTCCGTCTAACAGTGTTTATTACGGAAACCTTGTTGCCGGACCAATATTTAAAGATATTGCAGATAAGGTTTATTCATCAAATATAGATTTTCATGAACCTGTAAACAGATTGGCTGCTACTGGTGAGTTAAAAGATATACCATATTCAAAGAATGGATTAAGGTCAGAACTTGAAGGATTATTTAATGTATTAAACTATAATATTAAATCAGGTGAGCAGACATCAGATTGGGTTACCACATCAAGCAGAGATACATGTGTGTCGTTTACAAAACAGAGGGTTAAGAAAGGTGTGGTGCCAAATGTTGTACAGATGGGACTTAAAGATGCCCTGTTTCTGCTTGAGAATGCCGGGTTAAAAGTTAGGTTTAAAGGACGAGGAAGTGTTAAATGGCAATCTGTGTCGCCCGGAACATTAATAAAACCCGGAAGTATTATTGAATTAAGAATGAGTTTTACAGAGTAATGATACAGACAAATTTAAAGAAACTACTTGATGTAGTTCAAATATCAGAGATCAGAGGCGCTGTTGATATAAATATATCGGCAATACAGCAGGACTCCAGAAAGGTTCAGAACGGAGACCTGTTTGTAGCTGTTAAAGGAACCTTATCTGACGGACATAAATTTATAGATATGGCTGTTGATAAAGGAGCTATAGCTGTATTGTGTTCTGAGATGCCTGAAGATATAAAAGAGGATATTACATATATACTGGTTAAGGATACGTCTGTTGTTTTACCAGAAATAGCATCAGAGTATTATGGCAGACCATCAGAGAAACTTGAACTTATTGGTATTACCGGTACAAATGGTAAAACAACAATTGCAACCTTGTTGTACCGACTAATGAGATTGATGGGCGAGAAGGCAGGACTGTTATCAACAGTTGTTAATTATGTTGATGATGAGGAGTTCAAGGCAACACATACTACTCCTGAGCCAATAGTGTTAAACCAGTTGTTAAGTAAAATGGTTGAAGCTGGTTGCAGATACTGTTTTATGGAGGTGAGTTCACACGCTGTTCATCAGAACCGTATAGGAGGACTGAAGTTCAGAGGAGGAGTGTTTACAAATCTGTCGCACGATCATCTGGATTATCACAAAACATTTGCAGAATATCTTAAGGCAAAAAAGATGTTCTTTGATGGCCTTGATAAAGATGCATTTGCACTATACAATGCCGATGATAAGAATGGCAGTGTAATGATGCAGAACTGTAATGCCGATAAAAAGAGTTTTGCAATAAAAACTATTGCTGATTATAAAGCCAAGGTTCTTGAAACTCATCTTGACGGTATGGAGCTGGTTGTTAATGGTAACGACATGTGGGTGCAGTTTATAGGCCATTTTAATGCCAGTAACCTGCTTGCCGTATACGGTGTGGCTACATTACTTGGTATGGATGAGCGCGAAATACTTACAAAGATAAGTATGCTTAAATCTGTTGACGGACGATTTGAGACAATAAAATCAGACGATGGTGTATTGGCTATTATAGACTATGCACATACGCCTGATGCTCTGGATAATGTACTTAATACAATAGATCAGTTTAAGAATAATGGTCAGGTAATTACAGTTGTTGGAGCAGGCGGTAACAGAGATAAGGCTAAAAGACCTGTAATGGCATCGGTTGCGCTAAAGGGTAGCGATCTGGTTGTGCTTACAAGTGATAACCCAAGGTTTGAGAACCCTGGTGATATACTAAACGATATGGTTGCCGGAGTGCCTGTTGAGAAAAAACGTAAAGCTCTTGTTATTGAAGACAGAAAGCAGGCAATACGTACAGCACTTATAATGGCAAAACCCGGAGATATTGTTCTTGTGGCTGGTAAAGGACATGAGACATCTCAGGAGATAAACGGAGAGCGAATACACTTTGATGACAAAGAAGTGGTTAATGAATATTTTAAAGGAATGTAGTTATGTTATATTATCTATTTGATTATCTTAATTCTATTGATTTTCCCGGAGCAGGGGTGTTCCAGTATCTTTCTTTCAGATCGGCTATGGCCGTAATCGTCTCACTTCTTATTACAACAATATGGGGTAAGAGAGTAATCAGGTTTATGCAGGTTAAACAGATTGGCGAAGAGATAAGGGATTTAGGACTAGAGGGGCAATATGAGAAAAAAGGAACACCAACAATGGGAGGAGTAATTATTCTCTTTTCAATATTAATTCCGGTTCTTCTTTTTGCTGATATAGCAAACGTGTATGTTATACTTATGCTTGTAACCACTGTATGGTTAGGTTCTGTAGGTTTTATAGACGACTACATAAAGGTATTTAAGAAAGATAAAAAGGGTCTTGCAGGTAAGTTTAAAGTAATGGGACAGGTTGGGCTTGGACTCATTGTTGGCCTTACGCTTTACTTTAACGATAATGTTGTTCTGCTTGAGAAGCATAATCTGGACGAACCGGTTAAGATAGAAAATGCACAAGGAGAAACTGTTGTAAAGACATTTGAGTATAAAGAGGCGAAATCGACATTAACAACAATCCCGTTTGTTAAGAATAATGAGTTTGATTACTCGCAACTTGTATCGTTTATGGGAAAATATTCACGTCATGCAGCGTGGATAATATTTGTAATTGCGGTAATATTTATAATTACTGCCGTATCAAACGGAGCAAACCTTACCGATGGTCTCGACGGACTGGCAACGGGTACTTCAGCAATAATGGGGGTCACGCTGGGAATACTGGCATACCTGTCTGGTAATGCTATATATTCTGATTACCTGAATATAATGTATATACCAAACTCCGGCGAACTGGTTGTATTTATGGGTGCATTTATTGGTGCAACAGTTGGATTTTTGTGGTACAACTCATTCCCTGCTCAGATATTTATGGGCGATACAGGTTCACTTGCAATAGGTGGTATTATTGCAACATTTGCTATTGTTATCAGAAAAGAGTTGCTTATTCCTATTCTTGCCGGAATATTCCTGGTAGAGAGTATGTCGGTAATGATTCAGGTAAGCTACTTTAAACATACAAAACGTAAATATGGTGAAGGTAAGAGGATATTCCTTATGACACCAATACATCACCATTTTCAGAAGAAAGGTTTTGCGGAACCAAAGATTGTAACAAGATTCTGGATTGTTGGAATTATTCTGGCAGTACTTACTATTGTTACATTAAAGACACGATAAGGAAGATATTGACCGGGAGACCGGATATATAAAAACAGAGATAGATGAACAGATCTTTAGTAGTATTAGGCGCAGGAGAGAGTGGAGTAGGAAGTGCTATACTTGCACAAAAACAGGGTTTTGATGTGTTTGTATCAGATATGGGAAATATATCTGACAAGTATAAGAGCATGCTTGAGCAGTATGGCATTAGTTACGAAGAGGGAGCGCATACACACGATAAAATATTTTCTGCTGACGAGGTGGTTAAGAGTCCGGGTATACCAGATTCGGCACCGCTTATTGTAGAGTTAAAGGATAAGAATATTCCTGTTATCTCAGAGATTGAATTTGCTGGCAGATATACAAATGCAAAGAAGATCTGTATAACTGGAAGTAACGGTAAAACTACCACTACATCTCTGTTATATTTTATGTTACAGAATGCCGGATTAAATGTTGGTCTTGCAGGTAATATTGGTAAAAGTTTTGCCTTTCAGGTTGCTACAGAAGATTATGATTTTTACGTATTAGAGCTTAGTAGCTTTCAGTTAGATGGGATGTACGATTTTAAAGCAGATATAGCAATACTGCTAAATATTACACCAGACCATCTTGACAGATACGACTATGATATTAACAAATATGCAGAATCGAAGTTCAGAATAGTAAGAAACCTTACAGAGGAGGAGTGTTTTATATTCTGCGCTGATGATGAAATTACATTATCAACACTTGAGCGCATTGTTTGTAAAGCTAAAGAGTTACCATTTTCAATAGATAAGAGTGTTGAGAAAGGCGGATGTGTAGAGAATGAGAATCTTAAAATTAATGCAGGATCAGAGATGTTTGTGATGCCTGCAAAAGATCTTTCGCTTAAAGGAAAACACAACAGATATAACTCATTGGCAGCGGGTATAGCGGCAAATGTTCTGAATATCAGAAATGAGGTTATAAGAGAGAGTCTTATGGGATTTACCGCTGTTGAACACAGACTGGAACCTGTTATCAGTGTTGGAGGAGTGAAATTTATTAACGACTCTAAAGCAACAAACATTAACTCAACATGGTATGCGCTTGAGAGCATGTCAGAAAATGTAGTGTGGATTGTTGGTGGTATTGATAAAGGTAATGACTATACAGAACTATATGAACTGGTAAAGCAAAAGGTAAAAGCTATTGTTTGTATGGGTACTGACAATACAAAGATTATTGAGGCGTTTAAAGATATGATTCCGGTTATAAAAGAGAGTAAATCGGCAGAAGAGGCTGTTAATATATCGTATGAACTTGCAGAAAAGGGAGATACAGTATTGCTTTCTCCAGCATGTGCAAGTTTCGATCTTTTTGATAATTACGAAGACAGAGGTGTTAAATTTAAAAATGCAGTAAGGGACCTATAATATATGTTATCTCTCCTGAAAAATAGTATAAAAGGCGACAAAGCAATATGGATTATTGTTCTGATATTGTCTCTGATTTCTGTATTAACAGTATTTAGCGCAACAGATGCTCTTGCTTTTAAGACAAAAGGAGGGAATACAGCGTTCTATGTAATTAAACATTCAGGATTTATCCTTATAGGGTTGTTCTTTATTTGGATTATCCATCGGATACCATATTCGTGGTACTCCAAATTCTCTGTTGTATTGCTGGTTATTGCAATACCGCTGCTTGTACTAACACTGGCAATGGGAACTAACCTTAATCAGGCATCCAGATGGTTGAGTATACCCGGTGTTGGGCTTACATTTCAGACATCTGATTTGGCTAAATTGGCTCTGATAATGTATCTTGCTCGTACTATGTCTAATAAGCAGGATGTAATAAAGGATTTTAAGAAAGGTTTTCTTCCGCTTATAATACCTGTACTTATAGTTGCGGGACTTATACTGCCGGCAAACTTTTCAACAGCAGCATTAATAATGTTGATATCTGTACTGCTTATTTTTATTGGAAGAGTAAAATTTAGCCATATTCTGTTTCTGGTGACTGTAGGAACAATAGCACTGTCTATATTTATAGCAATAGTACTTTATTCGGGTATTCCAGGAAGGGTTGAAACCTGGAAGAAACGTATAGAGAACTATTGGGAAGGTGACGAAGAGGGGAATTATCAGGCAGAACAGGCAAAGATTGCAGTAGCAACCGGAGGTATTGTTGGTAAAGGACTTGGTAATAGCGTACAGCGTAACTATCTGCCACATCCATATTCTGACTTTATCTACGCAACAATTGTTGAGGAGTATGGACTTTTAGGAAGTGGATTTTTGTTACTGTTATACCTTGCGCTATTATATCGTATTGGTAAAATTGTACGAAAAAGTAAATATGCTTTTCAGGCTTTTCTGGCAATTGGTTTAGGACTAAATTTTGTTCTTCAGGCATTTGTTAACATGGCTGTATCGGTTAACCTTATTCCTGTTACAGGACAAACATTGCCAATGGTTAGTATGGGAGGAACCTCAATACTATTTACCAGTGTGGCAATGGGTATTATACTAAATATTAGTCGACTAGCCAACGAAGAACAGCAGATAGAGAAAGAGATTGTTACACCAGATGGTGATTAAATAAAAGATTAAACATGAGTAAACGAATAATCATTAGTGGTGGAGGAACTGGTGGTCATATATTTCCTGCCATATCAATTGCAAATGCATGCAAACGCAGATGGCCACAATGTGAGATACTATTTGTTGGAGCCGAAACAAAGATGGAGATGGTGCGTGTTCCTCAGGCAGGATATGAGATAATAGGTCTGCCTGTATCCGGTCTTAAACGTAGTATTACCATAAAGAATGTTAAGGTACTTATTGATTTAATCAGGAGCTTGTTTAAAGCAAGACGAATAATAAAGAAGTTTAACCCTGATGTAGCAATAGGTGTTGGCGGTTATGCCAGTTTTCCGGTATTAATGGCTGCAGGGTGGTCACGTATACCAATTGTTTTGCAGGAGCAAAACTCATATGCAGGTGTGGCAAATAAATTCCTTGCAAAAAAGGCAGAGGTAGTGTGTGTGGCATATAAGAATATGGAACGATTCTTTACCAAAGCAAAGGTTGTTTTAACAGGTAATCCGGTTCGCGAAACAATTGTTAATCCGGTTAATACATCAGATGCAGCAGTGCATTTTGAATTAATGCCCGGTAAAGAGACAATTTTGGTACTTGGTGGTAGCCTTGGAGCGCGGTCAATAAATGAGGGCGTTCTTAATGGCATTAAAAAGATTGCTGAGAATCCGGAACGTCAGGTTGTCTGGCAAACAGGAAGTTACTATTATCAGGAAATGTCGCAATTAGTAGAGTTTCCTAATGTAAAGGTTGTTGACTTTATTTCCAGAATGGATTTTGCTTACCAGTTGGCAGATGTAATTATATCACGCGCAGGTGCAGGAACAATATCAGAACTTTGTTTGGTAGGAAAGCCAACAATTTTGGTTCCGTCAAAGAATGTAGCAGAAGATCATCAGACCAAAAATGCACAAGCTCTTGTTGATGAAGAGGCTGTGGTTATGGTTGAAGATAATGTGGCTAAAAAAGAGCTTATTGATGCTGCAATAGCATTGTTGGATGACAGGGATAAATGTCATAGATTAAAAGAGAATATTGTAAAACTTGCTATAAAAAATTCAGACGATCTTATTGTTGATGAGATTGACAGAGTAATAATATAATATGAGGCTTGAAGTAATAGATAGTGTATATTTTGTGGGGATTGGTGGCATTGGAATGAGTGCCATTGCAAGATATTTTAAGACATTAGGAAAGAGTGTTGCCGGATATGATAAAACAGAATCGCCGGTTACACAGGCTCTTATTAATGAGGAGATAGATGTAACATACACAGACTCAGTTGAGGCAATTAGTGAGATATGTACTACCAAAGAAAGAACATTGGTGGTATATACACCAGCAATACCTGCCGATAATATTATACTTAACTACTTTAAGCAATCAGAATTTGAGGTGCTGAAAAGATCCGAGGTACTTGGACTGATATCAAAGAGTTTTAACACAATTGGTGTAGCAGGAACACATGGTAAAACATCGGTTACAACACTGTTGGCTTATTTACTTCATAAATCGTCAGTAGGCTGTAATGCTTTTTTAGGTGGAATATCTAAAAATTTTGAGACAAACCTTGTTGTTGATAAACCAGAATCGCCTGTTGTTGTTGAAGCCGATGAGTTTGACAGATCGTTTCTCCGTTTATCACCAAAATCGGCAATAATAACTTCAATGGATGCTGATCATCTTGATATATACAATAATCATGATGCTCTATTAGAATCTTTTAATGAGTATGCAAATAAATTGCCCGCAGGAGGTAATTTGCTAATAAAGAAAGGACTTGAAACAAATATATCTGTTAACACCGATATTAATAGCTTCACATACTCAATTGATGAGAAAGCTGATTTTTATGCTGAGAATATAAGGCTTGAGTCAGGGCGATATCTGTACGATTTTGTATATTCAGAAGGAAGAATAGATGGTATAGAACTGTTTGTTCCGGGACTTGTTAATGTAGAGAATAGTGTTGCTGCAATTGCAATGTCGGTGCTTTATGGTGTTACATCAGAAGAGATTATAACATCAATACCAAATTACAGTGGAGTACAACGCAGGTTTGATTATAGAGTAAAAACAGATAGGCTGATATATATTGATGATTATGCTCATCATCCAACAGAGATAGCATTTACTCTAAGATCAATAAAGAGTCTGTATCCGGGAAAAAAGATAGCTGCAATTTTTCAGCCGCACCTTTATAGCAGAACAAACGATTTTGCTGAAGGCTTTGCAACGGAGCTTGATAAATTTGATGATATTGCACTACTTGATATATATCCGGCAAGGGAGTTGCCAATTGAAGGTGTAACCTCGGCTATGCTTATTAATAAAATGAGCAATAAAACAGCAAAGGTCATTAAAAAGGAGGATGTAGAAAATCACGTTATCAACACAGAGTTTGATGTGATGCTTACAATTGGAGCAGGAGATATTGACAGACTTGTGAAGATTATTGAGAAAACTGTACAAAAAAAAATATAAATTAAACATTATAATCTATGAGTTGATATGCAAAGTAAGTATAAGGGCATAATTTTATGGATTGTTCTGATAGTGTTCTTTACTGTGGCTACAGCTTTTGTACATAGTAAACGTAAACAGGTAAAGTGTGCAAGAGTTGAGGTTGTTATAAACGATAGTCTTAACAACATATTTATTAGTAAAGAAGATGTATTATCGCACATTAAAAAGAAAGACATTAAGCTTTTAGGGCAATCTTTATGGAACATAAACACAAATGAACTGGAAAATATAATTAACAGCAGATCGGTTGTAAGAAATGCTGAAGTATTTGCCAACGATGATGGAACCCTGAATATATCAGTAGATCAAAGAGAACCAATAATGAGAGTAATCTCAAATACAGGTTTGAGCTATTATGTTGATATTGAAGGTAACATAATGCCATTGTCAAAAAAATATACGTCACATGTTCTTGTCTTTAGTGGTTATATTGATGATAAAAACTTAACTTTACGACAAGAAAATGTTTCTGTAGGAAACAACCCTATGCTGGCAGATATGTATAAAATGGCTAAATTTGTATACTCCGATGTTTTTTGGAGATCACAAATTCAGCAGGTCTATGTAGATAAACAAGGAGACATAGAACTGATACCACGTGTTGGAGCACACATAATTCAGCTGGGCGCGATTTCCGGTTATAAATATAAACTTAAGAAGCTTAGAGCTTTATACGATTACGGATTTAGAGTAAAGGGGTGGAACAACTACAGAACTATAAATTTAAAGTATAGCAATCAGGTTGTTTGTACAAAAAGATAGTAGTAATGACAGTTAAAAATAGCAATATTGCGGCCATAGATATTGGAACAACAAAGATAGTTACAGTTGTTGGTGAGGTGAATGAACGCGGAAGGCTGAATGTTAAAGGCATGTCAAGAGCATTGTCTAAGGGGGTTGATAAAGGTGTTGTAGTTAATGTACAAGAAGTTATTGACTCAATTAAAACTACTGTATCTGAACTTGAAGAACAAATTGGCGATAAAATTGCTGATGTATATGTTGGTATTGCAGGCCAACATATTAAAAGTATCCAAACCAGAGGGTATGTTACAATAGACCGCGAAGATGATGAGATAACACAAGATGATATTGACAGACTTGTATCTGATATGTATAAGATACATCTTGATCCGGGCGAGAAGATTATTCATGTTCTTCCGCAGGTGTACTCAGTAGATAACGAAACAAGTGTTAAGAACCCGGTAGGCATGTCGGGAAAACGACTTGGGGCAAACTTTCACATTGTTGTTGGAAAACAATCATCGGTACGTAATATTAACAGATGCGTAGAGCGAGTTGGATTGGATGTAAATGAGCTTATTCTTGAGCCATTGGCATCGTCAAGAGCAATACTAACCGACGATGAGATGGAGGCAGGGGTTGCCCTTGTTGATATTGGAGGAGGAACAACAGATATTGCTGTGTTCTACGATGGTATTATCAGACATACCGCAGTGGTTCCGTTTGGTGGCGATATAATTACAAAAGATATAAAAGAGGGGTGCCAGATTTTATTGCGTCAGGCACAGCAACTTAAGCATGAATATGGTTCTGCTCTTCCGCAAAAGAGCAAAGAGAATACAGTTGTTGAGATAGAAGGCATACGAGGCAGAGATAAGAAGGGTATATATGTAAATACTCTGGCATCAATTATTCAGGCACGTATGGAGGAGATTCTTGATGCTGTATACTTTGAGTTGCAAAACAGCGGATACATTAACAGATTAGGTGCAGGAGTAGTAATTACCGGTGGAGGAGCAATGCTTAAAAACCTTACACAGATGGTGAGACACTACATAGGGCTTGATGTTCGTATAGGAATGCCGAACGAGTTTCTTACAGCAGATTCACTTGAAGAGGTTAATCAACCAATGTTTGCAACATCAGTAGGATTATTACTTAAAGGATATGATATTGCACAGCGTAATGCTGATGATGAAGATTTTAATGACCAAAACGAAGATATAGTAACCGAAGACGAACTTGAAACAGAAACAGTATCAGTTGATGATGAGAATCAACCCAAAAAGAAGGTGAAGAAATTTTTTGGAAACATACGCGATGTGTTTGGAGGACTGTTTGACGAGCAAGACACAAAATTTGAATAAAAATTTGGAGGAGCTGTAATGAATGACTTACTACACGACAAAAGTGATGACATAATGAATTTTGATATACCCATTGAATCATCTTCCAGCATAAAAGTTATTGGTGTTGGTGGCGGTGGGGGTAATGCTGTAAATCACATGGCTCATCTTGGTATAGAGGGAGTTGATTTTATAGTATGTAATACCGATTCGCAAGCACTTTTAAATAGCCCTATACAGACAAGAATACAGCTTGGAGCCTCATTAACCGAAGGACGAGGAGCAGGAAACAGACCCGAAATTGGTCGTGAAGCTGCTATTGAGAATATTGAAGATGTCCGTAAATTATTGGCAAATAACACCAAGATGGTATTTGTTACAGCCGGAATGGGTGGTGGTACCGGTACTGGTGCTGCACCAATTGTTGCAAAGGCAGCAAAAGATATGGATATTCTTACAGTTGGAATTGTTACAATACCATTCCGTTTTGAGGGACCACGACGCATAAAGCAGGCTCTTGAAGGAATTGCTGAGATAGAGGAACATGTAGATTCGTTGTTGGTTATTAACAACGAGAAACTGCGTGAGGTTTATGGTAATTTACGTGTTCGTGAAGCATTTTCACATGCCGATAGTATCCTTGCAATTGCAGCAAAGAGTATCGCAGAGATAATTACAGTTCATGGTTATGTGAACGTTGATTTTGCTGATGTTGAGACTGTAATGCGTGACTCAGGAGTTGCAATAATGGGATCGGCTGTGGCAAAAGGAGAGAACAGAGCAATAGAGTCAATTCAGAGTGCTCTTAACTCACCACTTCTTAATAATAACGATATATCAGGAGCAAGAAATATACTTATTAATATTACTGTAGGCGATGAAGACCTCACTATGGATGAGATGGCTGATCTTAATAATTATGTTCAGACACGTGCCGGTAATACTGCTGACCTGATATGGGGTAATGGTTATGACGATTCGCTTAAAGATGAATTGCGTGTAACTGTTATTGCAACAGGCTTTGGAACAAACAACATACCAGAGTTCTATGATAATACACAACGTCAGAGTATTCCGGAGCAGCGTATAAAGATGATTGAGGAGGAGCGTGATCTTGATATGATTACCGAAAGAAAATCTCAGTCGTGGCAACGTAAACCAAGAGTACGTAAAGTAGAGGCAGACGAAAATCAGACTACAATAGACTTTAATAGTCCGCCTGATGATGTTGTAACTTCAGGCATACCTCACATTGAACGCAGAGATGGACAGGATCCTATAAATAAGAGTGTACAGGATATTATTGACGGTAAAAGTACAGATACAGGATATAATGCTTCAATGTTTGAGAGTTCAGAGATTGAATACCTGGAAGAGAAACCTGCATTCTTACGTAAGAAAATTGATATTACAGCGCATCAGAAAAACGCAAATGTTGAGATTGAGCGGTTATCATTATCAGATAGTGATGATGATTTTTATGATGACGAAGATTAGTTATTGAGAAAACATATAATTGTTTGCAGTATAATATAAAAGATATGAGTTTAGAGAAACAGATTATAGAAGATATAAAAGCCGCAATGCGTGCTAAAGATAAAGAGAAATTAGAAGCCTTAAGAGCAGTTAAAAGTGCTATTATGTTAGCAAAAACTGAAAAGGGTGGAAACGATGAAGTAACAGAAGAAGCTGAGTTGAAGATACTACAGAGACTTGTTAAGCAACGTACAGATTCTGCTAATATATACAAAGAGCAGGGACGTGAGGATCTTGCTGAAAAAGAGAGTAAAGAGGCTGAGTTTATTAAGGTGTATATGCCAGCTCAGATGAGCGAGGAGGAGGTTGTTGAAGTTATCAAAAAACTTGCAGAAGATAACGGAATTACACAACAGTCTGAATTTGGTAAACTTATGGGACTTGCAATGAAGCAGCTTTCTGGTAAGGCAGATGGTAAACTTATTTCATCAGCAGCAAAAAAGATATTGTCATAGACATTATAATTCATTTTGTTTTTAGTTATAACCCTTAACTGTTTTCCCTAAAGAATGGTTAAGGGTTTTTTATACAAATTACTTTTATACTAATGAAAACCCTGTTAAAAGAGATATCGGAATGTAATGTATGTGAAAAGCATCTTGCTCTGGGTGCAAGACCTGTGGTTACAGGATCTGTAAATAGCAGAATTGTTATTATTGGTCAGGCTCCGGGTTTGGCAGTTCATAACACTGGTATACCATGGAATGATAAAAGTGGTGAGAATCTTAGAACATGGATGGATGTAAGCCGTGAGGATTTTTATGATGTAAATAAATTTGCAATAATACCAATGGGATTCTGTTATCCCGGGCGGGGTAAATCCGGCGACCTTCCTCCGCGAAAAGAGTGTGCGCCACTTTGGCATAAAAAATTGTTCGACAATATGCCAAATATCAAACTTATAATGCTAATAGGTAAATATGCACAGAACTATTACCTTAAAAACAGAACCAAATCGTCGTTAACAGAAACAGTAAAAAACTATAAAGAGTATCTGCCTGAATATCTCGTATTACCACACCCATCGCCTCTTAATAATATTTGGCAGAAACGTAACGAGTGGTTTAAACAGGAAGTTATATCAGATATTAAGGATATTATAAGAACGATAATTGATTAATAAACAACTAAAATTAGAATATTTATGAAGCACTATTTTGTTATTATAACAGGTGTACTATTCGTGTCTTTATCTTGTACAAGGATAAAGAGTACCGCAAAGGAAACATTAAATAAAGGAGGAGAGGTTGTTGGAAAATCGGCAACAGAATTTGTAGAAGGTGTATCAGAGGGAGTTGAGAGAACGCTTGATTGTTTAATTGTAGTTTCTGAAGAGTTAATAAACAAAGGGATATCCACAGGAAAATATTTTATAACTAATGATAGTGGAGTTGATAATAAACTTACCCTGTATGTGATATCTGATAAAGATTTTAAAGGAAGGTTATTTGCAAAGGTATATGATAAATCAGGGCTTGAATGTGGAAGAAGGTATGTTGACGTTTCATTTAATGCTGGAGAAGCAAAGTATGTTGATTTTATCTTTGATAAGCGAACCTCTATAGAAGTGAGAAGTAAGATAACAATAGAATAGTAAAAAAATAATCCATATTGACTATACATCAATATGGATTATCTGATTTATAACTAAACTATGTGTTATCTATACATTTGCTGATATTGCCTCTACCGGATTTAATCTGGAAGCCTGATAAGCAGGGAAGAATCCAAATATTACACCTATAATAGTTGATATTGACAATCCTACAATAATATTCTTTAGCGTTAATGAAATTTCGAAATCAGATGCTGCTCCGGCAAGCATCGTTAACAGGAATATTAATATCAGCCCTATAGTACCTCCAAATATTGAGAGGATAGTTGATTCATATAAAAATTGAGATAAAATAAACGTGTTTTTAGCACCCAGAGCTTTTTGAACACCAATTATATTGGTACGTTCGCGAACCGATACAAACATTATGTTTGCAATACCAAATCCACCTACAAGAAGAGAGAATCCTCCAATAATTCCTCCAGCAAGATTTATTGTTCCGAATATACTATTCAGACCTTGTGATAGAATGCTTATTTGATTTAAAGCAAAATTATCTTCCTCTTTTGGCTTGAGACGTCGTATTGTACGCATTGCCCCTTTTATTTCGTCAATAAGATCCTGAGAGTTTACTCCATCTTTTGCTTTGACCATTATCCATGGATCTATACGTCTGAAATCAAACAGATTCTTAGCAAAATTAACAGGTATAATAATAAGCTCATCCATACTGTTATCGC
The DNA here is from genome assembly GCA_025210735.1 of Bacteroidales bacterium. Lineage (GTDB taxonomy): Bacteria > Bacteroidota > Bacteroidia > Bacteroidales > UBA6680 > UBA6680. The sequence goes on from JAOARD010000009.1 coordinate 113,761, forward strand.
CAATACTTGATTCACCCTCTTTCTCAAAAACACCAATTACTTTAACCTTTCTTCCGCCTATTTTAATGTGTTTTCCTACAGGTTGTCTTGTACCAAAAAGATCTTTTGCTATTTGCCATCCGATTACGGCTACATTTTTTGCTGTATGATGTTCAAAATATGATATATATCGCCCTTCCTTAATGTCAAATGATCGTATATTGTCAAATTCACCTGATACACCCCAAATAGATGTACTTGATAACGATTTATCTTTATACTTAACAAGTCTGTTTGTTGCTGCATTAAAAGATATAGCTTCAGATAGCGAAAGTTTTTTACGAAGTAAATCTTCTTCTTCCTGTTTAGGTACAGGTCTTTTCATATACTTCCACCATGGATAATCACCTCCCATACTCCATGGCCACTTCTGAACATAAACAACATTCTCACCTAAAGAGGCAATACTTGTTCTTATGTTGTTTTCAAGTGAATCTATAACTGTAAAAACTGCAATAATAGAGAATATACCAATGGTTATTCCCGATAACGACAATGCAGTACGTAGTTTATTTACTACAACTGAGTTAATAGCAAAAACAAAACTCTCTTTTAGTTGCTTAATTGTTTTTAACATACATTGATTGTATAAATTTTCGTTCTTTTTGACGCCAAAAAAACGGATAGGTTTAAGAACAGTGGCAAAAGCTGACTCAATAATTTTAAAAAACAATGTTTTTAAATAAAGTGAGCACGAGAATATATTTATATCAGTATTATTAAATTTTAAGTGTTCTATTCATAAATGAGAAACAATTATAAACAGATAAAATGTACTTAACAAGTAAATTTTATACACTCAGAAATGGTTAATATGTGAGTTACATCTGGCAATAAAAAGAAAAAATAAACAGATGGAAAAAATATATACGGGTTAAAATCCATATGTTTTTGTATAAAGGCAAGATAAATTATGATTGTTATCTCAAATTTCTTAAATTAACTACTGCATATATAAAATAACATTAAATAAGAAAGAAAACAGTGTTTACATTAGCTCAGAACAGTTATAATAAATATGAAAAAAAGTAGATTTAAACATATCCAAATCCCTTTGAATGCATGATATTTTTAATAAATTTGTCAAAACTTTAACTTTACTGCTAAATGTGTGATTTGAAAAAGATTAAGTCTGCGCTTATCTCTGTATACTATAAGGACAATCTGGTGAATATTGTTCGTGAATTGGATAAAGCAGGCGTACAGATTATTAGTACCGGGGGTACACGTTCGTTTATTGAGGGTTTAGGTATAAATGTTGTTGCTGTTGAAGACTTAACATCATACCCTAGTATTTTGGGAGGTAGAGTTAAAACTTTGCATCCGAAGGTGTTTGGTGGTATATTGGCACGTAGAGATAATAGTGACGATCTGAATCAACTTAAACAATACGAGATACCAGAGATAGATCTTGTTGTAGTAGATCTTTATCCGTTTGAGGAGACTGTTGCCGGAGGAGCAGCAGAGCAGGATATTATAGAGAAGATTGATATAGGAGGAATATCTCTGATAAGAGCAGCTGCAAAGAATTTTAAAGATACACTTATAGTATCGTCACGTAATCAGTATGGTGATCTGTTGAACCTCCTTAAAGAGAATGAGTGTAAAACCTCGCTTTCTGACAGACGCAGATACGCCGGAGAAGCATTTGCAATGTCATCGCATTATGATGCTGCAATCTTCAACTACTTTAACGGAGATGATAGTTCAGATTCGTTGAGAGTAAGCTATAATGGAAAGAAGAGTCTGCGTTATGGTGAGAATCCTCATCAGAAAGGTAAGTTCTACGGTAATCTGGACGATATACTAGAACAATTACATGGTAAAGAGATATCATATAATAACCTGCTTGATATAGACGCTGCAATATCGTTAATAAACGACTTTAGTGAGCCTACATTTGCAGTATTAAAACACAATAATGCATGTGGAGTTGCTACACGTAGTAATCTTACAGATGCATGGAAAGATGCTCTTGCGGGTGATCCGGTAAGTGCATTTGGTGGAGTTTTGGTTTGTAACAGACCAGTAGATAAAGATACAGCAGAGGAGATAAATAAACTGTTCTTTGAAGTGATAATTGCCCCTGAATATCTGGAGGGATCACTTGATTTCCTTAAAACAAAGAAGAACAGAATAATACTTGTTAATAAAACAGAAACAAATAGTACAACTCAGTTCAGATCACTTCTTAACGGAGTATTGGTTCAGGATAAAGATACAGTTATTGAGAAGCCTGGAGATCTGAAAGTTGTTACAGATATAAAACCTGAGCAGAATAAAATTGAGGATTTGCTTTTTGCAAATAAGCTTGTTAAGCACTCAAAATCTAATGCAATTGTATTGGCTAAAGGAAATCAGTTAATAGCAAGTGGTGTTGGTCAAACATCAAGAGTTGATGCATTAAAGCAGGCTATTGACAAAGCAAAGAGCTTTAATTTTGATCTTAATGGTGCTGTAATGGCATCAGATGCTTTTTTTCCGTTTGCCGATTGTGTTGAGATAGCACATGCAGAAGGGATAGATACAGTTATTCAGCCGGGTGGTTCTGTTCGCGATTCAGACTCAATAGAGTTCTGTAATAAGAACGGAATGGCAATGGTTACAACAGGAAATAGACACTTTAAACATTAGGGAGAAAATATATGGGATTGTTTTCGCTTACACAAGAAATTGCTATCGATCTCGGAACCGCAAATACCATCATTATTCATAATGATAAAATAGTAGTTGATGAGCCGTCAATAGTTGCAATAGATAAAGCAAAAGGCAATTTAATTGCCATTGGAGAGCGTGCACGCCAGATGCATGGAAAAACACATGAGAGTATCAGAACAATTCGTCCGTTGCGCGATGGTGTAATTGCCGATTTTGATGCAGCAGAGAAGATGATACGAGGAATGATTAAAATGATTAAGCCAAAGGCCAGTCTTTTTAATCCATCACTAAAAATGGTAGTGTGTATTCCATCGGGTAGTACTGAGGTAGAGATACGTGCGGTACGTGACTCATCTGAGCATGCCGGAGGTAGAGATGTATACCTTATTTATGAACCAATGGCTGCTGCTATAGGTATTGGCCTTGATGTTGAAGCACCAGAAGGGTGTATGGTTGTAGATATAGGGGGTGGTACTGCAGAGATTGCGGTTATAGCACTTGGTGGTATTGTTACAAATAAAAGTATTCGTGTTGCCGGAGATGGTTTTACAGCAGATATTCAGGCATACATGAGACATCAACATAATATAAAGATCGGAGAACGTACAGCAGAAGATGTTAAGATTGCTGTAGGATCGGCACTTTCTGATCTTGAAGATCCTCCACAAGACTATATTGTAAGAGGACCAAACCTTATGACTGCGTTACCTATTGAGGTGCCAATATCGTATCAGGAGATAGCACATTGCCTTGATAAATCAATCTCGAAGATTGAGACAGCAGTTCTTCAGGTTTTAGAGCAAACACCACCGGAACTTTATGCAGATATTGTTGAAAAAGGAATATATCTTGCAGGAGGAGGAGCATTGTTAAGAGGACTTGACAAGAGACTTACCGATAAGATAAATATCCCTTTCAGGGTTGCAGAAGATCCGTTACACGCAGTGGCAAGAGGTACAGGTATTGCTCTTAAGAATGTTGATAAGTTGCCTCCGTTCTTAATGCGTTAAGTAAAGGATATTAATGAAGAGATTACTTGAGATTCTTGGAAGATATTTTCACTTCTTTCTTTTTATAATCTTAGAAGTGTTGGCTTTAGTTATGTTGGTACGATATAATTTTTATCATCGTACCAGTTATAACTATCTTGCCAATGAAATGGGTGGATATGTTCACTCGCTTACCAGCGAATGGCGCGAATATGTTTACCTCAAAGAGGCAAACCTGGAACTATCGGTACAGAATGCTACGCTTAAAAACAGGTTATTTGAATACAAATCTAAATTGGATGAGGTTTGGGAGAAAGTTGACCAGACAGATAGTACCGATTTTGTTTTTCTTAAAGGAAAGGTTGTATATAATAGTGTAAATACAAGGCATAACTATATAATTCTTGATGTAGGTTTAAAGGATAGTATTAAGCCTGATATGGGAGTGGTTTCCGGTAATAATATTGTAGGTGTAGTACAAAGTGTAACAGAGAATTATTGCAGAGTACTTTCGTTACTTAATACAGATCTGCGCATAAGTGCTAAGATAAAGAAAAACAACTATTACGGATCAATGTATTGGGATGGTAAAGATCCTAAACGTGCTGTATTGTATGATATCCCGTTTCACGTAAAACTGATTAAAGGAGATACTATTGTAACAAGTGGTTATTCATCTATTTTTCCGGAAGGATTAGATATTGGAACAGTATCTGATTTTGAGTTAAAAGACGGAATGTTTAATAAGGTGAATATAGATCTGTTTACAAATTTTAAGCAGCTATTTCATGTAGAGATAGTTAAGAATGTTAATAAAGAAGAAGTTAAATTTTTACTTGATAACTGATAGATATATCTGTTGAATAATCTTTATACATATTGTATATCAGTAAAATGTAATTAAATAGTGATTGATGAATAAACTGATAAGATATCTGATAGTTTTTGTTTTGCTCTGTTTTATTCAGGTTTTTTTATTGAACAGCATTCAGATAAATGGATATATAAATCCATTTTTGTATGTTATGTTTATTCTTGTATTGCCTTTTGAAATAAGCAGATTGTGGTTACTTATAGTAGGTTTTCTTCTCGGATTTACAATTGATATGTTCTGCGGAACTCCCGGAATGCATACATCAGCAACTGTATTTATTGCGTTTCTGAGACCATATATTCTGCGATATTTCTCACCGCGCGATGGATATACAACAAACACTTTACCAACAATAAGTTATTATGGTTTTAAGTGGTTCTTCTATTATTCCCTGATACTTGTGTCGGCTCATCATATGTTTCTTTTTATAGTAGAGGCATTCAGACTATCTGATATACTAGCTGTTCTTGCAAGGGCATCAATGAGTATATCATTCACTATGTTACTTATTGTGTTGTCACAATATCTGTTTTATAAATCAAAGGTAAATTAATAGGTGCAAAAATATTCCGACAGAAAATATGTTATTGGAGCTATAATAATTGTTATAGCCCTTATATATATATCGCGTCTTTTTTGGATTCAGGTTGTTGACGATAAATACAAACTTATAGCAGACAGAAATTCTACTCGTAGAGTAACACAGTTTCCTGCCAGAGGGCTTATATATGATAGGAATGATAATCTTATTGTATATAATATGGCAGCATATGACCTTATGGTTGTACCAAGACAACTTGAAGAGTTTGATACTGTAGACCTGTGTAAGACATTAGGTATTGAGATAGATTATCTGAAAAAGAAACTGTCAAAAGCGTGGAAAAAAAACCCTTATCAGGGTGCAGAAGTTCTTAAACAGATATCAGATACTCTTTATGCAAATCTTCAGGAGAAGTTGCATAAATACCCCGGTTTTTATGTACAGTCCAGAACATTAAGAAAATACCCACACGATGCAGGAGCAAATGTATTAGGGTATGTTAGTGAGGTATCTAAATCTATTGCAAATAATAATTCATACTACAAATCAGGCGATTATATTGGATACAGTGGTATTGAGAAGACATATGAAAAAGTTTTGCGTGGTCAGAAAGGCGTTAATTATAACGTATTTGATGTACATAACCGTAAAATGGGAGCATATAAAGATGGTAAGTTTGATACACTTCCACGAATTGGAGGAAATCTGAAGAGTACACTTGATATTGAACTGCAAAAGTACGGTGAACTTCTTATGCAAAACAAGATAGGTGGTATTGTTGCAATAGAGCCATCAACAGGTGAAATTCTGGCATCGGTAACAGCACCTTCTTATTCACCATCAACAATGGTAGGAAGATCAAGATCTGTAACATATCCGATATTAAATAAAGATCCGCTTAAACCTCTTTACAATAGAGCTACTATGGCTCCGTATCCTCCCGGATCAACATTTAAGATGATAACGGGGTTAATTGGATTACAGGAAGGAGTATTAAAACCATACCATAAATATAGTTGTGCAGGAGCATACTATTCGCGTGGTGTTACTGTAGGTTGTCACCATCATGTGTCTCCAATAGCTTTAGATAAAGCAGTACAGATGTCATGTAATACATACTTCTGTCATGTATTCAGAAAAATAATTGATAAACCGGAATTTGGTTCTGTCGAGAAAGGTCTTAACAAATGGGGAGAATATGTAAAATCGTTTGGACTTGGAGTTGATTTAGAGACCGATTTGGAGAGTGAGAGAAAAGGTATTCTGCCTACAGTAAAGAGATATAACAGGGTTTACAGAAGAGGTGGTTGGAGTTCACTTACAATCATATCTATATCTATTGGTCAGGGTGAGATTTCTGTTACACCTCTGCAGTTGGCAAATATGACTTCAGCCATAGCGAATAGAGGATATTATTATACACCACATATTATAAAAGATATTGCCGGAAACGGTGTTGATAAACGATTTAAAAAGAGACACTACACAAAGATAGATTCATCATATTTTAACGATGTAATTGTGGGAATGGATCTGGCTGTAAATGGAATTCCGGGTAGTGGAAGTACAGCAACAATAGCGAGAATAAAGGATGTTGATATGTGTGGGAAAACAGGTACTGCACAAAATCCTCATGGAGATAACCACTCCGTTTTTGTATCGTTTGCACCAAAAGATAACCCTAAGATAGCGATTGCTATTTTGGTAGAGAATGCAGGATACGGTGCAAGTTGGGCAGCACCAATAGCAAGTCTTATGGTTGAAAAATATCTTAAAGGAGATATTGATGAAAACAGAAAATGGCTGGAAAAAAGAATTTTAGATAAAGATTTTATAAGCGAACTGAATAGTGAAGAGGACGAGTAACATATTTTATAAGATAGACTGGGTTGTAGTATTAATATATCTGCTATTGGTGTTTGCAGGTTGGATTAATATTTATTCTGTAGTATTTGATCAGGAAAATAGCAGTGTTCTGGATTTTGGAACAAAATACGGAAAGCAATTGATATGGATTTTTGCAGCACTTTCAGTCGGAACTATTGTATTGTTAATTGATCAACGCTTCTTCCCCATGTTCTCAAGTGTAATATATGCTTTTACCATAGCCTTGCTTTTAGCAGTATTGGTATTCGGAAAAGAGATTAATGGTGCACGTTCTTGGATTTCAATAGGTGCGTTCAGATTGCAACCGGCAGAATTTGCTAAGATGGCTACGTTACTCATTCTGGCAAAGTTTATGAGCAGGCCAAATTTTAGTGTCTTTAAAGTAAAAGATATGTTAAAAATTGGGTTATATCTGTTTGCTCCGTTTGCTTTGATTCTTTTACAGAACGATACCGGGTCGGCACTTGTTTATGTAGCATTTATTCTTGTTCTGTTCAGAGAAGGATTACCTGGTTGGGTTTTGCTTACAGGAGTAGGATTAATAATACTGTTTATAGTTTCGTTACTATTTTCACCCATTGTAATTCTTATTTCGCTATTATTATTACTGCTGCTTATATACATCAGAATATCTCTGGATAAGAGAAAAGCTCTGTATGTTACCGGATCTTTGGCATCTTTATCTGTTGCACTCTTTATAGTTAATAAGTATGTTGAGTTAAATATGAATGACTATGTTGTAGTAATGCTTCCTGCAGCATTATATACACCATTTTTGTTATTTAGTTTTGCACGTAAAAAACTTAAAAGAGGTCTGTTTTTACTACTATTTTTTTGGGGATCAGTAGGTGTAAATTACTCTGTAGATTATGTGTTTTATAATATTCTTGAAGAACATCATCGTAAAAGAATTAATGATCTTCTAGGTATTGAATCAGATCCGTATGGATGGGGATATAATGTTAATCAGAGTAAAATAGCAATTGGTTCAGGCGGTTTTTCCGGAAAAGGATTTTTACACGGAACGCAGACTAAACTTAAGTTTGTTCCTGAACAGAGTACCGATTTTATATTCTGTACAGTTGGAGAGGAGTGGGGATTCCTTGGATCGTTGTTTGTAATTGGTCTGTTTGTGTTGTTGTTAATAAAGATTATACAGATAGCAGAGCGGCAACGATTAGCATTTGCCCGTATATATGCTTATGGTGTTTTATCAATACTATTCTTTCATTTTGCAGTAAATATAGGTATGACAATAGGAGTTGTTCCTGTAATTGGAATTCCGTTGCCATTCTTCAGTTATGGAGGATCATCGTTATGGGGTTTTACAATACTACTTTTTATATTACTTAACCTTGATGCTTCAAGATTCGAACTGGTCAGGTAGAACTGTTGTTTAAAATCTGGTTAACATGTTCAGAGACTTCGCTTATAAAGCGGATTGATAACTCCTGAATATCATTGTAGTTTTCGTTAAGCAACCCGGGCAGATATTGACTCTTTTCCGGAAGAGATGTATGACGCTCCATAATGCTTATAGCCTCAATAATGCCTTTTTCTGTTGAGTATGAATATAACCTGTTACTCTGAATCATAAATGGTGTAATATATTGTACCTTGCGCGGAAGTATTCTGTAATTTGCAAGAAGTAACATATAAAATTTAGTGGCAAATCTGTTTAATGTTATATCACTATATTTTCCCCAGTTTTTAGCCAGAATATGATCAATTATCATATCAGATATGATACCAGCGTATCTTTTGTACAGAGGTTTAAAAAAGGTGGTAATTTCAGATACATTTTTATTGTTGTCTGTAAATCTATCAATCTCTCTGTGTAGCAAAATACCTCTCTGCACATCTATTGGATACGATTTAAACTTGCTGCCTTTTACAAAATCGCCGATAAAATTTCCGATTCTGACCTGATTATTTTCCCCTGATAAAAAAATATGACCTAGATAGTTCATGTTACCTGTAATTGAATGTTTTTGTTACTGAGGCTATTGATAATGTTGCTTAATATTATTAACTTGAAGACGTAAGCTACTTATTTTAAATTAAAATTCAATTATTATGTCAAAGAAAAACGTAATTATTATTGGTGCCGCCGGGCGCGATTTTCACAACTTTAACACCTTCTTCAGAGGTAACGATCATTACAATGTTGTAGCATTTACAGCTGCACAGATACCCGATATTGATGGTCGTAAATATCCTAAAGAGCTAGCCGGAGATTTATATCCTAAAGGAATTCCTATTTATCCTGAATCAGAGCTTACAGATCTTATTAGGAAGCATAATGTTACAGAGTGTGTTTTTTCTTATAGTGATGTTCCTTACCAGAAAGTTATGAACATGAGTGCTGTAGTTAATGCAGCCGGAGCTAACTTTACACTGCTAGGATCAAAAGATACTCAGATTAAGAGTACTAAGCCAGTTATTGCAATAGGAGCTGTTCGTACAGGTTGTGGTAAGTCACAAACATCAAGAAGAGTTATTGAGTTGTTAATGGAGAAAGGTTTAAAGGTTGTTGCAATACGTCATCCAATGCCTTATGGCGATTTGGTTGCGCAAAAGGTTCAACGATTTGCAACAATTGATGATCTTGAAAGACACAATTGTACTATTGAGGAGATGGAGGAGTATGAACCTCACGTAACCCGTGGTAATGTTATTTATGCAGGTGTAGATTATGAAGCAATTGTGAGAGAGGCAGAGAATGATCCTGACGGATGTGACGTGATTGTTTGGGATGGCGGAAATAATGATTTTCCTTTTTATAAGCCAGATCTTACTATAACAGTTGTAGATCCGCACAGACCAGGGCATGAACTAATGTTTTATCCGGGTGAGGCAATGTTGCGTATGGCCGATGTAGTTGTAATAAATAAGATAGACAGTGCAAACCCTGATAATATTCAGGTATTGCGTGATAATATTGCTAAGGTTAATCCTAAAGCAACTGTAATAGATGCTGCATCACCACTTACTGTTGATGCACCTGAATTGTTAAGAGGAAAAAGCTGTTTGGTTGTTGAAGACGGACCAACGTTAACCCATGGTAATATGAAGATAGGTGCTGGTGTAGTTGCAGCAATGAAACATGGTGCATCAGAACTTGTTGATCCTCGCGAATTTGCTGTAGGTAAATTGGTAGAGACATTTGATACCTATCCTGAGATTGGAACACTGCTTCCGGCAATGGGATATGGAACAGAGCAAAAGCGTGATTTAGAGAAAACTATTGAGAACACGCCATGTGATGTTGCTGTAATTGGTACACCAATAGATCTTAGTCGTATAATAAAGATAAAGAAACCTGTTGTAAAGGTAGGATATGATCTGCAAGAGATTGGTGTTCCGAACCTACAAGGTGTACTTGATGAGTTTTTAAGTAAGAAGTAATTTTATAATACAATATTATAAAGTCGCTATATCGCTTGTATATAGCGACTTTTATTGTTTTAATAATGTTAAATTAACAATTTGCAGTGCTTTACTTTTGCTGTTCATATTAATAAGTGCTATTTTTGGGCGATTGGATCTTAAACTTAGGTATATGAGAGTAAAAGTACTACTAATAGTTTTATGCGTCCATCTGGGTGTTATGGCGCAGGACGCAAAAAAGGAAAGTAAAAAGCAGAGCGATCAAATTGTAATGCTTTCAGGTGAGAAAATTCCATGTGACGTAATCAAGATTTATTCGTCAAAGATACGATACAGGTTAGATGGGGTTAAACGTGACCAGTATGTTAAGAAAGATAACGTAGAGAAAGTTATCTACCGTACAGGAAAAATAAGAACTGTAAATAAACCTGCTTTTAAGGAGTTAAAAGAGGATGATTACAGAATGATATTCCTTACAGACAATAAAGATGATGTAGCCGGAATGTATCCGCGAAAAGAGATTATTGTAAGATCAGCAAAAAGTAGCAGATCATCGTCTGCTGCAAGAAAGAGTGCTGAGATAAAGATTAGAAAAAAGGCAGTTAGATATAAAGCTGTTATGGTTCTTATAACAAGTAGAGAACGTCAGGGAGGTTTTGGAGAGCCACCGTCATACATAATAAAGGGTATTCCTTACTGTTCTGAACCGGAAGAGAAAAAAGAGAATAAACAATAGAGCATATAGCTGTCATATTATGGCAGCTATTTTTGTATATAGTTTGAAAATATTATAGGTAAAATAAAAGAGAGTATTTTAACAATACTCTCTTTTTGCTAAACGGAAAAAATCAATATTTAGTTTAAAGTTGTTATATCTTAGTACGTAATTTTCCCTGATCGTAGATAATATCTGTTGGTATGTTCTCTTGTTGCAGATAATAAAGATCTATAAGTAGTTCGTCGTGAATATATCCTTTTTCGCGGATTAGTTTTGTTGACTCCTTATAATCTCCGTCTGCGTGTATTTTTAGGATGTACTCCGTCATTTTAAATGTGTGAAGCTTCATATTGTCATACTCAACATAGTAAGTTCTTTTGTCTCTGTCATAAATTATTGCTTCGTTATCAAGCAGATAGTTGAAAACAATCATGCTAGCAACGCTGTAAGCATTTTTTATACCATATCTTACAATTCTTAACAGGCTGGTTACAAATGTAACGTAGTGCGACATTATCTCATCGGCATCGGCACCGTCAATTTCAAGCTTTTTAGCCATAAAATATTGTGATACAATTAATGAATATGTAATCTCAGATACAGTATAGGTATCCTGAAGTGCCAGTTTTACCGATTTACCATCCTTTGTCTTTTTTATACCTAATCCGTTTCCTATCTCAGACATCATTAAGTTCTCAACAAAACTTTCGTACCTTATTAAATCTCGTTGATCTTTGTCAATTAGTTTATTACCAATTGGTTTAAGAATCAGGTTATATTTAGCTGACACTGCATTCTCAAACAGCATCTTTTTACTACCATAATTAAGATGAAAGTTAGGATCTTGTGGAAGAAAGATAGATATCTCTTTAGCTCCTGTATTCCATTTTCCACTACATATTATCATCTCGTTTACATCAATATGAGTTCCTTCTGATGGAATTTCGCTTTTGAGTCCGTCTTCAATAGGAAGAGAGTTTTGTAGATATGGCATTAACTGCATTAGCTTTTTAGATGTTTCACGCCACTCCATTTTAGGCAGAAGAATAACAGAAGCATAAGTGTTTTTAAGATTATATAACTGATCCTCATTAGACAGTGATTCAACAGGGCCAAATATGAAGTTTATTGGATAGTGATCAACATTCATCCATTTAATAAAACTATTAGTGTATTCGTCTTTTTTTATATCCTCTGTAAGAGCAATCAGATATTCCTTAAACTCCTTATTATCGCATATATCAATAGCCTTGTTTATATAATGTATAGCCTGATCAAGGTTCGATTTGTATGCCTCGTAATATCTCTTTGTTTTTATTTTACCTCTCTTGTCTCTTATTAATATGGTAAAAGGACTGTATTTATCCTCATCTTTAATCTCATTAAACTCCTCAGTAGTCATATCCTTTGGATATAGATTACTTCCTTTAGGTTTTTCGCCTATACCTTCAATAAAAGGTTTATTATCATTAAACCTGTCCCAGGGACCATAATTTATGGTTATATACTCTTTAATATCATCAGGTTTATTGCGATATAGATAGAGTAATTCATTTTTCTCTCCGTATGTCTGTTTCCAAAATATTGCATCTGCCTGCTTAGCAGCTTTTGTAAGATAATGGATTATTTTTCTGTGATTCTCATCTAATTCAGACAGATCTGCATATAACTGAATTTTTGCATACTGATCTATATTACTCTGCTTAGAATTGGCTGAATCGGTATTATTTACTCCGTTACAGGAGATCATAAGACAGCAAATTGATAGTATAATTAATATTCTGAAACGCATATTTTATATATTTAAATGCACGCTATAAATTACAAAAAAAAGATCAGAAATATTAGGAACATTATAAAAAAATACTATAAAAGATTCAGTAGTGGTATTAAATCAAGAAGATGATTTCAGATATCTCTGTTACTAGAATAATGAATAGCAGATATTTAACATGTCAGAATCTGCAAAACTATTTTTTAGCTTATTATTAATAAGGTTATATATTATATGAAAATTATGTTCTCTGTCAGTTATACTCTCTTTTATAACCTTGGTTAAATTTTCTGGTGTTTTATTACCAATTATATCAACAGATTTTATTACACCATTCTCTACAGTCACATTTGTGTTAAACTCAAATTCGGAATTTATGAAATTACCTTTTACATTATATTTTGGTGAGTAACCAAAGTTCCAGCTCCACAATCTGTATCGGTTTTCGGCAATACTGTTTATTGCATCATTATCCTTTGAGCTGAATTTATACTCAATAGTATTTTTTATATAGTTTTTAAAAAACAGAGATATACTGTTTCTGAAACTGTCAAAGTCCTGATTTATAGGTATAAGATCTGATATATTTGCAACATTGGTTCTGTTTGACTGTACTGCTTTACTTTTATATCTATTCTCCTCTCTTTTTATAGCATTGTTTAAAATTGTAAGATCAGAGTTAAACAGTAGTGTTCCGTGATGCATTACTCTGTTTTTATATATATGCTCTGCATTTCCTGATATTTTATCTTTACCAATCCTTATCTCGTTTTTACTACCAAGATAGGCTTCTGCACCAATGCTTTTCAGGTAATCAATAACAGGTTGGGTATACTTTTTAAAATCTATAAGTTTTCCTGTTTCTCCGTTTCTGATAAATGTAAAGTTCAGATTACCATTGTCATGATATACAGTACCACCACCAGATAATCTTCTTACAACATCTATGTTCTTATCTATTACAAACCTAAGATTTATCTCCTCAAGAGTATTCTGATGTTTACCCACAATTATAGATGGGGTATTACTGTAAATAAATATAATATCCTCAGTAAAGTTTCGTAACAGATACTCTTCTGTTGCGATATTTATATATGGATTAGTAGTTGTTGAGTTTATAAACAACATGTTCTCTTCTTTTTTCTTGTTTTATTGGAAACAGGAAAAGAAGCTTAATGTTTATCCAGCCTAGTATAATTCCAATAATGGCTCCAACAATTATATCGCCCGGAAAGTGCGATCCAAGATATACTCTGGTATATGCAACAAATGTTGCCCATATGAATATTGATATAGTGAACCATCTGCGTTTTATAAGTTTAGACGTAAAATAAGCTAAACCAAATGAGCTTGCTGCATGAGCAGAGAAGAATCCAAATCTTCCGCCACATTTACCCTGATATAGGTTAATAAATGGTCCTAATTCAGGATCGCGGCATGGTCTCCACCGCTCAAAAAGCTCTTTGCTAAACATAGATAGCTGATCTGTCATGGTTATCAATAGTGCAATAAAAATTACAATAAGAATAGTCTGTAATTTATATTTGCGTCCAATACCAAACAGGATAAGCAGATATAACGGAATCCATGTGTATTTCAGTGTTCCATAATACATTATAATATCCCAGAATGGAGATGTATGTCTGTTAAAAAACAAAAATAGTTGCGTATCCAGATTCGACAGAGTTTCAAGCATCACTAATGTTCTAAATATCCATATTTAATTCGTTCCAAACCAAATCTTTTAATTTATCAAGATTCTGATTTGCGATTGAAGATATAAAAATTGAAGGAATATCCGGAAGATCTTCTTTTATTTCTTCTATAAGTTCTTCGTCAAGCATATCTGATTTTGTTATAGCCAAAACTCTTCGTTTATCTAATAACTCCGGATTATACTGCTTTAACTCATTCAATAATATTTTATACTCAGTGTGAATATCATCGCTATCGGCAGGAACCATGAATAGAAGCATAGAGTTTCGTTCAATGTGTCTTAGGAATCTAAGACCAAGCCCTTTACCAAGGTGAGCATTCTCAATAATACCAGGAATATCAGCCATAACAAACGATCTGTTATCGTGGTACGATACAATTCCCAGATTTGGAGTAAGTGTTGTAAACGGGTAGTCACCAATTTTTGGTTTTGCAGCAGATACTACAGATAGCAATGTTGACTTTCCGGCACTAGGGAAACCAACAAGTCCTATATCTGCAAGAACCTTTAATTCAAGAATAAACCAGCCCTCGCTACCCTCTTCGCCAGGTTGTGCAAATCTTGGAGTCTGGAATGTAGCCGATTTAAAGTGAGTATTCCCTAAACCTCCTCTTCCTCCTTTTACAAGTACTTTCTCCTGATTGTCCTCGGTTATCTCAAACAGAATTTCACCTGTTTCAGCATCTTTTGCAACAGTTCCCAATGGTACATCAAGAATCATATCGTCACCTTCAGCACCAGTACTTCTGCTTCTTCCTCCACTCTCACCATGTTTACCGAAAATGTGTTTACGGTATTTTAGGTGAATAAGAGTCCAGTACTGCTTATTACCTCTTAGTATGATATGGCCTCCACGACCTCCATCGCCACCATCAGGACCACCTTTAGCTGTTAACTTATCTCTGAAAAGATGTGCCGATCCGCTACCTCCGTTTCCTGATCGACAAAATATTCTTACGTAATCAACAAAATTTGTATCTGCCATTTTATCTTTTTGTGATGTTTAATATGTTGTCTATATGACTACATAATCTGCTAAATGTCTCTTCTTTTGATCCGTCAGCTTTAACTAATCTGTAGAGATTTAATTTTTTGTAGTAGTTAACAACTTTTGCTCTGTGCTTATTAAACAGTTTAACTCTGTTATCAACAGTTTCCTTTACTATATCGTCAATACGGGCAGATGTCTCTGCACGATGTTTTATTCTTTTTATATATTCGTTGAAAGGTGCAATAAGTTCTATTACAGAACTAATTTTTTCACCTCTCTCCTTTAATATTGATATAAGAAGTCTTGCCTGACTTAATGTTCTGGGTATACCATCAAAAATATACCCGTTGGTATCTGAATTATCAATAATTGAATTTATAAGATCAATAATATATTTATCAGGAACAAGATCTCCATTTCTTACAAATTCAACAACATTTAATCCTAATCTGGTTTCATGGCTAATCTCATTGCGCAAAATGTCTCCTGAAGATATATGCTTCAGTTTATATTTCTGCGCAATAAGTTGCGAGTGCGTTCCTTTACCTACACCCGGAGGGCCGAAAATGACCAGATTAACCATAGTTTTTTTATTCTACTACGGTATATATATCTGCAAGGTTTCGTCCTAAATCATCATAGTCAAGACCATAGCCTACTATAAAGTCATTAGGAATCTCTTTTCCAACATAATCAATTTTATTATCTCCTTTATATGATTCAGGCTTATAAAGCAGAGTTGCTACCTTAATCTCTTTCGGATTTTTCTCTTTTAACAGAGATATAATCTCAGCTAAAGTGATACCAGTATCAACAATATCTTCAATAATAATAACACTCTTACCTTCAATGTCTTCATTTAAACCAATCAATCTCTTTACATTTCCGGTAGTTGAGGTTCCTTCATAAGATGATAGCTTAAGAAATGAGATTTTGCAGTTTATTTCCAGTTCACGTACAAGATCTGCAGTAAAGATAAATGATCCGTTAAGGATACTAAGTAATACAGGAGCTTCTTTATCAGTAAATTCGCTATTTATCATACCTGCTACCCTTTTTACAGACTCATGTATATCTTCTTTTGGCATCGAAAGCTCAAATTCTTTGTCATGTAATACTACTCTTCTCATATCTCCTATTGTGTAAATCGCGTTAATGTTTATTTTTGTGTAGCAAATTAGTCGTTGACTAGGGTGCTACACAAAAAAATATTTTGCAAAAGTACAAATAATTAGACTATTCGTATAAATTTTTTTTAAAACGTGAATATTATGAATGCAATGGTGAGTATTATTATGGGTAGCACTTCTGATTTACCAGTTATGGAGAAGGCTGCAAAGGTTTTGAATGAATTGTGTATACCGTTTGAAATCAATGCTCTATCGGCTCACAGAACACCTGAGGCTGTAGAGAAATTTGCAAAAGGAGCAAAGGATAATGGTGTTAAAGTAATTATTGCCGGGGCTGGTATGGCAGCTCATTTACCGGGAGTAATTTCTTCAATGACATCTATTCCTGTTATTGGGGTACCTATAAATGCATCGCTTGATGGTTTAGATGCTTTATTGGCTATTGTTCAGATGCCTCCTGGAATTCCAGTGGCAACAGTTGGAATTGATGGAGCGCAGAATGCTGGTATTCTTGCAGCGCAAATGATAGCAACTGGTGACAATGAACTTGCTGACAGACTTATTGAATTTAAAGAGAGTCTTAAAAATAAGATTGTTAAGGCAAATCAGGAATTAAGTACAATTAAGTACGAGTACAAGGTAAACTAAAATTACCTGAGAAGATATGGTGTGAAAGCGGGCTTTTGGCTCGCTTTTTTTGATTCTGATATATTTGTTTGGTGATATATATCAAGTTGTTTAAGCAACTATTAAAGCTTAACTTTAATAAAAGCCTTAGATAATGCATCGGAACATTTTTACACTATATCTAATATTATTAACTATACCTTCCTACTCACAGAGTAACAGTAGTGCTGTTTATAACGGACTTGCAGGAGTTAATGCAATATCAGAAGGAGTGTGGTCTGTAAGAGGAAATCAGGCTGGACTGGCGTCTGTTAAGAACCCAATTGGAGGAGTTACATATTCAAACAGATTTATAAAGTATAAGATATATTCAATAGGTTTCTCTGTTGCAATGCCTGTATTTACTGGCACTTTTGGTTTAGATGTAAATCAGTTGCGTTTTGATTCATATACAAACAGAGATTATGCTTTGTCTTATGGTATGAACCTTACAAAGTTTATGAAGGCAGGTATTGCTGTAGTCTATAAGCGTATATCGTTAGGAGAATATTACGGAAGTATTGGTTCTGTGTATGTTTCTGCCGGATCAATATTAAATATCTCAAGCAGAGTTATACTAGGAATACACTTTTATAATCCCACACAAAGCACATTAAACTACCAGAGAAATGAGCAGTTACCTGCATTAGCATCGTTGGCGGTTAAATATAAGTTAGGAGACAATATTAATGTTTACGGACAGTTTGATATAGAACTTAAACATAAATATATCTGGCATATAGCGTTGGATTATATTCCTGTAAAAAACCTTGTTGTAAGAGGAGGAATCAGAACAACTCCTGTAAACTATTCAATAGGCGTTGGGTACAGATTAAAAAGAATTGTAACCGATGCAGCTTTTGTAATACATCCCGTACTTGGTGTATATCCTGAACTATCCGTGTCAATATCAGGATTATGAAAACTATAAATCTGTTTGTTCTTATGTTTGTCCCGGTTGTTCTTTATGCACAATCAGACGATATTATAAGGACAATTACAGAGGATATTGTTTCAGGTGAAAACAGAGACAGATATGAAGAGGTATATAATGATCTTATTGAAATATATAATAGTAAAATAAGGATAAATGACTGTACAAAAGAGCAGTTACAAAAACTACTGTTTTTAAATGATTTTCAGATAGAGATTATACTTGAATACAGGAACAGTGTTGATAAGATATATAGTGTGTTTGAGTTTATTTATCTTATAGGCTTTGATATATCAGACTGTAAACGTTTGTCTTATTTTATTGATTTAAGTTCAGGAAAGAACAAAAGAAGATTTTTTGCACATGGTAATCTGATACTGTCTATGTTGTTTAGGAATAATAATAGTAACACAGGTGGATTACCATTTAGTATTAAGATTAAGGGAAAGAGTGATATAGGTAGACTCAAAACCGGATTTTTAGCAGAAAATGACAAAGGAGAACCATTTTTTAGTTCCTGTAACGGAAGAGGATTTGATTTTTACTCAGCATATCTCTCTGTAGATTTAGATAACACTATTTTAAAGAAGATCTATCTGGGTGATTATCATTTAACATTCGGAAATGGTTTAAATATGTGGACCTCATATACATTGAGTAAAACCTCTGAGACGGTAACTGTAATTCCAAGAAGCTATGGGATTAAGAGTTATAGCTCTTCCGGAGAAAACAGATTTCTGAGAGGCGTTGCGTTGTCAGGCGATTTTGCAAAGTTTAAGGTTGATATGTTTTTATCATATAAAGATATTGACGCCTCTGTTGACAGTACTGGTCTTATAAAAACAGTATACAATGATGGAATACATATCAGTGATTTGCAGATAGATGCAAAAGATGCTGTTGAGGAGATGATATGTGGGGCAAATATTATGTTGTCTGAAAAGTGGTACTCTGTAGGCGTATTAACATCATCTTTATTGTATATGAATGCAGACTATATTGATACAGAGAGGTCTAGAACTGACAGAAAAACAGTTAGTAGTATTTATGGTAAAGCATATCTGAAGTCGATATCGTTTAGTGGTGAGTTTGCTATTGACAAGAATAGCGAATATGCTTACAATATTATTACCCGAGCAAACATGTTTGATGGTATTATATTGGCAGCACTTTTTAGAGATTACACAGATAGTTATGAATCAATATATTCTTCTTCGTTTTCAGAAGGTTCAGATATTGTTAATGAGAGAGGTTTTTATATGGGAGCCGAGATATCTACAATTAAGAATGTTAAGATAGGAGCCTATTATGATATATTTATGTTTAAAAATCCGGGATATAATTTTAATACCTCACTAACAGGAGATGAATTTTTGTTATCTGGCAGATATGAGAATTTGAAGAGTGAATACAGGGTACAATACAGGTTTAACAGAAAGGATAAACGATTTGAACATAATAGCAGGTTTGTTCATAAACCTTATGATAAACATACATTTACATTCAGGTACAGAAACATTATAAACAGATATTTTACAAATACTCTGTCGTGTGGATTATCATCATACTCAGATATTTTATTAACTAATAACATAGGCTTTTATATGTATAATGATTTATCATATAAACATGATAAGTTCAGACTCTCTTTAAGGCTTGCGATATTTGATGTAAATGAGTGGAACACCAGACTGTATGCATATGAAGCAGCTCCGTTATATAACTTCTCAACAAATGTATATTACGGAGAGGGAACAAGAATATATCTTAATGGTTGGCTGCTTTTAATGGATAATCTTGATTTTTGGTTTAAATTTGCATCAACATCATATTTCTACAAAGATTTATCATCTGATATTGCAAACGGAGATAAAGAGTTTAACGATAAATTTGATGTGAGATTACAGTTACGATATAGATTCTGATTTTATATATGGATACAAAAGAGTTTGTAAAAGATATTATTGTTGACAGGATTGGAGAGATGATTGATGCAGAGATGTATCATATGGCATTTATACTTATGGGACAGTCTATAGAGACGCTAGGAGCAGTAATTGATAGCAAACCATTGAAGGCTAAAGCACAATCTAGAAAAAGATTTGATTCAGCAATTTACAGACTGTTTCCTAAAGACTACCAGCAGATAAATAAAAACGGATTTTTGTATGATCAGTTAAGAACAACACTTACTCACTTGTTTGTTCCCGGCGGTTTTGTGTTATTAACATCAGCAAGTAATAAAGAGTATGGTAACAAGCATCTGCAGAAAGAGAATAACAGAATAATACTTGTTGCAGAGGAGTTCTACAACGATTTAGTAAAAGCAGCCAACAGATTGTTTGATGGTATTGATAAAGGTATTGTTAAACGCAAGGAGATTAAACTGGACTATTTTGAGCAGTTTTTCTATTAGTAATATGCATCTTCATCTACCTCAAGAATACGTATATCTTTTATTCGAAGCTGTATATTTACTATCCCTCTAAAGTCGTTTTCGTGTATTGTGTAACACACATCAAAAGCCTTTCCGCTCTTTATATCATCAAAGTATTTACCCAAACCAAAGCCTATTGCCGGAACACCTGACAGAGGCCCTGTTTCCTGAACCAGATCCAGTTTAAGATGCTCTTTTGTTGCACCAACAGCTCTTACCTCACCATAGTCAACCACATTCTTGGTAACAAACACAGGGTTCATATTTCCTGGTCCAAAAGGCTCAAACTGTTTTAGAATACGCCAGAACTTACCATCAATCTCATCAAGGTTAAGAGGTGTGTCAATCTCAATCTCCGGAATCTTCTGTTCCTTAGTTATATTTTTCTGCACATACTCCTCAAATCGTCTGGTGAACTCTTTAATATTCTCCTCTTTAAGAGTAAGACCAGCGGCATACATATGTCCACCAAAGTTCTCAAGCAGATCGCTACAACTCTCAATAGCCTGATACAGATCAAATCCTATTACAGATCTTGCAGACCCTGTTGCGTATCCGTTTGAGTTTGTTAATATAATAGTAGGTTTATAGTGTGTTTCAACAAGTCTTGATGCAACAATACCAACAACACCCTTGTGCCAGTTAGGATTGTACAGAACTGTAGAGGCTTTATTTCTTAGCTGTTCATTGTTGTCAATCATGTCAACAGCCTCTTTAGTAATTTGTCTGTCAACATCTTTTCTCTCGTCGTTAACAGTATTAATACGAGAACTCATAAAGTTTGCCTGACGCTCTTCCTTTGCAATCAATAATGCTACAGCATCGCTTGCGGTATCCATACGTCCGGCAGCATTTATTCTTGGTCCTATCTTAAATACAATATCATCAATCGCAATACGCTTGTTTTCAAGCCCTGCGGTCTTAATAATTGATTTTAACCCTGTTCTCGGATTTTTATTAAGTTGCTCAAGACCATACTTAGCCAGTATTCTGTTCTCATCAATAATAGGAACAATGTCTGAAGCTATACTTACTGATACAAGATCAAGAAAAGGAACTATGTTGTAGAATGGAATTTTTTTGTAATAGCAATAAGCTTGCATTAACTTGAAGCCAACACCACATCCTGAAAGCTGGTCGAACGGATAGTTGCAATCCTCTCTTTTAGGATCAAGAACAGCAACTGCTTTAGGAATCTCTTCGCCCGGAAGATGATGGTCACATATAATAAAATCAATGCCCTTTTCGAGGGCAAAGTCAATCTTTTCTACGGCCTTAATTCCACAATCCAGTGCAATAATAAGTGTGATATTATTACTCGCAGCATGTTCAATTCCTTTGTAGGATATTCCGTAACCCTCTTCGTATCTGTCAGGAATATAGTAGCTTGTATTCTCTGTGTAATTGCTTAAGAAGGTATACATCATTGCTACTGATGTGGTTCCGTCAACATCATAATCTCCATAAATCATGATGTTCTCATTTGTTGTAATGGCTTTTTCAATGCGTTCAACGGCAACCTCCATATCCTGCATCAAAAAAGGATCGTGAAGATCCTGTAGTGTTGGGCGGAAAAATGCCTTAGCCTGATCAAAAGTCTTTACACCTCTTTGTAGCAATAGTTTAGCCAGAGTAGTAGAGATACCTAATGATTCTGCTAACTTGTCCGATTCATTTGACGAACACTCATCTTTTATAGCCCAACGTTTATCCATTAACAACCTTTATCCTACTATTTTTTATTGAACTTCAAATTTAATCAAATATATTAAACCCTATGCTCTTTATGACACTTAATGTTAAGGGTTTTGTTTAAAAGGTTGTTTAGTAGAATGTTGTACCGAAAGCTTTTTCAAAATTTTCTTTGAGTCTGGCTTTTGTTTCTTCAATATCAATTTCTTTTCCAACCTCTTTTTGTACTGATGTAACTCCTTTATCTACAAAACCACAAGGATTAATGTGGTTGAAATATTGCAGATCTGTATTTACATTAAGTGCAAATCCGTGCATGGTTATGTATCTGCTAGCTTTAACCCCAATAGCACATATTTTGCGTGCCTTTGCAGGATTATCTTTGTCAAGCCATACACCAGTTGCACCTTCCAACCTGTCGGCATCTATACCGTATGAAAGGAGTGTTGATATTATTACATCCTCAATTTTGTTGATATACTGTTTAAGACTCAGATTCATGCTCTCAAGGTCAAGAATAGGATAACCAACAATCTGTCCGGGTCCATGATAAGTTATATCTCCACCACGATTTGTTTTATAATAAGTAGCATTAACCTGTTTCAGGAAAGCATCATTTATTAACATATTGTTGCTATCGCCACTTTTACCAAGGGTATAGACGTGCGGATGTTCACAAAAAATCATATCCCCAACAGGTGTTTCAGAAACTGGTAGTTTATCCTTTTTTGTATCCAGATACTTCCCGAAAATAAGTTCCTGATTATCCCAAGCTTCTTTATAATCAATGGTTCCCCAATCTATAAACTTTATCATAATGCTAACAAATTATGCTTTTACATGTTTTTCTGCATGATATGAAGATCTTACAAGAGGGCTGCTCTCTACAAAACTGAAACCTCTCTTTAAACCTTCCTCTCTGTATTTTTCAAACTCCTCAGGAGTAACATATTTTTTTACCTCCAGATGCCTGTGTGTTGGCTGCAGATACTGACCAATTGTAAGAATCTTACATCCGGCTTCTCTTAGGTCATCCATAGTTTCGTAAATCTCCTCTTCGGTTTCTCCAAGACCAAGCATTATACCCGATTTTGTTCTTACTCCATTTTCAGAAAGATACTTAATAACCTCTAAGCTTGTATCATATTTGGCTCTTGATCTTACACCGGGGGTTAATCTTCTTACAGTTTCCATGTTATGAGATATTACCTCTGGCTTTTCATCAATAACTAATTGTATAAGTTCAGGTATGGCATCAAAATCAGGAATTAATACCTCTAACGTGGTGTCCGGATTCTCTTTTTTTACAGCTTTTATAGCCTCAGCCCATGCTCCTGCACCCTTATCGGATAAATCATCTCTGTCAACAGAGGTAATTACCGCATGATTAAGATTCATCAGTTTTACAGATTCTGCCAGATTTTTTGCTTCATCAGGATCAAGTGGCTGAGGTTTACCTGTAGCTACATTACAGAACTTGCATGATCTGGTACAAATTCCACCTAGTATCATAAATGTTGCCGTTTTGTTTCCCCAACACTCGCCCATATTAGGGCATCTTCCGCTTGAACAGATAGTATGTAGTTTATGATCTTTAACAATATCATTAACATATTTAAAATCTTTCCCTTCTGGTAACTTAATTTTTAACCAGTCAGGCTTTCTTAATCTTTTTGGCTTTATATTCATGACTTTTAACTTCCTCAAAATTTCAAAGCACAAAGTTACTGTAAATATTTATTTTAATTCTTAATTGTAAAAAAGAGTTATTTAAATGTTGCAATAAGCATATTAATAGTGCTTTTAACAATAATTGTGATCAATTTACTGTTAATATTGTTTATAAGATCATACAATTCTGTGTAATTATTTAAAGAGGAGTATTACTTAGTAAATATTGAGCAATGAAGAGATGGATAAGGATTGTTTTACTGTTAATTATTGTAGTTATATTCTGGGCTTTTGTTAGAGGAGATATGCATACAGAAGGTGATATACTTAGGTTTATGAAGTCGGAAAGATATATTGGTGATAAGTTTGTAAATAGTGTTGAGACAAGTTCTGGTAGTTTTAAAGATATATTTAAAATAATAAAGGATTACAGGTCGTCATCTGATGTTGAGAAAGTACCATTAAAAGATATTCAGGTAAACAGACCTGTATTTGATGAATCTGAGCCAAAATCAGATTCATATAAGATTGTCTGGTTCGGACACTCCGGGTTTATACTTGAGATGTCGGGAGTACGATTACTTGTAGATGCTGTATTTTCTGAGAGGGCGTCTATGCTTTCGTTTGTTGGGCCAAAACGTTTTCATGAACCACCTTTATTGCTTGAGGAGTTACCTCATATTGATGCTGTTGTTTTATCACATGACCATTATGATCATTTAGACAGAAAAGTTGTGAATTATTTTGCAGATAAAGACGTAAAGTTTATTATGCCTTTAGGAGTGGGTAGTCATCTGAAAAAATGGGGTGTTTCGGCAGATAAGATTACAGAACTGGACTATCATGATAGTATAAATATAGGTGACCTTGAGCTTATTGCAGGTCCGGCACGTCATTTTAGCGGAAGGGGATTGTTAGATAGAAATAAGACCCTTTGGTGCTCCTTTATGTTTTTTGGAACTAATCAGCAAATATTCTATTCCGGCGATACTGGTTACACAGAAACATATAAAATGCTAAAGGACAGATACGGATCATTTGATGTGTGTTTAATACAGATTGGGGCATATAATAAAAATTGGGAGGATATACATCTGTATCCTTCAGATGCTGTAAAGATGAGTGAAATGTTAGGTAGTGAATATACCATACCACTTCATTGGGGAACATTTAATCTGGCAATGCATTCATGGACAGAACCTGTTGAGGAGTTTGTAAAACATGGCAATAAAGCCGGGATTAAGATATCTACACCAGAAATTGGCGCAGTTACAGATAGTTCAAATATTAATAATACAGATTATTGGTGGCGTTTATAAACTAATCTCTAAAAGTTTATACCTACTTTAATATAGGTGTCAATAAAATTATAGTTTGGGTCATCAAAGTTGTTATTGTCTACGTTTATTTTGTAGTAGTTTTCATAATACTCGTCATTATCAGTATTGTTGTTGCCTGTTGTTATAATATCCTTCCATAGATTTGTTATCTTAAGACCTCCACTGATATTTAATGCAAGTTTTCTGGTTATATTACATTTAATACCAGCGCCTAAACTGCATGATAAACCACCGTCAATAAAATCAGACATACCTATAATGCTACCAAAACGCATGTCGATAAACGGAGATATGCGTTTGTTAAGTAATTCTGATCTAAGGTATAACATTAACGGAAGAAGATTTTCTTCATCAACAATGTATAAACCAGATGAGAAACCTATTGTAAAATATGGTTTGAATTTGTAACCTATTGTTCCAAGAATTTCGAAATTTTCATCCGGATTAAATGTATTTGCTTTTGATGGATAAATTGATGACTCATAGTAAGTATCAGAATCAAAGTTTTCTGATGTTTTGGAAAAGCCTCCTTCTACCATGAAAAACAGACCCCGGGTTTTAAACTTATCTTTGGTTATATCCTCTGAAATAGTGTTATCGCCAGATCTTATAACCTCTTTAATATATTTAGCTTTTATATTGTATAGGGTAGTACTTGTCTGAATCTTAACATATTTGTCTGTAACATACTCAATTATTTTACCTTCAATAACCTTTCCGTTCTTTAAAATTACTTTCTCCTGAATATCCTGACCAAATATACTTGCACAAAAATACAATGCAGTAAGTATCAGTATAAATCTTCTGAATATATTAGTATAGTACATGGCTTGCTCTTAGTAATATCGGCGTAAATGTAGTAAAAAATAACATTGTAAACATAATTTACTGCTTTTCACACCATACAATTAAAAAAATATTTCTTTTTAAACTGATCTATTTGTTAAAGAATAAACTAGCATTAAAGAAAAAATGTATAAAGTTTCTATCTTTGCAAAAAAATTTCATAAACGCGTAATAATATTCTACAGATAAAGTATTTTATAAGTTGCGAAAATTATACCGCAATTGCAATATTATTAAGGTTTTGTAAAAACAGATAGTTGATGTTGTTACTCTATAAGTTACTACTTATAGTATTTGCAATATATTGATAAAGGGAAACAAATATAAACAGATGAAACGAAGCATGAGAAAGAATTTTCACACACACGAGAATGATTATTATGCGGAGTTCCATCTGACCATTAAAAAGAAAAAATAAACAGATGAAACGAAGCATGAGAATAGTCATTCACACACACGGAAATGATTATAAATGCGAGTTCCATCTGACAAATGAAAAAACAAATATAAACAGATGAATATATTAGATTTAAGCGAACAAGAGATATTGAGAAGGGAGTCTCTTCAGGGGTTGAGAAAGCTCGGTATAGAACCGTATCCGGCAGATTTATTTCCGGTTAACTGTACAACAGAAGAGATAAAAGAGAAATTTAATCCTGAAGAGAATAATTATCAGGAGGTTTGTCTTGCAGGTCGTATTATGTCTAGAAGAGTTATGGGTAAAGCATCGTTTGCTGAGCTTCAGGATTCTGAAGGTAGAGTACAGATATATATAAACAGAGATGAGCTTTGTCCTGATGAGGATAAAACATTATATAATACTGTTTTTAAACGTCTTCTTGATATTGGTGATATAATTGGCATTAAAGGATATGCTTTTGTAACACAGGTTGGCGAAAAATCTATTATGGTTAAAGAACTTACTGTACTTAGTAAGGGTATTAAGCCACTACCAATTGTAAAAGAGAAGGACGGAAAAGTATACGATGCTTTTTCTGATCCTGAGCAGAGATACCGTCAGCGTTATCTTGACCTAATAGTTAACCCTCAGGTTAAGGATGTGTTTGTTAAGCGTTCGCAGATAATTAATACAATGCGTAATATGTTTAATGAGCGCGGATACCTTGAGGTAGAGACTCCTATATTGCAGTCTATACCGGGAGGAGCTTCGGCACGTCCATTTGTTACACACCATAATGCTCTTAATATACCTCTGTATTTACGTATTGCAAATGAGCTATATCTAAAGAGACTTATTGTTGGTGGATTTGACGGTGTTTACGAGTTTGCAAAAGATTTCAGAAACGAAGGAATGGACAGAACCCATAACCCTGAGTTTACTGTAATGGAGATTTATGTGGCTTATAAGGACTACAACTGGATGATGGATTTTACTGAAGAGATGATTGAGAAGGTTGCAATTGCTCTTCATGGAACAACTGAGGTTCAGGTTGGAGATAAAATGATTGACTTTAAGCGTCCATACAAAAGAGTTACTATGTACGACTCAATTAAAGAGTTTACAGGTATTGATATCTCAGAAATGGATGAAGCTCAACTGCGCGATACATGTAAACAACTTGGTATTGAGGTTGACGAATCGATGGGTAAAGGAAAACTTATTGATGAGATTTTTGGTGAAAAGTGTGAGGGTAACTACATTCAACCAACATTTATTACCGATTATCCTATTGAGATGTCGCCATTGTGTAAAAAGCACAGAAACAATGATCAGCTTACAGAGCGCTTTGAGTTAATGGTTAACGGAAAAGAGATTTGTAATGCATATTCAGAGTTAAATGATCCTATTGATCAGATGGAGAGATTCCAGGAGCAGATGCGTTTATCAGAAAAGGGTGACGATGAAGCCATGTTTATTGATCAGGATTTTGTTAAATCTCTTGAGTATGCAATGCCTCCAACATCAGGTATGGGTATTGGTATTGATCGTCTGGCAATGTTGATGACAAACCAGCCATCTATACAAGAT
Source organism: Bacteroidales bacterium (assembly GCA_025210735.1). Lineage (GTDB taxonomy): Bacteria > Bacteroidota > Bacteroidia > Bacteroidales > UBA6680 > UBA6680. Next base: position 142,045 of record JAOARD010000009.1, read on the forward strand.
GTATTATTCTTCCCTCAGATGAGACCGGAGAAAAAAGAGGAGAGAGATTCAGAGCAGAAGTTTGTAGAGTTTGGTGTTCCAGAAGAGTGGGTTGCAATTATACAGAAAGCCGGTTTTACAACTATAGAGTTGCTTAAAGAGGCAAATCCAAATAAACTACATCAGACAATATGCGGATTAAATAAGAAGCATAAACTGGGATTAAAAAACCCTGTGCCGGATGATGTAAAGAGTTGGGTTGCGGAATAAGATATTAATCAAGGAGTTGGGTGAGTTGTTATCCAACTCTTTTTTTTGTGTTATGATTATAGGGTGTGGCTTTGCTTTACTTTATAATGGTTATAAAAACAATTTGTATATTTTTGTTACTTGGCTTAATTGTAAAGCAAGTTTGTGATAGAAGTTCTGTTTTACGTTATGTCAGATTGTGGGATGCATGCTATTTTATTAAAGATATATAACTATAAATGATAAACGAAGAGTACAGATACGGTGTAATTGGAGGAGGAAGTTGGGCTACAGCAATAGTTAAAATGCTTATAGATAATGTAAGTGAAGTTAACTGGTATATGAGATCAGAATCGGCTGTTGAGCATATTAAGCAGTATGGACACAATCCTTCGTATCTTAGCTCGGTTACATTTAGCAGAAAAAAACTGAATCTGTTTACAGATATAAATGGAATAATTGAAAAATCAGATATTCTTATATTCTCTATACCTGCGGCGTTTCTGCAAAATGCAATGAGTTACGCTAAAGGATTTGAAGGAAAACATATTGTTTCGGCAATTAAAGGAATTATTCCCGGAGAAGATATGATTATTGCAGATTATTTTGATAAGAGATGGGGTGTTGGAACAGATAAATTTGCTGTTATCTCAGGACCATGTCATGCAGAAGAGGTTGCTTTAGAGAGATTGTCATATCTTACAATAGCATCGCAGAATAATAATCTTGCAAGTGAGGTTGCCGGAAAACTGTCAAACCATTTTTTAAGAACATCTGTTTCAGATGATATATATGGTACGGAGTATTCTGCTGTACTTAAAAATATTTATGCATTGGCATCTGGTATTTGCCACGGATTGGGATTTGGTGATAATTTTCAGGCAGTGCTTATTTCAAATGCAATTCAGGAGATAAAACTGTTTCTTAATAAGGTTCATCCAATAAACCGCGATATAAAAGCATCTGCTTATCTGGGCGATCTTTTAGTTACTGCATACTCGCAATTTAGCCGTAACCGCACATTTGGTAACATGATAGGTAAAGGTTATTCTGTGAAATCGGCTCAACTTGAGATGAATATGGTAGCAGAGGGCTATTATGCTACAAAGTCGATAAAGAGTATTGTTGATAAAAGTGGTGCATATATGCCAATTTATAATGCAGTTTATAATATATTGTACAATAAAATGTCTCCAATGTCTGAAATTAAGATATTGTTAGACTCATTGAGTTAATGTAAAGACTCTGTTTTAAACCTAAAGATTGAACTGTTTTAATATGAATGGTCAGATAACAGTAAAAGCTTGTAATGAAATTTATTCTTCTGAGAAGGTATCTGTAGATTATCGTGATAGAGCAGAAAGTGCTTTACTTGATGTTGTTAACAGGAGTGGCAAAGGCAATGAGTGGCTTGGATGGATGGATGTCCCATCTGGCTTTGATAGTGACAGTTACAACGAACTTGAACGTGTTGCGAAAAGATTGGGTGTATTGGATGCCGTAGTTATTGTAGGAATTGGAGGTAGCTATCTTGGAACAAGAGCTTTGGTTACGCTACTTTCTGACGGTGTTGATAGAGATGCGCCTGAGATAATGTACGCGGGTTATCACCTGTCCGGAAGGGCTTTTGATAAGATGAAGAGAAAGCTTGAAGGCAAGGACTTTGGTGTGATTGTTATATCAAAATCGGGTACTACAATTGAACCGGCAATATCATACAGACTATTAAACAGTTTAATGGCAGAGAGATTTAATGATAGTGAAATAGCTCTGCGAACAGTTTATATAACAGATCCTGAGGATGGAGCTTTGCGTAAGATGTCTACCGAAAAAGGTATCGATTGTTTTGATATTCCAAAATCTGTTGGAGGACGCTATTCTGTTCTTACACCTGTTGGAATGTTACCGGCATTAATTGCAGGAATAGATATAAAGGAGATAATACGAGGTGCTGCTGATGTTTATAATTCAGTTAAAAACAGAGGAGAGGCATTTAATAATATTACAGAGTATGTTGCTGCACGCAACGCTATGTATGATGAAGGTAAGAAAATAGAGATTTTCGGATCGTTTGATGCGGACTTCTCATATATGCTGAAATGGTGGCAACAACTATTTGGTGAGAGCGAAGGAAAAGAGGGGAAAGGACTGTTTCCGGTTTCGGCTGACTTTACAACAGACCTGCACTCTATAGGACAATTTATTCAACAAGGAGATAAATCGTTTTTTGAAACCATGCTTGTTGTTGATAATCCTGAAAACTGTGTAACAATACCTCCTGATGAATCAGACTACGACAAACTAAATTATCTAGCAGGTAATGACATAGAGTTTGTTAATCGTCAGGCTCTGGAGGGAACATGTAAAGCGCATGTAGATGGAGGAGTTTCACTTATTCGTATAGAGATTAATGGTGTAAAAGAATATTCTATCGGACAATTCGTTATGTTTATGCAGTTTGCTTGTGCAGCAAGCGGATATATGTTAGGTGTTAATCCTTTTGATCAACCTGGTGTTGAGGATTATAAACGGAACATGAAGCATTTGCTGAATTGTTAAAGAATCTATTCTTAAGAAAAACACCAAATCTCTGCCCCGTAAAAAAGAACACTATTGTGAAGATGTATGAATACCAGATTGTATCAACATTTATTAATCTTCTGAATAGGATAATGAATATTACGGGAGTGTGGATATAGATAAACCATAAAAGCGAGAATTTTTTTACACCGGCTCTGAGCATTCCGAAAGGGATATTTATTGTAAATGTAAAAAGAGACAAAATAGATATAAGTAAAAACATGTTGTTGTTAATTTTTGAAGGATAACATATAGAGGAATTAAAAGTTCATTAATAATGCGAAAGATAATATTGACCATATTTACGGTAATAATGTATTCGCTGATGATATTAAGTTCATTAGCGTTTTTTCCGTTGGTATGCATTGTTTGGCTGTTTACAGCGTGGTGGGACAGAAGACTTAAGTATGTGGCACTTGGTTCTGCATTCTGGGCTTCGTTTTTAGTGTGGATAAATCCACTGTGGAGAGCTAAAATAATTGACAGACATAAATATAAAAGAAACAGACAAAGTATTCTGATTTCAAATCACCAATCAATGATTGATGTGTTGTTTATATTTTTGTTATTCCCGATAGGACGATGGGTTTCTAAGATAGAGAATTTTAAAATGCCATTGATAGGTTGGAATATGTATGTTAACAAAGCAATTCCGGTTTTACGTGGCGATAAAAAGAGTGTACTGCATATGTTTAAACTTGTTGGAAAAGCTATTGATGATGGTACATCTATAATTATATATCCTGAAGGAACCAGAACCAGAAACGGACGACTTAGAAATTTTAAAACCGGTGCGTTTGATATGGCTCTGCAATTTAAGCAGGGAATTCAACCTGTTGTTCAGGATGGAGCATGGCGGGCACTTCCTAAAAAGGGGTTTGTTATGCAGGGCAGACATAAAATTTATGTTAAAGTACTGGACTATATACCTTACGAAGATATTAAAGATATGACTGGTGAGCAGATTGCTGATAAGGTTCATAAGGTAATGGAAGATGGAATGAGAAGCTTGAATAAAAATTATGATAATCTTCCGGTGTAGTCTTTTTTTAATTAATAATATTATTGATTATTAAATTATTAACAATGTTGTGGATGTGATTTGTTAATAACTGGATTGGCTTGATATTAATGGTTTTAATATATTTGCCAATCACATTATGTGAAATAGGTTAATTTTATTCAAATATCAGAGAGAAAGTATATGAGTGCACAGTATTCAGAAGATAGTATAAAAACTCTCGATTGGAAAGAGCATATCAGGAGAAGACCAGGTATGTATATTGGTAAATTGGGCGATGGATCATCTGCCGACGATGGAATATACATATTGCTAAAAGAGGTCTTTGATAACTCCATTGATGAGTATATGATGGGGTATGGTAAGCAGATTGATGTTTCCATTTCAGAAGGTAGAGTTGTTGTTAGAGATTATGGACGAGGAATTCCTTTGGGAAAACTTGTTGATGTCGTCTCCAAAATGAATACAGGTGCAAAATACGATTCTAAGGCATTTAAGAAATCTGTAGGACTTAACGGAGTTGGTATAAAGGCTGTAAATGCTTTATCAACACATTTTGAGATACAAGCTTTCAGAGATGGTCAGACAAAAAGAGTAACCTTTACAAGAGGAGAAAAAGTTGAGGAGTTTGACTTGCAGGAGACAACAGATAAGAATGGTACTCTTGTAACATTTATTCCTGATAATACAATATTCGAAAAATATCATTACGAGGATGATTATATTGAGACTATGCTTCGGAACTATACGTATCTGAATGCAGGTCTTACAATTACATATAATGGCAATAAATACATCTCTAAGAATGGTCTGTTAGATCTGCTTACAGAGAACATGAGTCAGGAGGGACTGTATCCTATTGCACATTTAAAAGATGAAGATATTGAGATAGCATTTACACATGGTACTCAGTATGGAGAAGATTATTACAGCTTTGTTAACGGACAGCATACAACACAGGGAGGTACACACCTTGCAGCTTTCAGAGAGGCTATTGTGAAAACTGTACGTGAATTTTACGGAAAAGATTACGATCCGTCAGATATACGTACTTCAATAGTTGCAGCTGTTAGTGTTAAGGTTGAAGAGCCTGTATTTGAATCACAGACAAAAACAAAACTCGGATCAAAGGATATTGGTCCGGGAGGTCCTTCGGTACGTAACTTTGTAATAGATTTTGTTAAGAAAACTGTTGACAACTATCTGCATAAAAATACCGAGGTTGCTGCAATTCTGTTGAAAAAGATACAGGAGAACGAGAAGGAGCGTAAAGCGATATCAGGTATACAGAAGATTGCAAAAGAGAGAGCCAAGAAAGCAAATCTTCATAACAGAAAACTAAGAGATTGTAGAGTCCATTTTAACTCAAACAAAGATGACAGAATGGATACAACAATATTTATTACCGAGGGAGATTCTGCATCAGGATCAATTACAAAATCACGTAATGTAAATACTCAGGCGGTATTTAGTCTTAAAGGAAAACCTCTGAATACATTTGGTTTAACTAAGAAGATTGTTTATGAAAATGAGGAATTCAACCTGCTTCAGGCAGCATTGAACATTGAGGACGGACTTGAGAATCTTCGTTATAATAATGTTGTTATCGCAACCGATGCCGATGTTGATGGAATGCATATAAGGTTGCTACTTATAACGTTCTTCTTACAGTTTTTCCCTGACCTTGTAAGACATGGACACCTTTACATACTGGAAACACCTTTGTTCAGGGTACGAAATAAACAGAAGACATTCTACTGTTATACTGACGAGGAGAGAGAAGAGGCTATGCAAGCCTGTGGTGTTAACCCTGAAATAACCCGATTTAAGGGACTTGGTGAGATATCGCCTGATGAGTTTAAAAACTTTATAGGTAAAGATATAAGACTAAATCCGGTACGACTTAAGAAAGAGGATATGATAAAGGATATTCTGGAATTCTACATGGGGAAGAATACTCCTGACAGACAGAATTTTATTATAGATAACCTTAGAGTTGAAGCCGATATTGAAGAAGAAATAAACTGTTAAAACCCTTTGTCTGATAATTATGAGTCAGCTTTTAGATGAAAATAGTAACCCGGAGAGAGAAGAGAATGAGATTGTGAATGCTGAAGAGCATAGCGCTGATGACGGGGCAACAGTCTCAAAACTGAAACGATTAGGAGGAATGTATGAAGATTGGTTTCTTGACTATGCTTCATATGTAATATTAGAGAGGGCAGTGCCCCATATAAACGACGGTCTTAAACCTGTACAGCGCCGTATACTTCATGCTATGAAACGCATGGACGATGGTAGATACAACAAGGTTGCCAATGTTATTGGTTATACTATGCAGTATCACCCACATGGTGATGCATCAATTGGCGATGCACTTGTTCAGCTTGGACAAAAGGATCTGTTAGTAGATACTCAGGGAAACTGGGGAAATATACTTACGGGTGATAGCTCAGCTGCACCCCGTTATATTGAGGCAAGATTATCGAAACTGGCACTTGATATTGTGTTTAACCCAAAAACAACTGAGTGGAGATCGTCATATGATGGACGTAATAAAGAGCCAATCACATTACCTGTTAAGTTTCCGCTTCTGCTTGCACAAGGGGTTGAAGGTATTGCTGTAGGACTAGCGTCAAAAATATTACCTCATAATTTTAACGAACTTATTGATGCATCAGTAGCCTATCTTAAAGGAGAGCAGTTTGAGATACATCCTGATTTTCCAACAGGAGGAATGGCCGATGTATCCAGATATAATGATGGATTGCGAGGTGGAGCAGTAAAGGTACGTGCAAAACTTACCAAGGTTGATAATAAGACATTATCTATAACACAATTACCATACGGTAAAAACACAACATCTCTTATAGAGTCTATCCTTAAAGCAAATGATAAGGGTAAGATTAAGATTAAAAAAATTGACGATAATACTGCTGCCGATGTAGAGATTCTTGTACACTTGGGAGCTGGTGTATCGCCTGATAAAACAATTGATGCTCTGTATGCATTTACAGATTGCGAAGTGTCAATATCGCCAAACTGCTGTATTATAGAAGATGAGAAACCAAGGTTTATTGGTGTTTCAGAGATATTGAGGCATAATACAGATCAGACAAAAGCATTGCTTACTCTTGAGCTTGAGATTCGTTTAAGAGAGCTTGAAGATGCATGGCATAAATCTTCACTTGAGCGTATATTCATTGAGAACAGAATATACAGAAACATGGAAGATAGCCCTACAATGGAGCATACCATTAAGGTTATTGACGAAGGTCTTGAGCCGTTTAAATCATTTCTGAGAAGAGAGGTAGTTCAGGAAGATATAGAGCGCCTTACAGAGATACGAATGAAGCGTATTACTGCTCACGATGCTAAAAAAGCTGATGAGTATATTAAATCGCTTGAAGAAGAGATGACTGTTGTAAAAGGTCATTTGGCAAAGATTGTACAATTTACAATTGATTACTATAAAGAGATACAGAGAAAGTACGGAAAGAAATATCCTCGTAAAACAGAGTTGAGAAGTTTTGAAACTATTGAGGCATCAAAAGTTGTTGTTGCCAATCAGAAACTTTATATGAACAGGGAAGAGGGATTTATCGGGACTGCACTTAAGAAAGACGAATTTGTTTGTGACTGTTCTGATATTGATGATATAATAGTGTTCAGAAACGATGGATCGTACCAGATATTTAAGGTGACAAATAAAACTTTTGTTGGTAAGGATATTCTGCACGCAGCTGTATTTAAGAAAAACGATAAACGTACAATATATAATCTCGTATATCGCGATGGTAAGAATGGTATTATATATATGAAACGATGTGCCATTACAGGACTTGTAAGGGATAAGGAATATACTATAACGCAAGGTAAGCCTGATTCTAAGATTATGTATTTTAGCTCTAACCCTAATGGTGAGGCAGAGTTACTTAAAGTTTATTTGAGACCAAAACCACGTCTTAAGAAGACTGTGTTAACACTTGATTTTAGTGAGTTGGCAGTAAAAGGAAAAGCATCAATGGGAAATATACTTACCCGTAATGCAATTCACAGAATAATACTTAAAGACAAAGGTGTATCAACGCTTGGTGGCAGAAAAGTGTGGTTTGATGAAACTGTTATGCGACTAAATGTTGATGGTAGAGGTAAATTCCTTGGAGAATTTCAGGGTGATGATAAGATATTGATTACCACAAAAGATGGTAAATATCGTCTGTCTAATTTTGATTTATCAAATCACTTTGAGGATAATATAGATACATTTATCAAATTTGATGAGGGAAAGGGTTATGCTGCAATATTCTTTGATGCTGATCAGAACTATTATTATCTGAAACGATTTACATTTGATAAACAGTCAAAATTGACAAGCTTTATTGGAGACAACTCTAAATCCAGATTGTTTAAACTGTTTGAAGATGCAGGATCGCAGGTGATAATTAAGTTTGGAGGAGAGAATGAAGGGCGTGAGAATGAACTTGTTGTTGTAGAGTCGTTTATTGGTGTAAAAAGTCTTAAGGCAAGAGGTAAGCGCTTGACTACTTTTGAAATAAAAGATTTTGAGATTGTAGAGCCAATTATAACAGAATCTTCAGACGAATCTAATAGCGATGATGCTGATATAGCAGACACCGAGATTGAATTTGAAGAGGAGAACAGCGATAAGCAGATGTCGTTAGAACTATAAATAAATGAGAATCTTTCTGATTGGTTTTATGGGAAGTGGAAAAACCACTCTTGGTAAACAGATAGCTGGTCTGATGAACTATAAATTTATAGATGTAGACCACTATATTGTTGACCATCATGGTGAATCTGTTTCTGATATTTTTGCCAACAGAGGAGAGGATTTCTTCAGAAGACTTGAGCAGTCTGCACTGAAAGAGATAATAAAAGAGGACAATATTATTGTATCTACAGGTGGAGGAACACCATGTTTCTTTAATAATATGGAGATAATGAACAATAACGGACTCACAATTTATCTTAAGCTTGCTGATGAGGTTATTGTTAATAGGCTTGTATACTCAAAAAAGGGAAGACCACTATTGGCTAATCTTAATAAAGAAGAGTTAGAGGAGTATGTTGATAAGCTTATGGAGAAACGTTGCGGGTTCTATAACCGGGCTAAAATAGCAATTGAAGGAGTAAGTATTCGTCCGGAAGATATAGTAAGAATAATAGAAAATATTTAAAATACTTTATAAAAACCCTCTCAACAAATTATTTGCAGAGAGGGTTTTTGTATTATAACTATCAGATAATATTGTTGTTTAGTATTAGTTCTCAGAACATATTGTTGTAATATTACTCAACATATCACTAACTGGTTCAGGAATATTCTTATAGGTCTTTATACCATTAATTACTTTAACTATATACTCAGCAAGAAATAGTAACGATTTAATTTCACTCTTATCTGTAATACTATTGCTATCAACAAACAGACAAAGACATGTCTCATTTTTATATACACTGTCTTTAAGCCTGTGATTTTTGCAATGAGATATCTTTAACGATTTATGATTAAGAGTAGCTTTTAGCAAAAGTTTGTTTAATCGTCTGTCATCTAAAATTACAGACATTGCAGTTTCTGAATTACTGTTAACAGATACACTTCTTGACAAAAACGGATGCTTTCCGGTAACAAAAGAACCAAACAAACTATTTATAAAGTATGCAAAATCGGATTTTTCTATACTAAAAAATAGATTATTTACATGTTCAGATGTAGGAATAATTATTGACAGTATGCGCGTTTTAGAACAGTTGTCATTTACCAGAAACAGCCTGTTTTTCTCTACCTTTTTTTTATAGGTAGGACTAATACATATGGTTTTCATTCTGTGGTTTAGTTTTGTTTATGCTCTATTAAATATACAACCATTTAGTTATAATGTCAATAATTATATCGTTAATAAAACACAGTTTTACTCATTTTGTAGAGTAGTGAGTTAGCTGTGTATGACTGTTAATGCATTAAACTGCTTAAACAGTTTCTTAATCTCATTTTAATATAAAGTTCTAAAAATGAATTAAACAGTTACTAAATTTATATATTTGTGTATAACTCCGAGTTTCAGATGCTAAGGTTATAATATATACTATGCATTTTTAACCGATGGGTTTGTTTGGAAACAGACAGGCCTCCCGAGGGCAACCTAATTGGAAAGGGGTTTTGTTTGAATGCTTACAATATAGTATGAATTGTAAGTTATTATTTTCAATATGTTCCGGGTGGTCTGGCTATTACTTAGTAATATATGGTCAGATATATAAACATAGCTACTATAACCGGTATAGGACAGAATAGCGGTAAAACAACGTTTGCTTGTTGGTTAATTAATTATCTGACAAACAAAGAGTATGTTGTTGGTGCTATTAAAATATCTCCGCATTTAAAGCATGCAGACCATAATCAGTTAGTGTTTTCAGATAACAATCTGTTTATATCAGAAGAGAACAACACCAGTACAGGAAAAGATAGTGCTAAATTCAGACAGGCAGGTGCTGAAAAAGTATACTTTGCTGTATGTACCGATAACAATATTCTAAAAGCATTAAGTTTAATAAGAGACTATAACAGTAATATAGACTTTTGGGTAATTGAATCAGGAGGTGTTAATAAATATATAATTCCCGGACTGAAGGTGAAAATGCTGGGAGATAGTATAGTTGAGAGAACATCAAATGAGTATAAAGAGATATCTTTTAACGATTTATCAGATATTAACAACGGAGTTATACCAGAAGAGATAGAATTATTTATAAACCACAATACTAATAATACAGATGATAAGTTTTAACGAGGCCCGGAGCATTATTAAGAATCTGACAATAGAAACCAAGCAAGAGGAGATTACATTAGCTGATGCTTGTGGAAGAGTTTTGGCAGAAAATGTTGTATCTGATATTGATATGCCTCCGTATGATAAAGCTGCAATGGACGGCTATGCATGTAGGTTATCTGATATTGATAAAACACTGAAGGTAATAGAGGAGATACCGGCGGGTTATGAGCCTGTTAAACAGATAGAGCAAGGGCACTGTTCAAAAATAATGACTGGAGCAATGGTTCCGGAAGGTGCTGACTGTGTTATAATGAAGGAGGATATTGAGTTGGTATCTGATAGCAATATTAAGGTGTTAACATATAAGAGTAAATCTAACATCTGCCTGAAGGGTGAAGATGTAAAAAGGAATGATATACTTCTTAACAGAGGAGTATTTATTAAACCAAGACATATTGCAATATTAGCATCGGCAGGTTACAGTAAAGTTAAGGTTTATAAAGATCCTCTTGTAGGAGTTCTGTCAACAGGTAATGAACTGGTTGAACCGGATAAAAAGCCTGACAGATCGGGAATACGGAATTCAAACGGATGGCAGCTTTTAGCTCAGGCAAAAGAGATTGTAAACGATGTAAGATATTTTGGTATAGCAAAGGATGATGTTAATGATCTATATAGCAGAATTAAGCTTGCAACAGAAGAGACAGATCTAGTTATTATATCCGGAGGAGTATCAGTTGGCGATTATGACTTTGTACCTCAGATAATAGAAGAACTTGGATATGACAGCCTGATTAAAGGTGTAATGGTTAAGCCCGGAAAACGTATAATTGTAGCAAGAAAAGGCGACAAATTTATTGTAGGAACACCAGGTAATCCCGTATCTGCATATATTCAGTTTATACTACTTATAAAACCTCTTATATACCGATTTTTAAAAACCAGTGACGAGGAGCAGATAATCTCTATGCCTGTTGACAGATCGTTTAAACGTAAAGGAGGTAAGAGAACCGAATTTTATCCGGTTGTGGTAACCAATGGTAAGGTAGACTTTGTTGATTACAACGGATCGGCAAACATACAGGCATATGCAATGGCAAATGCATTTATAGAGATACCACAAGGTACTGTGGAGATAAACAAAGGAGAAAAAGTAGATGTTAGATTCATATAACAGACATATAAACTATCTCAGAATATCAGTAACCGATAAATGTAATCTCAGATGCAAATATTGTATGCCTGTTTCAGGCGTGCCATACATCAGTCACAACAGAATATTATCGTTAGAAGAGATTACAGAGTTTGCATCAGTTATGGTATCAATGGGTGTTAATAAGGTAAGATTAACAGGTGGAGAACCATTAGTAAGAAGAGGAATAGTAGATCTGGTTAGAATGTTGGCACAGATAGAAGGAATAAACGATCTGTCTATGACAACAAACGGAACCCTTTTATCTGATTTTGCTGAGCAGTTATCTCAGGCGGGACTTAACAGAGTAAATATCTCTTTAGATACTACAGATGCTAACAGATATAAAATTATTACACGCGGAGGTGATATTACAGATGTATTCAGAGGTATTGAAGCAGCAGTAAAATATAACCTTAACCCTATAAAGATAAATTGTGTTATTAACAGTTCCAGCAGCGAAGATGATGCACGGTCTGTTGCAAAGTTCGCAAAAGATAACGATCTTGAGGTGAGGTTTATTCATAAAATGAATCTGGTTAAAGGATATTTCAGAAAGGTTGAAGGAGGCGAAGGAGGCGATTGTGGTATCTGTAACAGGATAAGACTTACATCTACAGGCGATATAAAACCTTGTCTGTTTTCTGATAATGTTTATAATATCAGAGATCTTGGAGTTAAAAAAGCTATTGAGTTGGCAATAAATAATAAACCGGAGAGAGGTGTATTAAGCCAGTCAGGCACATTTTATAATGTTGGAGGATAGAAAAGATATGTCAGATAAAAAATTGAGTCATATAGATAGTGCAGGAAAGGCCAATATGGTTAATGTGGCAGATAAACCGGATATGTACAGAGAGGCAGTAGCTTCAGGGTTTATAAAACTGGATGAGCAGACAATAGATTTGATAAATAACAATACGCTGAAAAAGGGAGATGTGCTTACCGTTGCCGAGATTGCAGGAATTCAGGCAGCAAAAAAAACAAGCGATCTTATACCGCTGTGTCATCCGCTATATATAACCAAAATAGATGTAGAGTGCACAATAAAACCAGATGGTGTTTATGTAGAATCAAGAGTAATATGCACCGGGAAAACTGGGGTAGAGATGGAGGCATTAACAGCAGTATCAACAGCATTGTTAACAATATACGATATGTGTAAAGCCGTTGATAAAGAGATGATGATATCAGACATAAAACTTGTTAATAAAGAGAAAAGAACTATTTAGAGTAATCGGAAAAGAGAATAGTAAAACATAAAAAACTCAACACATGGAATTAGAGGTACAATCAGTAAATATATCGGAGAGCAAAGGAACTATCAAGAAACCTGTTGATAAGATAGAATTAAACAGCAAAGGAGTTGTAGGCGATGCTCACTCTGGTATGTGGCACAGACAGGTAAGTCTGCTGGGCTCTGAGAGTATCGATAAATTTACAGTAGAAGCTAAGCGTGAGATAAAATACGGTGAGTTTGCAGAGAATATCACAACAAAAGGGTATGAGCTGTATAAAATGATGCCGATGGATATGCTCCGTAACGATTCTGTTGAGTTGATGATTACCCAGATTGGTAAAAAATGTCATGGTGATAACTGTGAGATATTTAAAGAGGTAGGTAATTGCGTAATGCCAAAAGAGGGAATCTTTGCAAAGGTTATAAAGAGTGGTGCTCTTAAAGCAGGAGATAAACTTGAATATGTTAAGAAGATATTTAAGATTACTATAATTACACTGAGCGACAGGGCGAGTATAGGAGAATATGAGGATAGAAGCGGACCGGAGATCTCAAAAATACTTAATGAATACTTTTCAGAAACAAACAGAGAGATAAAGGTAAACAACATTATAATACCCGATGAAGAGTATAAACTGGCTATATCTGTAGATGATGCCCTTGACGACGAAGCAGATATAATTATAACAACCGGAGGTACAGGTATTGGCCCAAGAGATATTACACCTGATGTGATATCGGGAATGTTGGATAAAGAGATTCCCGGAATTATGGAACATATACGAGTTAAGTACGGAAGTAAAATACCTGGTGCTCTTTTAAGCAGAGGTGTTGCAGGGGTTATAGACAATGCACTTGTATTTACACTACCTGGCAGTGTAAAAGCAGTAAGAGAATACATGGCAGAGATACTGCCAATACTCAATCATGCACTATATACTGTAAACGGACTAGATCTGCACTAGTTAAGCTCTATTTGAGGTATAATATACGTCTCAAGAATTTCTACAGCAGACTCTACAAATAGTGGGCAGGCCTTTTTAAACAGACCTAACTCTTTAGCTTCATCGTACTGCTCACTATCGCTGATATCTTTGCCCAAAAGATCGCGGCATAGTACGCTTCTGTTTTTCTCTTCAAAAATAGATTTAAAGTTGTTCATCAGGCACTTTGAGTAAAGTTTCTGTTTCTCATTGTTATCCTTTGGCCATGTTAACCTGCTTATGACCAAAAAAGCTCCTGATACCACTCCGCACGGAAGTCCCATGCCTAAATATCCACCACCAAATGGGGCAGCCATCTGTCTTGTCTCTTCTTTAGAATATCCGGTGATATCGTTAAAAGCCTCAAGAACCGATTGAGAACAATTACAACCGTTCTGGAATAGTTTGATTGCTGTCTCTGACCTCTTCATACGTCTGAATTTATTTTTTAATAACCATATGCAACCAGCACGATTTAATTATCTGCGTATGTTAAAAACTATTCTCATGCTTGTTTCATAGTATGTATAGCTCTATTTAAATCTTATAAAATATTCCCACTTTGTTGTTTACACAACTACAAAATAGTTAAAAATTAGATAAAAACTAATAAAACAGATCGACTTTTATATTACATATAATAAACACTGTTTGTTGACATAAAAAGTAATCTTAGAATATAAATATAGATTCAAATTGTTATTTTTGATCTCCATTTTAATAAACGGATACATTTATTATGAGTCAGAAATTTGAAGCAACAAAATATATTTTAGAATCTGTTGATACTAAAAAACAGTTTGAAGATACAGGATGGTTACTGGATGCTCCCGAAGCAGAAAAGCCATCGCTAATAAGAGCAAAATATTCTAAAAATCAGATTGATCTGAAAGATGATAGCTATGGTCTGTATAAGTTTGCTGACTGGCTTCCGGTAAATAAAATGTTGAGTGGATCTTCGGCACCGATAACATATAAGAGCCAGGGATTGGCAAATCATCTGGGACTATCAAATCTGTATATAACATTTAGCGGATATTGGCCAGAGAAAGGTGTGAACATGCGTACATGCTCTTTTAAAGAGACAGAGGCATATTCTGTTGGAGGTCGTTTTGATCATAACAGCGGAAAGGTATTGGTTGTTGCTTCGGCAGGAAATACAGCCAGAGCTTTTGCACGTGTATGCTCTGACAATAATATACCTCTTTTACTTTGTGTGCCAGAGGATAATATAAATGCGCTTTGGTTTGATGAACCAATAAACGATTGTGTAAAACTGGTAGTTACAAAAAAAGGTAGCGACTATTTTGATGCTATTCATCTGTCGAACCTTGCATGTGGTTTAGATATGTTTGTGCCTGAGGGTGGAGCTAAAAATGTTGCCAGAAGAGACGGTATGGCTACAACAATGTTGTCAGCAACAACACATATAGGGCGAATTCCTGACTACTACTTTCAGGCTGTAGGTAGCGGAACAGGTGCTATTGCAGCATGGGAAGCAAACATCAGATTAATAGCAGATGGTCGTTTTGGCGAAAATAAGATGAAACTTATGGTATCGCAAAATAAACCATTTACCCCAATATATGATGCATGGAGAGTTGACTCAAGAGATATGTTACCTCTTGATGATGATCTTGCACGCCGCCAGGTAGAGGAGATTGATGCAAAGGTATTGTCAAACCGTAAACCTCCGTATCCAATAACAGGAGGACTATACGATGCAATGAAAGATGCGGGTGGTGATGTACTACTTGCAGATAACACAGAAGCGGCAGAGGCAGCTAAGCTTTTTGAAGATCTTGAAGGAAATGATATTCATCCGGCGGCATCGGTAGCAGTTGCAACACTTATCAACTATATTAATAACAATAAAATTGATAAAGACGCGACAGTTATGCTTAACATTACCGGAGGTGGAGAAGAGCGATTTAAAAGAGAGAAAGATGTTGTGTACCTTAAGCCATCTGTAGTATTTGATATTAACCCGGATATTGAGACTGTAAAAACAGAACTTGAGAAGTTGTTTTAAAGATAATACATAATATTGTAAGCGATCTGATTTACAGCATGTAATACAGATCGCTTTCTTTTTTATGAAAGAATAGTTAATAAAAATATTGAATTAATTTATGAAAGTGAAAGTATTGTATTCTATTGTTGTATTGATGCTTGCTAATATTGTGGTTAATGCTCAGCAATATACTCTAAAGAATGATGATGTAGTGGTTGAAGATGGTGTAATTAAAAGTTGTAATTATGATTTTGCATTGAAAAACATAATTATTCCTGAAGTGTTAGATGGTCAGAAAGTTATAGGTATAGAGAATAAAGATAAATTTAATGAAGGTGTATTTTGTGAGAATGGTATAAATGAGATCATTTTGCCTGCTACCATGAAGTTTATTGGAAAGTTTGCTTTCTCAAATAACAGTATAACAAACTTGATTATTCCAAAAGGAGTTGAAATTATTGGTGCTGGGGCCTTTGCATTAAATTCACTTGTTAGTGTTAAGATACCAAATAGCGTAATATTAATTGGGAAAGATGCTTTTTTTTATAATAAAAGCTTAAGTGATTTTGTGCTACCAGAGGTTGATTATGAGGATCATGTGTTTGTTAATTGGATAGATAGTGAAGGAAATATATATGATGGAGGTAATTCTGTTAATGTTCAAATATATGAGTATAAAGCTCAATTAAGATATACTCTAACAAATGATGACGTAGAGGTAGTAAATGGTATTTTGAAAAGTGTTAGTTATAATTTTGTTGGTAATCATATAATAATACCAGGTAATCTTGATGGGCAGGATATAAATACTATTGGAGAGGGTAAACTTCCTGGGTTGTTCTCTGATAAAAATATAGTGGATATTGCTTTACCTTCGACACTTAATATCATTAACAAAGGTAGTTTTGCTAGTAACCAATTAAAAAAAATAGATATACCTTCTGGAGTTTATGAGATTGGTGAATCTGTATTTGAGTCAAATAATCTGAAAAATGTTACTTTACCAAATAGTGTTGTAACTATAGGATCTAATGCATTTAATGATAATTCAGAACTTAAAAAAATTGAACTGCCAAATGCTGTTAAATTAGGATTTGAATTTATTAATTGGGAGGATAATAAAGGATATAATTACAATGGCGGTAGCTCGGTTACTGATTTTGGGTTATCATATACTGCTAATTTTAGAAAGATTTTGTTTGAGATTACTGGTAAAGTATCAGGAACCGATGGAGTAACAGTTGAAATTAGTGGCGATGTTAACGAAAGTAAAACAGTAGATAATGAAGGCGATTTTAGCTTTACTGTAGAGCATGGTCAGAGTGTTAAAATTACAGCTACAAAAAATGGGTACGGATTTGTTACTTCGGAGTATACATTTAATAATGTAAAGGAGAATAAAACAGACTTGCTTTTTAAAGTAGATGATAAATTAACAGCTGTTAATAAAACAAACAATAACGATTATCTGAAAGTGTATCCTAACCCTGTAATAGATAAATTTACAGTAATGTTGAATAGTACTGATAGGTTAGAGAATATTCAGATTTGTGATGTTAACGGGAAAAGTTTGTTGGTTAAACGTGTTGTTGATAACTCTGAATTTATAATTGATATCAGCGATTACAGACAAGGAGTTTATCTTCTGAAAGCAACACTTAAAGACGGAAAAATATCTGTTGTAAAAATTATGAAAAAGTAAACTTTATAGGACAATATACTTAATAAACCCCGATCTGTTGATAATTATTAACAGACCGGGGTTTTGTATGATATGCCTTATATATTGACAGTTGTAATAATCTATTTTTGATTTCTAATTATTTTAACAATTCTGTTATTAATAATCTCAGACAAATTCCAATATAGGAGTTTAGGGTCAGTTGTACTGTAGAAAACCACAACAACAGCATCAATATCTTTATGATATTCAGCAAAGCTTTGGTATCCCGGAACCCAACCTGAATGTTCATACTCATAAATAGAACTATATATTTCCTTCTCTCCGGGTTCAAACAGAGACCCATCATTCAGAGCTCTGATAAAAACTCCAACATCCTTTGCAGTCGCCAACATTCCATGTTCGTCCTCTTTCAAATCAAATGGATGCCCTACATGATAACCACTCATTACATTATCAAGATTCACTTCGCTTAGTAAACCATAGGTGTTTTTCAGATTTTTAGGTAATAGGATCTCTTCCCGAATAAACTGAAAATTGTTATAACCTAACTCATTATCCATTATCTTATTTATCAAGAGATAATTTGTATTACAGTATTCATATTTCTCACCTGGCTTAAAGTTGGCTGGTTTGTCCAGTATTAATGCCAGACTCTTCTCATAGGTATCTGTTGGAGAAGCCCAAAAATCAGGAGTATCTGTAAAATTTGGAATGCCGCTTCTGTGTTGTATCATAAACCTCAAAGTAATTTTATCTGCATTTTCTATTCTCCCAACAAGTTCAGGTAGATAATCAGCAACTGTTTTATCCAGAGAGAGCCTTCCTCTGTTTACCAATTTGGTTACAGCAACAGCATCATATAGTTTGCTGATACTGGCAATCTTAAACAGAGCATCAGGTTTGGCAGGTGTTTTAGATTCCCTGTTGTGCCAACCGGAAGTAAAGTACTGAGGCGATTTACCTGCCTGATCTACATAAATAATAATACCGTCAAAACCATGACCTATGGCTTCATCTGCCTGTTCCTGAATAGTAGTAGGTAATGGTAATATCCATGCTTTTACCAATAGCCACGGAACAAAAAACAACGAAGATATAGAGGCAACTATAAGTACCGTTCTCAGAATTAATTTTGATTTTCTACTGGCCATAATGCTCTGATTATTGAAATTTATATTTGATAGTGATATTTTGATTATCAGTATAAAGAGATATCAAAACTATAAACTACCAAATCACTATTAAGTTCAAATTTAAAATCTCAAACTTTTGAGATTTTGACATATAATATTTGTGCATGCTTTTTTCAACCCAAAACACAATGAGAGATACACAAACATCTATCAACAAAAATCAGTTTAACTTTAAGTGATATTATTTTACGTGAAGTAAATAACAAAAATGAATACTTGTTATTTGTTATTGAACAATGTATTATTGTATTAGTAAATTTAAAGACACCAAATTATGACACCAAATTATTTAAATCTTTTCAGTACGCTTTACAGGTATTTGTTATTCAGTTATATAGATATGTATTATAGCAGACTCTATAGATATTAACAATGTCTGTAATAAATATACCGGATATATACATTCAGGACGGAAGTGTATATCCAGATCTGTATGTTTACGATTTTAGTATGACTACAGATATTGTTAAAACACGTGTAAACCTTAATATGCACATGTTTAGCTTTCTGCAAGTGGGTAAAAAACAGGTTCATTTTGCCGGAACATCGGTTGCAGTTAACAAAGAGCAATCCTTGTTAATAAGAAAGGGTAATCATCTGTGGACAGAGTTTATTGACTCTAATAGTAAGTATAACTGTAAGCTACTATTCTTTTCAGATAGTAAACTGTTGAGTTTCTTAAATAAACACTCAATAAAAACAGATGTCAGCAAAGGTAATGTACCATGTTTTATTATAGAGAATGATAAATACATAAACTCTTTTATAGATACGTTGTTTTCAGCAAACTATTCAGAGGGCGGTATAATGAGCTCTCTTCTTGATATTAAGTTTGAGGAGCTGCTACTCTATCTTATAAATAAGTACGATGAGGATTTTATACAGTATATAACCTCGTTAGTATCGCATAAGGTATCCTCTTTCAGGAAAATTGTAGAGAGTCATCTTAACCTGAGTGTAGAGGAGATAGCCTTTTTGTGTAACATGAGTTTATCAACATTTAAACGAAGTTTCAGGAGAGAGTATAATACAAGTCCTGGAAAATGGTTAAAGGAGAGGAGGCTTATGAAAGCAAGGGAACTTATGCAGCAGGGTGTTTGTGCTCCTTCAGATGTATATCATGCTGTTGGTTACAATAGCCTTCCGGCGTTTAGTACAGCGTTTAAAAACGAATTTGGGATTAATCCTAAAGATATAAAACAGTTACAACAGTAGGTTTTATGACTTGTTTTCGTAAGTAAATGAACTAAAAAAGTAACATAACAGATGTTGTTTAACATACCTTTGTAGTGATTTATGTCAAGTAATGAATAGACAAACAGAGTAGTCTTAATATACACTTAAATTTAATATGGTTGTGTTTATCTATAGTCTCATGTCTGAGATAAGTTAAAAGTATATTTAACTCTGTTTGTCATTCTTTTCTGATTAATAAAAAGTTTGTATCAATCACAAGGTTCATATTAAATAAGGTAACTGAGAATAAACAATCAGTTATTCTCAAAAAAATATCATTATAAGATTTAGCAATTGTCTGAAGAGTATGAAGGGAAGTAAGGCTTATCAATATAAGATTTGATGAGCCTTTATTTTTATAGAATTTACAGTAAAAATTTACGCTATACATCATACCAGAAAACCATCTGTTTTATGTTTTATTTTACGGAATAGGGAAAACCCTACCTCCTTTTTAGGATTTTCCCTGTAAAAAGCAGGATAGTTACCATATAGATTTGTATCGTGATTTTTTATACTAAAAACAAGAGAGCATTTAGAAAGTAAATTATGCCAGTAAACGATATAAATTTTAAAAAAATACTTGTTCCTATCTCCTTAAAAAAAGGCGAAGAGGTTGCTGTGCATCAGGCTATGTTCTTACAGAAGCATTATGGTAGTAAGATCACATTCTTACATGTTACGCAGAATAGCTACGAGACAGAAGAGGAGCTAGACGAGTTAGAGATGTTTAAGGAGAGTATTCGCGATAATATACTTTCGTTGTCAATTGACTACAGACCTCAATTCGATATACTTGTTAAAAAAGGAGAGATAGTTGAAACAATAATTAAGATACAGACACGATTTAAATACGATCTTATTATTAGTAAAAGTACCAGACATCAGAATGGTGTTATAAGTACATTTAAGTTGCGTAAAACAGATCTTATTATTAGTAAAGCTAAATGTCCGGTATTAACAGTAAAAAAGGAGTGGACAGACAGAGGAATATTCGATATACTTATACCTATTGATATTACAAAACCATACGATAAGATTATAAATCGTGCGGCAAAGGTGGCCGATATGTTTAAGGCAAACCTGAGAATTGTATCTGTTCTTAAAGACGATTCTGAACTACGCTCAAAAAGCATTAACCATAAGGCAGACGATATATACCGTAGGTTAAAAGACAGGGATATAAGAAGTGAGATTAAATTAATTAGTGCAGGAAGCAAACCTATTTATCAGGCATTTGTTGATTATGCGTTAACACAACGACGCGATATGATATTTATTAGCACAAAAGATGCAAGCCTGATTGATGATAACTATATAGGCGAATTTGCCACTGAGGTTATACACCGCTCTAAAAAACCGGTGCTTAGCATGTCTATAGGTAACGAGGTGTTAATGAATGCATTGTTGAATATATTTAACTCATAATATATTAAGAATTATTACTGATAATGTAAATAAATAACTAAAAACAGAGATAAGATGTCATCAAAGATCATTGAGATTACAGAAAAGATCTACCGAGAGGGAGTTGAAAAGGCTCAGAGTGAGGCAACTAATATGCTGAACAAAGCAAAAGCTGAAGCTGCCGAAATTATTGAAGAGGCAAAAAAGCAAGCCGCAAAAATTATTGAAGATGCTAACAAAAAAGCTGAGGAGACTGATAATGGTATCAGAGAGGAACTTAGCAATGTAGCAGAGCAGGTTCTTACAGATCTTAAGAGCAGTGTTCTGAGCAGTATTAGTGGTCAGTTTGCATCAGAAATTACTTCAGACACTCTTAATAATAAAGAGTTGGTTGGCGACATTATTATTGCCCTTATAAAAGAGCTTAATGCTGATTCTGCTGAGGCTATTGATGTTCAGACAGAAGAGAAACTTACTAAGGATGTTGAGCAGTATATAAATGCAAAATCTTCAGATGTACTTAAAGGGGATATCAACATTAGTACAAACAGTAATATTACATCCGGATTTACATTAGTGTGTAAAGATAAAGGATTCAAACTATCATTTACCGATAAAGACTTTGAAGCATATTTTCAGTCATTCATGAAACCAAAAATAAAAGGTTTCTTGTTTAAATAATAGATATGGCTAATTACTATTGTTATATATCAGGATTACCCGAGCTTACACTCGATACAAAAATAACCGATCCTGATTTTAATACATACCAGACTCAACTCAGCGAGCTGCTTGATAATAAAGGCTATGCTGTATTTAAAAATCTTATCTCAAAAGCTGATCATAAAGAGATAGCTAAAGAGGTACGTGATAAATTAGCAACGTTTACAGAGGAGTATGAGATTGAGGAGTGGATGGTAGAGGCCAAAGAAGAGTATATGACCAAAGTAAATTACCTTGGACTATTCTTTGATCTTGGATATGAGAAACTACAAAGCATGGATCTTGTTGAACTTGAGATAGAGATTGACAGAGCATACTTTACCTATAATTTATCTGATGCAAAAGGCTTTGCCCGTAAATGGATTGAGCTGGAGCTTAATATCAGAAACTATCTTGCAACATACCAGTGCGAGAAGTACAGACTGGATAAAGAGGCACAGATAATAAATCTGAATAGCATCTCAGAAATTCTGCTAGAAAACTCTTGCACTACACGCGAGCTGGATGCAGAGTGGGGTGAGTGCAGAGAGCTTGACAGTATTATGGAGATTCCGCATCTGCATGTAAGAGAGAAAACACTTGATAAATTCAGATGGCAGTGGATTGAGAGCTATAGCCAGTTTGAGTACTTCTCTGAAGAGGTTCTTATGGCATACGGACTCAAGCTTCAGATAATTAACAGATGGCAACAGTTGGAGATTATACAGGAAGAGAAAGGCGTTTCGGCATTTGAAACACTTCTTAACCAGATAAATGAAACAAAAGAGAATGCACCTGAGGAGTAACCTGAAGGTACTGTGTTAAAATAGAAAAATAAGAATATAAATTATGAGTAATACAGAGCATAAGAACAAAGGTATAGTAACCTCAATTATTGCCAACCTTGTTATGGTGAAATGCGACGGTGCTATACAGCAAAATGGAATTTGCTACTTTATCGATGGCGATAAAAAGATAATGGGGGAGGTTATTAAGACCGTTGGTGATATCGCATATGTTCAGGTATTTGAGTCTACAACCGGATTCAAAGTAGGTATGCAGGTAGAGTTTACCGGACATATGTTAGAGGTAGCACTGGGACCTGGAATTGTTACAAAGAACTTTGATGGTTTGCAGAACGACCTTGATAAGATGACCGGAGTATTTCTTCAGCGCGGAGAATCTACCTTTGCACTTGAAGAGGATAAGAAATGGCCATTTAAGCCATTAGCAAAGCCGGGCGATAAGGTTTTTGCCGGAGATTGGTTAGCAGAGGTTGATGAGGCAGGAGTTCCTCATAAAACTATGGTTCCGTTTAAATTTAAAGGAGAATATACAGTTGTAGATATAGCAGCAGAAGGCGAGTACACTGTTCTTGAAGATATAGCAACTCTTGAAGATGCTGACGGAAAGAAACACAAAGTACAGATGATGCAGAAGTGGCCTGTTAAATTACCAATACAGGTACACGTTGAGAAAGAGCGTCCGTCTAAGTTATTTGAAACAGGAGTACGTGTTATTGATACAATGAACCCGATACTTGAAGGAGGTACAGGATTTATACCGGGACCTTTTGGTAGTGGAAAAACAGTACTTCAGCACGCAATTAGTAAGCAGGCAGCAGCAGATATAGTAATTATTGCAGCTTGTGGTGAGCGTGCAAATGAGGTTGTAGAGATATTTACAGAGTTCCCTGAGCTTGATGACCCAAGAACAGGAAAGAAGCTTATGGAGCGTACTTGTATTATTGCAAATACATCAAACATGCCGGTTGCGGCTCGTGAGGCATCGGTATATACAGCAATGACAATTGGTGAGTACTACCGTGCTATGGGATTAAGAACAATCCTTCTTGCCGACTCAACATCGCGTTGGGCTCAGGCACTTAGAGAGATGTCTAACCGTCTTGAGGAACTTCCCGGACCGGATGCATATCCAATGGACCTTTCGGCAGTTATCTCAAACTACTACTCACGTGCCGGACGTACTACATTACGTAACGGAACTAAAGGATCTGTAACATTTATTGGTACAGTATCACCAGCCGGTGGTAACCTGTTAGAGCCAGTTACAGAGTCAACCAAGAAAGTAGCAAGATGTTTCTTCGCACTTTCGCAGCAACGTGCCGATAGTAAGCGTTATCCTGCAATTGACCCAATGGAGAGTTACTCTAAATATTTTGAGTATCCTGAGTTTGAAGACTATGCAAAAGAGAACATTGGAGATACATGGGTTGATGTTGTTAGTAACCTTAAAAACTCTCTTATACAGGGAAAAGAGATATATGAGCAGATAAATATTCTTGGTGATGATGGTGTACCGGTAACATATCACGAAACATTCTGGAAATCGGAGCTTATTGACTTTGTTATCCTTCAGCAGGATGCATTTGATAAGATTGACTGTAATACTCCGCTTGATCGCCAGAAGTATATGGTAGAGCTGGTTTCTAAGCTTATTGCTACAGAGTTTACATTTGACAGCTTTGAGGATGTAAGTACTTACTTTAAACGTATTATATACACCCTTAGACAGATGAACTACTCACTATTTAAATCAGATGAGTTTAAGAAGTTTGAGAGAGAACTTAATGAAATAGTTAACGAAAGAAAAGTTGAGGAATAATGGAAAAGAGAGCATTTCAAAAAATATATTGTAAGCTGACTAACATCACTAAGGCTACCATTACTCTTGAAGCCGAAGGTGTTGGTTACAAAGAGTTGGCTTATGTAGATGGTCGTGCAGCTCAGGTTGTAAAGATGATCGGATCAAAGGTTACTCTTCAGGTATTCTCAGGAACAGATGGTCTGTCAACCGACTCAGAGGTAGTATTTACAGGTGAGCAGCCAATGCTTAAGGTTAGTGAGCATCTGTCGGGTAGATTCTTTAATGCTTATGGTAAGCCGATTGATGGACTTCCGGAGATTACAGGAGAGGAGAGACCAATTGAGAGTCCTTCGGTTAACCCGGTACGTCGTGTACAGCCAAACCAGCTTATTGCAACAGGTGTAGCAGGTATCGACCTTAACAACACCCTTGTATCAGGACAGAAGATTCCGTTCTTTGCCGATCCTGACCAGCCTTACAACCAGATTATGGCTATGATTGCTCTTAGAGCAAAAGTTGATAAGATCATACTTGGTGGTATGGGACTTACATGGGACGACTACCTGTTCTTTAAGAACTCGTTTGAGCAGGATCATGGATTATCAAAAATTATTGGATTTATTAATACAACAGAGGATTCGCCGGTTGAGCGTCTGTTGATACCTGATATGGCACTTACTGCTGCTGAGTATTTTGCAACAGAGAAGAATGAGAAGGTACTTGTGCTGTTAACAGATATGACACAGTACTGTAACTCATTAAGTATTGTATCAAACCGTATGGATCAGATTCCTTCTAAAGATAGTATGCCTGGATCACTTTACTCTGACCTTGCAAGACTATATGAGAAGGCAGTGCAGTTCCCTGATGGTGGTAATATCACTATTCTTGCGGTTACAACACTTTCAGGATCTGATATTACTCACGCTATCCCTGATAATACAGGATATATTACAGAGGGTCAGTTATTCCTTCGTAAATCAACAGATGTTAATAAGGTAATTATCGACCCTTTCCGAAGTCTGTCGCGTCTTAAGCAGCTGGTTATCGGAAAAACCACACGTGAAGATCATCCACAGGTTATGAACGCAGCTATTCGTTTGTATGCCGATGCAGCAAACTCGCGTACAAAAATGGAGAATGGTTTTGACCTGACTGACTACGATAAACGTGTTCTTAGATTTTCAGAGGATTACTCACGAGATATTCTTGCAGTTGATGTTAACCTTGAGGTTGATGAGATGCTTGATACAACGTGGGATCTGTTCCAGCGTAACCTGACAAAAGATGAGGTAGGTATTAAGCAGGAATTTGTTGATCGTTTCTGGAAGAAAGATTAACGCATCTCTGATAAATTAAGGCAAACGAGAATAAAAAAGAATTTCGTATGAAAATTCAGATAAAATATAATAAAACAGCGCTCAGAGAACTTCAGAAGAAGCTGGCAAGCAGAAAGAAGGCTCTCCCTACTCTTAAAAGTAAGGAGGCTGCTCTACGAGCTCTTGTTACTGAAACCGGTAAAGAGCTTGAGAGACTTAAGTCAAGCTACTCTATGCTGATGGACAGACTTGAGCCCTGGAAGATATTATGGGAAGAATTTGACGAAGGCCTTGTAACTATAAAAGAGGTTAAATCCGGAATAATGAAGATTGCAGGAATAAAGGTTCCGCAGTTTGAAGGATTAACCCTTGAAGTAAGCAAATTTAGTATGGTTGGTCGTCCGGTATGGTTCCTTGACGGTGTTGTTTCACTTGAGGATGCTCTTAAGATACGTATTGAAAAAGAGATGACTGAAGAGAAATACCGCCTGTTAGATCATGCACGAAAAAGAGCAAAGCAGAAAGTTAATCTTTACGAGAAGGTACAGATTCCTGCTATCTCTGATGCTATCAGAAACATTAAACGTTATCTGGAAGATGAAGAGAACCTTGCTAAGTCGTCGCAAAAACTTCTTAAGAATAGGTTGAACGCAATGGAGGAGACTACAGTATGATAGCACCGATGATGAAATACACTTTTGTGATCTTCCACTCACATTATAAAAAGTTTCTTGAGGATGTTCAGAATCTTGGAACACTACATGTGAAGGAGGCAGAAGGCAAAAGTGATTCAGAGATAGAGAAGAGTGTTAGAAATGATATCTCTGATATTGAAGAGTCGCTGGCATATCTTGCCGAAGTTGAAACAGACGAGGTTACAGAGGCCACTAAGAGCGATTGGAAAGAACTTGTAGCACGTATTAAAGATCTTAAAACTCAGGAGAGTGATCTTAAAGTCAGATTAGAGGAGTTAGAGACTGAACTTAATGAGACATCCGTTTGGGGAGAGTTCTCTAAAGATCAGATAGCTAAACTTGAAGAGGTTGGCGTAAAGATTAACTTCTATGAGATTAAGAATAAAAAACTTGCTGCAGTAAACCCTGAAGATCATGGAATAACAGTTATTAACACCAAAGGAGATGCTAGTTATTTTATGACATTTGAGCCACTACCAGATAAACTGCTTAGCGCGGTTGAAATAGAACTGCCAGATGCAGATCTTGGTAAGGTAGAGCGTGATATTGATGTGGCAAATGAAACACTTGATAAGATAGCTGAAGAGAAAGAGCAGCTTGCTCAGTCGGCTGTTAATACTCTTAACAATAAACTTAAGGTGTTAAAATCTCAGCACGAACTTATTCTGGTTCAGTACCAGCATACAACACATGTTGCTGATGGTAACCTAAAGGTTCTTGAGGGGTGGGTTCCGTCTGACAAACAGAAAGAGCTTGATGCATTTCTTGAGCGTGAGGATATCCTGTATGCTTCAGAAGCTGTTGAGAAAGGAGACAATGCACCAATTAAACTTATAAACAGTAAGTTTGCACGTCTGTTTGAGCCAATTGGAGAGCTGTTCTCACTGCCAAAGTATGGTGAGCTTGACCTTACAGTATACTTTGCACCATTCTTTATGCTGTTCTTCGGGTTCTGTCTTGGAGATGCAGGATACGGACTTGTAATATTATTGGGAACAACATTAGCAAAGCTGAAGAAGAATCCGAAGATGAAACCATACCTTACATTGGGGCAGCTATTAGGAGCTTCAACATTTATTATGGGACTACTGTTTGGTAATATATTTGGTGTTGCTATAGCAGAACAGCCAATGTTTGAAGGTGTTAAGGATTTGTTCCTTGATAGCGAAAAGGTATTCTGGCTGTCTATTATAGTTGGTGGAGTACAGGTAATATTTGGTAATATAGTAAAGGTTGCTAATAAGATTAAGCAGAGTGGATTTGTTCACGGACTAAGTACAATTGGCTGGCTTATTGTATTCCTTACAGCAGTGGTTGCTATTGTTAACAGCACTGTACTTAAAGATTCGGCACACCAAGGTATGTTATCAACAATTGTTAATATTGGTTTAGCTACCGGAGGATTCTTTGTACTATTCTTTCAGAATCCGGGTGGAAACATATTTGCAGGTGTAGCTGGAGGTTTGTGGGATATATATAGTACAGTAACCGGTGTATTTGGAGACTTACTGTCATATATCAGACTATTTGCACTTGGTGTATCAAGTACAATTCTTGGGCTTGTTGTAAATCAGATGGCTCTGTCAGCTCTTGGAGTTAGTTATTTCGGACCAATATTATTTGTTCTTGTAATTGTACTCGGGCATACAGGTAACCTGGCAATATCATCACTCGGTTCATTTGTTCACCCAATGCGTCTTACTCTTGTAGAGTTTTATAAGAATGCTGGATTTTCAGGTGGCGGAAAAGAGTATAAACCTTTTTCAAATAAAAAATAACAGACAATATTAAATAGAAATCATTAATTAAAAACTAAAATAAAATGGAATTATCTTATTTCTTAGCGTACATGGGACTTGCACTTATGGTTATCCTTTCAGGAATTGGTAGTGCAATTGGAGTAACAAAAGGTGGTAATGCATCAATTGGAGCATTAAAGAAGAACGATAGTGCTTTTGGTAGCTACATGCTTTTAAGTGCGCTTCCGGGTACACAGGGGCTTTACGGATTTGCAGGATTCTTTATCTTTAATAATCTTTTAGGAGGTCTTACTGAGGTTACTATTGTTCACGGTTTAGCATTCCTTGCTGCGGGTCTTTCACTAGGTGTTGTAGCGCTTTATTCAGCTATTAAGCAAGGTTCTATTACAGCTAATGGTATTGCTGGTATTGGTTCTGGTCACGATGTTTTTGGTAAGACTATGATTCTTGCTGTATTCCCAGAGCTATATGCAATTATCGCGTTTGCTGTAACATTCCTTATCAGCCAGTCACTATAATTAATTAGCAGATATAGTTTATTAGGAGACTGCCCGTAACCGGGTGGTCTTCTTTTTTTGAATAATTATAAGATGAAACGAAGCATGAGTAAGGGCTTTTATCACACACGGGAATGACTAAATTATGCAAGTTCCATATGACCTTTAAAAAACAAATTTAGACATATGAATTATATGATTAAAAGACTGCTCTATCTGTTAATTGTTATTTTTACATTCATATCATGTTCAGATCAGACATCTGACGAAGATATTGCGATTAAGTTGAAGAAATACGTAGTAGTGTGGCAAACAAGAGGCTGTATTGATACAATGAAACAACAGGTATTATCAAAACAGATTACAGATTCTACATTTACTATCAGGTATAAACAATTTATTGAAAGAGATTCTTCATGGTTTACCAGCGGTAGTAGATTTAGAATTGACTCAATAGGAGCTTCTGTTCCTAATATTGATGGCAATATAGACTATAGATTGCTAGATAAGAAAAGGGTAAGGATTAAAGATACAGCTTATATAGTTTATAAGAACATTTGTGATAATGCAGCAACAGATAATAACCATATAGTTTTTTTTACAGAGAAATATGGGGAACTAGTGATTTACGTTTACCCATGGGGTAATCACGTGAGGTTAGTTGATTATGGTAACAGATCAGATAATGAAAATATTTTTTATCTGTGTGAGGTTATTCTTAGGGATTGTGACTTTTTCAACTCCTGAAAATAGTTATTTGTTTAACAGTACTATGTTGTTATAACCTGTTTTGCGCTTATATAATATGATACAGTAATATACAATATGTATATAATCAGATTAATACTATATATTTGTTAGTAATTAGATATTGTTAATGACACAGAAGAAAGAACTTATAATAAGACGTAATATTACCATTATACTCAGTGTAATAGGTTTTTTTACGTTGGGAGCAATGATATTTACTAACTGGCTGAGTTGGCAAAACGATCACGACAACCATATTGTATTAAAGGCTGTTGAGAATGTTAATGATGAGATACTGCTTGCCAGACTTGATATTAATAATGTAAGCGACAGATGCAATAATGTTTCAAGAGAGCATATTGCAGAGCACTTGAAGCGTGCATCTGATTATATGAGTGAGATTAAACACTACTCATATCATCGTATATGGTTTTCGGAATATGATAATACCGAAGAGTCAGCTCTGCTTGATAGCATTGCAGTAATATTAGACGATCTTACATATATGCTTACAAGCAGTAATGTTAATAACCTGCATTTGGCAAATAAACGTTTCACAGGTAAGTATATAAACTTTCTTACAACATTTAATAAACTGGAACTTAGTTTACAGAAGAATATATATAAACGTAACTCTATATACCGCGACTATGTTACAACACTTGTAGCAGCATCGTTTCTGTTTCTTGTTCTGTGTGTAATTACAATAATAATGCTTATTAAGGCTCTTGTACGTACCGACAGAACAATTATGTTTAATACCATCAGGACAGAGCAGAAGGAGCGGCATAGGATTGCCTCAGACCTTCACGATCAGTTAGGTGCACTGTTAACGAGTATAGGTATATATTCAAAACTTCTGGAGAAGGACCTGGCAGATGATTTTGATAGTAAAAGACATGATAAAGCGGTACAGCTAAAGAACCTTACAACTCAGGCTTTAGAGACAGTAGAGGAGGTTATTAACAACCTTAACCCTTCGGTATTGCAAAGTTATGGTCTCGAAAAAGCTATGGAAGAACATACGGCAAAACTTAACGGGTTAAACAGAGCTAAGTTCAGGTTTGATATGTCTGACTTTGATATTAAACTTGAACCTACAAAAGAGGAGACTGTATTCAGGATCTGTACAGAGCTGTTTAATAATGCTATTAAGCACTCCGGGGCATCAAGGGTATTTATATTTATTTACAACGACAAAAAACGAATATCTATAAAATATAGCGATAATGGGATAGGTTTTAATGTTGATTATAACCACTATAAAGCCGGAGGAAAGATGGGTTTGCGTAATTTGCGTAACCGTGTTGAATCGCTTGGTGGTATAATGAACATTGAGAGTAGCCCCAGAATTGGTGTTGATATAAATATAGAGTTTCAGGTTAAGAAATAATTTCGCCGATTATTTGTTACGCAAGAGTTATTTGTATAACTAAACTGGTTGTTGATAACCATTGAGATTAAAATTTAGAGACAATGAATAAGGTAATAATAGTAGATGATCATAAGATATTCAGAAACGGTTTTAAGCTTATGCTTGATAGTTTGCCGGATGTTGAACTTGTAGGCGAAGCTTGTAACGGCGAAGAGTTTCTTGAACTTATAGAGACAACCATACCTGATCTGGTGTTTATGGATATTAATATGCCAAAAATGAATGGCATGATTGCTACACAGAAAGCATTAGAGAAGTATCCGGACATAAAAATTATTGCCCTTACAGCGTTTCTTAATCAGGAGTATGTTGAGCAGATGCTTATGCATGGTGTTGAGGGATTTATGCTCAAAAACTCTGAACTTGACGAATTTGAAGCGGCAGTTAATAAAGTTATTGGTGGCGGAAACTACTTCTCGGCAGATATCCTGAAGATAATAATGAACAATATCAACAGATTTAATAAAGAGAGGAAAGAGCAGGTTAAACTGCCTGATTTTTCGCCTCGCGAGAAAGAGATTCTGCAATATATTTGTCAGGGATTAAATAACGAACAGATAAGCTCAGCAGCAAGCATCAGTGTTAAAACAGTAGAGAAGCATAAGAGCACTCTGTTTCTTAAAACCGAAACTGCAAATACTGTTAACCTTGTTATTTATGCATTTAAGCACGGTCTGGTAGAGGTGTAATATCTCTGAATAAGATTTTATATAAACCGTGGGAATATATTTCTATCCTTGTTGTAGTCATAAATCACTATATTGTAGAAGTATATCGTATTTACATTTATTTCACCACCCAAAAGTGTAGGTAAAATTACTTACGACATATTAAATTGATTATATTTGATCTGCTTAAAGTTTGAAGCTAACAGTAGCTTCTTTTTTTTACCTAACTATAATTAACATGGATAATTTTGATGTAGATGTGATGGCTCCTGTTGCCGAAATCGCAGATGAGCAGCTAACCCTTTTTGACGCTATTAAAGAAGAATATATCTCTTCGTATGGTGATAACCCTGTAATTATTGAATCTGTTAACTGGCTGATTAATGAACTTAAACCTAACTCTGCAATTTTAGATCTTGGATGTGGTACCGCACAACTTACTGCACCTGAGATTGTGAAAGCAAACCACAGTTTTACTGGTATCGATAGTTCTAAAGAGATGCTAAAGATAGCAAAGGAGATTACTCCTACTGCAGAGTTTCTACATATGGACTTTTCATCACTTGATCTGTATAAGAAGTATGATGCAGTAACAGCATATTTCTCTCTGCTTATGTTACCTAAGGATATGATAACGGTTACACTGAAATCATTGGCTGATATTATTAATAAAAACGGATATCTTATTATATCAATGGTTCAGGGAGATTTTGATTATATTGAGATTCCTTTCTTTGGTAAGAAAGCCAGAGCCTCAGCTTATATGACAGAGGATCTTAAACTTGTTGTAGAGAGTATGGGATTTGATATAATGAAAGTTGACGAGTATGCGTATACACCTGAAGATGGAGCGCCTGTAGAGGTACAACAATTCTTTTATTGTAAAAGAAAATAACATAATTCCGGGCAGGTTATCTCTTGCCCGGAATATATTTCCTGATAACGATTATTTAAAATAGTTATTTGCCTTTTTATAAGTAAAGTCGTTTTGCATCAGCGAATCTAAGCTGTTATTGCAAACTATGTCTTTTGCCATGGTTATTATACCATCAAACGATGCTCTTACAACACCAGATCCCAAACTTAATCGTTTTACACCTATCTCTTCTAATTCTGATATATTATTAAAAACCGGGTTTGCAATTATATTTACAGGTGCATTAATATTGTTAATAAGTGTTGTAACCTGATCTTTTGTTAATGCGCCCGGAATAAAAACGGAGTCGGCACCTGCATCAATATATCTGTTACATCTGTTAATAGCTATATCTAACAAGTTATTACTCTCATTTACGTTTAACCAAAAAGCGCAGGTACGTGCATTAATAACAAAAGGTATACCTGTAGTTTTCTTTAATGTTACTACTGCTTTTATCTTCTCTGCCTGTCTGTCTATATTTTCAAGATATGGAGTCTCTGTGTCATAACCATCCTCAATGTTTATACCTACTGCTCCGCTGTTAATAACCTTTTTTACACTGCTGCATACCTCATCAGTGGTTGTTCCATATCCTCTCTCCATATCAACAGAGAGTGGTATAGATATTTTATCAGTAATCTGTTTTACTACGGTGCACAGATCGTGTATATCTACATGTTCACCATCACTGTATCCTAAAGTGAATGCTATTCCTGCGCTGGTTGTAGCAACAGCTTTATATCCCTCTTTCTCAAATATTTTTGCAGTTCCAGCGTTCCATATATTGGGTAGAATAAACATTTTGTCTGTTCTGTGCATTGCAGTAAACTGTTCAGCTAACTTAATCTGTATCTCTTTATCTAAAGCCATTGTTATATTTTCTTTTTACATGTTGTTGATAACGGACAATTCTCGCATTTCGGATTTTTCAGGCAATACCTTTTGGCATGCTCAACAATTAAACCATGAAATTCATTATATATGTTAATATCTTTAGGGATTACATCCTCAATTAGTTCGCGTAATTTGTCATAGTCGGTTGGGATATCAATACCTGTTCTGTGTAGTATCCTTTTTGTATAGGTGTCAATTACAAACGATGGTTTATTTAGTGCGTACACAAGAATTGAGTCAGCAGTCTCTTTGCCAACACCTTTAATATTTAAAAGCTCCTCTCTTAATGTTTTGCAATCAATACTATATGTGTTTCTGACATCGTTTTTGTATTTAGTAAACCACTTTGCTAACTCTTTAAGATTTATAGCTTTTTGGTTATAATAACCACTGGGTTTAATTAGTTGTGCCAGTTTATCAACAGACATATCAATTATTAAATCAGGAGTGATATCCTGCTCAAAGTTTGATAATGCCTTTTCTACATTTTTCCATGTAGTATTCTGTGTTAATATGGCACCTGCCATCATCTCAAAATCTGTTTTTGCAGGCCACCAGTTTAGTTTGCCATACTGCTCAGATAAAGTATTAAACATGTTTATGATTAACTCCTGATTTATGAGCCGCTCTTTTATAGGCAGTCCGTAAGCATATCCGGTTAATTTACCATTTGCACCAATTACTCTGTGACAAGGAATTATAATTGGAATAGGGTTTCTGTTATTTGCCATGCCAACTGCACGCGAAGCTTTTCCGTTACCTGTTGATAACGCAATATCTTTGTACGATCTCACCTCTCCGTATGGTATATTTGTTAACTCTAACCATATTTTTTTCTGGAAGTCGGTACCTTTCGGATTTAGTTTAAGGTTGAAATCCCTGCGTTCTCCGTTAATATATTCAATAAGCTGCACTTCTGCATCGGTAAAAGGCTCTCTGTTGTTAATAAAACCTTCAGGTATCTTAATCTCCTTGGTATTATTATCAATATGTAAACTCCTGAGTCCGCTATAGTCTCCTGTGACTATAATAGTTCCTATTCTTGTATTAAATCTGTGGTAGTACATCTGTTTGTAACCTCTTATTATTAGGCTTATATGTTTTGGTTGTTAGTAAAGTTATCTCTGTTGTTTGCTTCATGATTTAAAAGCCACTGTTTGCGTTCTATGCCTCCGCCATATCCCTTTAGTTCTCCGTTTTTACCAGTTAATCTGTGGCAGGGAACAATAATTGCTATTCTGTTTTTTCCGTTTGCTGTGGCAACAGCTCTAACAGTGTTTGGTATACCAAGTATATCAGCTTGTTGTTGATAACTGCGCGTTTCGCCATACAGAATATTCTGTAGTTCCTGCCACGCTTTAATCTGAAATCCGGTTCCTTTAATATCTAACTGAACACTGAATGTATCCCTCTTGCCATCAAAATACTCATCTAACTCTCTGTTTAACTGTTTAAGATGTGGGTTGTTGCCTGTTAATATTATAGCGTTATATCTTTTTTGCAGATCGTGAAACTCAGTCTCAAGCATACGTCTGTCAGTAAACTCAAGTAGACAGATACCTCTATCTGTGGCACAAGCAAACATTGGTCCTAACGGTGTTGTTATTCTGTTTATTACAATAATGTTTTTATCGGAGCTGTTTTTAGGTGAACTGCCAACAATATTTTTAAATGAGTAACCAAAACCACTTAACGATTCATACCCCTGATCAAAGGCAGAGTCGGTAACATCTTTTCCTTGTTTAAGTTCCTGAAATGCACTGTTTATACGTACCATACGCTGATATGCCTGAAATGTCATTCCATGATTTTTCTTAAACCAACGGCGTATCTTTTCAGGTTGTATACCATTCTGCTTTAGTATATAATCGGTAACCTTCTGATAAGGGTTTTTGTTGATAAGTGTCAGAGCAGCTTTTATCTCGGCAGGTGGTTCATAAGCATTGTTTGTTGGCTTGCATATTTTGCATGGTCTATACCCTTGTTGCAAACACTCATTTGAGGTTGTGTAAAACTCTACATTTTTAGCTTTTGGTTTGCGGGCGCTACATGTTGGTATACAGAAAATACCAGTGGTTTTTACACATGTAAAAAAGATGCCGATAAACTCGCTGTTTTTATTTACAACAGCATCATAATACTTATTAAAATCGTTTTTGTTTGTAATTAACATAACCCGCGTTTTTGTTAATAAGTAATATATTAACATATCTACGAGTACAAAGTTAAGGTTGCCAGCGGTAAATGGCAACCGAAAAATTGACAACTATTTTTTTACAATGTTATTCTCTATTCTGTCGCCTCTTAATGGCGAGTATTTTAATTCCTGATTCTTGTTAACAAAAATGTTGCTGAAGTATGCCTTTAAACCATTTGAATGTTCCTGGTATTCATTGTTCTGTATATGAAAATGCAGATGAGCCTCTGATGATCGTCCTGAGTTACCACACAAACCCAACAGATCGCCTCTGTTAACAATGTCGCCTTGTTTTACCTTTACTGAGAACTGTTTAAAATGACAGATATAGATATACTCGTTGTTTTCTGTTTTTAGCACAACGGTGTTTCCTGTAGGAAAGGTGTTGTTCATAACCCCCGGAATATTATCCTTTATTCCGTCAACAGCCATTATAACCTCAGCTTTACACGGAGCATAAAGTTTTTTACCAAAGCAATAGAAGTTCTCATTTACTGATCTGTCATTCTTAAAAGATTTATCCTCTGAATCAAGAATAACACAATCAAATGCTCCTTTTTGCGATTCTAATATTACATGATAGTTAACATCTTCTGTATCACCACCCCATACAACATACCACTCATCGTCAAAAGGCAGGGTCAGGTCGGTTTTTACATTTGCTATTTTTTTGTTCTCAACATAAGGTCTGAATGCAAAACCATCTATCTTACTGTTTTTGTTTATAGATATATTTAGTTGCAGTGTTGCCTTCTCAAACTCTATCTTATACAGATCAAATGTTGATACCTTTTTAAGATAGCTGTAGTTTTTGATTGCTCCGGCATTCTTGCGCAGATTGTTGAAGAACTCCGCCGTTTTGTCCTCTGGCATTGCTTTTTGCATTTCAGTGTCAAACAGTTTATATATGGCACTGTTATTATCTGATTTGTAATTGTTGATAACTGCTTCAACAACCTTATGGCGTTTAGATTCTTTTTTTTGCGCCGTAGCTGTAAATGATGTAACAAATACCAGCATCAGAACTGTAGTAAAAATAGATTTTTTCATTGGTCTCTGTTTTTATAATTGTTAATAGCTTCTTCTGTCTGTTTAATAAGTGGTAAAAGATCTTTCTTTACCGCCCTTTTATTCATAATGTAAATTACAGTGCACACAACTGTTGCAAATAGAATGTTTATAGTTGTATGTATAGTGGTTGTATTAAACCCGAGAAACATAATTACCATTCCTGAATAACACGGTAGAATATACCAGTACAGAACACTGTTTATTAGTCTTGTCTGTTTTTCTAAATATCTTTTTCTATCAGTAAGATAATCTATAACCGGGGTGTTATTTATATCAGGAGATTTTTTATTACTTGTTAATAGTTTGTAAATAATAAGTAGCATCCCTGCAACAATAACTGATGCTCCAACCTTCAGGAGAATATTATCGTATCTGAAAGCCAGATAACTGAAAATAAGTGTCATCAGTGCTGCCGTAGATATCTCAGTTATATCTCTTCTTTTTATCTTTTTGTCTATATTATGGAGTTTACCTTTTAGCTCACTACTTAAATTGTTTATATCTGTTTTAACCAGCTCACTTTTATTAATCCCCTGCCAAATTGTTTTTAAATCATCACTTCTCATATCCTTCAGCATTTAAACAGGTTAGTA
Organism: Bacteroidales bacterium; assembly: GCA_025210735.1. GTDB lineage: Bacteria > Bacteroidota > Bacteroidia > Bacteroidales > UBA6680 > UBA6680. Next base: position 179,727 of record JAOARD010000009.1, read on the forward strand.
ATCTCTTCTTAATGCGCTTTATTTTAACTGCAATATTATTTTCAGATAATCCGGTAATATCAGATATCTCACGATAGGCCATATCTTCAAGATATAATAGAATTATTGATTTGTCTGTATCGTTCAGTTGTTTTATGCAATTATATAGAGCGGCTATCTGTTCATTGTCAGGTGAATTTTGTATATGCTCTCTGAAATCTTCAATATCAATACTGTTCAGTCTTGTTATTACGTCTCTGTCTCTATTCTGTTTTGTTTTTATTCGCAGGCATACATTTATAGTTATTCTAAATATCCATGTGTCAATTGCCGACTCTCCTTTAAATTGTGGCATCGATCTCCAGATATTCATCAGTACCTCCTGAAACAGATCCTTAGCATCGTCGTAGCTGTTGCAGTACGAGAAACATATTTTGTATATCCGATTCTTATTTCTGTCAAAGGCTTCCAGAAACTGTTCTTCAAGTTGTTTGTTCATTACTTATATCTTCTTACTCATATCTATTAGTTACAGATTATCTATTATTATGACATCTGTTGGTAATTATTTTTGTATTTGAGTTAACTTTAATGAAGATAAACTCTGTTAAGGGTAGTTTAAAGATATTGAAATATTTGATAATTATATATTTATGGAACAAGTAAAAATGCGTGCCGCAGTTCTTGGAGCAACAGGTTTGGTTGGTAAAAATATTGTAAAGCTGTTGATTGATGATGATCGTTTTTCGCATGTATCGGCAATTGTACGCAGATCTGTTGAAATAAAAAACGATAAACTTACAGAGATTGTGGTTGATTTTGATAAACCGGAAACCTATGCTGGCAGGATTGAAGGAGATATTATATTCCTCTGTATGGGAACAACAATAAAAAAGGCCGGTAGTAAGGATGCTCAGTATAAGGTTGATTATACCTATCAGTACAACATAGCCAAAGCGGCATCTGATAATGATGTCAAAAGATGCGTTATTATATCATCGGCAATGGCAGATCCTGATGCACGTATGTTCTATCCAAGAATGAAGGGGGAGTTGGAGAGAGATGTTAAGAATTTGAATTTTGGCAAAATATATATACTCAGACCAAGTGTTTTAAAGGGTGAGCGTGAAGAGAAACGTTTTGGTGAGACTGCTGCTGCCAGAGTGGTAGATTTTATTCTTCCGGTTATGCCGTGGCTTAAAAAATACAAACCAATAGAGGGTGCTCAGGTTGCTAAAGCAGCTGTTAATATTGGTACATATAATCTTGATAAAAAGGTTTTTATTTGCGAGCTTAATCAGCTGTTTGATCATATTTGATTTGTTGAATCAATAATTTTTGCTTTTTACTGCAACTATTACGGCATTATGCATCATAATAGAAAATAACCGACTATGATTATAAACTGGGATAAGCTCTACAGAAAGCAGATACCTGTTATGTTAGGTATGTGCCGTAGATATATATCGTCTGTACAAGAGGCTGAAGATGTGTTGCATGATGCAATAATACATGCAATTGATAAACAAAGTACATATAAAGGAATAGGTAGTGCAGAGGGCTGGTTACGTAAGATAGTCTTAAATCAGGTATTAATGCATCTGCGTAGTAAAAAGAGATCAGGAGTAACCCTTACAGATCTTGACGAGGGTAAGATTGTTAATAACATTGATGACAGTAATGTTGATTCCGGTAACATACAGAGTATAAATCAGAGTGAGTTGTTGCAGATGATTGATAGTTTGCCGGAACATCACAGAGTGGTGTTTAATATGTATGTATTTGAAAAATATAAACATCAGGAGATTGCTGAGTTATTAGGAATTACTGAGAACACCTCAAAATCGCATCTTGCCAGAGCCAGAAAAAGTCTGCAATTAATGATAGATAAGCAGTATGGCGAGAAACGTCGTCGCAGAGCTGGTATTATACCACTGTTTGTAGCATCGGGTTCTGGTGTAGATAAAGTTTTCAGAGACGGACTGGATAAATTAACTCTGAGTCCGGGTACATCATTTATAATGCCTGCTGTTTACGGATGGTCAGTTGCAGCAGTTACAATAAAAACTATTGTTGTAGCATTTGCTTTGGTTGGTGTAGTAGCAGTATCATTAACTGTTGCGCTGTCAGGGGATATATCTGAGAATATGCCTGTTAACAAAGATAATGTAGTAATTGCAGATACAATAAATGATAGTAATAAACAATTATCTGATTCAATAATTCTAGAAAAACATGCAGAAAAAAGTGCAACGCTTCAGGAAAATAGCATCTGTATAAACAGAGAAACTAAAAAAGATAGTACAATGAATGTTTTACAGATTGCTGCATTTGCAGCGTTAAGTATGAGTAGTAACGATACAATTATTGATGTATCAAAAAAACAGGATACTACAGTAATTAGCACTAATAAGGTTAAGGTTGTGAGTGTGAATTCTGATGTTATAACTCATAAGGCAGATATAATAAAACATGTAGATATAGATAAGATTCTGGGTTTTGACGATGCTAATAATGGATGGGCAAAGTTTGAGAGTAATGGGCTTTATGGTTTTATAAATAAAAAAGCTGAGGTTGTTGTTCCTGCCAGATATAGTAAGATTCATGACTTTAATTTGCAACGAAGAGGTTGGGCGTTGGTTGAACGAGATGGATTGTATGGATATCTGAATAGTTACGGAAAAGAGATTGTTAACTGTAGTTACAGTAAGATTTATGATTTTCATCTGCAAAGAAATGATTGGGCTATGGTGAAAAAAGATAAGCTGTATGGTTTTATTGATGTTAAAGGGAGAGTGATTGTAGAGCCAAAATACGACAAAATATATGATTATGATATACAGCGTGGTGGTTGGGCTATGGTGAAAAAAGATAAACTGTATGGTTTTATTGATATTAAAGGCAGAGAGATTGTAGAGCTACAATACGACAAAATATATGATTATGATATACAGCGTAATGACTGGGCAATGGTGTTAAAGGATAATGTATACGGATTTATAGATTCTAAAGGTAATGAGACTGTAAAACCACTCTATGACAAAGTATATGATTTTCACATGCAGCGCAATAATTGGGCTATGGTACTGAAAGATAATATGTATGGATTTATAGACTCAAAAGGTAATGAGGTTGTAAAATTGAAATACGACAAGATCTATGATTTTCATGTTATATATGGCGATTGGGCTATGGTATTAAAGGATGATCTGTATGGATTTATAAACACTAATGGTTATGAGATTGTAAAACCAAAGTATGATAAAGTATATGACTTTCATGTTATGCATAGTAATTGGGCAGTTGTATATATAAATGGAGTATACGGCTTCATAGATTCTAAAGGCAGGGAGGTTGTAAAGCCGCAATATGATAAGATTTATGACTACTATACAGATCATAAAGGTTGGGCAAAAGTTGAGCGTAATAACCTGTTGGGTTATATTGATGATAATGGAAAGGTTATTGTAGAGCTTATCTATAGCAAGATATTTGAGTTTGGTGATTATCGTGAAAACTGGGCAATGATTGAACGTGATGGTAAACTTGGTTTTATTAATAGTAAAGGAGACGAGATTGTACCTGCACGTTACGATAATATATCAGAATTTGGCGAAGAGTTTGATAATATGGCCAGAGTGGAGCGTGATGGGAAGATACTATATATTGATTTTGAAGGTAACGAGGTAGCTCCTAAACAATAATCTCCGAAACAATTATGATTGTAAAAAAAATAGTACTGTTGTCACTATTTCATTTAATAGTGTCAGAGGTTATCTGCTCTGGTGTTAACAATGGCTCTCAAATATTGGTAGATACCATATATAGCGAATACCTGCAAGAGAACAGATTAATATCAGTTTACCTGCCATCCAATTATAGTAAAGAGAAGATTTATCCTGTAATATTTGCAACAGACGGGCAGATGTTAGATATGAAATATAAAGAGTTGATAGATAGCTCAATTTTTACCGGAGATCTTCCGGAATTGATTATTATAGGAGCCTTCAGTAATGAGAAGGAGATAAAAGGTGAGTACTACACATACCGGAACATTGAGTATATAAAGGGGTGGAGAGATACAGAGTCTTATAAAAGAAGATTTGATAATCATATGGCTTTCTTCACAGAGGAGGTGATTAAATACGCAGAAGATAGTTATGCTATAACAACCAACAGAGAACAGAGATATTTTTATGGTTGCTCTAATGGTGCAGGATTTGGAGTTACACTGAGTGTCTGTAAACCCGAACTGATAAGTAACTATATATGCTTATCTATGGCTGGTGGTGTATATGATAATCTTAAACAGGGTGTTGAGAACTATCCATACATCAGTCTGTTTTATGGTGATAAAGAACCACTTCCATTAACAATGCAGATAGATGAGTATGATAAATATCTGTCAGATAAAGGTTATGCTCATAAACTTACAGTGTATAAAGGAGGACACGACAGAGATATATGGAGAACGATATTTGTTGAACATCTTATTGCAACAATGAATAACTGACTTTTATAACAAATTGCACATTAATGTAAACAGATTATGTTAATGACTCCATAATAATAATTTGTTACATGTTTTATTTTAATAGTTGCTTCGGTGTTACAGACAGAAAAAAGTGTTATTTTTGGTTTCTTTGAAAATACAAGTATTGATTTTTACACAGATAACACTATGGAAAAAAGAAAATCTAGTCAGTTATTAAAAAGAACAGCTACATTCTTTATGCTGTTTGTATCAGTAGTAATGTTTGCAGGAAACCTGCATGCACAAAACACCAAAATTACAGTTCTTAGTGCTGTAGAGAAAGATAAAACAATTCAGGGAGCGCAGATTATCTTCCAGAAGAACGGTGAAGCATCAGTTGAGGCTCGCACAAATAGCAGAGGAGAGATAAGTATTCCGGCAGTATTTAACGGAGCAAACGATGCGTCTGTTACTCTTATTATTAAAAAAGATGGTTACTCTACGTTAGTAACAAAAGGTCCTTTTAATGGGTTAACATATGCATTGAGTCCTGTAATGAAGAGTCTTGACGGTATACGTTTTGTTTTGAGTTGGGGAAAGAACCCTTTAGATCTTGATTCTCATATCAGCTATCCGGGAAATCACCTGTACTTTAAGCACAGAAGCGGATCGTTAGGATTTCTTGATGTAGATGATACAAACAGCTATGGACCAGAGACAATAACTCTTGCAAAGAAGAAGTCGAATCAGAAGTATGTTTATGCGGTTCATAACTTCTCTGATATTAGTCAATCAGGATCTCGCAGGTTATCTAATATTAGCGACTGTAAAGTTTACGTTTATATTGGTAGTACACTTATTAAGACTTATAAGGTACCGGTAAATAAAACAGGAAACACATGGGTTGTATGTTCAATTGATGAGCAGGGCGTTTTTGAAACAATTAATGAGTTTTTTGATATAGCAGATAGTGATGATGTGAACAAAAAACTTATGAGCTATCAATCTGCTGATAATGTATATAATGTAAGTGAGATAATTACACAGGAGCAAATTCAGCGTGCAAAATCTTTTAACGGACAAGGAGAGAGAGCATATCATGCAGGCGATCTTGAAAAATCTGTACGTAAATATCAGCAGGCAATTGAGATTGATCCTTATTACGGACAGGCATACAGTAACCTTGGTCTGTCGTTTAAGAAGTTAGGAAGAGTTGCAGAGGCTATCTGGGCAAACAGAAAAGCAATTGATCTTGCAAACGGACGTCATAAGAATACAACAAAGGCAAGTTCATACTACAACATTGCAAAAATATATGAGCAGAAAGGTCAGTGGCAAGAGGCTCTTGATAACTACAAGAACGCAAAGCAACTGAGACAACACTCTGCATACGATAAAGGTATTGCAAGAATGAATCAGAAACTTGGTGTATAATGATAAAATCATCATATAAATCGGAGAGAGGTGTGCAGATATCTCTCTCTGTTTGTAAACGAGTATTTGTTACTCTGTTTTTTGCTTGTGCTCTGTTCGGGTATACTGAAGCAAAGTATAAACCATCGTTGGGTAAGATAGATCGTAGTACATGGCCATATAAAATTAACAGTGTATCGGAGTTTGACTTTGCTTCGGCAATGGAGATGCTTGTGTTTGCTGATGAGTTAAACAGAGCGGAGCAGATAACCAATGTTGATAGCCTTAAATCTTACCTGCGACTTAAGTCTGTAAAGATAGAATCAGTTAATAAGTATATAACCTTTGTTAAGAGGCGTTTGGTTCAGAATTTTTTATATCTGAATATAGATAAAGAGCAGCAGCGGGTTAAATTAACAACTGTTGATAACTGGAATACTCTGCTTGATGAGGCAAACATACTTGAGCAAAAGTTACCAGCAAATATGTTGGCATGGTATAATGCCGCTAAGCGCTTTTATGCAAGTTATGTTTATGAACAACTAAGACTTGCAGCACTATTTCCGAGGATAACCAGTGAGATACTTACCCTTGACGATACAGAGATTAACGGTAGCAGATTTGGCGATAAGCAGTTTCTGCTGACATTTGATGACGGACCAACAGTAAAGGGTGGCAATACAGATAAACTGATATCTGTATTAAGACAGAACCGAAAAACAGGACTGTTTTTTGTTCTTGGTAACAACCTTAAAACAAGGGTAGACAAAGCAGGTACAGATAATGTTAATAACCTGTATAGAGGAATGTTGGTTGGTTCGCACTCAAGAGTTCATAAAGCTCATCCACGATATAAAAGCTGGAAATCGGCTCTTGATTATACCGATTCGTTAATAAACAGTTCTCTGAACAGAGAGTGCAGATATTTCAGACCTCCATATGGTCAGCGAAACACTGCTATTATAAATCACCTTAAAAAGGGTAATACGCAAGTAATGCTTTGGAATATCGATTCGCAGGACTGGAACTCAAAGATTAACTCAACAGAGGTGTCAGATCGTGTTTTGAGCCTTATGTTGGTATGGCGAAGAGGAATATTACTGTTTCATGATATTCACTCAAAATCGAGATTCACACTGCCTAAACTGTGGAAAGATCTTGAAGGTTCTGGTGTAGTCTGGATGGATAATATAGATTAAACAGATACTCTTATAATGAATCGCCAAAGAGATTATAAGTACTCTCTTTGGCGATTTTTTGTTTCTAATAATCTATCAAAGTTATATTCTTATAACATCTCCAGATAATTTTTCACGTAGTATACCCAATCATCAATTCTGTCATAGAGTTGCTTGGTTTTTGGGTATGGTATATTTACATCAGGACTTATACCTATGTTATCAATAGCTTTTTCCGGGAGTCTGCCCGATCTTGTCATAGGATATCTTAGCTTGTATTTTTTTGATGGAAAGTATATGTCAACAGCATTTGAGTAATCAAGAACACCGGCAGTATTACTATTTCCAAACAGTGTTACTTTTTTACTATGCTTTGCTGCTAACAGGAACTGTTCAGCAGCTGATGCATTACCATCATTTATAATAATTCCAATATTTCTTGGATACTCATATATAGTATCTTTTTTAATCATTCCACCTTTTCCATATTGTGGATGTTTTACAAAACCCCCACGATTCTCTTTCATGTTTTTAATTAGAGCTTTTACATTTCTTATACTATTTTCATTGTTATTTATACTTCCATCTTTTAGCGCATTTTCATATAGCTTTATGTTATCATCTGTTGCGTACCATTCAGTATCATGACTATAGTAAGGATTCGTGTATATTAATTTTGATAACATTTGATAGTATATATCCTGTCCTCCACCGTTATATCTTATATCAATAATTAGATTAGGGCGTGATACTATATCGTTCCAATGTTTTTCTACAAGTCTATTTGTGTAATCGGAACCGAATCCGGCAGCTCTTAAATAGAATGTACTATCAGATATTGGCAGAGCTACATAATATGTATTTTGTCCATTAGGGTATTTTGGTAGATAAGTGTTTAATAGCGCTTTGTCTGAAATTTTGTCGTCAGATTTGTGGACGAAATAATCTCCTTTATGAATCTCTAAAATTTTGTTTCCTAAATGAGTAGAAGCTACTTTCTTTGTTTCTTTGAAATTCTTATAAGAATCGTAATAAATGCATTTATAATCTCCATTAGGAAGCCTCTTTAAGGTAAACATTAATTGATTTTTCTGATATCCAGAATAATTAACAGATATACCTTCCCAAGTATCTTTGTTTGTATCTTTTTTAATGGCTAATTTTCCTCTATATGAGAACCATATACCTTCTAAAGAATCTCTGGTGTTGTCGAATATAATTTTCTTAATGATTATATTGTTATTGGAAACCTTATGGTTTTTTTCTTTTTCTCTCACTTTGAATACCCTAAGATGATTATCCTTAAACCACGATACGTATTTTCTTAAATAGAACGATGTTGAGTCTGGATACTTTGATATACTAAGTCTTATTGTCTTTTCAATATCCTTTAGTTCTTTACTGTTCTCTTTTGTAACCTTAATATTGTAACCGGGATAATTGTTTTTAACCTTCTTAACAAGATAGTTGAAATCTTTGATGTTAGATTTTTGCGAGTAACAACAAAGGGTAAGGGTTGATAGTAAAAACAAAATTGTCACATTCTTCATTTCTCTGTTTATTTTACGAATATTATAAATACCTAATCAGAATTGAACTTATACATATCTAAAGTTCAATATGATATATGTTTTTCAGTAAACGGATTACTAAATCTTTAACTATATTAATTACCACTATTTAAAACTAAATAGCATGAAAAATAATAGTCAAACTAAATGATATGCTGAAATATAAGAATAGATGTTTAATAAAAATCTAAAGGGGCATATCTTATTACAACAACAAATATATAGAAAAATACCTAAACATAAAGGTGGTTTGTTTTTTCATTTTCTTTACTATTCCGGATTATATTATTTGATTGAATATGTGAGCTGTGCTTTGTGTTATTTGGAGTTAATGAATATTTAGATATAAATCCGTACGATATGAATTTTTCAATTTTACCTCTATGTTTGGCTTCTATAGAGATCACTGAACATTTAATTCTAGAGCAAATTGTTTTGTATACCGAACATATAGCATAAATGTATGTTATAGTAAAGTTGACAGATATGATACATTTAGTATAGGAATAGCTTACTGTTTTAAACGATAATTTTAAGCCTTGTCCTGAAATGTAACAATATTCATCTGTTTTGATGGTTTATGCAAAATACTGCATAAAACTTATCGGTTTCTGTTTTACGCCATTTTACCTTACAGTTTATATTATCGTATAATAATTGTGCATATATCAGTAAATTACGTGTTGGTAGCATAAATGTCTTATATACAGAGTTCTCTGTTGGCTATAGTTAATTGTCTTTTTAATATCATTTATCAATAAAAAAAGCGTGTTTACCATGAGAAAATAATGATTGACTTGGTAAAATTGTACTGTTGTAACAAAAGTAAAAAATCCCATAAAAAGGGGAGGGTTGGTAACAAAAATTATCTCTTACTTTGCAGTAAAATAAAGGGATACGGAGGGTGTCACTATTCAGGACGACTGTTAAAAAAGCTGACATTTGATGTGTTCAGAAAGCAAACACAAATCAAATTAACTCTCGGATGAGTTAGAGCGTGTGTAATGTATAATTATTCATTATATATACCTGTTTCATCCGAAATAATAAAAATTAAGGAGATGGAGAGTATTAAGTTTAAGTCCGGAGCGTGGGAACATGCAATTAATGTAAGAGATTTTGTTCAGAATAACATTACACCTTACCACGGAGACGCTTCGTTTCTTTGTGGCCCAACAGAGAGAACTAAGAAGCTATGGAAGATCTGTACCGATGCTATTAAGGAGGAGCTTGATAGAGACGGAGTAAGATCAATTGATACAGAAACAGTCTCAACAATCGATTCACACGGAGCTGGATACATTGATAAAGATCTTGAGCTTATTGTTGGTTTACAGGCAGATGAATTACTACGCAGAGCAATGAAACCATATGGTGGTATTGCTGTAGTTGAGAAAGCTTGTACTGAACATGGTCTTGAGGTTTCAGACAGAGTAAAGGATATATTCCATAACTATGCAAAAACACACAACGATGGTGTTTTTGATGCATATACTGAAGAGATAAGAAAATTCCGTTCATTAGGATTTCTTACAGGTTTACCAGATAACTATGCGCGTGGTAGAATTATTGGAGACTACCGTCGTATGGCACTTTATGGTATCGACAGACTTATTGAGGCTAAACAAGAGGATCTTAAGCACCTTACAAGTCCAATGAGCGATGATACAATTCGTTTGCGCGAGGAGGTTGCTGAGCAGATTAAGGCATTAGGAAAGATGAAAAATCTTGGTGCTAAATATGGTCTTGACCTTGCACGTCCTGCACAATCGGCACAAGAGGCTGTTCAGTGGGTATATATGGCATACCTTGCTGCTGTTAAGGAGCAGGATGGTGCTGCAATGTCGCTTGGTAATGTGTCAGGATTCCTTGATATATATATGGAGTACGATCTTGCAAAAGGAAACATTACAGAGGAGTTTGCACAGGAACTTGTTGACCAGTTTGTAATGAAACTTCGTTGTGTTCGTCATCTGCGTATGAATGCTTATAATGAGATTTTTGCAGGAGACCCAACATGGGTAACAGAGGCAATTGGTGGTAAAACAATGGATGGTCGTCCTAAGGTTACAAAAACATCATTCCGTTTCTTACAGACTCTTTATAACTTAGGGCCGTCACCAGAGCCAAACATGACTGTTCTTTGGTCTGATACAGCACCAGAAGGATTTAAGAAGTTCTGTGCAAAGGTATCTATCGATACTTCATCTATCCAGTATGAGAACGATCAGCTTATGAGAGATACACGTAACTCTGATGATTACGGTATTGCATGTTGTGTATCGTTCCAGGATCTTGGTAAGCAGATTCAGTTCTTTGGAGCAAGATGTAACCTTGCTAAAACACTTCTTCTTGCACTTAACGAGGGTAGATGTGAGATTACAGGTCAGAAGATTATTGACAATATACCGGCAATTAAGTCAGACGTTCTTGATTACGATGAGGTTATTGCAAACTATAAGATTGCAATGAAAGAGATGGCAAGAGTTTATAACGACTCTATGAATGTTATCCACTATATGCACGATAAGTACTACTATGAGAAAGCGCAGATGTCGTTAGTAGATACTAACCCTGCAATTAACCTTGCTTATGGTATTGCCGGATTATCAATTGTAGCAGACTCACTTTCAGCAATTACCAATGCAAAGGTTACAGCTGTACGTAATGAGGAGGGATTAACTTGCGACTTTAAGATAGAGGGTGAGTTCCCATTCTACGGAAATGATGATGACCGTGTAGACCGTTTTGCTGTTGAGGTACCTGAGTACTTTAACGGATTACTTAAGGAGCTTCCTACATATAAGAATGCAGAGCCTACAATGTCTATCCTTACAATTACATCTAACGTAGTTTACGGATTAAAGACAGGTGCTACTCCTGACGGAAGAGCAAAAGGTATTCCGTTTGCACCAGGTGCTAACCCAATGCACGGACGTGATAAGAAGGGTGCTATTGCATCGCTTAACTCTGTTGCAAAAATCAACTATCAGGACTCTTTAGATGGTATCTCAAACACATTCTCAATTGTGCCTAAATCGTTAGGAGCAACTGATGAGGTACGTCAGGAGAACCTTGTTACAATGATGGATGCATACTTTACAAAAGGAGCACACCACCTTAATGTAAACGTTCTTAACCGCGAACTACTTGAGGATGCTATGGAGCGTCCGGAGGAGTATCCTCAGTTAACAATCAGGGTTTCTGGTTATGCAGTTAATTTTGTTAAGCTTACTCGTGAACAGCAGCTTGAGGTTATCTCACGTAGTTTCTTTGAGAAGATGTAATTAATCTTTTAAAAAGATAGCATAAAACTGATATATATGTACAGGCGCATTGCACTGTGTAATGCGTCTGTATAACTCTTATCTGTCTGACTATTAAAGACAGTTACTCAAGAACAGCTTCGGAACAATCAATCAACAGGAATAGTTATGTTAAATGTTCATTCATTCGAATCGTTGGGAACTTATGACGGACCCGGCATTCGGTTGGTGGTTTTTTTACAGGGGTGCGCGTTTAAGTGTTTGTATTGCGCAAATCCTGATACAATATCGTTTAAGGGTGGTACACCAACGTCAAACGATGATATATTACAGATGGCACGTAACCAGCGTCCGTTTTTCGGAAAAATTGGTGGTGTAACAGTTTCGGGCGGTGAGCCATTATGGCAGGCAAAAGATCTTGCGGATCTGTTTGAGATGCTTAAAGAGGATGGGTTTAATACCTGTATTGATACAAACGGAAATGTGTTTAATGATGATGTAAAACGATTGGTAAAGAGTACCGATCTGGTTCTGCTCGATATTAAGCATATTAACGAGGAGTGGCATAAAACCATTACCGGTACGGTAAACAAAACAACACTTCGTTTTGCAGAGCATCTTAAGGAAGAGAATATACGCACATGGTTGCGTTATGTTCTTGTGCCGGGATATTCAGATCAACCTGAGTATCTGCATGAGATGGGTGAGTATTTTAAAGAGTATGGTAATATTGAGAAGTTAGAGATTCAGCCTTACCATAAACTTGGTGTGCATAAGTACGATCATCTTAAGATGGAGTATAAACTGCATGATGTGCCTGAAAATACTCTTGAGCAATTAGATAGAGCAAAGGATATATTGAGTAATTATTTTAAGGAGGTAATAATAAACTAAAACGGATAAAAAACACTTAGAACAATGGCATATTATTCACCAAAAGAGATTGTAGAGGTAGTTAACAATACTGCAAAAGCCAAACAACAGACGAGCAGACGTAAAACATTTGTGCTTGCTATATTAGGAGGAGCATATATTGCAATGGGAGGATTACTGGCTCTTGTTGTAGGAGGTGGTCTGCCTGAAATGGCACAAAGTAATCCGGGATTACAGAAATTTCTGTTCGGAGCAGTTTTCCCATTAGGGCTTATTCTGTGTGCAGTAGCTGGAGCAGAACTGTTTACAGGTAATACAGCATATTTTGTACCATCGGTTCTGTCAAAGCGTATGTCTATTAAAATACCGTTTAAGAATTGGTTGTACGTTTATTCTGGCAACTTTGTTGGAGCTATTTTTGTAGCACTCTTTTTTGCCTATTTTACTGATATATTTTCGCAGAGTCCGTGGTTGGATTCTGTAATTGGAGTTGCTGTTAAAAAAACATCATCTCCGTTCTATAAGGTTTTTCTAAAAGGTATAGCATGTAACTGGATGGTTGCTTTAGCTATGTGGCAAGCATATGCTGCAAAAGATATTGCAAGCAAAATATTGGGAATATGGTTCCCGATAATGGCATTTGTTGCAATGGGCTTTGAGCACTGTGTGGCAAACATGTTCTTTATACCTACAGCGATATTCTACGGAGCAGATATTACATGGACTGAGTTTGTTGTCAACAACCTTATTCCTGCAACCCTTGGTAATATAGCAGGGGGAGCATTCCTTGTGGGTGCCATTTATTGGTACGTATATGAGAAGAAGTAAAATCAGCCATCTCGCAAATACGGTTCGAAGAAAAGCTGCCCATTGGGTGGCTTTTTGTTTTTAATTGGTTAGGTTAAATACTGAAGATTTTGCATAATGACTTTTAACCTGATTAAAATTTGTTTCTCTTTTTGTCGTCTCTTCTTTTTCATCAGGTACTTGTTGACTTTTTCCTAGTTCTGTAAAGTTTACCTCATCTTTTAATGGCATTCCAAAGTTGTCATTAGAATCGTTATCTCTTCTGGAGTTATATTTCCTGATTTCGGGATATTTGCAAATCTAATCTTTTCTGGTTGTTTCTGGTTTTCTGTAAAAAGCTTGTATCCTTTATATTTAAGGTCATTTATTTTTGTTGTTTTAGTTCTGTTAATTTGTGGGTTTCTTGCGTGTGGATTATATTCTACTCTGTCTTTAATTATAACTTTTTTTCCATTAACAAGTAAACTATTTTCTTTAAAGCACCAATCTTTTGCGGGGTAAATTTTTTTGTCAACTACTATTTCGTATGGTTTGGAAAGAACTTTAGAGATGTTTTCTTTATCATTCTTTACCTGCCTTATTTTGTAGCAATCTTCAATAACTATTTTTTCTCCAACCTCAATCTTATTTATGTTGTTTACATTTATGTTTTGTTTTTTGTTAAAGCTGTTGTCTGTATATACACAAATGTTTTTTGCATTATCAGTTATTATGCCTGCCGGAATTACATTTCTGCTATTTGTACCATCTTTTTCATCAATTATTAAATACTTGTTATCTAAAAGAGCCGTTTTGTATACTTTTCTAATCTTTTCATTTTCACTGTCTGCACAGCATATAACTGTCCTCCAAATAGAAGCTCCGAAGCTTCTTTCATATTTGTTAATCATCTGTAAAACGTCTTTACCATTTTGTTGGGTAGTGTTTATTCTGTTATTAACCATTCTCTGTAACTCCCGTTGTCTCTTTGCTTCTGGTCTGTTATCTACAAACTGTAGTGGAGTAACCTTTGGTTTATAGCTCTGTTGTTGAATAGTTGTTCTGTTTTTGGGATTCTCTTTTTGATTTTTATATATCTGTGTCATACCTAACCTTTTTAGTTATAATAAGGTATGATCTGTATTATTACTTTACAAATATGGAGTGGTGATTTATATCAATATTCTGAATTAGACTAATGTGTTATTTATTAGAGGGATGTATAATTTTATCAAATTATATGATGTGATTAATAGTTTTACCCAAGAAAATAAAACATATATACGTAAAGTTCTAGGTATTAATGATAAAAATAAATATTTAACATTAAAATATTATTGTCTTGGTATAATATTTGTTAATATTGCAGCAGTTATACCCTGGTACCCTGGTATTAGGTTTATAAATGTTTATTCACAAAAGCAGGGGTGGTTCCCTGCTTTTACTCTTTTCAGGCTATTTTAGTTAAGCAGATCAGTTTAATATTAACCTTACAGGTAATAGAATATAATCGGAAGTCAAATACATTTCAATAAAAAAGGCCGCTCAACAGAGCGACCTTAATATTTTATATAATTCAGGATATTACATTACAATACCTTTGAATTTATCGTTCTCAAAGAAGTTACGGAACTCTAAATCATCTTTTGCAAATGCTTTAAGTGCAGCATCTTTCTCAAAAGCTGACTGTAGGTTACTCATTACGTTAGCCTCTTCACCTTTGTTAGCGTAAACAACAGCCTTAAGGTAATCAACCATTGCATTCTGATCTTTAACTTTACCAAGAGTTGCAATAGCCTCGTCATTTTGCTCGTTTAGGTACTGAGCAAGAGCCTTGTTGAATGAATCAGGAGTACCGAATGATGTTACAGCATTGTTGTACTCACCTTTGATGATATAAAGAATACCAAGGTTGTACTGTACAGCCTCACCAGCTTCAGTAGCTTTGTTAAATAACTCCTCTGCCTTTGCAAGATCACCCTCTTTAAGAGCAACAACACCAAGGTTATTTAATACTACAGGATGAGCTGAGTTAAGAGCTATAGCTTTCTCAAGACTAACTTTAGCATCAGCAAGGTTGTTCATCTCTATCTGTACATATGCCATGTTGTTGATAGCACGAATTGACTCAGGATGCGCAGCGTGAGCTTTAGTATAGATATCTAATCTCTTAGTAGCATCTGTGTAAAGAGTTGCAGCGTAAAGTTTCTCAAGCTCGTTAAGTGAAGCAAAATCTTCTTCTACCTTAGCCATTAACTCATCATCTGAAAGACCAATAATGTTAGCCTCAACAAATAGTTGTGAACGACGTAGTTTTGGAAGAATCTTGTCAGCTACCTCAGTAAATGCAGCAGCAAGGTTCTTGATCTCACGCTCTCTTACAGCAGGGTCTGAGTACATTGAAAGAACACGTAGGATAAGCTCTTTATCAGAGATATCAGAAGCTTGCATAAGCTCTTTGAATCCATCCCAATCCTCCGGAGTAGTCTCTTTTACTAAGAAATCATCTTTCTTAACCTCATTAACTTTAGCTTTCTTAAGCTCTCTCTTCATATATCTCTCAGCAGTTTTCTCACGACGAGTAGATACCTTCTCGTTAAGATCGTACTCACCATCAGGAGATGCATATGATGAAATTTTAGCACCTTTAAACTCTTTACGAGCGTTACTCTTAACCTCTTTAATGAAGTTCTTAAGAAGCTTAACCTCATCTTTTCTTAACTCAGAGTTTCTAAGAGCAGCCTGATTTATCATATAAAGGATATCTGCTTTCTGAACCTCAGAAGTAATTCTCTCAAAGTTATGAGCCATAAGGATTGCCTTAGGATTGTTCTCAACAAGCTCAGAAGTAGCTATAACACCATCAGCTATTTCACCGTAGTTGAAAGGAAGCTCTTTATCTTTCATTTTTGCAACAAAACGTAGCTCAAGAGTACCTTTTCTCATCTCTTTTTTGTAGTCAACTGTTCCGCTGAACTCAAAAGAACCACCTGTTTTACTGTTAACAACCATGTTGTTAGCCTCAACACCTTCGCCCTGAACAGTTTTGCTTCCAAGAAGAACCTCTCCACCAGGATATACGTAAAAAGCTTTTGCTTCAAGAGTAGCACCTTTAACGAAATATTTAGGAGCAATTTTTACCTTGATATTAGCGTCTACTTTACCACCTTTTTCAACAAGAACCTTAGGAGTAACAGTAACTTTAACATTCTCTTTTGCGGACTCTTTTAATTTGTCAATGCCACCACAAGAAGCAATGATCATGGTGGTAGCAACCACCATTGCTAAAATCTTGAAATTTAGCTTTTTCATAATTCTAATAGTTAATTTATTTATTATGTTGATTTTATTTCATTTATCTCTATCACAAACTTAATAATACACCAGTAAAAATCAAATAAATAGTACTAATTATTAGGTAAAATTACTCTATTTATGCCATTCTGATGCATGATGTTAAGCTGATCTATTATTTGCTGAAAATGTTCAGCATTGTTTACAAAGTCCAGATTGTTACAATCAATAATTAATATTTTCATATCCGGATGTTGTTTCAGGAACTCAAAATAACCTTTCTCTATTGTTTTCAGATAATCCGGGTCAATATCTTTTTCGTACTCTCTTCCTCTCTTATCAATATTTTTTAACAAGTTATCAACAGAATTGTGCAGATATATAAACAGATCTGGCTTTGGGAGGTTAGAGTGCATTATAGAGAAAATCTGCTGATACAGTTTATACTCATCACTTGCCAATGTCTGTTTGGCAAATATCATCGATTTCATAAAATAGTAATCGCTAACAGTCTTTTTATGAAAAAGATCGAGCGAACTCAGCTCTTTATTTAGCTGGTTATATCGTTCTGCCAGAAACGATAATTCAAGGGGGAAAGCAAAGCGCTCTCTGTTTTTGTAGAATTTTGGGAGAAAGGGGTTGTCTGCAAACTCTTCAAGTATTAGTCTGGCATCATACTTTTCTGCAAGCATATTTGACAATGTGGTTTTACCAGCCCCTATGTTTCCTTCAACTATTATGTAATTGTAGATCATGCGTTTGATAAATTCTCTATCTTATCGAATATTAATCTACAATTATAGTTACTTTTTTATGTAGCTAAGGTTTACTTTTAAAGTTTTTATGAACAAATGATAAAAAATCTGTTGCTACTTTTTTGTCATGATCTATTGACGGTATGTTTTCAATATTCTGATGATTGTAGTTGATCATTATTTTCGGAACACTGCTTCTTTTCATACCCTGTATCTTTGCAAGATAGCTGAATGTACTACTTTTATATTTATCAGAAGTTGTTATAATAAATGTTGCCGGAAATGTAATATTGTCTGAAGTATTAAATTGGGGTGTAACAGATATCAGATTCGTGTATGTGACACTATTTGCTTTGTAATTCATCTGTTTATTAGCCTCTTTTGTTATCATCTGTTTAATCACACTCTGATTGTTGTACAATCCGTTTTTTAACGTAGCAACAGCAAACTGCTCAGAGAATTTGTTGATAACATTACACACTATAATAGATTCGTTGCCCTCTGCATATAACGCAAGTGTTTTTTCATTTGATATGTTTTTCTCGTGCAGAAGTTCAATAGATGCTCCAAGGTATTCTGAGGAGTAGTTTACAGATTTAATCCAGTTGTTAATATTGGTTTTATCTTTTATATTGGTATTCATTGCAGCAATAGCATAAACACCATTTTTCTGAATCCAATAGATAATCTTATTGTCAAACTTGTGAATATTGTTTAGTTGCTCTCCTGATATTGGCTGAAGTATCACAGGCAGATCAATACCGTATTTAATAGCCCGTTTATGTACAAGAAGTAATGTAATTTCTCCGTTTGTTGTATTAACAGGCAGAGGTGTTACCTCATATTTTGCCTTAGGAAAATTAACCTTTGGAGTGTATATTAGGGTGTTATGCAAGGTCTTTAAATCTGCTTTGTAAAGAGTGTTTGGCTGTATGTATGAACTCAGCGAGTAGATTATCTGATTATCGTTGTTTCCTTTTTTCAGGTCATAAACAGAACCAGTAACCTCTGGTAATATTGTAGAGATATAATTACCTGATGTATCGTAAACCATTATGCTGCCAATACCATCTTTTATAATATTTAAAACAATGTGGCCGCTTGTAATTATTGCATCTTTAATTATAAATTTATCGGGGATTATAATTTTTGTCCAGTCTGGTACTGCAGCTTTGGTAAGATCTATCCTTACAATCTCTCTTTTATTACTGTTATGGTCTGTAAGAACATAAAGCTGGTCTTGTTCGGCACCTATTACTTTGTAGTACGATCTGTTGTCTTCTGTAAGGCTGAATATAGGGGAGTCCTGTTCCAGATTTTTAATGTACAATGAGTTTTTACTGTTCTGTTTTCCTCCATATATTATCAGGTATTTATTATTGTGCACAATATCGGCAGTAAAAGTTAAACCCTCAGAGTTGTCGGTAAGTGATTGTTGTGTATCAGACCTCTTATTGCTGTACAATTTATGGTAGTACACATTACATCTGCTATTACTATTTACTGCTGAATAGAAAAAACCTGATCTGTACCATGCTATCTTATCAGATGTAACACTATTAATTGTCTCGGCAAGTTTAGACCTGTTGTCTAAATTGATAATACCAATACTCAGATTCTCAGTTTTCGGTATACTGTAAATATAGGCTATATGATTTCTTTTTGCATCAGGATACAGTTTTACTATCGATGAGTTTTTGTGCAGATCGGGTTCAAAAATGATTGTAGTATCAGCCTTATTTTGTGTGTAACAGATCTGGTACTTTGCAGAAATCTTATCTCTCTTAACAAAATATAATCCGGAATCGGCAGCAGTAATACATGTGTACCTGTTTGAGTACCATATTTTATTAAGCAATTTACTGACAGAATCTTTGAAACGGATTCCTGACATATATTTATGAGAGTACCTTTTCTGCCGATCAATCCATTTTTTTGTTGCTCTGAGGTTTGTATCTGCAAGCCAACTGTAGTGCTTAGTTACTGTAAGACCATAATGAGTAAACTCTACCTTTCTCTTTTTGGTAAACGGATATCTGCGCTCTGTGCAACTGCTTGCAATTATAGCTACAATAAATAGTGTCGTAACAACCTTTTTCATCCTAAATATTTTTATACCGGAGCCACGGTAAATATCAGGAAGGTATATAACTTATATCTGGCAGCCTTTTTTTGATTGTTTCTTATCTCTGAATATACCAATCCTGACATTAACAATAAAAGCCAGTACGCAAATGACTGTTACGATTATCATTACCTGTTTGTTACAATTTAGAATAAATAGAGGTATATACAGAGCAAAGCATATTAGTATACTTATAAATGAAAACAGACCCTTGTAATACCCTTCAGTAGTTACCTTATATCTCTTTTTAAGATATGTAAACAGCTTCTCAAGAAATTTTGCAAAAGCATACTTCTCCTGATCTGTAGCCGATAGAATAAGATGTTCAATATTATCAGTATACTCCTTTAGCTCTGTCAAAAACTTATCACATTCCGGATCTGTTTCGGCATGCCTCTCAAGTATTTTCGATGATTTCAATACTCTTCTGAGCGGGTAAATTGCTGTTTGCTTTATAGTTATGTTCTCAATTAATCTGTTTAGGTTCTGTTCAATAATTTCTGATCGTTGCATCCTGTTTTGTTGTGTGGTTGATTTTTATTGAGGTAAAGATAAAAAAATAGCCATTGTCTGATACAATGGCTATTAATTATATTGGATGTAATACTATTTTCTCTCTTCTCTCTCTTTGCGCTCTTTTCTTTCAGGACGCGGAAGAAGTACCTTGCGTGAAAGTTTAAGTTTACCACCTCTTTCAACACCAAGAAGCTTAACCTGAATAGGCTCACCAACCTTAAGAACATCTTCTACGTTAGCAATACGTTTCCAGTCAATCTCTGATACGTGAAGCAGACCCTCTTTACCTGGAAGAATCTCAACAAATGCACCAAAGTTAGTGATAGACTTAATAACACCATCGTATACTTCGCCTACCTCAGGACCAACAACAATCTCTTTAATTCTGCGCATTGCAGTATCAATAGCATCTTTGTTTGCAGCGGCAATACTTACAACACCTTTGTTGTCTACTTCTTCAATATTTATTGTAGCACCAGAAACAGCCTGAATCTCCTGAATAATTTTTCCTCCAGGGCCAATAACTGCACCAATCTGATCTTTCTCAATCTCAATCTTCTCTATTCTTGGAGCGTGAGGTTTGTAATCTTCACGAGGCTGATCAATTGTATCGTCAAGAATATTAAGTATGTGCAGACGTCCCTGAGTTGCCTGAAGAAGTGCCTTCTCAAGAATCTCATATGAAAGACCATCTACCTTAATATCCATCTGTGTTGCAGTAATACCATCTTTTGTTCCGGTAACCTTAAAGTCCATATCTCCAAGATGATCCTCGTCACCAAGGATATCTGAAAGTACAGCCCACTTACCGCTTTTAGAATCGGTAATAAGTCCCATTGCAATACCAGAAACCTGCTTCTTAATCTTTATACCAGAATCCATTAGTGCTAGAGATCCTGCACAAACAGTTGCCATAGACGACGATCCGTTTGATTCAAGGATATCAGAAACAACTCTGATAGTATATGGGTTAAGTTTCTCATCTTTAGGAACCATTCTTAGAAGAGCACGGTGTGCAAGGTTTCCGTGACCAATCTCTCTACGGCTAACTCCTCTAGCCGGACGTGCATCGCCGGTAGAGAAAGGAGGGAAGTTATAGTGAAGTAAGAACTTCTCATATCCCTGATTCATTACACCGTCGATCATCTGCTCATCAAGCTTAGTACCTAATGTAACAGTAGTAAGCGATTGTGTTTCACCACGTGTAAATACAGCCGATCCGTGTGCTCCCGGTATATAATCTACCTCAGCCCAAATTGGTCTTATCTGATCTGTCTTTCTTCCGTCAAGACGTATTCCCTCTTCAAGTATAAGGTTTCTTACAGCCTCTTTCTCAACATCGTGATAATACTTACCAATAAGTACCTCGTTTATCTCATCCTCTTCTGTATATTGCGAAAGGAACTCCTCTTTTACAGCAGCAAACAGCTCTTTACGAGTCTCTTTACAAGCAGTTCCAAGTTTAGCAACATCATAAACCTTCTGATATGTCTCGTCCCAGATCTTCTTCTTAAGATCCTCGTCGTTATTCTCGTGGCAATACTCTCTCTTTTCTGTCGATCCTACCTCTTCGGCAAGTTCAATCTGAGCCTGACAGTGAACCTTAATAGTTTCGTGAGCAATCTTAATAGCCTCAAGCATTTCCAGCTCCGAAACCTCATCCATCTCACCCTCAACCATAAGAATATTGTCCATAGTAGCACCTACCATGATATCAATATCAGCTTTTTCAAGAGCCTCAGGAGTAGGGTTTACAACAAACTCACCATCTATTCTTGCTACTCTTGCCTCTGATATTGGTCCGTTGAACGGGATATCAGAAACTGCTAAAGCAGCCGATGCAGCTAAACCAGCAAGACAATCAGGCATAACATCTTTATCACCTGAAATAAGCTGAAGTGTAACAAAAGTATCTGCATGATAATCGTCCGGGAAAAGCGGACGAAGAGCTCTGTCTACTAATCTACAAACAAGAATTTCATAGTCAGAAGGACGAGCTTCTCTTTTTAGGAAACCACCAGGGAAACGTCCCATAGCAGCATATTTCTCTTTATATTCAACAGAAAGAGGCATGAAATCTACATCCTCCTTCACATCTTTTGCCGAAACAACAGTTGCTAAAATCATGGCATCACCCATACGAACAACTACTGATCCGTCTGCCTGTTTAGCGAGTTTACCTGTAGAGATCTCAATATTGCGACCATCCGCAAGAGTAATATTCTTTTTTATCTCTTTGTACATACAATGTAATTTAATATTGTTTAATCCCGTATGGGAAAATATGAGGCGTAAGATACGAAAAAAAGGCAATCAAAAATTGCCTTTTTATAATTTCTTACTTTCTTAAATTCAAAGCCTTGATAACCGCTCTGTATCTTTCGATATCGCGATCTTTTAAATAGTTAAGTAACTTTCTACGCTTACCCACTAGCTTAAGTAGTGCACGTTGCGTACTGTAATCTTTTCTATTCTTCTTAAGGTGCTCAGTTAAGTGAGCGATACGGTAAGAAAACAAAGCAACCTGAGCTTCTGTTGACCCAGTGTCTTCCTTAGACTTCCCGTATTGTTGAAAAAGCTCTTGCTTTTTCTCGGCTGTTAAGTAACTCATACTCTATACAATTATTATATTGTCGTTAAATTCCCTTTACGAGCTGCAAAATTATGGAAAAAAAACCAATATACACACAATTACAGCAAAAAAGTTTATTTTATAATAATCAGCATCTATTAATTTCCGTCAGATATTATCTGCTTAAGACGCCTTATCTGATCTGGTGAACCAAGTACAAATACCTGATCTTTTTTGCTCAGAATTGTATCTGCACCCGGGTTAAATACATAGCTGCCATCATCTTTTTTAAGACCTATAATATTTGCACCAGACATATTTCTTATACCAAGTTCAGATATTGATTTGTCTGAAAAACATGTTGCCAGATCTTCGCACGATACCTCCTCAAGATGTACAGCATGATTGCTGCTCAGTAAAATATACTCCATAAATTCTACAACATCTGGCTGTGCAACTAACTTAGCCATGTGCTGACCACCTATTTTATCGGGCATAATTACGTTTGTGGCTCCTGCGGCTTTAAGCTTCTTTATTGTTGTAAAGTTAGATGCACGACTAATAATCTTAAGATCGTTGTTCATATCGCGTGCCGTTAACACAACAAACAGATTGTCGGCATCGTTAGGCAAAGCTGTAATAAGTGCTTTTGCATAATGTATTCTTGCCAGATACAGTATCTCATCATTTGTGGCATCGCCCTCAATATATAACTGATCTGGTGTTGCAGATATCTTGTCAATAATATCCGGATTCTTATCTATAATTATAGTCTCTATATTGTGTTCGCGCAGATCTTTTATAGCCTGACTACCATTACGTCCGTACCCAACAACAATAATATGACCTTTCTGTTTATCAATTCTCTTTTTCATGTTTTTTAGTTTGATCTGCTGTGTTAAAACACCATTTACAATATATTTTGTTAATGAGCTTATGGCATATGCAAATATACCAATGCTTGATACTATAAGAATTACGGAGAACCACATGCCCTCTGTTGAGAGATCGCGGATATACCCAAAGCCAACAGTTGCTATAGTAATTATAGTCATGAACATAGCCTGAGTAAAAGTGTAATCCTCAATTAGCATATAACCAATTGTACCAAACATAATTACTGCCGAAAGCGATGCAATTGTATATCTCGCCTGTTTCTTTGATCTGATAAACAGATCGGAATCTAACCTGTTCATGCCTTTATAATCTGGTGCCCTATTCTGCATTCAATACATCTTTTATTTGTGCAATATTCATTATACAGATGGATAAGTGCCTGAGAGTCCGATGCATTTACCGGAACAATACCAGTCTCGCGCCACTTCTCAATAATACTATTATTTTCTGCACTAATCTGCTCAAGCATGTTTATTGCTCTCTCTTTGTAATCTGAATTATTTATAGCATCGCTCCATGCAAACAGAGCCGGAACAACAACATTTATAATAATACTGTCAACAGCCTTTGGTCCTAATTGTTTTTTTGCATATACCGATGCTTTGCCCAAGATATAATGATTTTCCCAATACTCAGACCCAGTGCAGTTAAAAAGTTTGCGCAAATTCTCTATATCATTCTCCTCAATTACCTTAGAGAATAGAGAAACTGATCTGAACAACAGATCAGAAAACTGAGCAATACGCACAGTAGGGAAGTTCTGAGGACGCATTCTCATAAACCGCCAAAGGTGTGGACCAATAGGATGCAGATCATATTTTTGTTGCAGATAGACATACTCACTCTTTAATATCTTTATATAATCGTCTTCAATAGTTATTGTAGACAGCATTCCTGCCTGACCAAACATTAAAGCCTCTGTTCTAACAATATTAAGACGCTCTTTTGCAACTATCTTTTGCGGTGTACACCTTGCCATCATCTCAAAAGGGAGAGCATTAGTGTTAAAACCAAAATAGCGTGCCACAAACTGGTAAAAACTCTCCTCCCAGTTATAGTTATTGCGCTTTAAAATAGCTTTCAGCGTATTTGTTTTATATTCTACACGCTCCATTGTAAGATTATGCATCCAGAATGCTATATCAATCTCGTTAACCTTATTAATCTCATCCTTACAATGAATTGTATATGGCTCTATCAGCAGGTTTGTGTAGTTCTTCTCCAAAACGGTATCGTACTTTAACTCCATAGCAGGAATTGTAATACCATTCTCAGATATAGTTACCTTATCGTTATTTTTTACAATATGCAGTATTACATTGTTGTATGTCTTATCATTATGATGATTATGCAGATACCAGTCAGATGAGTTTTTGTGTATCTCTATATTACCCGCCCAAACAGTATTATCAATCTCAACCTTAGCATTAAAAAAGTCGGGTCCGGCATCTCTGTTTAAAGTACCTACAGATATAATCTTAATATTTTTGCCACATGTTGTTTTTTCCGGAGTGGCAAACAGTTTGTTCTGCCATATGTATTGTAAAAAATACTCGTTCATAGTTTTAATCAGATATGTGGTTTAAATTGTATGCTCTATAAAGTTAAAAAACCAAATCCATAAATAAAAGCGATGTTTATTGTTTAAAACTATATTCAGAGATTGTTGTTAATTATATTTCTAAGCATCTAAAAAAAGGGAGTATAGTTTTGTATTATATGTACCTTTGCGGGTGTTAAATAATGGAGTTATGGACGATAAGAACAAATATAAAAGCGCACTGAAAGTTAACGAGGGTGTAGAACAACCACCAATTGTAAATCCTAATATCAGACGATTTAAGAAGAAGCGTAAACTTACTGCAAAAGAGTATATAGGTGGTATACTTAAAGGAGATATGTCTGTTTTAAGTATGGCAATAACCCTTATAGAGAGTTCGCTTCCGGCACATAAAGAGCTTGCTGAGGAGATTATAGAGGGCTGTTTGCCACACTCTGGTAACTCAATAAGAATTGGTATTACAGGTGTTCCGGGAGTAGGAAAAAGTACCTTTATAGAGGCTCTTGGAATGGATATTATTAATAAAGGACACAAACTTGCTGTATTGGCTATTGATCCGAGTAGTGAGAGAACAAAAGGTAGTATACTTGGCGATAAAACACGAATGGAAGAGCTGAGTGTAAACGATAATGCATTTATCAGACCTTCGCCAAGTGCAGGATCGCTGGGTGGTGTTGCCAGAAAAACCCGCGAATCGGTAATACTGTGTGAGGCTGCCGGATTTGATATAATATTTATAGAGACCGTAGGTGTGGGACAGTCAGAAACAGCTGTGCACTCAATGGTAGATTTCTTCTTGTTGCTTATGCTTGCCGGTGCCGGCGATGAGCTGCAAGGTATAAAGAGAGGTATTATGGAGATGGCTGATGCTATTGCTATAACAAAGTGCGATGGCAGTAATATAGATAAAGCAAACATGGCACGTGTTGAGTATCAGAATGCACTGCATCTGTTTCCGCCACAACCATCGGGTTGGACACCAATTGTAAAAACATGTTCGTCGGTAACAAAAGATGGAGTACCTGATGTTTGGCAAACTGTGCTTGATTATAAGGCTCTTGTTACAGAAAATAAGTTTATGGAGAACAGACGTAATGAGCAGGCAAAGTACTGGATGTACGAAACCATAAACGAACAACTACGCAATAGTTTTTACCAAGACGATGATGTTAAACAGAAACTGGAACAGTTTGAAAAGGACGTTATATCCAACAAAATGAGCTCGTTTAATGCCGCTCATGTTTTGTTAAATCAATATATCAACAAATGTAAATAATTAGTTTTATTTTTGTATGTTTGTCTTGATATAGTTAATTTATAACCCTTATTTAATATTATTAACAGATGAGAAATATTGTATTGGTATTATTTGCAGTTATCCTTGCTGTTTCATGTAAAACTGAGCCTCAATACAAGATCAACGGAAATGTTGAGGGTGTTGAAGGAATGGTTTTCCTGAAGAAACAAGGAGAGGAAAGAGACTTAATAAAAGTTGATTCAGCAACAGTAGAGAACAATATGTTTGTTCTTAACGGAAAGATTGATAGCGAAGAGCTTTACTATCTTCAGTTAGGCGATGAGAACAATATTGTGCCTATCTTTATGAGCAATGCAGACATAAAGATTAGCGGTAATGTTGATAACCTAGAGGAGGTTCTTATTGAAGGATCGTTGCCAAACGATTTGTTAAAGAAATATTCTGAGTTAGCAAAAGATATTCAGGAGAAGCAAAAAGTACTTTACAATGAATATAAGGAGCTTTCATCTAAAGGAGAACTTACTCCTGAAAAAGAGGAGCAGATAAAGACTGATTACGAGGCTTTAAATAAAAAGCTTGAGGAGACAGGAAAGAAGTTTATTACTGAGAATGTAAACTCAGCAGTAGCTGCATTTTTAACTACAAGACAGATGTACTCAATGGAGTTTGCTGAGCTTGAGGAGCTATTTAATAAATTTGCTGAGCCTGTAAAGAACTCAACATATGGTAAGAAGATTTCAGAGAAGATTGAGTTAATGAAGAAAACTGCTGTTGGGCAGCCTTTCATTGATTTCTCAATGGCTGACGTTGATGGTAAAGAGCTAAGACTTGCTGATTACACAGGAAAAGGTCTTCTTCTTCTTGACTTCTGGGCATCATGGTGTGGTCCTTGTAGAGCTGAGAATCCAAACCTTGTAGCTGCTTATGAGAAGTATCACGACAAAGGATTTGAGATTTTTGGTGTTTCGTTTGACGGAAACAAAGATAAGTGGCTAGAGGCTATTGAGGCTGATAAAATGAACTGGATTCATGTTTCAGACCTTAAAGCATGGCAGTGTGCTGCTGGAAAACTTTACGGAATTCAGAGTATTCCATCTAACGTACTTATCGACAAAGAGGGTAAGATTATTGCTAAGAACCTACGTGGCGAGGAGCTTGAAAAGAAACTTGCTGAGATCTTAGGATAAGATATACATTAGTTTTATAAAATAAAAAAGTCGCATACCATACGGTGTGCGGCTTTTTTTGTGTTGCAACGTATTGCCATCCTGAACCTGTTGCGTGGAATGGCCATCTTGAACCTGTTGCGATGCATGGCCATCCTAAACCTGTTGCGACGCATGGCAATGCGTCGCTAACTTCGTATTCCAACTTTTAAGACATCCAATATGTCGTTAATTATTTATTCTTATTTTCTTTAATAAACAAATAACCTTCTTCTATTTTTTCTGCTATTCTATCAGCAATCTCTTTGTTTTCAGGGACTTCTTGTAAATCAGTGACTACGCTTTCTAAACAATCTAAATCCCAACTAAAGAAACCTACTTTTGGTTTTCCTGTCATATTAGCAATGCGCCTATCCAACCCAAATGATTCTGCCATTTGCCATGTATTCTCCTGGAGCAGTTCCAGTTCGTCAATTTCAAATTTAATTTCTGCTTTTATATCTTTTTTCCCTGGTTTCATTTCAATAATTTTAATTTCACCCTGTAGTGCTATTTCTGATTTGAAATCTGACTAACACGTAAAAATATAATTTTTTAACACTAACTATTTTCTTTAATCAGACAATTTAATCAAGCCACAATTTATAGTTAACCCAATACTGCACAGATAAAATATTATTAAATATAGAACCATCCAGTACCTGTTGCGAGGCATGGACATCCTGAACCTGTTGCTACGCATGGCAATGCGTCGCTATACGTGACAATCTATTGAAAGGTGTTTTCCTGCTTCATCAAATTATTATTATAGCATGATGCTAATTAATTACAAGAACTCCATCTATAAAACTAATATCAAATCCAATGTCTCGTTTTACTCCGTTTTCATCTGTCCAGAACTTAGTATAATTAAACCTTGCGCCAGTTCCTGAGCCTTCCATTTGATCTTCGTTTTTTATAATCAGAATATTACCAAAGTCATATAAGACATGTATTGTCTCTTCTTCTATATATTCCGTACTAATAGCTCCATTTAAAGCCTTCTGATGAGTAGTCTCTAAGTTGATATTTCTGCTTTTCTGAAAATCATTTATACTTAATACCTTGTCAACTCTATAAGAAGATACATTACAATGCCTGAAACTGTAACGCTTTTTTATTGTATGTCCTGTTTCACATAACCTGTTTATATCAAAATTGCTATAAAATATTGAGTCCCGGAACGCCGTAATTTTATCAAGAGTCTTTAAATCTTGTGCAGGAAATTCATCAGGTTCAATCACATGAGTTTTATACTTAATTATTGAATCTGTTGTAATGATACAATACCCATAAACAATCTTCATTGCTCTATGAGCACCCATCTCATTTTTAGAAAATCGGGTTCTGCAAAGGATATCTCCATTCTCATTAATCGAAATAGGTCTTATCTTAGACTCAATCCATGAAGAACCAGTTGCAGATACAACCGGCAGCAATACGAAAAATGTAAATATTAGTAACGTATATTTTTTAATGATTATCATCTTAGCTTATAAATTATTAAACTGCTGGGCGCTTATTTTAACATGTTGCGGCGTATGGTTATCTGGAACCTGTTGCGACGCATTGCCATGCGTCGCTAACTAAATATTCATAATCAGATAAATTGATTTTATTTTACGTATCTGAATGTTGTTCTAATTCCTTTGACTATTATTTCTGGTCTATTTTCTGAACTCAAAATTAAAGAATCTCCATTTAATAAATTTTCATTAATTAAAACAAGATTTACAGTATCCAGCATAATATCATAAGATAATTGGTTACCCATAAACTTCAGAACTATTTTTTCATCTTGTCGCTCATAAAAACCAGTACCACCGGTAAATGAGTGAGTTGCATTATTATCCTCTACAGTAAAACCTTTTGTTTTATATTTAAAATCAGTATTGTTCTGAAAAGTAATCTTATCAAACAGAATATTTGGGTTTACGAAAGAATCGATTTTCTCAAATTTACCATTTACCTTTATTTCTGTTTCAAACTCTTTAAGTTTCCATTTAATTCCAATTAAAGGATCTTTGTTACCGGAGTCACATGATACAATTAACAAACAGATGATTATACTATAAAATATTGAGAACTTAATAGAGTAAAATTGTACAGGTTTTAATGCTTTTTTCATAAGAAATTAATTTATATAGTTAACATAATATGTGTCTTGCTATTTTTCTGCAAAGAAACTTATAGTATCATGAAATATAATCCATAAGATGTGCGCCACTTAACAGTTAATAGAATTAACTACTATTCAGGCTTACAGCTAACTTGTTAAAGTTATTTACATAACACAAATATACAAGTTTACGTTATAAAACAATTAACAACTATGTTATCTGTTCTGTAAGGTACAGATACTTTATAGATGAATATAAAGCCCTAACCATTAACAAACCAAATACTGCACAGATAAAATATTATTAAATATAGAACCATCCAGTACCTGTTACGATGTATTGCTATCTGGAATTTGCGACTACGTATATTTATCCGCAGCCTGTCGCAAAGCATGGTTATCCTGAACGTGTTGCGACGCATGGCAATGCGTCGCTAACTAATTATATCTGTATAACCTGAACTTGTGAGACACACCATTTCATGTTCATAACCTGCTACATCATAGTAACTCTCCTCCCGGGAGGAAATATAGAGGTGGGCTTATATTGCAAATCATTATGCAATATCTATTACTAAAACATAAAAACTATAACTGTAAAGTTGTTTTATGGTGGTTGTTTGTTTTCTATTTTATGTTAAGTGATATATGCTGATATATTGTTGTTTAATATAGTTGTGTTTCTGTTTTGGATTCCTAATAAAATGCCATACATTTACATGTAACGGTTTGAGGTTTGATTATTTTTAACATGAACATAAAACACAAAAAAATGAAGAAGAACATTTTATTAGCACTTATTTTTTGCTTATTAACATTGCAATTCGGGTGCGAGAAGAATTCAGAAATTGAGACGGCTAAAGAAGAAACACAACTTGATGAGAGAGACAAGCTAACAAGCGGTGAAAGACCCAAATACAAAAAAGAGGTTACTAAACCAAAGGTAGAAAACAGTGAGTCTTATACGCCTAAAACCCGACAGGGACGATCTTATACAAGGTTTAAGAAGTATGATAAATATACGGAATACATAGATGATGAAAATTCAGTACTATGGATAGAGCCTAAATCTGGTTATTATTTTTTTAGTTTTTATATAGCTTCATCCAGCGATAATTCATTCAAAAGAGTTCCGTGTACTGACGGTTATATTCCTGTTGATCTGAATATGGAAGCCGGAGGAAACTATATGTACCTGAATTTTACATTAACTGATGATAAATCATATGCTATAACTGATATAAATGTAGTTTCCCGTAATAAGGCTACTAATGAGACACCTCTGGCAGAACGTCCAACTGTATATTTTAGTGATAATAATTATAGTTTTAATAAATACCATCGCGATTTGAATTATGATGCAGGAGGCAAATACATATATTTCTCTTTTTGTCGTAATTCCAATAATCCAGAGAAACTGAAAGAAATTGCGGTATCATACAACTATCAATATAGTTATGTTAACAATATTCCGAGATTTAGTCAATTTTACTGGGATATGACTGACTTAAATGAGGGTGCTGGTGGTAGATATATATTTATTGGTAGTTATACTGAATATTGGTAAAATGTGAAGTGTAATGTCATTAACAACCATAATTATTACATAATAATTGAGTACAGCAGATATTGCATGCTGTACTCACCTCTCCTCTATACAATCTGTAAACTATAAAGGTTTACATCTTTTAATTTTTTTAACAAAAACATAAAACACAAAAAGATGAAAAAGAACATTTTATTAGCACTTGTTTTTTGCTTATTAACATTTCAATTCGGGTGCGAGAAGAATTCAGAAATTGAGTCGGCTAAAGAAGAAACACAACTTGATGAGAGAGACAAACTAACAAGTGGTGAAAGACCCAAATACAAAAAAGGGGTTACTAAACCAAAGGTAGAAAACAGTGAGTCTTATGCTCCTGAAACCCGAGGATCACAGTCTGTTTTTAAAGATTGTGGTAAATATTATGAAATAATTGATTACTTATATGGAGTACACCAGATAGTACCTAAGGCGGGGTATTATTTTTTTAGTTTCTATATAGCTTCATCCAGCGATAATTCATACCAAAGAGTTCCGTATACTGATGGTTATATCCCTGTTGATCTGAACAAGGATGCAGGAGGAAACTATATGTACCTGAACTTTACATTAACAGATGATAAATCATATGCTATAACAGATATAGCTGTAGCTAGCTATGATTACGCTACCAATAATACAATACTACCGGAACAACCAACTGTATATTTTAGTGATAATAATTATAGTTTTAATAAATACCATCGTGATTTAAACTATGATGCTGGAGGTAAGTATGTATATCTTTCATTTACACGTAATTCTTATAACGATATTAAACTAAGATCAATTGCAATATCATATATTTATTCATATCATAATGTTACAAATTCTGCGTTTTTTAAGGGATATGATTGGAATCCAATAGATTTGAACGAAGATGCCGGAGGTAATGATATATTTCTTGCTAAGGATAGAGCTGTTTTTTAAGTTTCTAATCTGCATTACCTGGTGATAATTCTTACAAATAGTAATGTATACAACAGTTTGTATCCTTGTTGATATGAACGAGGATGATTATGATATAACATATTAACCCAAAGTTAAGATATCATGTTGTTTATAAAGCATAACAGAATTGTTACATAACAACAATGGAGTACAGCAGATATTATCTGTTGTACTCATCTCTCCTCATATGGTGATATCTGGTTACTATATGGTTTAAAAGCATACCTCGTCCCTTTAGGACTTCGGTTTGATATCGATCTACCAATGGGCTGTGCCCATCGGTAACTATCTTGTCATCCCTTCGGGATTAGATTATTCTGGTGCTGATTCGTTAGACTAAATTCTGGAATTTGGTCTGTCAGCAAGATTTTAAATTGTGAGGCACACCATGTCATATTCGCAACCTGTTACATCATAGTAACTCTCCTCTTGGGAGGAGATACAGAGGTGGGTAGATATGATTAAATGTGCGAGCACTATTTGTCAGGTTGAGCGAAGTCCTTGTCCCTTCAGGACTTGGAAATGATGCCTCTATCCCGATGGGCTATCAATTATCATCCCTTCGGTATTAGATTGTTCTGGGGCTGATTCGTTAGACCAAATTCTGGAATTTGGTCGGTCAAAAGATTTTAAATTGTGAGGCACACCATATCAGGTCCGTAACCTGCTGCATCATTAGTAACTCTCCTCTCGGGAGGAGATAAAGAGGTGGGTTAATACTATTATACCATTCCTTCGGGATTTGATTTTAATAAAAAACGGCCACCATAAATGGCAGCCGTTTGAAAAATATATTGGCGTATTACTATTTTACCTGATAGTACATATCAACCCCCGGGCCAAGAGGTAATCCGAACCATACCCATATCATAATAAGTACTGTCCACAGAATAAAGAAAGCAAATGTGTACGGAAGCATTGTTGCTACAATTGTACCAATACCCGCTTTTTTATCGTAGTTCTGGAAGTATGCTATAATAAGAGCAAAGAAACTCATCATTGGCGAGATAATGTTTGTTACACTATCACCAATTCTGTATACCACCTGCGATAGTTCAGGAGAGTATCCCATAAGCATGAACATTGGAATAAAGATAGGAGCCATAATAGCCCATTTTGCAGAGGCACTACCCATAGCAAGGTTAATTATTCCTGCTAATAGTATAAACAGTATTATAAGTACAATAATATTCATATCTGCAGCCATAAGAGCATTAGCTCCTTTTATTGCCAGAATAATACCAAGGTTACTCCACTTAAAGAATGCAACAAACTGCGCAGCAAAGAATACAAGCACAATGTATGAGGCAAGGGTTTTCATACTACCTGCCATACCTTTCATTACATCAGCATCGTTCTTGAATTTCTTGGTAATGAATCCGTAAATAAGTCCCGGAATCATAGTAAACATAACAAGTACAAATATGATACCTTTTATGAATGGCGATTTAAGTACTGTTCCGTCAGCAGCTCTAAGGAAACCATCTGAAGGTATAAGACCCAGAAGTGATATTGCTAGCAGAGTTAACCCCCCAATAGATGCCCAGATCAATCCTTTTTTCTCAATAGGTGTTAATTTTTCCATCTTATCAGGCTCTACATCGCCTTTGTATTTGCCTAGTCGGGGTTCTATAATTTTCTCAGTTATTATAGTACCTGCAAAAGCAATAATGAATGTAGATGCTACCATAAAGTAGTAGTTGGCAGTAGGATTTACTACGTAATCCTTATCTAAAATCTGTGCAGCCTCTTCAGAGAGTCCTGCAAGCAAAGGGTCAATTGTTCCCAGAATAAGGTTGGCACTAAATCCGCCAGATACCCCTGCAAACGCGGCTGCCATACCGGCAATAGGGTGTCGGCCTACAGCAAGAAAGATAACTCCTGCAAGCGGTATAAGTAGTACATAACCAACATCACTTGCCATATTTGACAGAATACCGGCAAATACAAGAACAAATGTTAAATATTTTTTTGGTGCAGATATCACTATCAGTCGTATGCTGGCACCAATTAATCCGCTACTCTCGGCAATACCAATACCAAGCATTGCAACCAGAACAATTCCTAACGGAGCAAATCCGGTGAAGTTATCAACAATATGTAGCATTATTCTGTGTAAGCCATCTTTTGACAAAAGATTAATAGGCTTAATAACCTCTTTTGTAGCAGGATGTATTGCTTCTACATCAAACCAATGAGCTACACCTGAAAAGATTAATACAATAAGTGCAAATATTGCAAACAACGTTGCCGGATGCGGTAGTGCATTACCTGCTTTTTCTGTAATGTTCAGAAATCTGTTAAATATACCCTTTGTTTTAGTCATTTGATTGTTATGTTAAATTTCAACAGGCAAAGATATTATTCTGTACAAATCCTGCTAATGGTAAAATAAAAAATATGATGTTATCTGATGAATATATGAAAAAACCTTATTAAGTGATAATTATACTAAATTAATAGATGTATTGCTAATTAATGTAGATAAAAGTTATTTTATGATTTTATTGTTTCGTTTTAAAAGAGTGTTTTTATATTTAACAACTGTTTGATAGATGCTTATAACAATGATGAAAGCTATACCGTGTTTGTAGTACAGGCAATTGTTGGTAATATTTATTCATATTCAGTGCTATAAAAAATTCAGTTTCTGAAAAAATATGATATATTTGCGGATTGTTGTACATAAACGTAGAATAACTGTTTTAATAAACTATATAAAATAAAAACACATGCAAAATAAAGGAGCGATAAGATTATTTGTAATTGCGCTAGCTCTGGTAAGTATCTACCAGCTCTCCTTTACCTGGATAGCCCGCCAGGTTCGTGAAGACGCTAAAGAGTATGCCGGAGATGATGTAAAGAAAGAGCTATATTATCTTGATTCTATAGCAACAAAGCCGGTGTATAATCTTTTGTTTACTAAGTACACGTATAAAGATTGTCAGGCAAGAGAGATTAATCTTGGTCTTGACCTTAAAGGGGGAATGGATGTAACGTTAGAGGTTTCTGTTGTTGATATCATTCGCAGTATGAGTGGTTATAACACAGATGCAACTTTTAATAAAGCCATTGCAAGAGCTAAGGAGTTACAGAAAGATAGTCAGGACGATTTTGTGACATTGTTCGGAAAAGCGTTTGCAGAGATTGATGCTAATGCATCGTTAGCTGCTATCTTTACAACACCTGAGCTTAAAGATAAAATCAGTTTTAACTCAACAAATGCTGAAGTATTAGATCTTATCAAAGAAGAGGCAGAAGCTGCTATTGATAACTCTTTTAACATTCTTCGTAGTCGTATCGACCGTTTTGGTGTTGCACAGCCAAATATTCAGCGTCTGGAGACTTCAGGAAGAATCCTGGTTTCGCTACCGGGTATCAAAGAGCCTGAAAGGGTTCGTAAATTGTTACAAGGAACAGCAAATCTTGAGTTCTGGGAGACTTATGAATCTTCAGAGGTTTTACCTTTCTTACAGACTGCAAATGCAAAGATCAGAGAGATTGAGAAGGCAAAAGAGGATTTGGCAATAGCAGATGCTGAAGCAAAGGCTGATGAGCCTAAAGTTGATGAGCCAAAAGAGGGTGAGGATGCACTTCTTGATAAGATTGAGGCTGAAAAAGCTGATTCTACAGCAATAGATCAGGCTCAGTTAATGAAAGATAATCCATTATTCTCAAGACTTCAGCCATTGAATCGTCAAGGTGCTGCAGTGGGATTTGCTCATTATAAAGATACAGCACAGATTAACTCTTACCTTAAGATTACTCAGGTTCGTTCATTATTTCCACCTGATCTAAAATTCCTTTGGAGTGTAAAGTCAATTGACAAAGAGGAAGAGAGTCTTTATGAGTTAATAGCTATTAAGATAACAACTCGTGATCGTCGTGCACCACTTGATGGAGGTGTTATTACAAATGCTCGCAGTGAGTTTGCTCAAGGGTCTGCAAAATCAGAGGTTTCAATGAGTATGAACTCTGAAGGAGCAAAAATTTGGGCAAGATTAACTGGGGAAAATGTTGGTAAATGTATTGCTATTGTACTTGATAACTATGTTTATTCATATCCAAGAGTTGATGCTGAAATCACAGGAGGAACATCTAGTATTACTGGTGGATTTACTGTAGAAGAGGCAAAAGACCTTGCAAACGTACTTAAGTCAGGTAAGATGCCTGCACCAGCAGTAATCATTGCTGATACTATTGTTGGACCATCACTTGGACAAGCTGCTATTGAGGCTGGATTGAAATCGTTCCTTATTGCTTTTGCGCTTGTACTTATTTATATGATATTCTACTATAGCCGCCGTGGTGGTATAGTTGCAGATATTGCACTTCTTGTTAACATGTTCTTTATTATCGGAGTTCTTTCTTCGTTCGGAGCAACATTAACACTGCCAGGTATTGCCGGTATTGTTCTTACTATTGGTATGTCTGTAGATGCTAACGTGCTTATTTATGAGCGTATACGTGAGGAACTTGCAGGAGGAAAAGGATTGAAACAGGCTATTACAGATGGTTACAGGAATGCATACTCTGCTATTCTTGATGCGAACATCACAACATTCCTTACTGCTGTAATTCTGTTCTTGTTTGGTTCAGGACCAATTAAAGGTTTTGCAACTACACTTATGATTGGTATTGCAACATCTCTTATTACTGCAATATTTATTACTCGTCTTATTTTTGAGTGGCAGCTTAAGAGAGAGCAGAATATTACGTTTGGTACAAAACTTACAAACAACTTCTTTAAGAATACTAATATTAACTTTATTGGTAAGCGTAAGGTATACTATGTAATATCAGGTATCTTTATTGTTCTTGGAATTATGTTCCTGTTTACTAAAGGTCTTAACCCTGGTATCGACTTTAAAGGAGGACGTACATACGTTGTTAAGTTTGAGCAGGAGGTAAAAACTACTGAGATAGCTAAGATGTTGGCTGATGACTTTGATGGTGCACCAGAGGTGAAAACTTTCGGAGGAAAAGATCAGGTACGTATTATTACTAAGTATAGAATTGATGAGTCAGGAACAGAGGTAGATGATGAAGTAGATATGAAACTTTACGAAGGGTTGAAACCTGCTCTTGGTGACAATGTTTCTTTTGATTCGTTTATGTTAGACTATCGTCAGAGTTCTGAGAAGGTTGGACCAACTATTGCTGATGATATTAAGAAAGAGGCATTACTTGCAATATTCTTTGCACTTATTATAATGTTTATCTATATCCTGATAAGATTTAAGAACTGGCAGTTTGGTCTTGGTGCTGTTGCTGCTCTTGTTCACGATACATTAATTGTTCTTGGTCTGTTCTCGATATTAGATGGTATTGTACCATTCTCATTAGAGATTGATCAGGCATTTATTGCGGCTATTCTTACTGTGGTGGGTTACTCTATTAACGATACCGTGGTTGTATTTGACCGTATTCGTGAGTTTATAGGTCTTTATCCAAAGCGTGAGCGCAGAGATATTATGAATAGCGCGCTGAACAGTACTTTAAGTCGTACATTTAGTACATCGTTAAGTACATTTGTTGTTCTTCTTGCAATCTTTATCTTTGGTGGTGAGGTGATTCGTGGATTTGTATTTGCACTTCTTATTGGTGTTGTTGTTGGTACATATTCATCACTATTTATAGCAACTCCACTTGTTTACGATACTGTACTTAAAGGAGAAAAGAAGAGAGTACTTAAAGGGAAAGGTAATAAAGCTAGATAGTTAGCTAAATAATATATTCAAAGGGTGTCAACTAATTGGCACCCTTTTTTATTTAGATTAATTTATTTGATAAATGAAACGAAGCATGAGTAAAGATTTTTCTCACACACGAGAGTTAACTAAATCATGCGAGTTCCATATGGTCTTTGAAAAACAAATTTCGACAGATGAAAAAAGATAATATTGTAATAATTGTATCGTTGCTAATTTCCGGAGTAATATCAAAGTTGATATATAATTCAGCTCTTCCGGCATGTGGTGTTGATATTGAAAATATGCACTATATTTTAGATATGCTCTTACCTCTACTATTTATGATTCCGTTTTATATATTTACCAAACTGGCAATTATAAAACTGTTTAAACTGGATATGTAGGCGGCTTGAGACCTGTTTATGGTGTTCTGTGATCGAGTTTGGTTGGTGTTTGTTTTTGTACAGTTTTTATGTCCTTAAATTTCTGTTTCTGATATTTTGTAATATTTATTAATCAGGTAGTTATCGTTGAGTTGAGTATGTAGAGCTGTATTTACTATATGATTTTGTAATATCCTTATTCTCTGAATTATATGTTTGAGATTTTTGTACCAACCAAATTTGCCCACAGAGCATTATTTCTGGATAAAGTACCCAATTTACCGGATATTGAAAATATACCTTTTAGTTTATCTATGAGTGAGTTATAAATGCAAAAAAAGCCATATCATAACTCTGATATGGCTAACTAAAGAAGGTTAGTATAATAAATTAATCAAAATAAGCGTGTTCAAATTTGTGAACGAGTTCACGCAGTTTCTTAATATTATCAAGGTTAGTACTCTGCTTGCTCTTCATTGCATATATCTGAATCTTATGCATTAATGTTAATTGTTTAATATATCTCTGGTAAGCTTTTTTATCTGATTTATCAGTAGGCTTTATTCTTTGATGCATAAAATACTGACTGGCTATCTCCTGAATTTTTTTAGCATGCTCTTCCTTGTTTATAACCCAACGTACAATGTCGTGACTATTGTCTAACGCTTTAATCTTATTTATTGATTTCTCTATTGTTGATATATGCTCATACAGTAGTTTAATACGTATTGAATCGCCATATATACCACATGGGATTTCGCAGTGAGCTTTAGCGCTACTTGTTACTGTAAAAAGTAGTAGTATGGTTGAGATTACCAGTAAATTTATCTTTCTCATATTGTAAGTTTTATTGTTGCCATCATTTAACAATGAACATTACAATAAGTTCAAAAAAAAGAGGCTGCTCTCAGAAGAACAGCCTCGTAGTATTATATAAACAGATATCTTACTTTAAGTACTTATCTAACCACCCAAAGAACTCTCTTTGCCATAGTATAGAGTTTTGCGGCTTAAGAACAAAGTGAGTCTCCTCAGGGAAGTACAAGAAACGAGCAGGAATGCCTCTTAATCTTGCAGCGTTAAATGCTTGCATGCCCTCTGTGTATGGAATACGGAAATCTTTTCCGCCATGAATAACAAGTATTGGAGTATCCCAGTTCTGTACAAATTTGTGTGGAGAGTTAGCATATGAGCGCTGAGCTGTTTTATTCTTCATATCCCAGTATGCTCCACCAAGATCGTGGTTAGGGAAGAACGTCTCTTCTGTTGCTCCATAGAAACTCTCAAGATTAAACATTCCGCAGTGAGCTATAAATGCTTTAAACCTCTTCTCGTGTTTACCAGCAAGGAAGAAAGTAGAGTAACCACCATAACTAGCACCTACACAACCAAGTCTGTTTTCGTCAATAAAATTCTCTTTCTTAAGAGCATCTACAGCTGATAGATAATCCTTAATATTCAGTCCTGAATAATCTCCTGATATCTGTGCATTCCACTCTTTACCAAACGAAGGTAAACCACGTCTGTTAACACCCATAATAATGTAATCATTTGCTGCCATCATAGCAAAGTTCCATCTGTATGAGAAGAATTGACTAACTGCAGATTGTGGTCCTCCCTGGCAGTAAAGTAGTGCTGGGTATTTTTTATTCTTATCAAAGTTAGGAGGGAAAATCATCCAAACAAGCATCTGCTTTCCGTCTGTTGTTGTTACCCAACGCTCTTC
Source organism: Bacteroidales bacterium (assembly GCA_025210735.1). Classification (GTDB taxonomy): domain Bacteria; phylum Bacteroidota; class Bacteroidia; order Bacteroidales; family UBA6680; genus UBA6680. The sequence continues at coordinate 219,904 of JAOARD010000009.1, forward strand.
TGTATGTCCAAGGTTAATATTGTCGTAAATATTCTTGTTAACAGTTGTAATCTGATCCTCAGCTCCTGTAGCCATATCTACCTTAAACAGCTCTGTAGCCATCTGGTGAGTTGTTTTACCACCAATCATAACACCATTAGCAATTGAGTAACTGCTGAAGTTGTGCTGACCTTTAGTAATCTGAGTAAACTGCTTACTTGCAATATCTACTTTATATAGCTGGTATGTAGCCTTTGTTCCTGAAACAAAATATATCTCCTTACCATCCTTGCTCCATGTGTAGTTATGAGCATTCTGATCCCAGTTCTCATTAACAAAGTTTATCTCCTTTGTAGCAAGATCCATAATCATAAGACGCTCCTTGTCTGATTCGCAACCAGGAGTCTCCATGCTCATGAAGGCCATGTATTTATTATCTGGTGAGAAAACAGGGTATTTGTCATAACCCATCATTCCTTCAGTCATATTAATAGTTTTTCCGCTCTCTGTATTGTAGAAGTATATATCTGAGTTTGTACTTGTAGCATATTTAGCTCCTGTAAGTTTTTTACATGTGTACGCAATAGTTTTACTATCAGGGCTCCATGTCATCTCTGAATCGTCAAAATATGGAGATAAAGGAGCATCCCATAGCTCATTAGGCATTATATCTTTTCCTGCACTGAACTTTCCGTTCTTTACATCAGCTACAAAAATGTGACTGAATTTATAGTCGGTCCAATCATTCCAGTGACGATACATAAGGTCATCAAATACCTTGGCATTTGAAAGAGGAAGGTCGCTGTGGATATCACTGGCAGACTTCTGTAATTTAACATCTTGTGTATACATTACCTTTGATCCATCAGGAGAGAAGCGGAAGCTATTAATACCTCCCTTTACATCAGAAACCATAACCTTTTCTGATCCGTCAGGGTTCATTGTCCATACCTGTACATCGCCACTTGCTGTCGACATATAGGCAATCTTCTTTCCATCTTCAGTCCATGTTGCAGCAAACTCCTTTGTGTCATCAGTCGATAACTGTGTTGTCTGTTTACTGTTAACGTCTGTTATAAAAACATTCGAAGTACTTTTGTTTGTGTTTGCATCATACCTTGTAACAGTGTACAACAACTTTGTTCCATCAGGTGATAATACACCGCCGCCAATTCTTCCGAATTTCCAAAGAATTTCAGGAGTAAGTCGTCCGCCTTTAATCTCTTTGTCAGTAAGTTTGTTTGAGAAGTCTGACTTTACTACATCTGTTGCCTCACTCTTTGTGCAACATTTGTCGTTACACGACATAAGTGTAATTGCTCCTGCAAGAGCAACTGCAAATAATGATCGTTTCATATTAAAACAATTTAAATATTTGATAATTATAATCTACTTTACAATCAGAAAAAGGGTTTTGTTTTTGTTCCCGAGTCCTGTTATATATTTACAGTGCAATTTACTTAATAAGTATGAACATTTCGGTTATAAAAAGGGATTAATTTGGTCTTATATGGTTAATCTATAGCTGTTATAGGTTAAATGTTTTGTGGCGTGTTTACCTATGTTGTTTAACATATCAGTTAAATCAGAGCTTTTGTTAATTTTATAACAATAATAATTTAGCCAAATATCAGGAATCATGAATATGTCTATATTTAACACATTTGTTAAATACAAAACGTGTATACTGGTTATTTAACCCGATTTGGAGTCTGAATAGTGTAAATTGAAAATATCAGAAGTCAAAATATTCTATAATTTCACCACAAGACTGAGTATAACTATCCTTTGCATTAACAGAAAAAATAACATTATTGTTCATAATTGAAAAATAAATTTAACTTTGCCATTGACATTAAACATGGTATTGCATAAATGTTTGTAAGAAAAAGCTTTGCAAAATATTAAAAAACATTTTTGAGATGAATAAATTAATTACATTAGAAGAGGCCGTAGCAAAAGTTAAGAGCGGAATGACAGTGATGATTGGTGGTTTTTTAGCTGTTGGAACAGCCGAAAATATTGTTGACGGCATTGTTGCATCAGGAGTTAAAGATTTAACAATTATCTGTAACGATACTGCATTTGCCGATAAAGGTTTGGGTAAACTTATTGCTAACAAGCAGGTAGCTAAAGTAATTACATCTCATATAGGTACCAATCCTGCTACAATAGAGCAGATGAACAACAAGGAGTTAGAGGTAGAGTTTAGTCCTCAGGGAACATTAGCAGAGAGAGTGCGTGCTGGTGGAGCAGGTTTAGGTGGTGTACTTACACCAACAGGACTTGGAACAATGGTAGCAGAAGGAAAAGATATTATAACAGTAGATGGTAAAGAGTTTCTTCTTGAGAAACCACTTAAGGCTGATGTTGCAATTATTGGCGCAAGTGTTTCTGACGAAGAGGGTAACTTGGTATACAAGGGAACAACACAGAACTTTAATCCACTTATGGCAATGGCAGCAGAAACAGTTGTTGTAGAGGCTAAAGAGATGGTTAAGGTTGGAGAGATTAGCCCTGAGATGGTTAAAACACCATCAATTTTTGTTGATTACATAGTATATAATAAATAATAAAAATATAGTTGATATGAATAAGTCGATGATCAGATTACGTATGAGCTCACACGATGCTCACTATGGTGGAAATCTTGTTGATGGAGCTAGAATGCTTCAGCTTTTTGGTGATGTAGCAACAGAACTGTTAATCCAGAGAGATGGTGACGAAGGACTGTTTAAAGCATATGATATGGTTGAGTTCTGTGCTCCTGTATATGCTGGCGACTATATTGAGGCTGTTGGTGAGATTATTGAAGAGGGTAACAGTAGTCGTAAGATGAAGTTTGAGGCTCGTAAAGTAATTGTTCCGCGTCCTGATATTTCAGATTCAGCATGTGATGTATTAGAAGAGCCAATAGTTGTTTGTAGAGCAACAGGTACTTGTGTTACACCAAAAGCATGTCAGCGTAAAAACAAATAAAAATATTGACCAATGGAAAAACTGATTATTACAGCAGCAATCTGCGGTGCAGAGGTAACCAAAGAGCATAACCCGGCAGTTCCTTATACAATTGAGGAGTGTGTACGTGAGGCAGGTCTTGCATATGAGGCAGGAGCAAGTATTATTCACCTTCATGTAAGAGAAGATGATGGTACGCCTACACAAGATAAAAACCGTTTTAAAGCAGTAATGGATGCTATCCATGCAAAATATCCTGATGTAATCATTCAGCCTTCAACAGGTGGTGCTGTTGGAATGACAAACGATGAGCGTTTGCAGCCAACAGAGCTTAATCCGGAAATGGCTACACTAGATTGTGGTACACTTAACTTTGGTGGCGACGAGATTTTTGAGAACACAGAGAACACAATTAAGTACTTTGGAGAGAAGATGATTGAGCGTGGCATTAAGCCTGAGCTTGAGGTGTTTGATAAGTCAATGATTGACATGGCACTTCGTCTTCACAAAAAAGGATACATTAAATCGCCAATGCACTTTGATTTTGTAATGGGTGTAAATGGTGGTATATCAGGAACACTACGCGACTTTGTTTTCCTACGCAACAGTATCCCTGCTGATGCAACATATACAGTAGCAGGAATCGGGCGTTTTGAGTTCCCATTAGCTGCTGCAGCAATTATAGATGGCGGACACGTACGTGTAGGATTTGAAGATAACACAATGCTTGCTAAAGGCGTTATGGCAAAATCAAACGGAGAACTTGTAGAGAAGGTTGTACGCCTTGCAAAAGAATTTGGACGTGAGATTGCAAACCCTGCTGAGGCAAGAGAGATATTAGGATTAAAACAGAAGTAATTATCATTCAGATATATTTTTAGAGTAATGGAAAGAGGTAATAAATTTGGTACTCACAGAGTACTTGAGCCAAAAGGAACACTTCCGCAACCGGCACAGAAACTGGACAACACTATGTCTATCTTCGATAACGAGATTTTAATTGATGTTAAAACTCTGAATATTGATTCAGCAAGTTTTACTCAGATTAAAGGCGCTTGCGATGCCGATACTGCAAAAATGGAAGAGATGATTCTTTCTATTGTAGGTGAGCGCGGAAAAATGCAAAACCCTGTTACAGGTTCAGGAGGAATGTTAATTGGTGTGGTTAAAGAGATTGGACCAAACTTCCCTGATAAGAACCTTAAGGTTGGCGATACTATTGCTACACTTGTTTCGCTTAGCTTAACTCCACTTAAAATTGAGAAGATTAAAAATATTAACATCTCTAACGATCAGGTTGATGTTGATGCTCAGGCTATTCTTTTTGCTAGTGGAATATATGCTGTTCTACCGAACGATATACCAGAGAAACTTGCTCTTGCAGCACTTGACGTAGCTGGTGCTCCTGCACAGGTTGATCGTCTTGTAAAAGAGAACGATACTGTATGTATCATTGGTGGTGGCGGAAAATCAGGTGTTCTTTGCTGTTACCAGGCTATGGAGAAAGTTGGACCAAACGGTAAAGTTATTGTTGTTGAGTACTCTGCAGAGAATGCACAGCGCATCAAAGATCTTGGTCTTGCGCATGAAGTAATTGTTGCCGATGCTACAGATGTAATGAATGTTTATAACAAAGTTACTGAGATATGTGGTGAGGACGGATGTGATGTAGTTATTAACAATGTTAATATTGCAAACACAGAGATGACATCAATTCTTATTACAAAAGACAGAGGATGTGTTTACTTCTTCTCAATGGCTACATCATTTACTAAAGCGGCTCTAGGAGCAGAGGGAGTAGGAAAAGACGTTGATATGATTGTAGGAAACGGATATGCAATTGGGCATGCTGATCTTACACTTGAAATTATCAGAAAGTCAGAAGGAATTAGAGAGTTGTTTGAAAAATTATACGTTTAGGAAAATGATTGATAATCGTAAAAAGTTCTTTCCGGAAGTTACTGACGAGCAGTGGAACGACTGGAGATGGCAGGTTAGAAACCGTATTGAGACACTGGATGAACTTAAGAAGTACATCAGTCTGACAGAAGAAGAAGAAGAGGGAGTGCGTAAGTCGTTAGAGACTTTGCGTATGGCAATTACTCCATATTACCTTACACTTATTGATACTGAAAACCCTGATTGTCCTGTTCGTAAGCAGGCTATTCCTATGGGTGCTGAGGTACACAAAGCAGATGCTGATCTTCTTGATCCACTGCACGAGGATGAGGATTCACCGGTTCCTGGATTAACTCACAGATATCCGGACAGAGTACTTTTCCTAATCACAGATATGTGTGCTATGTATTGTCGTCACTGTACACGTCGTAGATTTGCTGGTCAGTCAGATGCTTCTACGCCAGACGATAATATAGAAAAAGCAATAGAATATATAGCAAAAACACCTCAGGTAAGAGACGTTGTTCTTTCTGGTGGTGATGCACTACTTGTTGGTGACGAGAAACTTGAGTACATTATCAAGAAACTTCGTGCAATCCCTCACGTAGAGATTATACGTCTTGGATCACGTACTCCGGTTGTTCTTCCTCAGCGTATTACAGAAGATCTTGTAAATATGCTTAAGAAGTATCATCCGGTATGGGTTAATACTCACTACAACCACCCACAAGAGATGACTCCTGAAGCAGAGGTAGCACTTGCTCGCCTTGCAGACGCTGGTGTACCATTAGGAAACCAGTCTGTACTTCTTCGCGGAGTTAACGACTGTGTACACGTAATGAAGAACCTTGTTCATAAGCTTGTTAAGAACAGAGTTCGTCCTTACTATATCTATCAGTGCGATCTTTCAATGGGTCTTGAGCACTTCAGAACACCGGTTTCTAAAGGTATCGAGATAATTGAGAACCTGAGAGGTCATACTTCAGGATTTGCAGTACCAACATTTGTTGTTGATGCTCCGGGAGGAGGAGGAAAAACTCCGGTTATGCCTCAGTATGTTATCTCACAAAGTCCTGGTAAGGTTGTTCTTAGAAACTTTGAGGGTGTTATCACTACATATACAGAGCCTGTGAACTACACAACTGAGTGTCACTGCCCTGAGTGTGATAAAACTGCTAAGCCGGAAGGTGTTGCTTCACTTCTTAAAGGAGAAAAGCTATCAATTGAGCCATCAACTTTAGCTAGAAAAGAGAGAAACAAAAAGTAATATATGCCTTTTGTAAAGGATATAGAGAATTATAAGAGTCTTTCGATTGTTGGACTTGAAAAGAATACCGGGAAGACAGAGTGTCTGAACTATGTGCTGTCGCGTTTAAAAGACAGCGATAGGCAGATTGCTCTGACTTCTATCGGTATCGATGGTGAAAACCGCGATCAGGTTAAGCAGACACACAAACCGGAGATTGAGGTATACGAAGGGATGATTTATGTTACCCCGGAACTGTATTACCGCAAACGAAAGCTTGTATCGGAAATACTAGATGTGAGTACGCAGCAAACCTGTTTGGGCAGGCTTGTTACAGCACGAGCAAAAAGTTCCGGCAAAGCAATGATCTCAGGTCCTGCAAATAATAAAGCTCTTAAGGAGCTGATAAACTCTTTGCATAAAAGTGGTGTTGATACAACAATTGTTGACGGGGCTCTGTCTCGTAAGAGTATTGGCTCTCCGGCAGTAACAGATGCAATGATTCTGGCAACCGGTGCAGCACTCTCTGCAAATATCCCGCAACTGGTATTTAAAACACAGTATATATATAATCTTATTAATATAGATACTGTTGAAAAAACATTAGGAGACAGGTTAATTGATATAGATAACGGAATATGGGCAATTACACCCGATAACCTTATTGTTGATCTTGGAATAACCTCTGTACTTATGATAGAGAGAGTAAAAGAGAAGCTATTTGGATACGGGACACGTTTTTTTGTAAATGGAGCTGTGACCGATAAACTGTTTGAGTTTCTGAAAAATCAGAAACAGATTAAAGAGACAGAGGTTATAGTTCGTGACTTTACAAAGATATTTGCAACACCAGAGGTCTACTACTCATACATAAAAAGAGGTGGAAAAATTAGTGTGCTACAAAAAACAAAACTAATTGCTGTATGTATAAACCCGGTATCGCCAGATGGATATAACCTTAACTCCGACGAACTAAAACAGGCAATGGAAGAGAAACTTCAGCTACCTGTTTACGATGTAAAAAAGATATAATATGCAATTAAAAAGTGTAATATCAGAAATTAGCGGATTGCAATTTATGGTTGAGAACCTCGACCTTAAATCGTCTGTGGGGAAAAGATTTCTGCTTGATACATACATAATGCAATCGGCAAACCAGATAAATACAGAGCTGGAGCTGGTTGAAAAAGCATTGCATATTATTAACCACAAAGAGAACAGCAGCCTTATAGATAAGCTGCAAACACGCCTGCTGCATATACGCGATATAAACGGAAGTATACGTAATGTGGGCAATGATATTATTCTTGATGATATTGAGCTGTTTGAGATAAAATCGTTTGCAATGATTGTGCAGGAGATTATCTCACTATGTAATAAATATGATCAGAACATAATAGATATCCCTGATCTGTCGGGTATAGTGAATGTACTAGATCCTGATAAAACAAACATTCCATCGTTCTATATATACGATTCTTATTCAGAACCTCTGGCACAACTGCGCAGAGATATAAAGAAGCTGAAGAGCGAAGAGTTTGACGATCAGGAAGAGAAAAACCGAAAACTTGATACACTGCTAACAAAGGCAGAGAAGTTTGAGTTTGAGGTACGTGTAGATCTGTGTAAAGAGATTAAGAGAGACCACAGTAATCTTGAAAAAGCGCTTCATAATATAGCACATCTCGATATAATCATATCAAAAGCACTTCAGGCAAACAGATACGAGCTTTGCCGCCCTCAGGTATCGGAGGACGTAACCGAATATAAAGCTCTTTTTAATCCTGAGATAAAGGATAACCTGAAGAATCAACGCCGAACATATCAACCTATAGATATAAAACTGAATAAATCGGTATGTTTTATCACAGGTGCAAATATGGCGGGTAAAACAGTAATACTAAAAACCATAGCACTTAGCCAGTACCTTACACAATTCGGATTCTTTGTGCCTGCAAAAGAGGCATCAGTAACAATTGTTGATAAGGTAATGATATCAATAGGCGATGAGCAGTCTGAACATAACGGACTATCATCATTTGCCTCAGAGATGGTTAAGATAGATAAGATGGTACAAGAGGCTCAGAAAAAGAGCAATGTACTTATATTAATAGATGAGCTTGCACGCACAACAAACCCTGTTGAGGGTAGAGCAATTGTTAATGCCGTGGCAAATATTCTGTATGAAAACAATATCCGTAGCCTTATAACCACACACTACAGCGGATTGAGCAGTCAATGTAGAAAATTACGAGTAAAGGGATTAGATAAAGATATTAAGGCCGGAGAGATAAACAGAGACAATATAAATAACTATATAGACTATTCGCTGATTGAAGACGAAGTAGGAGTAACGCCTCATGAAGCACTTCGTATAGCACAAATGCTGGGAATTAATGAGCAAATTATCAGCAAAGCGCAAACGGAGTTAATGGTCATATCTGATAAGGTAACAGATAGATAGAGGAAATTAATTAAAGATTAATAAGATGCAAAGTAGTAAGTTAGGACTTGATTTTGAGAAAGTTGGTTACGCTAAAAAGGTATCTGAGAAGATTGCCAACAACGTACAGACGTTTGTAGATAATTACACTACTGTAGCTGTTGAGCGTACCTTGTGCCGACTTCTGGGAATTGACGGAGTGGATGCTAATGGTGTGCCATTGCCAAACGTTGTTATCGATGAGCTTAAGGACAAAGGTGTACTTAGCGAGGGAGTAATGTTCTTTCTGGGTAATGCTGTAATTGAGACAGGACTTAATCCGCAGCAAATTGCAGAGAAAGTAGCAACAGGTGAGCTAGATATCACTAAACTACCTGTACACAAAGGTGAGGAGATACAAAAGGCAATTAAGCCATTTGTTGATCAGAGTGTAGAGAAGATAAAGAACCGTACTGCAAAGCGCGACAACTATCTTAACACAATTGGCGAAGGAGCTAAGCCATACCTGTATGTTATTGTAGCAACAGGAAATATCTACGAAGATGTTGTACAGGCAGAAGCAGCTGCACGTCAGGGAGCAGATATTATTGCAGTAATCCGTACTACCGGACAGAGTTTGCTAGACTTTGTACCATACGGAGCAACAACAGAAGGTTTTGGTGGTACTGTGGCAACACAGGAGAACTTTAAGATAATGCGTACAGCACTTGATAAAGTAGGTGAAGAAGAGGGACGTTATATCCGTCTGTGTAACTACTGTTCAGGACTATGTATGCCGGAGATTGCAGCTATGGGTGCACTTGAAGGACTTGATGTGATGCTTAACGATGCCCTTTACGGTATCCTTTTCCGCGATATCAACATGCAACGTACAATTGTTGACCAGTACTTCTCACGTGTACTTAACGGATTTGCAGGGGTTATTATTAACACCGGAGAGGATAACTACCTTACAACTGCCGATGCATTTCAGGAAGCACACACAGTACTTGCATCAGATTTTATTAACGAGCAACTTGCAATTGTTGCAGGTCTTCCTGAAGAGCAGATGGGACTTGGACACGCATTTGAGATGGACCCGGATCTTGAGAACGGATTCCTTTATGAGTTAGCTCAGGCTCAAATGACAAGAGAGATCTTCCCAAAGGCTCCTCTTAAATATATGCCTCCTACAAAATTCATGACTGGTAACATCTTTAAAGGTCATGTACAGGATGCACTTTTTAATCAAATTGCAATATGGACAGGTCAGGGACTACAGCTTCTTGGTATGCTTACAGAGGCTATTCATACCCCTTTCATGTCAGACAGATACCTGTCTATCGAGAATGCTAAATATATCTTCAATAACATGAAGAGTATTGGCGACGAGATGGAATTTAAAGAGGGTGGTCTGATAAGAACAAGAGCACAAAAAGTACTTAACGATGCTATTGAACTTCTTGAGAAGATTGATAAAGAAGGACTATTTACAGCTCTTGAAAAAGGAATCTTTGCTGATATCAAACGTCCGTTAGATGGAGGTAAAGGCCTTGATGGTGTGGTTGAAAAAGGAACAAACTACTTCAACCCATTTATTGCAATTATGAATAAAAACTTAAAATAATATCTGCCTTGCAGAGTAACTATCTGCTGGAGATTAAAAAATTAAAGGAGACTGTAATATGAGCGGAGGACTTTATTCAACTGACTCAAACGATTTTGATAAGACGTTAGATCTTACTAAGATAAAGCCATATGGCGATACCATGAACGATGGTAAAACACAGGTTAGTTTCACCCTTCCTGTACCAAAAGGTGAAGAGGCAATTGAGGCTGCAAAGCAGATGATGAAAAAAATGGGATTCGAGAACCCTCAGGTTGTATTTGTACAGGAACTGATGGAAGGATTTACATTCTTTAACTGCTACGGAAACTCAATACATACTGTTGACTATACAAACATTCATGTTCCAAAGGTAGAGTCTACTACAATGGATATGCATGAGACAGATGACTACATAAAAGAGAACATCGGACGTCCTGTAGTAGTTGTAGGAGCAAGTACAGGAACTGATGCTCACACTGTAGGTATTGATGCTATTATGAACATGAAAGGTTTTGCCGGACACTACGGACTTGAGCGCTATGAGATGTTTGAGGCTCTTAACATGGGTAGTCAGGTGCCAAATGAGGAGTTTATAGCTAAAGCAATTGAGCTTAATGCCGATGTACTTCTTGTTTCGCAAACAGTTACACAGAAAGATGTTCATATTAAAAACCTTACAGAGTTGGTAGAGCTTCTTGAGGCTGAAGGGCTGAGAGATAAAGTAATACTTATCTGTGGTGGACCACGTATCTCGCATGAACTTGCTAAAGAGCTTGGTTACGATGCAGGTTTTGGAATGAACAAATATGCTGACGATGTTGCATCATATGCAGCACAAGAGCTTGACAGAAGATTAAACTCTAAGTAATCTGTTTGTGAGCTGCTCTAACTAAATTGATAAATAAGATTAAAAGAAATACTCAAATGGATAAGAAAGAAATAAGAGAGATTATTGCTAAAAGATCAGCCCTGGAGCTAAAAGATGGTGATGTGGTTAATCTGGGTATCGGATTACCTACAATTATCCCTAACTATGTGCCGGAAAATATCAGAGTGGTTCTTCAGAGTGAGAACGGACTACTTGGTATGGGACCAGCACCTGCTGAAGGTGAGGAGAATCCTGACTTTGTTAATGCAGGTGGTGGATACATTACACATAAAGATGGTGCAAGTAGTTTTGATAGCTCTATGTCGTTCAGTGTTATCAGAGGCGGACACGTTGATGTTACCATTCTTGGTGCACTTCAGGTTGACGAAAAAGGTAACCTTGCAAACTGGATGATTCCGGGAAAGAAAACTCCTGGTATGGGTGGTGCAATGGATCTTCTTGTTGGAGCCAAAAGAGTTATTCTTGCTATGGAGCACACAGCAAAAGGTAATCATAAAATCATGACAGAGTGTAACCTGCCATTAACAGCTGCCGGACAAGTAAATATGATAATTACTGAGATGGGTGTTATGGAGATTACACCTGAAGGAATTGTCCTTACAGAGATAAATCCTCTGTTCACAGTAGAGCAGGTTCAGGAAGCTACAAATGCAAAGCTTATTGTATCTGATAATCTGATTGAGATGCGTAAGGCATAAATAATATTTTACAGGAGCTGTTACTCAACATAAATAGCTCCTGTAATACACAATCAACAGGGTTTTTTAGTGTAAAAAGGTGAATCAGATATATGGTTCATAGCTACCTTACACTCTAAATTCTGACAGGAATGAGAGAAATAAAATAAAAAATAATACTTATGATATGTTCTGTAGATTCAGGTCATTGCGGAACATCTATCGGTTAATACAACAGAGGTATGAATTTTAGCTTAACAAAAGAACAAATGTTATTTCAGCAGATGATTAAGGAGTTTGCTGAAAACGAGGTAAAGCCTTTAGCTGCTGAGATAGATGAGCAGGAGCGCTTTCCTGTTGAGACTGTTGAGAAAATGGCAAAGATTGGTATTATGGGAATTCCAATACCAAAGAAGTATGGTGGAGCAGGTGGCGACAACCTGATGTACTCTATTGCTGTTGAAGAACTTTCGGCAGCTTGTGCTACAACTGGTGTTGTTGTTTCAGCTCATACATCACTTTGTGCTGCGCCAATTCTTGAGCATGGTACTGAAGAGCAGAAGATGAAATATCTTCCTAAGCTTGCTTCAGGTGAGTGGGTAGGTGCATTTGGTCTTACAGAGCCAAACGCCGGTACTGATGCTGCAGGACAGCAGACTACAGCTGTTGAGGATGGAGATAACTACATTCTTAACGGAAGTAAGATTTTTATTACAAATGCTGAGTATGGTCATGTATATGTAGTAATGGCAATGACCGACAAATCGCAAGGTACACGTGGTATTACTGCATTTATTGTAGAGAAAGATACTCCGGGATTCTCAATTGGTAAAAAAGAGAAGAAGATGGGTATCAGAGGATCTGCTACATGTGAGCTTATCTTTGAAAACTGTGTGATACCAAAAGAGAACATGCTGGGTAAAATTGGTAAAGGGTTTGGTATAGCAATGAAAACGCTTGATGGCGGACGTATTGGTATTGCTGCTCAGGCTCTGGGTATAGCACAGGGTGCAATTGATGCAACAGTTGGATATGTTAAAGAGAGAAAGCAGTTCGGACGTCCTATCTCAGGATTCCAGAACACTCAGTTCCAGCTTGCTGATATGAACACAAAAACTGAGGCTGCAAGAATGTTAGTTCGTAAGGCTGCATTTAAGAAAGATCAGAAAGTTCCTTACTCTGTTGATGCTGCAATGGCTAAGCTTTATGCTGCCGAAACAGCTATGGAGGTTACAAATAAAGCAGTTCAGCTTCACGGTGGATACGGTTACACAAGAGAATATCCTGTTGAGCGTATGATGCGTGATGCTAAAATTACTGAGATATATGAGGGTACATCAGAGGTACAACGTATGGTTATCTCTGCCAATATGCTTAAGTAATAACCAATCTTACAAATAAAAAAATATTAGACAGATGAACATAGTTGTTTGTATAAAGCAGGTTCCTGATACTACAGAGATCAGAATTAATCCTGAAACAGGAACCCTTATCAGAGATGGTGTACCAAGTATCATCAACCCTGATGATAAAGCCGGATTAGAGCTTGCATTACAATTAAAAGATAAATATAATGCCCATGTAACAGTTATTACAATGGGTCCTGCTCAGGCTGATATTATCCTGAGAGAAGCATTTGCAATGGGTGTTGACAGAGCTATTCACCTTACCGACAGAAAATTTGCCGGAGCTGATACACTTGCAACATCATATGCACTTGCAGGAGCATTAAAGAAGATAGATTTTGATCTGCTTGTAACTGGTCGCCAGGCAATTGATGGTGATACAGCACAGGTAGGACCACAGATAGCAGAACACCTTGATCTTCCTCAGATATCGTATCTACAGGATCTTAAATTTGATGGTGATAAAACATTTACTATTAAGAAATCAACTGAAGAGGGATACCAGATGCTAGAGGTTGAAGGACCATGCGTTGTTACAGTACTATCATCGGCTTATAAGGCTCGTTACATGAATGTAGGAGGTATTGTTGATGCTTACCAGAAAGAGGTAGAGCTTTGGGGTAAAGATCAGATTGATGTTGAGGTTGAAAAACTTGGACTTAAAGGATCGCCTACACGTGTACACAAAGCATTTGCTAAGAGCGTTAAAGCTGCCGGAGAGGTTTACGATGTAGATGCTGACGAGGCAGTGGGAATTATTATTAAAACTTTAAAAGAGAAATTCATTCTTTAATCTGAGCTGTTATGAATATTGAGGAATACAAAGGTATATATGTCTTCATTGAGCAGAGAGAAGGTGTTATACAAGGTGTAGCTCTTGAGCTGCTGGGACAGGCAAGAAGACTTGCTGACGAGAAAAACGATAAGGTATACGCTATGTTCTTAGGACATAACATAGCTGATAAAGCAAAATCGCTTATTGCATATGGTGCCGATGAGGTAATATGTGCTGATGAGCCGGAACTTGCAGACTACCTTACAGAGCAATATACACAGGTAATTTGCCAGATTATAGAGGAGCGTAAACCAGAATCTATGCTTATTGGTGCAACAACAATTGGTCGTGACCTTGGCCCACGTGTATCGGCACGTGTTGCTACAGGACTTACTGCTGACTGTACTAAGATAGAGAATGGTGATACAGGTGAGCTACGCATGACACGTCCTGCATTTGGAGGAAACCTTATGGCTACAATTGTTTGTAAGGAGCACCGTCCACAGATGGCTACTGTACGTCCGGGAGTTATGTTTGCTATAGATGCTGATGAGTCAAGAGCTGGTGAGGTTGTAGAGTTTAAGCCAAAATTCGAAACATCTAAGTTCAAGGTAAAACTTCTTGAGACAGTTAAAGAAGATACAGGACTTATTGACATTACAGAGGCTCGTATACTTGTATCTGGTGGTAGAGGACTTGGTAACAAAGAGGGTTTTGAAGCTCTTGAGGGACTTGCAGAGACTCTTGATGCTGAGGTATCTGCTTCACGTGCAATGGTAGATTCAGGATACATAGGGCACGAGCGTCAGGTAGGACAGACAGGTAAAACTGTAAGACCAAACCTATACTTTGCTTTTGGTATCTCAGGTGCAATACAGCACGTTGCAGGTATGGAAGAGTCTGAGCTTATTGTAGCTGTAAACAAAGATAAAGATGCACCAATATTCCAGGTAGCAGACCTTGGTATTGTTGGCGATGCAAAACAGATTATCAAAAAACTAAACGAACGTCTGAATAAGTAATTTATCACGTTCAAATATTCCAAAAACGTACCTCCTGCTTAAATGTGGGGTGTACGTTTTTTTTTCAATAAAAGTATAGACATTGCATGCAACGTATTAACAAATAAACTATATACAGATTTATGAACCAGTTGATAGTATTAATAGCAGCCCTGACAATTAATGTTTATGGAGCAAATAAAAATAGTAGGGGAGAAGGTGATATTGAGATAAAAACATCAAACCAAAAATCGATATCAGTAACCATACCAAAACTTTATATAAAGAAAAAGAGCATAGACAAAGATTTTCTTCTACAAACAATTCCTGAAGGTAAATATAAGGCTAAAATATATGCAGGAAAGAAAAAGATAAAACACCAAATAACTGTTGAAAAGGATTTTAGAACAGTAATAGAGATAGATAGTGAAAACAGGCTGGTTAAAGAAGAGTTTATCCCATTTGCAGAAGACAGGTTACCTCCTGTAGATCCCGATAATCAGGATATATATATTGTAGCAGACAAAATGCCTAAATTTCTTGGTGGAGATCTACGAGTTGCCAGAGAATGGTTGAATGATAATACAAAAAATACTACAAGATATCTTGAATCAGGACAAAGAGTAAAGGTAAATACAATGTTTGTTATTGATACTGATGGTTATGTATCAGATGTAATAGTACTTAAATGTAGAAGTGAGGCTATTAAAAGTCAGGCCATAAGAAGAATTAAAAAAATGCCTCGTTGGACTCCTGGATTGCAAAGAGGTATTAGAGTAAAAGTGAAATTAAATATGCCGCTTGAATTTATTGGAGAGAAAAGATAACAGTTAAATCATAATAAATTTATCTATTGACATAGCCATTATAATGTGGTAAATTTATTACTATGGCAAAATTCGGGAATCAATATAAAGGAGAGTCATACAGATTAAGAGGCTGGGATTATTCATCGTCTGCTCTATATTTCCTGACAATTGTAACGCAAAACAGAGAATGTAATTTAGGCTATATTGAATCTGATGAAATGTATCTGTCTGAATTTGGAAAGATTATTGAAAAACAATGGTACAGATCATTTGAAATCCGATCAGAATTATTTCTTGACGAATTTATTATAATGCCAAACCATATTCACGCTATTGTTAAATTAGATAATGGTGATGATTTGAATTTTCCTGTTGAGATGCGCGGTTTTGTTGTTGAGACGCACGGCCGTGCGTCTCAACAACAACCATTTATCCGAAAACCAAAATCAATTTCGTCATTTATTGCAGGGTTTAAATCGGCGGTTAACTCTGAGATAAACAATTATATCGATGAAAATGAATTGACCATTCCAATATACAATCGTAATAACCATTTCTTTCAACCGAATTATTATGACCATATAATCCGCAACAAAACCGATTATAACCGTATTAAAAATTACATAATCAACAATCCAAAAAAATGGGATGAGGATAGGTTTAGGGCTAAATGATATATAAATAATTTATCACGTTCAAATATTCCAAAAACGTACCTCCTGCTTAAATGTGGGATGTACGTTTTTTTTGATCTTAACCTAACATGTCGTAAATTTACATATAACATCATCTGTTAATATGTTATAACCCGGACTATTATGACAGAAAAATTCAAGAATAGATACAGGATAGAATCAGCACGATTGCGGAATTATGATTATGGTAAAAATGGTGCATATTTTGTGACCATCTGTACAAAAGACCGTCAACATTTCTTTGGAGAAATAATACACAACAAAATGATATTGTCAGAAATTGGCAATCTGACAAATGAATATTGGTACGAAATTCCGGAACATTTCCCGTTTGTTAAATTGGGTGCATTTATTGCAATGCCAAACCATATTCACGGTATTGTTATTATTGATAAAAATATTTATTGCCGTGATTGTAATTGTCGTTATGATTGTCATGGTAATGGTCGTTGTCGTCATTGTAGAAACGTTGCATGCAACGTTTCTACAATGACGACAACAACGACAAAAACCACCACGCAAAAAAATGAACATATGGCATCCATTTCACCAAAACCGGGTTCGTTATCAACAATTATTCGTTCATATAAATCTGCGGTTTCAAAATCCGCACATATATTGAATGATCAATTTGGTTGGCAACCGCGGTTTCATGACCATATAATCCGCAACAAAACCGATTATAATCGTATTGAAAATTATATAATCAACAACCCCAAAAAATGGAATGAGGATAGGTTTAGAATGAAATGATTAAGAAACAAATGAATCTCTCTGTAATTATAAAACCTTGTATGTGCGTTTAAAGTATATATAAAATTGTAATAATATATACGTATATATTATCTGTTTTATATTTTTATGATCATCTTAATTAAATCGTAATATAAATTAGTGTAAATAATATTTTTAAATAGATTGAAGAATAATGACAGATGAAGAGTTAAATGAGATATTAGAAGAACAAAAAAAGACTCATGATAGATTTATGATGTATGAAAGAGATGGTATACAAAATACGCTAAAATATTTTGATAGAATTCATGATAAACTATTTGCATTCAATAATATTTTGATCGCGGGGTATTTTGCTCTTTCCCAGGTTTTTGAATCATTTTCTGTGTATGGTATAATTATTCCTCTTTTGAATCTAGCTTTGCTTATTTTTATAGAATATCGTATGATGAAGAAAAGTAGATTTGAATCTGAAATTACAAAAAAGATTCCGTCAGAGATTGACAAAAATGGATTCAGTATTAGTAAAACAAATAGATATTCCCTTTATGCAATTATATCAACAACAATAGTTATAGGGATTTTTGTTTATAATTTGTTTAGTCTTGACTCAAAGGAATTGCAAACATGTGGAAATACAGAGTCTAAAAATCATAATGTAAAAGTTGATATTTCTGAGAAAAATTTAATGTTAGATTCCATATTGATTGGTAAATGGTATAATTTTATATCTGACAAAGTAACTTTTTATTTTAAAGAAGATACTGATACATTAAAAATTTTAGGTATTATAAATGATACTCTTATAATTGAACATAATTCAATTATAGAAGATATAAAAGACAGGGGAAAATCTTAGATTTTTTCAAAAGTTAAAAAATGATAACAAAACTATTCAAAAAATATACAAGAATCATATGTATGCTACTTGGCGGTGCTTATGCACTGTTTGGTTTGTTTGCATTGGCTATTGTAACCATGCAATCATTAATGCTATCAGGATCTATGTCAGATATAGATGAATCATTCACAAACTCACTATCTGCAATGCACAGTATATTTAAAATATATATGCCCCTGCTTATCCTGTTGGGAATAGGGTACCTGATATTCGGAATATTCTACAATAGAATAAAATCAAAGAGATATCAGATAAACCTTCTGTTAAGCATTATGTGTATAGCCTGGATTGCCGGATATATTGTGAATAATGTATTAAATGTTGATGAACTTAATGCAGGATTTGCAAATAATAACGAAGCATTAAAATTAATGGCATATGGTTACCTCATATTCGGATCTATTATAGCATTAGCAATAATGGCAGTGCCTCAATATATTTTAGGCAGAGCAATAAAACAGAACAATATAGAGCATCAATGTCCTCCTATATAATTAAACATTAGAATAAATGAGTGAATTTTCAGGGTATGAAAAAATGCCAAGTAGCCTTAAAAAACTTGGTCTTAGCGAGAATGATTTCTCGCAAATTGATAAATTGAAATGGGTTGTAACAGAAAAAGTTCATGGTGCGAATTTTAGCTTTGTATTTGACAAAGCAAAATTAAGGTTTGCCAAAAGAAAAGAGTACCTGTTATGGAAAGACGATTTTTTCGGATTTCAGCTTGTTGTAAACAGAATTGAAGATCAGATTATACAACTGTTTGAGGATTTAAGCCGACAGGTAGATGCAGATAAATATATAATATACGGAGAACTGTTTGGAGGAGAATACCCTCATGACGACGTTATAGAAGACTCTAATGTGAATGCTATTCAAACAGGAGTTTATTACTCGACTACAATCAACTTTTGTGCATTCGATATTGCCATTCAAAAGAGAAATTCATCTCCTAAATACTACCTTGATTACGAAACATCAATAAGCTATTTTGAGAAACATAATATCTTATATGCAAAACCTTTGCTTATAGGGAAATTTGGAGAAGCAACAAGTTTTAATACAAGAATAAACTCTACAATTCCGAGTCAGTTGAATCTTCCTGATATTAAAGGGAATCTTATTGAGGGTATTGTGATAAAACCATTTAATCAATCAGATAATAGTCTGTTATCTGCCAGACCAATAGTTAAGCTCAAGAATAAAGAGTTTGATGAAGAGGACAAGTTTCATCAGGCTGAGAAATGGACATACATACCAAATGTATCATCTAAATCTGAAGATTTGTCGTTTATATTAGATGAGATTAGAAATTATATAACAACCAATAGGTTAGAGAGTGCAATATCAAAAACCGGAGCTCTTGATTTTGATAATCAACAACGAATAGTAGAGATTGAGACAGAGTTTTTTAACGATACACTGATTGATTTTAATGAAAATAACCAGAATCTTTTAAATGAACTATCAGACGAAGAGCAAAACTGGATTAATGACAGAGTAAAGTCAGAAATAGTTAAAATGGTGAAAGCTGTAAACTCGTCTGACAAATGAAAAACACAATACTAATTAGCCTGTTTCTGGTATTTTCAACTTACATATACTCTCAGGAAACATTTACATCGCGCAAAGGGAGTAAACTATTTTCGGGACATCTTGAAATAGTTATAACTGTTGATAGTACAGCACTAAGATATGAGCTATTTAACCATTGGTATACCAACTCCTATGCAGAGTTAAGACAAATTACAATAGCAACAGATAGTTTAAAACATTACAGTGAATCAAATGATACCCTTCAGATAATTATTGCTGATAACTATGTGAAACTTACCGATAAGAGATATAAAATAGACAAAAAGGTAAAACACAAAAGGCTCTGCAACAAGCCTGATATGATGCGTAAAATATCATTTGCACATTCACAAGCCAGAAAACATAATGGAATTGGACATTATGAACTGTATACTAATGCCGACCTTAAACTTAAAGAAGCAGACTTTAAGAGATTAGTGCTTTTAAATCTAAATAAATTGTTGAGTACACATTAAGTATCAAAGAGATATATAATTATTAAACAAGCGTGTGAATAGTACTTGCATACATTTGTTAATTTAGTACAAAATTAAATATTCAAATAACATCTTATGATAAAGAATTTTACATTCATATTGTTTCTTACAATAATATATAGTTCATACTCCCAGACTATTAATGTTTCAGGTACAGTAAAGTCTAAGGATAAGAATGTAGATATAAATAATTGTTATATACTACTGTCTGATAATTCTGAGGATACAGTATTTGTTAATAATGGGAAATTTAAGATTAGTAAAATAAGAAAGAGTACACGAGTTAAGTTTGTTCTCAACGGACATTATAAGCCTAGTTTAACATTTAAGAATGATACAATAATTAATATTACTTTATATCCTCTTCGAAACAATGATATGACAGGAAAACCTGTAATCTATTTATATCCAGAGAAACCAACCTCAGTTTCGTTTAGAGTGAAATATGATGGTGCGTTTTATATAACATACCCACAGTATAATACCGGATGGAATATTATAGCGTATCCTGATGGCAGAATTGTTAATAAAGATGATAATAAGGAGTATTCATATCTGTTCTGGAATGGATATACGAATTACTCAGCTCAACATAGAACATACTCTAAAGGATATTCTATTATGACAGATACAGCAGATATTTTTCTTCAAAATAAATTATCTCATATAGGACTATTGCCAAAAGAGTATAATGAATTAATTGTGTATTGGTTACCCTATATAAAAAAACACAAATATGCATTTGTATATTTTAGAGTTGGTAAAGACTATGAAAGTATATCGGTAAACACGGTTAAACCTAAACCTGATAGCGAAATAAGAGTTTTTATTGAGTTTAAAGGAATTGATAACTACATAGAAGTAAAGCCACAAAACCTGAAAAGAATCTCAAGAGAAGGTTTTGTATTAGTGGAGTGGGGAGGTTCAGAAATTACGAAACCTATAATTGTAAATAATATAAATATAAAATAGTCTTTAGTTGTTATAATTAATTCTAAAACCATATACAAAACAGATAAATATAAAGAGATCACTAAATAACTATTTATAAGTAATTAATATGGCAAGAGATTTGTTAGTTTATGGTATAATGCAAGATGAGTTAGTCAAGACTTTGACCATAAATGCAGATACATGGTTGATGCCTCAGAAAAAACTAAATGAGTTTGTAACACTATTCAAGAATCGTATTCATATTTCAGATAAAGTTGCACTTGAGAACTTTTTGTTTGAAAAGTGTGATATGACTATTGAGCAATAACATATTGAATTTGGTATAAAAGAGATAATATCTTACAGATCAAAAAAGGTATGTTTTGTAATAGCAAATCTTGTATACAACTATATTAAAAACACAAAAATAGACTCCTGTGAAGGATGCTTTATTATTAGCAAACATCAAATTATAGATCTGTTAGAGTGGATAATAAATATTGCAGATATTGATGACGTTGAGAATATAGCTATTCAGAAATATAGTTTAGATAGATTGGAGTTTAAACTCTTTAAAGAACAAAAATCTATGATTATCGGTTGGAAAGAAAAAATAGAGAAAAGCTATTACGATTTTTACTATTGGGAGGACTCTTATTAATAAAAATATATGCAGACTTAAACAGTAATTTATGAGTAAATTTAACTGCTGTTACAGATATTTAATAAACTCAGATGTTTCACACGCCTGGATTCATCTGCACAGATGTATTGAGGCATATTCCGGAACAACAGGCGAGACGTTCAGCTCAATATTTGCAAGAATAGAGGCCAAATTTAATATTGATAGACGGGACAAAAACAGGTGGCCAAATAAAGAACAGATATATAGTATTGCACAATATTTAAAAAACGAGAGAGAACACTATCTGCGAATAACCAACAAACTGATAAAAGAGAGACAATTAGAGAAGAGACAAGGAAAACGTATAACCACAAATGCAGAGTTTCTTAATATTATGCACAAACAGACCAAAAACAGCAAACAAAAGGTTGGTTATTGGGGATGGCGAAATAGAAGAAAGGTTAATGAGAATATAAACACTATGTAACAATGTTAAAAAAGATATTTCTTGTTGTAGTTATTTTGGTTGTAATCTACTTTATCCTTAATACAGTTAGAGTATATCATTACTCATTTAACTATTCTGAAGATATAAGCGATGCTGCTATTGTATTAGGAGCAGGGTCAGGTAACGGAAAAATATCACCAGTGTTCAGAGAACGCGTTAATCATAGCATATATCTGTATAACAAAAACAGAGTAAAGGCAATTATATTAACAGGAGGATATGGAGCAAATCAGAAACAATCAGATAGTGAGGTAGCCAAAAAGTATCTGCTTTCGCAAGGTATACCAGAGCATATAATCTATATCGAAAAAAGATCAAAATATACGATTGAGAATCTGATAGAATCTAAACATATAATGGACTCATTAAGATTTAAATCAGCCCTTATTGTTACTGATCCACTGCATATGAAGAGATCAGTAGATCTGGCAAAAAAACTAAATATTAACTGCCAGCCATCGCCCACAAAAACAACTATGTACAGATCACTCTTACCAAAAACAAAATCATTGATGTACGAAACACTGTTTTACTCTCTGGGTGAAATAATAGGAAAGAATTGATATAAAAACCTATACTCTGATTGATTAAAAAAAGATAATTAGAAATCCTTGTTGAGACGCACGGCCGTGCGTCTCAACTGGCCGTGCGTCTTAACAGCATCTCAAAAAAAAATATATCAAAAAAAGTTATCTTATACTTGACTTTTATAAAATATAGCCATAACTTCAATATAAATAGTTGATTATTAACCCAGGTTAAGTTTATGAAACGAAGCATGAGAAAGAATTTTTACACACACGAGGATGATTATAATGCGGAGTTCCATCTGACAAATAAAAAACAATTATAAACAGATGAACTGGTTGTGCCTGTTGCTTTACATTCAATTTTTAATATAAACTAAGCTTTATGCAGAGGGCGAAATTCAATTGAATATATCCTGTAGTATAATAAACATGAAAATAGTTATAACCACAAAAAATTAAAATGATGATAAGGAGTATATCAAAATTTATGATGATGGTAAAGACAATCATTACCAATGCTCGCAGAGCAGAGATATTAACACCAATGAAACAGTTTGGAGTAGATGAGGTATTCATGGATGAGTGTGATAAAAAATCAAAGGAGGCTTCTGATATTATTGCAAAACAGAAATTGGAGTATCAGGAGCTGGATATTGCGTATGATAATGCATATGCAAAGAGAGATGAGTGTGAGAAAAATATTAAAATTCTGTCAAATATCCTTAAACTTCACCTCAGAGATAATGAAGAGATTGCTAATAGAATTGGTCTGTATAAGCCTAAAAAGTCAAAAATAGACGAAAGAATTGATCAAATGCAGAGCTTCTTTTTGGCAGTTATAGAGGAGCCAAATCTGATAAATGAGCTATCTGTATATAAAATTACGTTGGCAATTATTGAAGGATACATTGCCGATATTCAGGAGTACAAAGAACTACGCAGTATTGTAAAATCAGAAAAAGGACAGGCAGAGAATGCAACAAAACAGCGCGACAAAGTTCTTGAAGAACTCGAATTTTATGTTGATAAAATACGTACAATAGCAAAAATATCGCTTGCAGATTCACCTCAATTGTTGGAAGAATTAAATGTTAAAGTAAAATAAAGAATCATACTATGTGAATAGTGAATACAGACATTCGGTATAGTAACTGAGGTCTGTGTTTGCGTTTTTATACCCCTCGTTTTTATGCGCCGATATCGGTCTGTGATCTTTACAGAAATTAAGTAAAATTGATTTGGTCTGTGTGAATGTTTGTGTTGTGGGTGGTTGAAAATAAGGTCTGTATGTGTTGTTGATCTGTTTTTATGTTTACACTATTTCTGTGTTTGTAGATTTCTGTAATGAGGAATATTTCAACTAAAAACGACTGTTTTTATACTATCGCAAACATGGGTGGCTTGGTATAATTCTGTATGCTTGTTCCGGGGTAAAAAAAGACCTGTTAACCCCGATATTACAGAAATTGCAATAAGAATAGCCTGCCTGTTTTATCAGAATCGGAAGACTTTTCTTTTTATAACATCTTTGGTGTTTCAATGCCCAAGATTATAGTTGCAGTGTACATCTCAAAATCTGCAAACAGGAATAAATTTCTGCAAAAAGAATCTTCAAAAAAATAGAGAGTAACTTTAGTTTAGTTATGTCAGAGATTAAAGTTGCGGGGTACATCACAAAATTTTACTGATGGTAAAAAAAATCTGCAAAAAGAATCTTCAAAGAAAGAGAGAGTAACTTTAGTTTAGTTATGTCAGAGATTAAAGTTGCGGGGTACATCACAAAACTTTACTGATGGTAAAAAAAATCTGCAAAAAGAATCTTCAAAGAAATAGAGAGTAACTTTAGTTTAGTTATGTCAGAGATTAGAATTGCGGGATACATCAAAAAAATTTACTGACAGTAAAAAATTTCAGCAAAACGGATCTTCAAAAAAAAGGAGTACAATTTTTGTTTTGTTATGTCAGAGATTAAAGTTGCAGGGTACATCAAAAAAATTTATTGGCAGTAAAAAATTCCAGCAAAACGGATCTTCAAAAAAAGAGAGTGCAACTTTAGTTTTGTTATGTCAGAGATTAAAGTTGCGGGGTACATCAAAAAAAATTACTGACAGTAAAAAAATTATTCAAAATGTATCTTCAAAAAAAATGAGAGCGATTTTAGCTTTGCAGTGTCAAAGATTAAAGTTGCGGAATACATCACTAATTTATTTACTTACTGTATCCGGTATAATCTCAGTGTAATTTGCCTATACAAACAAACTAAGCTTATGATGATTAATATGTTCTAATCAGATTATTATTTAATGGTGTTTTGTTATAGTACTACGTATTGCTAGTAATTGATATTCAAAAAGATATCTGAAAGTTTTTTATCTAACAAAACATGAAACTAGTGTAATGATATTGCGTATTAATAGAAGATTAATCGCGGTTAATACATGTTATGTATGCCCCAAATATTACGTTTATGAAAAATATATACTTATCTGTTGTTGCATCTGTATTAATGCTGTTTGTATCTGACAATGTTGTAGCTCAATATACCTTAACAGATGCCGATGTTACTGTTGAAAATGGAGAGATAACCGCTTGCAGTTATGATGTTGCAGGAAAGGTAATTATTATTCCGAGCCAACTTCATGGGCAAACAATTATAAAAACAGGTTTTGAACTATTTAATATGAAGCAAATGATTGGTATATCCCTGCCGTCTACATTAGAAGTAATAGGTCAGGGAACATTTGCAAACAATAAAATAACCTCAGTTATTATTCCGCCAAATGTAAAAGAGATAGGTGCGTATGCATTTAAAAATAATAATATAAACACTGTTACATTTAATAGTAAACTGACTATAATAAAATGGATGGCATTCCAGAATAATAAATTATCATCTGTATCAATTCCAAATACAGTTACTTTTATAGGGAGTATGGCTTTTAGTGATAATCAAAATCTACCCTCAATAGTATTTCCAACTCCATCGGCGAATTCTGAAGGTGTTCCGTTTAGTCATTGGGAGACTATAGGAAATACAAGTCTTACCTATTCGGGAGGAGAAACCTTAGCTAGTACGCTGTTTAATCCTGATTATCGTGCTGTATTTGAGAATCCGGAATATACAATAACAGGAACCATTTTAGGAGCCAGTGCTGTAGAGATAACTATGAGTGGAGATGTTTCTGGAACTCAAACAAAAGGTCATATGCAGAGTTATAGCTTTACAGTACCAGAGGGTAGTGATGTAACTATATCAGCAACCAAAGAGGGATTTACGTTTAATGACCCTGTATCTTTCAGTAATATTACGGAGAACAAATCGGGAGTAAATTTTGTGGCAGACCCTATACGTTTTGATATTGGAGGTAAAGTAACAGGAGCCAGTGGAGTAACAATTGCGCTTGATAATGGCGATAGTGTAGAAAGCGGAACTGTGCCTGATGATGGCGGTAGTTATGAGTTTGATGTTTTATATGGTAGTAATGCAACTATAACGGCATCAAAAGAAGGATATACTTTTAACGATCCTGTTGTATTAACAAATATAAAATCTGATAAACCAAATATAAACTTTACTGCAACAATAATAAGTTATACAATAAGCGGGGTTATAACCGGCGATATAAAAGAGGGTGTTACAGTAGAGTTAAAAGATGGCGAAACAGTTTTAACATCAGCCACAACAGATCAGTCGGGTAATTATAGTTTAAGTATTAATTATGGAACAACTGCTACTCTTACGGCTAGTGCAGAAGGATACTCATTTGGTGCACCAATTGAGATGAACAGTGTTACCGCAGATAAACCAAACTGCAACTTTACATCAGAAATAAACAGCTATACAATTAGCGGAGCTGTAACAGGTGTTGTAAAAGAGGGCGTAACTATATTATTAAAAGATGGAGCTATAGTGTTAGAAACAACCTTAACCGATAATTCAGGTAACTACAGTATAGAAGCAGATTATGGTACCACGGGTGTTTTAACAGCAAGTTTAGGTGGATATACATTCGGTGAGCCAATAGAGATAAACAATCTTGCAGAAGATAAACCGAACTGCAATTTTGTATCTAAAGTAAAAACCTATACAATAAGCGGAACTGTATCAGGAGCCGATTATGTTACAATTACAATGAGCGACTCGCAGGGTATATTAGAGGTTACAACTGTAAGCGATGGAGAAGCGTATAATTTTACAGTTGATCAGGGAAAAACAGTAACTGTATCGGCATCAAAAAGCGGATATACATTTAATGATGGCTATACACTAACAAATGTAACCGGAGATATAATTGACAAGGACTTTACGGCAACCATAAACAGTTATACAATATCTGGTAATATTACAGGTGCTGACGGTGTGTTAGTAAAGCTGGCAGGAGATTTTGATGATACTAAGACAGTGAATAGTGGCGATACATATAACTTTACAGTAAACTATGGTGCTAATGTAACTATTACAGCAACAAAAGAAGGCTACATATTTACTCCGGTTAAATATGTTATATCTGAGGTTGGTGATAATATAACAGGTAAAGATTTTGTTGGTAATAAAGCTATTGCTGTACCAGAGATTGTTGGGACATTAAATTTCGGCAATGTTGCTGTAGGATCGTCGCAAACAGATAAGTTTACTGTTAAAAACACCGGTAATACAGATCTTGTACTAAACGGTATAGTTCTGCCAGAGGGATTCACTGTATCTGAATCAGGCTTAACAGTTCTGCCGGGTACATCGTCAAATATATTTGTAACATTTGCGCCAACTGCTATAAAAGACTATAGCGGAGAGATTAAACTTACCGGAAATTTTGCAACATCACCTGTTTCAGTGCCTGTTGTGGCAAATGGTATAGAGGCTCTTTATACAGTTGTAATAAGTATTACTGACGGAACAGAACCAATAGAGAATGCTGTTGTAGTATTCAACAATAAAGAGTACACGTCAAACAGTGTTGGCGATGCAGTTATAGAAGGCGTAAAAACCGGAACCTATAACTATACAGTTAATGCAGAGGGTTACGATACATATACCGGAACAGTTGTTGTGAGTAACCAGAAAGAGGTTAAAGAGGTTGTGCTCACTAAAAACAGTGACGGAACAAATAGTATAGATATCTCAGATAGCAAACTGAATATACTGATATCAAATCCTGTTGATGATATATTGCAGATAGAGCTTCCGGCAGATACAAAGGTTGATATAATTACTATATATGATATAAAAGGAAACCTCCAATATAAAAAACAAATTCTTGAGAACAGATACATTATTAATATTAATGTAAGCGATCTTACTAAAGGAGTATATGTTGTTCAGGTTAAATGTGAAGAAAAGGTGATAACGGTTAATAAATTTGTAAAAAAGTAAATTAGTATATAGAGTTATGTCAAAAGGGTTTGTTGCTTAAGGCTATCAGGCCCTTTTTAATTGATATGATATTATAAAGATACAGATAGTATGTAACCATATAATTGTATTCTATTAACTTATTTACTGAATACATGATTATGTAATTACCCTATAGCTGTTTTTGGGGAGTTTGATACTCTTCACAAAACAGCTATTCTTTTGTTAAAAAATAATGGTTATCTTTCCTTGTCCAAATTTAATTATGATAACCTTAAGTAAAAAAACTAAAATGAGACAGAAAACCACTGTAGTTAATGTAGATGCAGAATATAAGCAGTGGTACATGTTTTAACTAAAACAATTCAAAAAGATGAAGAAAGTGTTTATTGCAGCCGCAAAACGTACGGCTATTGGAAAATTTCTGGGAACTTTAGGTAACGTATCAGCAGCAGATATGGCTTCAACAGTAATTAAAAATATTGTTGATGAGACAGGAATTAATCCTGCTGAGCTTGATGAGGTAGTTATGGGTAATATCCTTATGGCCGGAAAAGGTCAGGGAATTGCACGTCAGGCATCTGTTGGCGCAGGAGTACCACAAGAGGTTCCTGCATATAGCCTTAACATGATTTGTGGTAGTGGAATGAAGACTATTATGAGTGCTTATTCTGATATTAAGGCAGGTGAGGCAGAGATGATTCTTGCCGGAGGAACTGAGTCTATGTCAGGAGCAAGTTATGTGTTACCGGGTACTATCAGAAACGGACAAAAAATGATGGATTTTAAAGCGGTTGACCACATGGTAAATGATGGTTTAACAGATGCTTTTAACGGATATCATATGGGTATTACAGCAGAGAACATTGCTGATAAATATAATATTACACGCCAGGAGCAGGATGCTTTTTCATTCGGATCGCAGCAGAAGGCTATTGCAGCACAAGATGCTGGTAAATTTAAGAATGAGATTGTTCCTGTTGAGATAAAAACACGTAAAGAGACTATTACATTTGATGCTGATGAGTTTATCAACAGAAGATCAGATGAGGCTAAACTTGGTGGTCTGCGTCCGGCATTTAAAAAAGATGGAACAGTAACTGCTGGTAATGCATCGGGTATTAACGATGGTGCAGCATTTGTTCTTGTAGCATCAGAAGAGGCATGTAAAAAATATAACCTTACACCACTTGTAGAGATTGTAGCTGTTGGTCAGGGTGGAGTAGATCCTGCAATAATGGGAATGGGACCTGTTCCTGCAATTAGCAAAGTTCTTAAGAAAGCAGATATGAAACTTGACCAGATGGAGCTTCTTGAGCTTAACGAAGCATTTGCAGCACAATCATTAGGAGTTGTTAAGCAACTTTGCGAAGATCATAATGTATCTGCAGACTGGTTTAAAGATAAGTGTAATGTAAATGGTGGTGCTATTGCACTTGGTCACCCTATTGGTGCTTCAGGTACACGTATTGCTGTAACACTTATTCACGAGATGAAACGTCAGAATAAGCAGTTTGGATTGGCATCACTATGTATTGGTGGTGGTATGGGTACTGCTGTAATTCTTAAAAACGTTTAATCCGTAATGGAGTTTAAACAACTTAAGATAGATATAAAAGAGGGTATTGCAACGGTTGTTAATAACAGGCCGGATAAACTTAATGCACTTAATACTCTCTTTTTTGAGGAGATGAATATGTTCCTTGATAATGTTCCTGAAGAGGTAAAGGTTATTGTTGTTACCGGAGCAGGAAAAGCATTTGTTGCAGGAGCAGATATCTCTGAGATGAAAGGAAAATCGCCAGAGGAGGGTGAAGCATTCTCTCGTTTAGGACAAAAAACATTTGATAAGCTTGAGCAACTGGATATTCCTGTTATAGCTGCTGTAAATGGTTTTGCTCTTGGAGGAGGATGCGAACTGGCAATGGCTTGCGATTTCAGACTGGCAAGTACAAAAGCAAAGTTTGGTCAGCCGGAGGTTAATCTTGGTATTGTACCGGGTTATGCCGGAACTCAGCGTCTGTCAAGACTTGTTGGTTTAGGTAATGCTCTGTATATGATTATGACTGCCGATATGGTTGGTGCAGATGAGGCTAAGCAGATGGGACTTGTACAGAAGGTTGTTGAGCCGGATGAGCTTATGGATCTTGCTTATAAAATGGCAAAGAAAATAATGAGCAAAGGACCTAATGCTATAAAATTTGCAAAAATGGTTACGCGTCAGGGACTTGAAGATTCGTTTGATGCAGGGTGTAAACTGGAAGCTAAGAAGTTTGGCGAGCTGTTTGGTACCGATGCTATTGAAGGAATGAGTGCATTTATAGAAAAAAGAGAACCTAAATTTTAACCAAATGATGACTTACGACGAGAGATTACAAAATGTAACAATTATAGGTGCTGCTGGTAAAATGGGTAGCGGAATAGTGTTGCTTACTGCTGTAGAGATGGCTAATGTTAGTCTTATGCCAGAAAACAGAGATAAGAAGTATACACTTAATGCACTTGACCTTTCAGAAGAGGCACTTAAAGGATTGGTAGGATATATTACTAAACAGGTTACAAAAATATCTGAAAAGAAGATTGATAATATAAGAGGATTTTATCCGGATATTAACAACGATGCAGAGATATCAGCACAGTATGTAAAAGATGTATTGGCTGTTCTTAATCCTGTTACATCAATGGATGCTGCAAACGACTCAACAATGATATTTGAGGCTGCAAGTGAGAATCCTGATCTTAAAGTAAAACTATTTACTCAGATTGATGAGGCAAATGGTAAAAAGCCATGGTATTTTACAAATACATCATCAATTCCTATTCATATCCTGAACAACAGAGCTAATCTTGAGGGACGTATTGTAGGATTCCATTTCTACAATCCTCCGGCTGTGCAGAAACTTGTAGAGCTTATAGGATGTGATGAGACTCTACCTGAGTTAATGGAGTTTGCAAATACTTATGCAAAGAGACTGCGTAAGGTTGTTGTTCCTTCAAACGATATAGCAGCATTTATTGGTAACGGACACTTCCTGCGCGATCTGCTTCATGCAACTGCCGAGGTTGATATGTTATCAAAAGATATGACAAAAGCTGAGGCTATATTCCTTATGAATACAATTAGCCAGAAGTATCTTGTAAGACCAATGGGTATATTCCAGCTTGTAGACTATGTTGGGGGAGATGTTTGTCAGTATATCCTTAAGGTTATGTCAGAGCATATATCTGGTGAGAAACTGAATAGCGAACTACTTGATGCATTTATTAACGATGGTATCAAAGGCGGACAGAATGCTGACGGATCGCAGAAGGATGGAATTCTTAAATATGAAAAAGGACGTCCGGTTGCAATATACGATATAGACAAAAAAGAGTATACAGATATTGCAATGATAAAAGGTAAGTGCGAAGATATGCTTGGTGCTGTATCTGAAGCTATGCCAAGATGGAAAGATGTAATTGCCGATGCAAATAAGCAGGATGTTTTAACAAAGCATTTTGAAGCTATTGCTAAACTTGACTCGGCAGGAGCAAAACTTGCTATAACATACGGAAGACGTTGTAAAGAGATTGGTCTTGGATTGGTAAGCAATGGTGTTGCAAATAGCGAGCAGGATGTAAACACAGTTATGCAGACTGGTTTCTTCCATGCATACGGACCTATCAACAATTTTTTTGAATAATATTTTTTTATAAAAAACCTAAGAGTTGTCACGGTAAATATTTATCTGTATGGCAACTCTTTTTTTGATTAAAGATGAGGAAATTAATAATTTTTATTAGTCTCGCATTTGTGGTGTTTAGTTCTTTTGCTCAGAATAAACAAACTTCTCAAGTTTGTTCTTCGCAAGGAGGAAGTAGTAATGCTGGAGGTATTCTAATAACATGGACATTAGGAGAAGTAGTGTATAATACAGCGTATAATAGTGAGATTGTTTTGACACAGGGATTTAATCAGGGAGCTTATGATGAGAATGAAAATTTACCGTTTCTGAAGAATACTGATTATAACTATACTGAATTTAGAAATAATACTGATGAAAGTCGGAGAATATGTGTCTATCCAACATTGGTAAAGGAAAACTTGTATATAGATGTTGATCTAACTCTATATAGGAAATTGAAATGTAAGATTATTGATGTTTATGGTCGTGTACTACTTGTGAAAAATATAAAATCGTCTGACGAAATTATAAATGTATCTGCACTGTCAAATCAACTATATCTGATTCAGTTTTTTAACGATGTAGACATGATAGAGACATTTAAGATTCAGAAAATTAAATAATATTCTATGAAGCTAAGTATGAATAAAAAAATTCACATCCGATAATGATTTTATTATGTGAGTTCCATATGACCGATAAAAAAAAGTAAACCTATGAAAAAAATAATTTATGTGATTTTAAGTCTGTGCTTTAGTCTTTCTATAGAAGCAAATGTCCCATATGCTTTTAGTTATCAGGCTGTAGTAAGGGATTTGGCAGGAGAGATTCTTTCTGAGAAAAGTGTGTCTCTAAGGATTTCAATATTAAAAGATAGTAATTCTGGTGAGGAAATTTATTCAGAGAAACACAATGTGACAACAAATAATTTCGGATTAATAAATATTCGTATTGGCGAAGGAGAGGTTTTAAGTGGAGAGTTTAATGAGATAAAATGGGGTGAGTCATCTCTTTATATAAATCTGGAGATTGATGAAACTGGAGGGAGTAATTATCGTCAAATTAGTGTTTCGCAATTATTAGCTGTTCCTTATTCAATATATTCAGATAAAGCTAGAGTTGTTGAAGCCAATTCGAATGAGATAAATTTCTCGGGAGTTTTAACGTCACAGATTGCAGATAGTTGGGAAGGTAAGATAGTAAATATTAATGGAAGAGTTACTTTAGCTGAAAGTGTAACTATTAAAAGTAGCACGATTCTGAAGTTTGTTAATGGAGGAGTAATTGATATTGTTACAAATTCTTTATTTAAAGTTGATGGTGTAATTGATGCAGGTATATATCAAATATTTTCAGGAGAAATAATTCATCCTGAAACAGCATATTCATCACAGATTGATCTTTCAAATGCAAAAACAAAATATGTATACCCGGAGTGGTTTGGTGCCAATAATAGCGACTATTCAGACGACACAAGAGCTATACAATGTGCTGTAGGTAGTTTAAAGAAGGGTGGTAAAATATACTTCTCAAGAGGGAGTTATGCGTATAAAATAAAATCAATATATATACCATTTCCTAATATTCACCTTATTGGTGAGGGTACAGATGTTCAGTTGTATCATTACGAAAAGGGTGAATATAAGGCGTGTATTACAGTAGAACTTGTTCCAAATCCAACCGTAGACATAGGAAGAGATAATGCACATTTTTATATGAAGGACCTTCTTATATCAGGATGGGATGGAGGTATTAATGATACTAATTGTAACCTGATATCATTAATTGCTGTATCTAATGGTGCGTTTGAGAACCTTAGATTGTTGAATTGTTATAAAGCAGTAATAACATCTGGAGTTTACTTCTCTAACTTCAGAAATATATCATTTAAGAGGTACAGATACGGTATTAAAAATGAATCAGTGAATGATGATTGGGGAACTTCTAATAATAATATGTTTGAGTCTTTGAGTTTTTTCGGAACAGATATTGGTTGGCAGGTTCCTTTGTATCTTGATGATATGGGTCAGAATGTTTTTACTAATTGTGTTGTAGAGACACCTAAAAGTGTTTTTGCTATTAAATCGGATAAGGAAGATCCTAAAACAGGAAATTATACTTATACAAGTAAAAATTCAAGCAGCTATCAAACAATAAAGATACTTAGTGGTGAGGGTAATACATTTATTAACCTCCGATTAGAGAGCCTTGGTAACGATTGTGAATCAAACAGATCTCACTGGTTAGAAGTGAAAACTGATAATAATAGATTTATTAACCTTTCAGTTCATCCGTTTGGTAGTACAGATAAACACCTTATATATATAAGTGGGAAAAATAATGAATTTGATACTTTTGATGTCCCGTATAATGATAATCTTATATATATGGATGGGGCATCAGAAGGCAATATTATAAACTTAAGTCCTATTGCTTTAAAATCTAAAGGAATTACCTTTAACTGGACTTATGTAAGCAGGTATATACGCGATGAAGGAAACTATAATCTTACAGATTTTAAGAATGTTTATAAAATCTATAACAGATCTCCTTTACCGTAAATTAATAACTTCTGTTTGAGTATATGATTAAACCGCTTCTGAATTAATTTCTGAAGCGGTTTTATATTTTAATTCCTTCTGAAAATATAGAAATCAGACTTGGATGTCTCTGTAGGTTTTTCAGGATCGTATTTGTATCTGTTATCAATCTTCTCTACAAGGCTCCAGTTGGGTTTGTTGTCTGTAACCCATTTAGTAAAGTTATGATCTCTTTCATGATGACGCTGTCCTCTCTTGTAATTGCTTGAATATATAATTACATATTTATCTGATAAGCTAAAGAGGTTGCTCATGTATTGCTCATAAATATGAGTTTCAACCAGATGAAAAATAACATCTAATGATAGTGCCAAATCAGATTTATAACAATTAATACCATCTGATTCAATTTTGTCTATAGTAAAAAAAGCTTTGTCTGAATCGTCTCTGAATTTAGATTTACAGATATCTATTGCTGTTTTAGAGATATCAAATCCGGTGTACTTTGGGTACTCAGCATATGTCAACTGATTTCCATCGCCACATCCTAATTCAACAACAGTGGTCAGTTTGTTTTTATCAACTACATTGTTAATAACCTCTGCTTTAAACTCTGCAAGTTTATTGTATGATCCTGCACCTGAGTTGCCTCCCTTTTTGTATCTATCTTCCCAATAAGAAGCTGTTCCTTTAAATTTAAAATTCCGGGTCGTACGCTCAATAAGCTTCATGGTTAAAGATCCTATAACCGGAGTTTCTTTAACCAGTTTTTTCAATTTTTGCATTTAATAATTTGTTATATCCATAATTATTGAATTTTGTGTGGGTTGTGTTTATAATAGTGCAATGTAACCAAAAAGTTTTATTAAACGTATTAATTACATGTTAGTTGTTGTTTTGTAATAACAAAGCTCACGGTTTAAATTTTTTGATAAAAAAAAGAATTTAAACCTATGTCAGCAATAATAATGAGTTACTAATTGTTATATTTGTTGTTGATAGGTGTATTGTTTCGTTTGGGGAATAACATTGTTACTTACATTAAATGTTGTTGCAGAGACGTATACCTGTTTAAAAAGGTGGATAACTAAACTTAAATATATGCATAAATTTTTACTCCGTTTCACTGTGGGATTGCTATTTCTTTGTATGAGCAGCATATCACTATTTGCACAGGATGTTAATGGTGATGGCTTTCATGACGGAGATGTTGCAGTATTAAAACAGATCTTAACAGATAATCCGGCAAATACATTAGGTTGGGCAGGAGACAACTATGGTAGCTGGTTTGGAGCAACATGGAATGCAGATTCTCCTAAGAGAGTTGTTATGATGGATATAAGATTCAAAAATATTAGCTCTTTGAGTCTTACTGGTTTAACAGAACTTGTTCAATTAAATTGTTCAGATAATTACCTTACAACAATAGATGTTTCTGCTCTTAAGAAACTTACAAAGATGTTCTGTTCAAATAACGATCTTAAAACAATAGATATTGATAAAAATACTCTTCTTAATATCTACTACTCCAATAATGCAATGTCATTCTCGGCAATGGAAGATTTTGCAGATTTGCCAATTGTTAGTGGTGATCCACAAGATAAAATATTTGAGGAGTTTGCTGTTGGATTAGGGCAAGCAATAGATTTTAGTTCAGAAGCAAATATTGCAGGTGTTGCAACTACATTTAAATGGTACAAAAACGGAGTGCTTGTTCCGGGAGAGACATCGGCAACATATACCCCAACTGAAACAGGTACGTACTATAGCAAAATGGAGAATACCAAATTTACTGGTATCGAACTACAAACAAATAATATAACTGTTGTTAATGACGATCTTAACGATGGCTTTTTTGACGATGATGTACAAACGCTAGAATACCTGCTTACAATAAATCCGGGACATACACTTAACTGGACCGGAACAAATTATGGTACATGGGAAGGTGTTACATGGAGTACAGATCCTATTAAAAAGGTTATTGAACTGGATATTTCAGGAAAGAATATATCTAAATTACACTTTAATGCATTTAATGAATTAGCTGTATTAAAATGTTCTGATAACAATATTGCCAACTTACCTATTGTTGGAAAACTGAAACTTAAAACAATTGATTGTAGAAATAATCTGTTACCATTTACTGGTATTACAGATGTACTATATATAACAAACCCTGTTTTTACAGCCGAGCCGCAAAAAAAACTGTTTGAAGAAAAAACTATAATGCCTGGTACTGAGATAGATTACTCATCGCAGGAGACAATAGCTTCAACAGCAACAGTATATGAGTGGTATAAAGATGGTGTAAAGGTTGATGGTGTTACAACATCAAAATATAGCCCTGCTGATGAAGGAGTATACTATTGTAAAATGACAAATAGTAAGTTCCCGGGTTTAACACTTATAACAAATAATGTTACAGTTAGTGCTGCTGTAACATATAATGCAGCAGATGTTAATGCTCTTAAAGCTATATTAACAGATAACCCTGCGCATAAGCTTACCAGCTGGACAGGTGATGACTACTCTACATGGGCTGGTGTTACATGGAACACTGCAAACCCAAAGCGTGTTACAGAACTGCAACTAGATGACAAAGGACTTGTCAGTGTTGATGCTTCTGCTTTTGCTGAGCTGACAGATCTGAATGTAGAGAATAATTCAATAGCAACATTAACTGTTAATAATCTTTCAAATCTTATAAAGTTAAATTGTAACTCAAATAGCCTGTCTGCAATAAATACAACAGGGCTGTTAAAGCTGAAAGAGTTGTATTTAAATAATAATAGTATAACAACAATTAATATATCACAACTTTCGCTTCTTGAGAAATTTGATATATCACAGAATGACTTGTCGGCTATTGATTTATCTAATCAGACAAAACTTATAGATCTTAATATTCAGGATAATGATTTTGAAACTATAGATTTAAGTGCTAATACTTTGCTTGATAAGTTTGTATGTGTAAATAATAAATTGCCATTTACAGTTCTTAAGGACTTTGTATCTATAACTACATTTAATTATTCTCCACAGAAATTATTGTATACAGAGCAAACAATTGCTCCGGGAATAGAGATTGATTATTCATCGCAAGAGACTATTGACGGAACAGCTACTGTATATGAGTGGTTTAAAGATGGAGCTAAAATTGATGGTGTTACTACATCTAAGTATACACCAACAGATCCGGGAGTTTATACATGTAATATGACAAATACAAAACTTCCGGGCTTAACGCTAAGTACAAATGAAGTAACTGTTGTTGCTGTTACCGATAACTATAATACAGATGATGTAAATGCATTAAAGGCAATTCTTACTGCTAATCCGGGTAATACGCTGGGTTGGGCAGGTGAAGATTATAGTGCATGGGCAGGTGTAACATGGAATCTTGAAGATCCGCGTAGAGTAACAGGATTAAGTATTGAGAACAAAAATATTACTAATGTTGATGTTACAGTAATGGCAGAGCTTAAAGATTTTGATTGTTCTAATAATGCTATTACTACTGTTAATATAACTAACCTGAGTAAATTAGAGACTCTTGACTGTGGCTATAATGAGTTAACAACTATTGATCTTACAGGATTAAGTGCTATAAAAATTCTGAATGTTGCAAAGAATAAATTAGATAATATTGATTTGTCGCCAATTACTGATCTTATAAATCTGAATATTGGACTGAATAAATTTACGACAATAGATATATCTAAGTTCAATAATCTTACTGATTTAGTATTTAATAATAACCAGATAGAGTCTATTGATCTTACAGGAAAGAGTAAATTGGTTAATCTTAACTTTAACTCTAACCTAATTAGAGAGATTGACCTTACGGATGCTACATCACTTAATCAGTTAATATGTACATTTAATAAATTGCCGCTTAGCCAGTTGGTAAAAGGATTGTCTCTGGCAGATTTTCAGTATATCTCTCAGCGTAAACTGTACGACAGAGTGTTTACATTTCCGGGAACAGAGATTGATTTAAGTAAGGAAGAGACAATTGATGGTACTGCTACAGTGTTCACATGGTATAAGAACCGTGTTAAGATTGATGGTCATACTGCATCAAAGTATACGCCAACAGAAGCCGGGCAATATTACTGTGAGATGACAAATCCGAAATTCCCGGGATTAACTCTTACTACTGAGAAATATTATATTAGTGATCCTGCCGGAGCAACATACGATACTGACGACATTGCTGCTCTACAAGCAATACTTGCTGCTAACCCGGCAAACACATTAACCACATGGACAGGTACTTCATATCATACGTGGGAAGGTGTAACATGGAATGGCGATAATCCGAGAAGGGTAATTCAGCTTGAGGTTACATCAAAAGGTTTGGTTAATCTTAATGTTGAGGCTTTACCAAAACTAAAACAACTGTACTGTTCAGATAATGATATAACAACATTGTCTGTTAAGAACCTGTCTGAACTTACAAATATTCAGTGTTCAAACGCAAAGCTTACAACGGTTGATCTTACAGGAGTAACAAATATTACGGATATTAATTTTAGTAATAATGAGATTACCGCAATTGAAATACAGTTGCTTACAAAACTAGAGAGAGTTTATATCTACTCAAATGATATTGCTGCTCTTAACATTACTCCACTTAAAGATCTTAAAGAGCTTGATATTAGAGGTAATGAACTTAAGACGCTTGATATTACCGGTATTACGGGACTTACTAAAGTTCATTGTCAGGAAAATAAATTACCGCTATCTGTGCTTAAATCATTTTTACCAATTGCCGATTTCCAATTCAATCCGCAGAAAAATGTGTTTGAGGCATCACAGCAAATAATTGGATATGAAATTGATTACTCAGCAGAGGCAGATATTAATGGAACTGCAACTGTGTTTGAGTGGTATGATAAAGATGATGCAAAGATTGCCGGAGCAACTACTGCAAAATATACACCGGCTGCTACAGGTTTCTATTATTGTAAAATGACAAACACTGAGTTTGCAGGACTTACAATAACTACTGCAAAAACAGAGATTGTTGATGCACCTGTAAATTATAACAACGATGATGTAAATGCACTTAAAGCAATACTTGCTGCCAATCCGGCCAATACACTTATTAGCTGGACAGGTGATACATACAATACTTGGGCAGGGGTAACATGGAATACAGAAGATCCGCGTAGAGTTATAGGTTTGGATATTACGAACAAAGGAATTGCTGACCTTAATGTTGAATCTCTTTCTGAACTTCAGGAGTTAACATGTTCTGATAATGCAATAACATCATTGTCAGTTAAGAATCTTGGTAAACTGACTAAGTTGATAAGTGCAAATACTCGTCTTACTTCAGTTAATCTTACCGGACTAACAAAACTTGAGGAGTTAAACCTTACAAATAACTCGCTTACAACAATAGATCTGGCGGCACTTACAGCAATGCAGAAGCTATATTTAGGTGATAATACCTTTGCAGCGCTGAATATCTCAACTCTCACTGCGTTAAAAGAGCTTGTGATTACAGGTAATAGTTTGAAGAACATTGATATTACAGGCATCACTGGGTTGGTAAAGATTCATTGCGAGAACAATAGTTTACCAATATCTGTACTAAAACCAATGGTTGGAACTGCTGATTTTCAGTATAGTCCGCAAGGAACTGTTTTTGCTGTTACCCAGATATATGTTGGAGCTGAGATTGATTACTCTGCCGAAGCAGATGTTGATGGTACTGCAACAGTGTTTGAGTGGTATAAGGATGGTGCTAAGATTGATGGAGTTACAACTGCAAAGTATTCACCAGCTGATATTGGAGATTATCATTGTATAATGACAAATGCTAAATTACCAGGTCTTACAATAACAACAGCAATTACCGAGGTTATTGATGCTCCGGTAAATTATGATGCT
Organism: Bacteroidales bacterium; assembly: GCA_025210735.1. Taxonomy (GTDB): domain Bacteria; phylum Bacteroidota; class Bacteroidia; order Bacteroidales; family UBA6680; genus UBA6680. Next base: position 260,032 of record JAOARD010000009.1, read on the forward strand.
ACAGATGTTGCTGCACTTAAGAAAATTCTTACAGACAATCCGGCAAATACACTTACAGATTGGACTGGTGACAGCTACAAGCGTTGGAGTGGAGTAACGTGGAATAGTGAAGATCCTAAGAGAGTAACAGCAATTGATATAAAGAATAAAGGTATAACAACTCTTGATGCAAAACCTTTTGCTGAGCTTACAGAGTTGCTATGTTCTCAGAATACATTATCAACATTGTCGGTTACAAATCTTGCAAAGTTGGTTAAGCTTGAAGCAGATGGTTGCGGTTTAACAACAATTGATCTTACAGGACTTGTAAAAGCAGAAGAGATTAACCTTGCAAATAATACTTTATCGGCTTTGAATCTTACCGGACTTTCGGCTCTTAAGAAGTTGTATTTTGCTAACAATGGTATTACATCGCTTGATATCTCTGCTCTTACAGCGTTAACAGAGCTTGATGTAACAGCTAACAAACTGACGAGCATTAATATTACAGCTGTTGGAGCGTTGGTAAAGGTTATTAACAAAGAGAATAATCTTCCGCTTTCGGAGCTTAAAAAGTTTATTGGTGTTGCCGATTATCAATATACTCCGCAGAAAGTTGTCTTTGATCCGGTAACAAAATATCTTGACTACTATACAATTGATTACTCAGCAGAGGCAGATGTTAACGGAACTGCAACTGTATTTGAGTGGTACAAAGATGGAGCAAAGATTGCCGGAGTAACAACACCAACATATAAGCCAACTGCACTTGGAGACTACCACTGTGTAATGACAAATGCTGAACTTGCAGGTTTAACAATTACAACTGCGGTAACCAAGATTATTGAGAAGCCTCCATATACGCTTGAGGATGCAGATGTGAATGCACTTAAGAAAATATTGAGAGACAATCCGGACAACACTTTAACATGGAGTGGTGAAGATTATCTGAACTACGAAGGCGTTGTATGGAGTGCCGAAGATCATAAGCGTATACTTGAGTTACATGTGGGACAGAAGAAACTGGTAACAATTGACCTTAAAGGTGTTACCGAACTTCGTAAACTTGTATGTTACGGAAATAATATATCAACACTTACAACTACAGGTCAGACTAAGCTAACATATATAAATGTTAATGGAAACCGAATAGCCAGTCTTGATGTTTCGCATCTGGCACTGCTTGAACAACTGCACTGTAACAGTAACGATATGGCAATTTTGAATACGGCATCGTTGGCTGAACTAAGAATTATTGATGCACGCAAGAATAAACTTGCATCGCTTAATCTTACAGCTGCCGAAAAACTTGTTCATCTGAATGCCACATGGAATGATATATCAGACTTGCAGATGGGTAGCAAACCAGCACTTCAGTTCCTTGATATATCTCTTAACAAACTTACAACGTTAGATATTACTGGTTTCACTGCAATTGAGGAGTTGAACTGTAACAACAATATGATTGAATCTCTTGATCCGTCATCGTGTGTAGAGCTTAATACGTTTAACTGTAGTAACAATAAGTTATCAACAATTGATGTAACAGCTCTTACAAAACTTAAACGATTCATATGTTCATATAACAATATTAAGTTCACCGGACTTAAACTTGCCGATCCGGGATCGTATATTAATCTGACATATGCGCCACAGTATAAAGTGTTTGACAATTCAGAGATTATTGAAGGAACAGAGATTGACTACTCTACAGAGGAGGTTATTGAAGGTGTTGCTACAACATATGCCTGGTACAAAGACGATGTTCTTGTTGATGGGGCTACAACATCTAAATATACACCTGAGGGAGATTGTAAGATTCACTGTGTTCTGCGTAATACAAAATTTCCGAAACTTGCACTTACTACACGTATTGTGACAGTTAAGAAGAAGAAAGTTACACCACCACCACCGCCAACTGATATTGATAGCGATGAATTTGGAGGAGTGATAATATATCCAAATCCAACTACAGGACTGTTTAAGGTTGAGATACCGGATATTGGCGATGCTAATGTAACAGTTACAATTATAAATATATCCGGACATGTAATGAGGAATATCCGATTTGAATCAGATGTTGGTAACAATATAGATATATCTGGATTCTCATCAGGAGTATATACAATAATTGTTCGTGCGTCAGACGGTAGACAGACCAGCCGACGTATAATAAAACAGTAAGTAATTTACGCTTGATAAATCAGCCTGCATCATATAATTTGATGCGGGCTTAACTTGTTATAGCTACATTATAAGTTTTCACTCTGTTTAATATCGGTTTTTACCATTTTTACAGCACATTTAATCGTTGCAGATGAAATTATAGTTGGCTTCTTTGTTGTTCTCTAACAACCATTTTTTTGATATTAAGCAGTGGTTGATTAAATTTACTATAATTGATGTGGTATGAGCAACAGAGATGAAGTAAAATACTTGGTAGAAGTTCTGAATCTTAATAAAAAGGTTCATTACGATGACTTCTTTGTATTTAGATTTGAGGATTGTAAAGATATATCGCCGGAAATAGATAATCCACGATATAAGCAGTACTTTGATATTTCTATTAGTAAACACGATAAAGGAGTATTAATGGTTGGTAGTGAATCGTATACCAATCTTGATAATACAATAAGCTTTATTCCTCCCGGACAACTGTTCTCATATCATATTCCTGATGGTGAAAATCAAACTGAGGGAATCTGTATAATGTTTAAATCATCATTTTTTCAGGGCAATAATGATATATACAATATAATATCCCGATTCCCTTTTTTTAATATTCGTACCATTCCGCTTTATAAGCTGGATAAGCAACAACAAGATCGCCTCTACAATCTTTTTGAGGAGATACATACTGAGTACGATAAGAATGACTATGCCAGTAAGGAGATAATATATTCATACCTGTTGATAATACTCAATATGATTAACAGGATAATATTTAAAGATCTTGAACCGGTGGAGTTTACCAGGCATACCAGAGTAGCAGTACAGTTTGAAAATATTGTAATGCGCAATGTATTAAGATCAAATAATATTAGCGACTATTCTCGACACATGAATATAAGTGAGGTGTATCTCAGAGAGTGTGTACGTAAAACAACCGGAAAATCGCCAAAGCAAATAATTAATAACCATCGTATACTTAATGCAAAAGCTTTGTTGCATCAGAGTAGTATGACTGTTAGCGAGATAAGTTTTAAACTGGGATTTGATGAACCAACCAACTTTATAAAGTTTTTTAAACGATATACCAGTATCACTCCAAAGCAGTTTCGGGATAGTGCAAAATAGGTAGTAACATAGTCGGTTTTTACCATACTAACATCATTTCATACCTTTTATTCAGAGTTATTATTCCTCTAATTTGTATCTGAAACCACCTGTGATTGTAATCATCTGTTACTAACTGATAATTAATTACTAATCACATAATTTTTAGATATGAGAAGATTTTTTACACTTTTGTTGCTACTTAACATTTTTAATGTATTTGGACAGGATTATGAGAATGTGCCGTTTGATTGTGTTAAACGTGCCTATGACTCTCTGTATAAGAGCACAAATGGTAATCAGTGGATAATAAAAGATTTTAATGAATTAAAGAACAGGGAGGGATATCCTTCTGTAACATGTAAGAGGTATATTGCAACTGTACGTGAAGAGATACGAGATATATACCTGATGTTTAATAATCTGACAGGCGAAATACCTGAAAGTTTTAACCCTGTAAGAGAGATTACTGCAGAAGATCCACTCTGGTTAAGGTATGGTAACCGAAGATTACAATATTCACACCTTAACTTTAGTCATAATAAAATAACCAAAGTTGCACCTAATATATCGTGGGGTGGCAGAGAGAAGTCAGTCTGGTTGCTAGATCTGAGCCATAATCAGCTTACAAAGCTACAACTTGAAGCACTACCAAAGGTTGGACTGGGTGGTATAACCGGAGGAATTGTTGACCTTTCTGTTAGTAATAATAAGATTACATCATTAACGGGCGACGATCTTTGGTTAAACGGAACAAGTGTATATGACCTTTCTATTGCGGCATATGTTAAACGCGTAGATATATCAAATAACTACCTTAATTTTAATCATATCCTAAGTGTTAAGGGTGCAATTGATCAGAAATCCGGTCATTATGGTACTGGCGTATATGAGTATATTGCATCGCCTCAAAAATATTCTGAACCCGATGCTGATCCTCAGTTTAAAAATGAGAACGATATTGCAAATCTTAGTTACTCAATGCCACATGCCAATAACCAATATCAGTGGTTTGTAAACGGGCAGGAGGTTGATTTTGCAAATACAAAAGATATAGAGATAAAAAATATAGATAAGTATAAGGCGGGTGTTTACAGGTGTAGAGTTACAAATCCGGGAGCTCCCGGAGTTGAACTATTCAGTCATGCATTTCCTGTATTTATTAACAAAGATGATAACCAGAATCCTTCTGATTTTAAAGCAGAGTATCATATACCAAGAAACTACCCTCGTTTGGCACTTGCATGTGAATTAACAGGAACTGATCCTGACGATGATGAACTGTTCTTCAGACTTGTAGATAATGAAAATAATGCAGACAACTACAGCTTTAGAATGGTAAATGGAAATACACTTATGGCTGCTGAGGAACTTTTTAAGTACGACTCAATTACTGAATATAAGATTAAAATAGAGGCTTATGATGTATATGGTGGGACACTAACAAAAACTGTAACAATAAAACCCGGCAAAGAAGATGTATCAGGTATCACTCTTCCTGATCAGATTGCTATTGATGGCAATAAATTGGTTGCAGAGAACCAATCGGATATAGTAATAGGAAAAATATTTGCACAAAAATTTAATGATGCTTATGGTCAGGGTACATGGCAAAATCTTGATGAATATAGTTATGAACTTGTTGAAGGTAATCCTGATAACAAATACTTTACAATAGAGAATGAGAATCAGATTCGTCTGGTAAAACCTCTTAATTACGAAGATAAGACTATTTATAAGATAAAGGTGAAGGTTAACCATAAAACGGCTGATTACAGTCTTAATACATTTGTAAATATTAAAGTTAAGAATGTTAATGATAATCCTTCTGATATAATCCTTTCAGCAAATAAGGTATTGGAGAATCAGAAAACAGGTGTGTTTATAGGTGTGCTTGCAACATTTGATGAGGATGAAGCGGATACAGCTTTTAGCTATCAGCTTGTTGATGGAGAAGGTAGTGAAGGAAATGGTTATGTTAGTATACAGAATGGTATGCTAAGGAGTAATAAAACATTTGATTACTCAAAAATTAATGCATTCTCAGTTCGTATTAAAAGTTCCGATTCGAATGATGGTTTTATTGAGAAACAATTTAATATCATAGTAGAAAAGGCAGGAACCGGACAGAATAGTGCTCCTACGGATATATATCTGAGCAATAATACTGTTTCTGCAAATATAACAACCAACGATATAATAGGTGTATTGGCAACAGTTGATGATGATAATAACGACAACTTCTATTACACTGTTCTTGAAGGAGGTGATAAGGTGAAACTTATAAACAATATACTTAAACCAAATACTACATTTACTGCCGGAGAATCATTCAAGGTAAAGATAAAGTCTGTTGATTCTGGTAACGCAGAGATTATTAAGAGCTTTACAATTAAAGTTACAGATGGACAAACAACAGATATAGATAATGATATTAACAAAAATGATATTAGCATCTATCCCAATCCTGTTTCGGACTATATAATTGTAACAACAAACAAGCCTGTTAATCAATTGTACAGAATATATTCACATACCGGACAGTTGGTTAAAAGTGGATTAATAAATACAAAAGAAGGAGGTAGGTTCAGAATAAACCTTAACCTAAATAGCGGATTATACGTATTTAAAACAGAAGGATACAGTAGTAAACTTATTGTCCGATAACAGCTGATACAATACACAGTGTATTACGGGGGCAATAATTTACATATTGCTCCCGTCAGTTTTTTAATACATACTTTAAAATGAGTAAACTATGAGTTATTATATCGATAATGTTACCGAAAATGAATACTATGAACTTATAAATATATGGAATCAGTCCATGTCCGCAACTCATCAGTTTATAGATAAAGACGATATCACACTACTCAGAAAAAAGACATTGATAGATATGTTTGATAAATGCGATATGGTTTGTATACGTACAGAGGATAATTCAATTGTTGGTTTTCTGGGAGTAAATAACAAAATGGTTGAGATGCTATTTGTATCACCACTATATATCCATTCGGGTATTGGAAAAAGGTTATTAAAATTTGCTGTTGATGAGATGGCAGCTAACCAGCTATATGTATTTCAGGAGAATACAAGAGCTGTAAAGTTTTATGAAGAGTTTGGATTCAAAATAGCAGAGGAGTTGCCTGTTGACCCGATAACCAATAAACCTAATAGCCTGTTTAAAATGACATTATAAATTATAGTAAGATACATTAAGTCTCAGTCTCTCCTCAATCAATCTAAACCTGATATACATAATTCAGATATTAGATATCACTGTTTATGAGTAGATTAAATTTATATGTAATTGTTTAGCAACTTTGGCGGTAATAATAAAACTCTTTTAGTAAATTTACTTGTCAAACTTTATACATATAACAAACATCGATAAACAAATGAAACTAACATCTGTAAACCTCTTACATACAAGACTATTATAGTATTGTTTAGTTCCATCTGGCATTGAAAAGGAGAATTATAGACTATGAAAAAATTTAAACTGTTATGTCTGCCCCTGTTGGTAGTTGTACTTTTTGCCTGTGGTGGTGGCAAAAGTAAAAAAGTAACCATGGAATACTCAGAAGAGATATCCAGAATAATTAATAGTGCACCAAACGGATATATTGATAACAACGACCGTATAGAGATTGGATTTACAAAGAATATGGTTGATGATATTGATGATGCACAGATAGCAGAGGGTATATTAACGTTTAAACCATCAATAAAAGGTAAAGCTTATTGGTACGATAAACAGACCATCAGGTTTGAGCCTGAAGAACTTTTACCATTCCACGAGGTATATACTGGTACATTAAAGCTGGATGAACTTAGCGAAGATCTTGCGGAACAAGGATACTCCAATTTTAAATTTAACTTTCAGGTAAACGGACGTGAGATATCGCAGTTTACAGGAGAACTTCAGCTAAAAGACAGATTTGACCCAAAAGAGCTGGTTTATAAAGGAGCTGTACAATTTACTGAATCAACAACTGTTGAGAAACTTCAGGATGTAGTTAAACTGAAAGAGGGTAGTAAAAGCTACGAGATATTCTGGACTAAAACTGATGGCAAGAGTTATACGTTTGAGAGTGAAACTATAATAAGAGAGGATGATACGAAGAACTTTAAACTTACTATAGAGAAAGATGATCTTGATCTTAGCGATGATTTTGTAAGGGAGTTTCAGATAACTCCAATTGCGGAGATGAAGATTGTAAGAGCTACTCAGGAAGAGGATAGTAAATACCCAAAACTAAGAGTAGAGTTTTCAGATGCATTTGACAGTGAGCAGAATCTTAACGGATTAATTAAGGTAAAACCAAAGGTTAAATTTAAACTTAAGAAACTAGGCAACTCAATAATACTTGATGGCGATTTTGAATTTGGTACGGAGTATAAAGTTATTGTAGCAAAAGGGGTACGTAGTAAATGGGGAACAGTAACTAATAAAGAGACTGAAAAAACTGTTAAATTCTCTGACCTTGAGCCTCAGGTAGAGTTTGCATCAGATGGAGTATTCTTACCATCAGATAATAAATATCGTTTGCAGTTCTACAGCAGTAACCTTAGCAAGGTACATATTGAGGTTAAAAAGGTATATGACAATAGTATATTTGAATTTATTAATACCGAACGCCTTAGCAGCTCAACAAACCGCCACACACCGTTTGACAGAGCTTATATTAACAGAGTAGGAGTTATTGTTCATAACCAGACATTTGATATTGGGAAAAAGAAAAACAGATGGCTACTTAGTGAGGTTGACCTTACAGGTATTGTAAAGAACTACGACGAAGGTTTATACCTTGTTCGTATCAACTTTAATCCGGGCGATATGTTGGTAGATCCGGGGTATAAAACCAGATTTAAGCATATAGAGCACTTCGGACAGATATATAAACCAATATTCTTTAGTAATATAGGTTTAACATGTAAAAAGACAGACGGAAAGTATCTTGTATTTGCAACAGATCTGTCTACCTGTAAGCCAATGCAGGGAGTTAAACTAAAACTAAAAAGATCATACAGCAATAAAACAATTCGTTCAGCTAAAACTAATACTGAAGGAATGGCTGAGTTAGATAGCGATGGATACTACTACAGCACGTATATAGAGGCAAAGAAAGATGGAATGCGCAGTATCATCAAGTTTAACGAGATGAAATGGAACATCTCCGGATTTGATGTGGGTGGAGTAGATTCATATGATGCAAACACACGTGCTTTTATATATACAGAGCGCGGAGTATATCGTCCGGGCGATAATATAAACCTGTCGGTAATTGCCAGACATCAGGATAAGATTTATTCAGATAATACACCACTTACAGTAAAACTGTACAACCCACAGGGTAAAAAGGTATATGAGCAGATAAGTAAAAGCAATAACGATGGTTTCTACAATTTCAGATTCCAGACACGTGATAATGACCCAACAGGAAACTGGGATGCCAGATTCAGTATCGGAAACAGATACTTCTCGCATACAGTAAAAATAGAGACTGTTGTTCCTTATAAGCTTAAGGTAAAGATTAAACCAAAGACAAAACGTTTAACAACAAAAGATAAGACATTCTCATTTGATATAAACTGTAACTACCTGTTCGGGAATCCTGCATCTAACCTTAATGCAGAGGTTGATATTGAGATACAAAAAGTAAATAAACGTTTCGCTAAATATAGCGAATACATATTTGCAAACCCTGAAAAGGATTTCAGGTCAGTTACAGAGAATGTATACAATGCTGAACTGAATAATGATGGTAAAGCAACAATAAACTGGGATTGCCCTAACTGGAAAGGTGTTCCTTCGGCACTTAATATGAAGGTTACAGCAAAAGTACTTGAAAAGAGCGGGCGACCTAATATAAATTGGGTTAATATACCAATAGAGCCTTACAGCCACTATGTTGGTATACAGTCGCCAAAATACAGCTATGTTGCAACCGGAAACGATATGGACATCCCTGTAATACTGCTTAACGATAAAGGAGTACCTGTTGCCGGAAAAACAATAAAGTATCGTATATACAGAAACTCAACATACTGGTGGTGGCAGTATGATAGCAATAAGAAATTACGATTTAAAACAGACTACAGTACAGTATTAGTAAAGGAGGGAATGCTTACAAGTAAGCGTACACCGGTTATTGTAAACTTCCTGCCTGTTGAAGAAGGAGCGTACTTTGTAGAGGTTACAGATGAGTCAGGTACAAAGCACTCTTCAGGTGTTAAACTAAATGCCTATCCGTACGGAGCATCACCATCGGGCGATAAAAATGCAGGATCGTTAGCACTGGTTTCTGATAAAGAGAGATATAATGTAGGAGAGGTTGCTAAGGTACAGTTTCCATCACCAAAAGAGGGAGTTATATTACTTACAATAGAGAAACAGAATGAGATACTGTCAAAAAAAGTATACTACCCTGAGAAAGAGGGCGAGATGACAATAGAGATACCTGTTGATAAATCAATGGTACCAAATGCATATGTATCAGTATCGCTTATACAGCCGCAAAATCAAACTGTTAACGATCGTCCTATACGTATGTTTGGTATGTTACCTCTTAATGTAGAAGATAAAAATACGCGTCATGAGATTGAGATAAAAACACCAATACAGTTCAGACCAAAAGAGCCGTTTGAGGTTGAGATACAGACAAAAGATCGTAAGAAGACTCAGTTTACAATTGCTGTTGTAGACGAAGGATTACTTGATATAACACAATTCAGAACACCAAATCCATGGAAGTACTTCTTTAAGAAACTACGTCTGGATGTTGAGACATTTGATCTGTTCTCACATGTGATATCAGCAAATAAAGGCGATGTATTTAAGACATTCTCTATTGGAGGAGATATGGATTATCGTGAATCGCAGATGGGAGCAAAGAAGGGCAAAAAGAGATTCAAGCCAGTAAGCATGTTTAAAGGACCTATGTATACCGATGAAAACGGAAATGCAAAGGTTAAATTTAATATGCCAAACTATGTTGGCTCTGTAAGAGTAATGGTTATTGGGGCAAGAGATAACAGCTATGCACGCGCAGATAAAGCAGTTCCTGTAAAAACCGAACTAATGGTACTTCCGGGATTACCAAGAGTTATTGGACCGGGCGAGAAATTCAGAGTACCGGTATCTGTTTTTGCGCTTAAAGATGGTATGGGTAATGTAAATGTTGATATATCAGTTACAGGACCACTTAAGGTTGTTGGCGGAAAGCAGCAGGTTGTGAAACTTCCAAAGGCATCAGATAAGGATTGTTATTTTATGTTGCAGGCTGATAATGCAGCCGGACAATCATCGGTTACCATTACAGCTACAGCTGGTAAATACAAGGCAGAACATAAGGTTGATCTTATGGTAAGACCATCATCAGCCCGTATATATGACTCTAAGAAGAGTAAGTTTGATGCAGGAACCAGACAGACAATGAACATACCTAAGATAGGAATAGATGGTACAAATCGTGCTGTATTAAATGTATCACCATTCCCTATAGTTAACTTCGGACACAGATTAAGATGGCTGATACACTATCCATATGGATGTATTGAGCAGACAACCTCTTCTGTATTCCCGCAGCTACATCTTAAGAAGTTCATAAAGTATCCTGAGGCATTCTCGGCAGAGATTGATGACAACATAAATGCTGCACTTACACGTCTGCGTAAGTTCCAGACTACCTCTGGTGGATTTAGCTACTGGCCATATGGTAGTGAGGCTTCGCAATGGGGAACACTGTATGGAGGACACTTTATGGTAGAGGCTAAAAAGATGGGATACCATGTTGATGAAGATCTGTATGAAAATTGGTTGAGATATGTTAGCCGTCAGGCACGTAATAATAACGGAAAACTTCGCGAAAGGGTGTATCGAACATATATACTTGCTTTGGCATCAGATCCGCAACATTCAGAGATGAACCTTATCCGCGAAAGTAATCTGCACGATCTTGACGATACAGGAAAGTGGTTACTGGCGGCATCATTCTATCTGTCAGGAAAACAAGATGTAGCAAACGATATTGCTATGAGTGCAGGATTCAATACAAGAGAGTATAAGGAGTTTTCAGGAACTTATGGTAGCGGATTAAGAGATAAAGCGATGATACTTGATGCTCTTGTACAGATGCAACGCTACACAAAAGCCGATGAGATGTTAGAGATTGTATCAAAATATATCGGTTCGCAAAACTGGTACTCAACACAAACAATAGGATACTCTCTGCTTGCAATAGGTAAGTATATGGGTGTTATACAAGGTAACAATCCGGAACTTAAAGTTGTAGGAGAACTTGTTCTTGCTGATGGAGAGCGAATAACTATTAATCAGGCAAAAACATTTACATACTCATTTACAAAAGATTTTGGTAAAGATGTAACACTTATAACCGATGCTTCAGGTAGTGCTAAGAAGATATATACAACCTTGTCGTGGAACGGAGTGCCACTGGTTGACAAGAGCGTTAACGAATCCAAAAACCTAACACTTGAGGTTGATTGGTACGATGAAGAAGGCTATAAAATAGATCCTTCGGTACTTAAACAGGGAACAACATTCTGGGGACATTTCAGAGTACGTAACATAAGCTCTGTAGAGAATATAGATGAAAATGCACTTGTACAGGTACTACCTTCGGGATGGGAGATAGAGAACACAAGATTACTTGAGTCATCAAGACCTGATTGGGCTTCTGATTTTAATCTTAACAGAGAAGAGTATCTTGATATAAGAGATGATAGAATAATGTGGTTCTTTGATATACACTATTTTAGTGAAAAGAGTTATGACTTTGTTGTGAAGCTGAACGCTGTTACAGTAGGAGAGTACAATCTGCCATCAACAATTGTTGAAGCTATGTACGATAGTAATTACAAAGCTGTTGTAAAAGGTAAAAAGGTTAAGGTGGTTAAGAACGACTAACAGATTATAAATAATCTATAATATTCAGAGGCCGGAAATTTATAGTACATTTCCGGCTCTCTTTTAATTTCCGGTTAACAAGTAACATATTAACTAATAGTGGATATCAGAAAACTCAGTACAGCCATAATAAAATATTGCAGTGTGGTAAAAACACTGTTGCAAAGCTTTTTAGCTAAAATTAAGCAGGTAAAATTTTTGCGAAAACGGAAATGGCAGATAACCGCAATACTACTTTTAATATTTACAGTATATATTGCTATACCTCTACCATCAAAACTATTTCCGGATGATTATAGCCAGATGATTGTTGATAGTAATGGTGAGATACTGAGAGTATTCCTTAACCGAAAACAGCAGTGGTGTTTTCCTGATGATAATAATGTTAAGATACCGGATAAACTAAAAACAGCAGTTATAAATTACGAGGATGAGTACTTCAGATGGCATCCGGGAGTAAATCCTGTATCGGTAATAAGAGCAGCAATACAGAATGTTAAAAGTAAACGGGTTGTAAGCGGAGCAAGTACACTTACAATGCAGCTTGCACGTATGATAAAGGGTAACGAACGTACATTTACCAATAAGGTAAAAGAGATGTTTCTTGCAATAAAACTTGAGGTTTATTACAGTAAAGACAATATCCTCAGGCTCTATCTTAATCACGCTCCATACGGAGGAAATATTAGAGGATATCGTGCGGCATCGTTACGTTACTTCAGGAAGAATCCTGAGGAGTTGAGTTGGGCACAAGCAGCAAGCCTTGCTGTATTGCCAAATGCACCTGGTAATGTATCGCCCGCAGTAAACAAAGAGATACTCAGGAAAAAACGTAATCAGCTATTAAAAAAACTGCTAATAAACGGAGAGATTGATGAATCAACATATAAACTGGCAATTGATGAACCTCTGCCACGCAGAGTATATCCGTTCAGAATAACAGCACACCACCTTACACGTAAGATACATACTAAATATGCACGGGAGAACATTGTACACACAACGCTTGACCTGAAAATACAGAGACATTTAGAATTTCTGTGTCGTCATCATACAGCATCGCTCAGACGACAGGGAATAAGCAATAGTGCGGTACTGTTGCTTGATACAGAAACATCTGCAATAAAAGCATATGTAGGTTCTGCCGACTTTTTTGACACAAATAGTCAGGGGCAGGTAGATGGGGTAATCGCGCCACGATCATCAGGTTCGGTACTTAAGCCATTTTTATACGCTCTGGCAATGGATGAGGGTATGATACTACCAAATACGCTGATAAAAGATGTACCATCATATTATGAAGCTTTTTCGCCTAAAAATGCAGATAAAAAGTATAATGGCATAGTGCACGCGCAGGATGCACTTGTAAGATCACTTAATATTCCGGCGGTACGATTGTTAAATATGTATGGTGTTTATAGTTTTTACGCATTTCTTAAAGATGCAGGAGTATCAACCCTGTTTCGTACTGCCGACGATTATGGCCTTCCGCTAATTCTTGGTGGTGCAGAGGTTACAGTAACAGATATGGCTATGTTATATCAGGGACTGGGAAACGGAGGAGTATTCACAAAACCTTACTATCTGAAAAAGGATAGTACAAACATTAATCAAAGTACAAACAGATTGATAAGCAAAGGAGCGTGTTATCTTACACTAAATATGCTTAAAGAGCTTAAACGCCCGGGTGCAGAGTACTATTGGCAGCAATATAGCAGTCAGAAACCTGTTGCATGGAAAACAGGTACAAGTTACGGACATAAAGATGCCTGGGCTGTTGGCGTTACACCAAAGTGGACAATCGCTGTATGGGCAGGAAATTTTGATGGCGAAGGAAATCCGAATATATCAGGAGCGTCAAGTGCAGGAACACTACTGTTTGATATTATAAACTATCTTGATGCTGATCCTGACAGGCTGTGGTTTCCGTATGATGAATACGATTTTAAAAGGGTAAAGGTATGTAAGGAGACAGGTTTTATTGCTGGTGAATATTGCGATAATACCGAAGAGGTATGGGCTCCGGCAGATATGAACAGTATGCGTTTATGCCCTTACCATAAAAACATATATCTTGATGCTACAGGAAAACATCAGGTCTGTTCTTATTGTTGGGACGATAATCACATCTCTAAACATTATCTTATATATCCTGCAGATGTAAATTATGAACTTAAGAAACGTGGTCATATCCCTGAGGTTATACCATCGCATAACAGAGAGTGTAACATAGTTGCAACAGGTAATCCAATGCATATAATATATCCGCGCGATTCAGCAAAGGTTTGGATACCACGCGATTTTAACGGCGATTTTCAGAGACTTGTTGTAAAGGTTGCCCATAACAACCCTGAGAAACGACTGTTCTGGTATCTGGATGATGTGTACCTTGGAGTAACTACAGATAAAAGCCGTTATGCTGTAAGTGTAAACAAAGGCTGGCACGATATAATTGTTAAAGATGAGGATGGTTACACAGAGCAGGTCAGGTTTTTTGTTAATGTAAAGAGGTGAGTAATTAATACAAACAAGAACGGAAACTAAAACTTTTCAGAGAGTCTATCCTAAATTTATGTATATTGCCGTTGTATAATGTTATAAAAGAACCCGGAATGTTTGGAAAGCCAGTAGGGATTGTATTTAACATCAATAAAACATTCTAAAAAAGTAGATGAAATTGTTTCATATTTAGTTGTTACACCTCACTAACATCTATATATGATACTCTTTTTTTGACAAGTTATTAAGAGTACAATTTAAAATTATTCAGAATGTTTATTGCTGTTGAAGGTATCAGAAAATACCGATACCCGTTAATTATTGCATCTATATTTGTTATTATAGGTCTGTTTATGTGGTATGTAAGAGATGTCAGATATTTCTTACTATTCTTTAGTATTGGTGTAACCGATGGTTTTGTAAGATCACTTGTGCAGAACTATCCTAAACTTAAACAGCCACTGCGTATATCGTTAATGGTAGCAATTGGTGGGGGCTTATTCTTTGGGTTAAGCATTGTATCGCGTGTAAACTTTCAGTTCTCTCAGATATTCTTTGATGCCTACGAGATGGTTGTTACCGGAGCATTAATTCAGCTTATGGTAGCTCGGGTAATACTACCACTGTTTGCCGGAAGTGCATTCTGCTCACGGGTATGTTGGGATGGAGCCTTCTTTGAATTAACAAACAGCAAAGTGGTATCAAAAAGAAAACCGGTGAAGCGTAATGAGTACGTGGCATGGGGATACCTCTTTTTGGTTATTATAACTGCATTTATTGTAGCATACAATGTTCATGTATCAAAAGACGAAACAATACGTCTATATTGGATTATTGGAGAGAACCTGTATATAATTATTGTAGGTACAGTTCTTACACACTTTTTTGGCAGCAGAGGTTATTGCAGACTTATCTGTCCGTTTCTTACAATATCGGGACTCTTTTCAAGGTTTTCTCTTATTAAGATTAAACCGGATAACTCAAAAGAGTGTATAAACTGTAATAAATGCAATAAAGCATGTCCTATGCTTATTGATGTTAAAGAGTGTGTTACAAACAATATGGCTGTAAAGAGTAATACATGTATCCTTTGTGAGCGTTGTGTAAGTTCGTGCCCAAAGGATATACTTAGCTTAAGAGGGTGATATACAGAGAAGAATTATGCAAAATATATAATCCCTCTCTGTTATAATATTAGTTTACTTCAACTATAAACCATTGTTGATTTTGTCCACCATTATCAGGATATTGTATAATCTTAGCGCCCTCTTTAGTTGAACCACCTTGAATATCCATTACCTTACCACTGATTAACAGGTTTAATTTGATAAAATCCGTTAAACTCTTCAAAATACCCATTTCTGGTTTGTGCCTTTATGCCAATCAAACTGTATCAGGTTAACCCAGTCATCTTCTGAATCGCCTCTTACATCGGCTACCTTACCACTGTTTACAGACATTAATTTGTAATTTTTCTTTGGATCAAACATTCTCTTAAATTGTTTAGTTAGTAAATAATCATTATTGCCAGCGTAATGATTGTGTTTATGTAAAATTATCTAATAATGAAGAATGTAGGGCTGGTGAAGTTGCTCGTTTTGTTTTACCGAGTACATTATACTTATAGCAAAAAAAGATCACAATATAATTGTATACCGTTAATAATTTAGTTATATTTAACTATAAAATAATCTATTTTTAACAAATGATTAAAATATTTTATTGGTCTCAAAAGTAGTTAAAACTATGCACTTTAGTGCATCCGCTTTAGCTTCTAAAAAGTATCTTTGTATCATGGTTCAACGAAATAATGGTCATACGGTCTCAGATCTGACAGTTCATATAGTTTGGGCGACAA